>NZ_JAFCXE010000001.1:0-736897 GCF_049897905.1 Pararhizobium sp. PWRC1-1 | reverse complement strand
CAAAACCTCAAAGGTTCGAGGGTGATTCACACTGTCGCTCATAGGATTCTCCGCATGATTCATGCAGAAAATCGCCGATCAGCAGTCCTAAAGATACGTGGGATGGCCTACGCGCTTACAGTCGAATGCCTTTCTCCGCATCTGATCCCTGCCGCGTAACCGGCTGCGTCGGCGCCATTTTTGGGGTCATCCAATCCTTGCGAATAATCGATCTTGATCGGCCGTTTCACCTTCGCAAGATCAGCCGGACAGATGCACGGCACAGGGAGAAGAACGAAATGTCGAACTGGAAACGCAATGCCAAAGCGGCGATATCGGCTTTGGCTTTCCTCGGCGCCAGCGTCGCGATGGCCCATGCCGACAGTTTCGGGGCGATCTCGCTGTCACCCGAGACGGGGGCCACCGGCTGGTCGCACGACTACAGCTCACGCTGGGAGGCTGAAGAGGTTGCACGGTCGCATTGCGACAGGAATGCCGACGATTGCCGCACCGCCATCTGGTTCAAGAATGGCTGCGGAGCGGTCGCACGCGGGGCAGACGGCGGCTGGGGTGCCAACTGGGCAGCGGGGCGCAGGCAGGCGCAACGCGCAGCACTCGCATCCTGTTCGAATCATTCCGACAGCTGCCGGGTGATCCGCTGGCAATGCTCCGGTGCGAACTGACACTTCAGAGCAGCCACCCCTGGCGGATCACGAACGGCTGCAGAACACCGCAGTCCAGGGAATGCGCGGAATAGGCCTTGAGACCCTGTCCGCCCGCGGTGCGAAGCGACAGGGCAAACCGCTCGCCCTCGAACACGCAGGATGTCACCTGCAGCAGGATGCCTGCGGGATGGGCAATCACGTGTTCGGGGCGCACGAGCACGGGACGGCTCGGCCCATCTGTTTGCCGGAAGGCAATTTCCAGCACTGGCCATGGAACCTGGCGCGGCCCGTGAGCAGGCAGTGGCAGATCAAGAATGGCACCCTGCCCGACCAGCCCGCCGACGACCCGGCCTTCAGGCCGTGCATAAATCTCCTGCGGCGATGCGACTTGCATCAACCGCCCCTCCGACATCACGGCAATGTCGGTCGCCAGTGCCATCGCCTCACCTTGGTCATGGGTGACGTAGATCATCGTCGCTCCGGACCGGGCATGGAACGCGCGAAACGTTTCCTCCATCGCCGACTTCAGGTGACGGTCAAGATTGGCCAGTGGTTCGTCCAGAAGTACCACGTCCGGTGACGTCACGAGGCAGCGGGCTAGCGCCACACGCTGCCTCTGGCCGCCGGAAAGATCGGCGGGACGGCGATCGGCGAATTCTTCGAGTTGGACGACCGAAAGCGCATCCTTGACGCGGCCCTCCCACGCGGCGCCTTTGATGCCACGCACCTTCAGGGGATAGCCGACATTCTCAGCCACAGTCATATGCGGCCAAAGCGCATAGGACTGAAAAACCATCGCCATGTTGCGCTTTTCCGGCGGCAGCGCGCCGCCGGCATCGGCCAGCGTGCGCTCACCCAGCATGATCGACCCATCGCTCGGCTGCTCGAAACCGGCGATCATGCGAAGCACCGTCGTCTTGCCGCAGCCGGATGGTCCGAGCAGCGCCAGGAAGCCGCCTTCGCGCACCGTCAGCGACACGTCGGATACGGCGGCGCGTCCGGTACCAAAATCCTTGCTGAGATGATTGAGGATCAGTTGCGCCATGGCAGCACGCCTATCGGAAGGTGTTTCGCCAGCAGTTCCAAGAGCAGCATCAGGATGACGACCATGATGACAACAAGCACGGACAGCGCGGACGCCAGATCGGAACTGCCGCTGTCGTCGAGATTGAAGATCGCCACCCCGAGCGTCTGGGTGCCCGCCGACCAGAGCAGCGCCGAAACGGTCAATTCGCTGCAGGCGATAAGAAAAACGAGAATGACTGAAGCACCCGCCGCCGGTGCGATGAGCGGAACGAGAATGTCACGCATGCGACGGCCAAAGCCTGCGCCGGAAAGACGGGCTGCTTCTTCCAGCGACGGATCGAGTTGCAGGAAGGCACTTGCCACCGGCTTCAGGCTGATGACAAAGAAACTGGAAAAATAGGCGATCAGGATGATCCAGATCGTCCCGTAGATCGACACGTTCACGAACGGCAACGGTGCTGCAAACAACAGGATGAAAGCGACGGCCAGCACGATGCCCGGAAGCGCATAGGGAATTTCGATCAGGCCGGTGATGATGTTGGCGAGCTTTCCTGGGCGTCGGGTCAGCAGATAGGCGGTGAGAACGGTGAACAGCAGCAGTCCGCAGGCCGTGGTCCCGGCCAGGAACAGCGAATTGGCAAACGCCGTCAACGTGACGGACTGGCGAAACAGGATTTCGCTGTAGGCACCGAGCGACATGGTCTGGAAGTTCAACGGCACGCCATAGGTCGGTACCAGCGAACTGGCGGCGAGAGCCGCCAGTGGTGCAACGAGAACAAAGAACAGCACCAGCGAAAACCCCGCCTCGGCGATCAGGCCCCAGGGGCCGAGCGAAAAGGCCGCATTTTGTCCCGACAGCCCGATAATGCGGTAATCCCTGCCCCTCAGCGCCCTTTGCTGGATCACAAGGCCAAGCCCGGCGATGACGGCGATCACCATCGAAAGCTGTGACATCTCGGCAAACGTACCCGCGCCAAAACTTGAAAGGCGGCTGTAGATCAGCGTCGGCAAAACAAAGATCGACGCGGGGATTCCGAGAATGGCCGGAATGCCGAAATTACCGACGCCGGAAACGAAGGCAATCGCCGCACCGGCGATCAGGCCCGGCACCGCCAGCGGAAAAATGATATCGCGAAAAACCCGCATCGGTGCGGCACCGGCCAGACGCGCCGCCTCGACACCATCGCGCGGCAAGGAAGCAAGACCGGCCTTCAGCGCCAGATACACCAGCGGTGCGTGCTGGACACCCAAAAGCAGCGCGATACCAGCAAGCGAATAGAGCGGCTGTGGACTGCCGAGCGGCGGCGCGAGGCCGAGCGTCTTCAACAAAGGGCTGGCCGGACCCGACATCTGCACCCAGGCCAGCGCCGTCACCTGCGGCGGGATCATCATCGGCAGCACGAAGGCGAAGCTGAAAAAGCCTTTTGCGCGGATATCGGTGAGCGTCACGACAAAGGCAAAGGTTGCGCCGAGCAGAACGGAAATCACCATTCCTGCGGTCGCGGTCATCAGCGTGTTGCGGATGGCAAACCAGGTGGAAGGCTCCGAGAAGAGGCCGGTGGCACCGCCCTCAAGCGAAAATCGCAATCCCGCATACAGCAGCCGTGCGAGCGGCAGCCCGCTCAGCAGGCAGACGGCGATGATGACGAAAGGAAGCAGCCAGGCGGGCTGGCTGCTTCGATTGGCAGAAAGTCTGGGCATGGCAACCGATCAGTTGGTACCGAAGATGCCGGAGAACGTCTTCAGATCGCCTTCGGAGTTCTTGACGGCTGCGGCCGCATCGATCGGCAGAACCTTGATGCTGTCACGCGCCGGAAAACCTTCCGGAAGGGCTACGCCATTGCGGGCCGGAATGTAGCCGAGCTTGACGGAAACCTGCTGGCCCTGTTCGGACAAAAGGAAATCGACGAATTTCTTCGCCGTATCGACGTTCTTGGCAGTCTTCAGGATGGCTACCGGTTCGGTCACCGCGCTGACACCCTCGGCCGGGAAGACGAACTCGACCGGTGCACCCTTGGCCTTTTCGCGGATCGCCATGAAATCGACGACCATGCCATAGGCCTTTTCGCCGGTGGCAACCGCCTTCAGCACGCCGCCATTACCGCCCGAAGCCGTCGCACCGTTTTCGGCCAGAGACTTGTAGTAGTCCCAGCCGAAACCATCGATGCCGGTCAGTGTCTGCGCGTGGATCAGCGCGGCACCCGAGGTCAGCGGGCTCGGCATCGTCACCAAGCCCTTGGCTTCCGGCTTGGTCAGATCCTTCCAGCCTGTCGGCTTCATCGTGGCGGAGGTGTTGTAGATGATGCCGGTGGTGATCATCTTGGTGGAATAGTAGGCACCATCGGCATCGAAGAGCGCTGCGTCGTATTTGGCAGCCTCCGGCGACTTGTAAGCCAAGAGCTGGCCGGCTTCCTTCATCCGCTGCAGCGTCACGGTGTCGGCGATCAGCAGAACGTCGGCGACCGGATTGCCGGCCTCGATCTCGGCCATCAGCTTGGCCATGATCTTGGTGGTGCCATCGCGCACCCACTCGACATCCACGCCCGGATTGGCGGCCTTGAAGGCATCGACGGTCGCCTGCGCGTCTTCGTTCGGCTGGCTGGTATAGAGCACCAGGTTTTCGGCATGCGCCGAAACGGCGATCAGGCTGGCGGCAACAAGTGCGGTAAACGCACCAAGCAACGTCTTCATCGTTCTTCATCCCAAGTGAACAGATGGACCGATGGATAGTGGCGGCAATTGACAGGCATATGACACTGCCGGCGCAGCACGCCGAGAATAAACAGTGTCGGACAAAACAATTGCGATTCAGCCAACTAAATGAAATCACATGTTCCCACTAAATTGTTCGATTCTTCAGTGGGCTCTAGCACCGATTTGTTGGGCTTGGCCGCTCGTACCCTAGGAAGTGTGGACAGTTATTTGAGCCATAGTATTGTTGCTGCCAGAGCGATCATCGCTCGATAGTTTCGGGCGGTTTTCTCGTATCGGGTGGCTATGCGCCGAAATTGTTTGAGCTTGGCGAAGCAGCACTCGATCAGATGCCGCTGGGCGTAGAGCTGTTTATCGAGCGGATATTTCCGGGCGCGAGACGGATTGTTTGGGATGACGGCTTTCGCGCCTTTGCCGGTGATCGTCTTGCGGAACCGGTCACTGTCGTAGGCTGTATCGGCCATGACGACCTCGGCTGGAAGCTCTTCGATCAAGGCATCGGCTTGCGGTGCATCGCCTTTCTGACCAGCGGTGAGCACGAAGCGCACAGGGCATCCCAGACCACGCACCGCCAGATGGATTTTGGTGCTCAGGCCACCGCGAGAGCGGCCAAGGGCTTGATCTTCAGCCCCTTTTTTGCACCGGAGGCGTGTTGGTGAGCGCGAATGATAGTGCTATCGACGATCAGGTATTCGAAGTCGGTATCATCCGACATCGCCTCGAAGAGACGCCACCAGACCCCCTTTTGGCTCCAGCGGCTGAAGCGGCGAAAGACGCTGTTCCAATCACCGAACACATCCGGAAGATCACGCCAGGGCGAGCCTGTTCGCACGATCCACAGCACCGCTTCAACGAACATGCGATTGTCACGGCCTGAAGAACCGCGTGTGCGATCGTCACCGATAATGTGTCGCGACATCCGCTCCCATTGATCATCACGAAGAATCAAACGGTCGAGAACACCCATGACGGTCTCCAAAAGACAGCCTTGAATCATATCTGCGCTAATTTGGGAATCCTAAGAGTCCACACTTCCTAGAGCTTTAAAGCAAGTTCCCATCGCGTCACGCTCCCGCACCGATGGACGCGAAGGGACAGGTTGAATACCCGCATCCAAAATCGCGGAGAAATTTACAGCCACAAGCGATCTCTTCTTCTGCTCGATACCGCCCAAGGCGGCGCTGGTGAGCGCCTCTATAGACGCCTGGGATGGCAAGAAATGGGTGTGGTTCCGCACCATTTCGTTGACCCGTGGGGCAGTCCGACGGCCTCGGTGTACATGATGCGCTTTATCGAGTGACGGTACCGTCGCCCGAATAGCGGCTGCCGAGTTCCAACCTGACACCGCGCCTGAGAACCAAAGGGATCGCGAGAAAAGCAGCCGCTCCAATGAGAGCGATACAGGCCACGACCCACAACGACGGAACGACCCCCATTTCCGCCATCGACGCCGACATTGCGAACGGCGCTGTTGCCGACGTGAACTGCTTTGCAGACGTGCACCATCCAAGCCGTCTACCGTAGCCCGCCTTGCCGAATAGTTCCAAAGGAAGCGTTCCCGCGACGATGCTCGTCAGGCCAGACCCCAGTCCTGTGAGGAGCGCGAACAGAACTGCACCCACCATCCAGGGCGACGTCGGCAGTAGAACCATCAGGCCTGCGGGAAGCAAGAGAGCTGCAATTACCGCCAACCAGGTCTGCGAAAGCCCGCCCCCGAACAACAGGTTTATGAAACGACTGGCGACCTGCGCCGGCCCGAACAGAGCGGCGACGTAGAGGCCAAACCCGCCGAGGCCGAGTGCCAGCGTCAGCGGGACCATATGAACCAGCACCGCAGACAGCGCATATCCTTCGACCGCAAATCCGATGAGCATCAAGGCGAATACAAGTTGCCCTGCCCGCCCCCGAGCGGCCGAGATCGGTTCGCTTACCGCTGCCGTGACAGCGACGTCGACGGCAGTGTTTCCCCGGGACAGCCTGGCGAGCCAGAGATGGATCGGAACACAGACCAAAACGTTCAGCAACACATAGAGCAGGAAGACCTGACGCCATGTCATCCATTCGTGTAGCCATGATGTGAGGGGCCAGAACAGGGTCGAAGCAAAACCTGCGATCAGAGTGAGGTGGACGATCGATTTTTGCGCAGAGCCTCCTCCCAGCTGGACGATGGCAACGAACGCAGTGCTGTAGAGGACCGTGGCAGAGACAACCTGCATCAGGGCAAGCGCAAGGAAAAAGGTGATCGGACCAGGTGCTAAGGCGGTCAGAAGGAGCGAAACGGCCGCGGCGGCAGACCCTGCCGCCATCAGCCTGCCGGCACCAATGTGGTCCGCCAGCCGTCCGGCGGTGGGTGCGGCCAAGCTACCCGTCAGGAGGGATGCGGAAAACGCACCGAATACCCATTGTTCGGTCCAGCCGAACTCGCGGGCGATATCCGGCACGAGGATGCTGAAGGCGTAGTACAGCGTGCCGTAGCCGACAATCTGCGTCAGCCCCAGTCCCCAGATAGCAGACGCGGGCATTCTCCGGTCATCCATGTTTCAAGCGCCTTCTGTCACACGAATGGACCTGTCTATTTCGGGACCACATCCGCATCCCGCCTGGCCTCCAACCTTGGCGACGGCGTCAGCAACACAGCATGCGTCAACCGTCGCGGGGGCAGGACCGCCGCAGCAGGCGCTCGACGGCTTGCCGCCAGGATCGGCGCTACACACGCCTGTCTCAGGAAGCACAAGCTGCACTTGGCGCGCGGCAACATGGTCCCCCGCGATTTCAGCCACGACCGAGCGAACCTGTTCATAGCCAGTCTTCATCAGGAAGGTCGGCGCGCGACCATATGACTTCGAGCCGACGATGAAGAAGTCCTTCTCGGGGTGCTTGAGTTCCTCGACACCATGAGGCGGCACGGTCCCACAGGAATGGAAGTTGGGGTCAATGAGCGGTGCCAAAGCTGGCGGAGCTTCGACGGTGGGGTCGATGTCGACCCTCAGTTCGCGCAGGAACGAGAAATCCGCCCGAAACCCCGTGGTCACCACCACGCGATTGACTTCGACGTCTCGCGGTGTACCGTTAACAATCGAACTGACCACAAGGCGGTCCCCGTCGCGCACGATGGTTCGTGCCGAGAACGATGTCAGCATCTGCAGCCGCCCGTCGTCCATAGCCTTTTTGGCGGCGAGGCCAAGCGCGCCGCGTTCCGGCAACTGATCATTCAGGCCGCCGCCGAGAAGCCGCTCGACGCCGTGGTGGCGGAGCGCCCACAGGACTTCGGTCTTCGGGTCCGATGCTTGAAGCTCCATGAGCGCCAACGCGACGTTGATCGCCGAATGTCCGCTACCGACCACCAATGTCCGTTTACCCAGATAGTCGGCACGACGGGAGCCGATGACATCGGGAATCCCATAGGAGACGAGGTCGGATGACGTGACCTCGCCAGGCACCGCAAGGCCATTGAGGCCGATCGGATTGGGTTGGCTCCACGTGCCGCTGGCATCGATGACGGCCTGGACGACGACGTCATGTTCTCCTTCCGCATCGGCATATCGGACCACGAACGGAGTATTATCCCTCTTGTCGGAGGAAACCTTGTCGAGGCCATCGCGGGCGACCGCCAACACCGTCGCGCCCAGTTTCAGACCGGAAGCGATCTCTGCCACTGATGCCAGCGGCAGAAGGTAGTCCTCGACGATCTCGCGACCGTTCGGCAGGTAGTCAGGCGCAGGTGCTTTCCAGCCGCCGCGCTCGAGCAGCGCGCAGGCCGCATCATCGATGTTGTATTTCCATGGAGAGAAAACCCGTACATGCCCCCAGGAGAGCAAGGCGGAGCCAACGCTTTCGCCCTTCTCGAAGACAATCGGGTGGAGATTTCGGGCGACGAGGTGCGCGGCGGCGGCAAGTCCGACTGGTCCTGCTCCGATGACTGCGACGGGCAATTCATTCTTCGATATCATCATGCATTCCTTCGGTATTTCCAGAATGATAGAACTTTAAAGTCAAAAAAAGGGTCAGGCAGCGACCTCGTCCGCCTTCGCCACACACTTGGCATCCGCGCAGCATTCGTTCACGAGGTAGCCGATGAGCGTATTCATGTTGCCATAGTTGGCCGTGCAGATGAGCGTGGTCGCCTGCCGTTCCTGTATGACCAGGCCCGTATCGACGAGCTTCTTCAGGTGATGGGAGAGCGTCGAAGCCGCGATGTCGATCTTCTCCTGAAGTCGACCGACAGGCATGCCCTCTTCACCCGCTCGAACCAGTGCACGGTAAATCCGCAGGCGGGTTACGTTGCCGAGCGCTTCAAGCTGGGATGCTGCTTTTTCGATAATCATGGAAATAAGTTAACGCCTCTTTCGGCTACGGGTCAACAGTGTATTTCGACTATCTTCGAATTACAGGAGACGGGGAAATGAAAACAACTCCGCCGGAATGTTGACAACATCATCATTTCCACTATTCTCGACACATGGATACAAATGACGCTATCGCGGCGCTGGCCGCCCTCGCCCAGTCAACAAGGCTCGACACCTTTCGTCTACTGGTTAAGAACGAACCCGATGGAGTGCCTGCGGGCGACCTGGCTCGCGCTCTGAACGTGCCGCACAACACGATGTCATCGCACCTCGCGACGCTATCGCGCGCCGGACTGATCAAGAGTGAACGCCAGAGTCGATCGATCATCTACAGGGCAGATGTCGATGTCCTTCGCGACCTCACGCTATTCCTTGTCAAGGATTGCTGCGGCGGTAGCCCTGAACTCTGCGGCCCGCTGATCGCAGACCTGACGCCTTGTTGCACTCCAGAACCGCTACGGTCGTGAGCCACAGGTCCCACTTTCCACTCACCAGCGTCGGGGTATCTCCCCGTCACAGGCGAACATGATGAAACTCGTCAACCCTCCGATCTAACCAACGGACAACGCGCCATGACCGATAAGACCTACAACGTGCTGTTCCTCTGCACGGGCAACTCCGCACGCTCTATTCTCGCCGAATCCATCCTCAACCAGGAAGGCAAAGGACGCTTCCGCGCCTTCTCCGCGGGCAGCTATCCCAAGGGCGAGGTGAACCCTCACGCTCTCAAGGAACTGGCCGCCCTCGGCTATCCGACTACGGGCTTCTCGTCGAAAAGCTGGGATGTCTTCGCAGGACCAGAAGCGCCGCAGATGGACTTCATCTTCACCGTCTGCGACAGCGCCGCCGGCGAAGCCTGCCCCGTCTGGCTGGGCCATCCGATGACCGCCCACTGGGGTGTCGAAGACCCGGCAGCTGTTGAAGGCACCGAAATAGAGGTGCAACGCGCCTTCGCCCAGGCCGCGCGTTTTCTCAAGAATCGCATATCCGCATTTCTCAGCCTGCCGCTTTCATCGATCGACAAGCTGGCCCTCGAACAGCACCTTCGCCAGATCGGCAAGATGGCTGGCTCCACAACTCCCCACGGGAAGGCAAGCTGATGTCCGCGTTTGAACGATACCTTACCATATGGGTCTTCCTCTGCATCGTCGTCGGGATCGCACTCGGCCATCTGATGCCGGGCGTGTTCCAGGTGATCGGCGCGGCCGAGGTCGCCAAGGTGAACATTCCCGTTGCCATCCTGATCTGGCTGATGGTTATCCCGATGCTCCTCAAAATCGATTTCGGATCGCTGTCCAAGGTAGGAAGATACTGGCGTGGGATTGGCGTAACCCTGTTTATCAACTGGGCGGTCAAGCCGTTTTCCATGGCCCTCCTCGGCTGGCTGTTCATTGGCTGGCTCTTCAGGCCCTTGCTGCCAGCCGGCCAGATCGATTCCTACATAGCTGGCCTGATCATCCTCGCCGCCGCCCCGTGCACCGCAATGGTTTTCGTCTGGTCGAACCTGACGAAAGGCGAGCCTCACTTCACATTGAGCCAGGTCGCGCTCAACGACGCGATCATGATCGTCGCCTTCGCCCCGATCGTCGGCCTTCTCCTCGGCCTTTCGGCGATCACGGTGCCATGGGATACGTTAATGATCTCGGTGGCGCTCTACATCCTGATCCCGGTGGTCATCGCCCAGGTTTTGCGAGGCAGGCTAACGGCAGGCGGAAAGACAGCGACCCTCGACGGCCTCTTGGCCAAGCTCCAGCCGTTGTCCCTCGTTGCCCTGCTGGCGACGTTGATCCTGCTGTTCGGCTTTCAAGGTGAGCAGATCATCGCACAGCCTACCATCATCGCATTGCTGGCCGTCCCGATCCTGATCCAGGTCTACTTCAACTCGGGCCTCGCCTACGTCCTCAACCGCATGTCAGGCGAACAGCACTGCGTCGCTGGCCCGTCGGCGCTCATCGGAGCGAGCAACTTCTTCGAGCTTGCAGTCGCCGCTGCCATCAGCCTGTTCGGCTTCCAGTCCGGAGCGGCGCTTGCCACTGTCGTCGGGGTCCTCATTGAGGTTCCGGTGATGCTCTCGGTCGTCTGGATCGTGAACCGTTCCAAGGGCTGGTACGAGAGCAGCCCTTCCGTTGCCAGAAATACCGTCACTCCAGACATCGCCACCGAAAGGGCATGACCATGGACGTTACCATCTACCATAACCCAGACTGCGGCACGTCGCGCAACACCCTCGAGATGATCCGAAACGCTGGCATCGAACCGACGGTGATCGAGTATCTGAAGGAACCGCCGTCGCGTGATACTCTCGTGAGGATGATCAACGACGCCGGAATGTCGGTCCGCGAAGCCATCCGTGAAAAGGGCACGCCCTATTCCGATCTCGGCCTCGATAACAAGGCCCTCTCTGACGAACAGCTTCTCGACGCCATGTTGGAGCATCCGATCCTGATTAACCGTCCCTTCGTCGTGACACCCTTGGGCACCCGTCTCAGCCGTCCGTCTGAGGTCGTCCTCCATATCCTGCCGGATACACACAAGGGCGCATTTGCGAAGGAGGACGGCGAGCAGGTCCTCGATGCGGAAGGAAACCGTATTGTCTGAGCTTTCTGCGGCTAGCCTCCGCCACCTCCGCGTGCCTGATGTCGAAGCAATTCGTCCGGCGTTTTCGACGCACAAGCCACGCATCCTCGTTCTATATGGGTCGTTGCGCGAGGTCTCGTACAGCCGCCTCCTCGCCCACGAGGCCCGTCGTCTGCTCGAGCATTTCGGTTGTGAAGTTCGTCTATTCGATCCAAGGGGCCTCCCGCTCCCGGATGAAGCCCCGCCGGGCCACCCAAAGGTTCGGGACGAGACCAGTACCCGCAAGTATGGGGACGACGACTTCAGTTGCGCGCTGTGGCCTTCAACAGGAGTTCCAGCGTCCGCGCATCGGCTTTACCGCCAAAGTAGCGCTCGATCGCTGTCCGGAACGGCCCGGGGTCGTTGGCCGTCTCTCGAAACAGCGTCATCGACGAGTGTAGCTTCAGATCGTCGGGCGAGCCGAATATCTCATGGGCGGTGCGATTGCGCGCGGCGTTAATCGTGCGTGTACACTGGACAAGGCGGTCGCCGAGCAACGGGTGGGCAAGATAAGCATAGGCCTCGTCCAGCCCGGAAATGGCAAACCGGATCGCGGTTGGAGAATGGCCGAGGCCAGCGAGCTGCGGGAAGATGAACCACATCCAGTGGCTTTGTTTGCGTCCCTGCTCTAGCTCGCGAAGGGCAGTGTCATAGACGGATGCCTGCGCGTCGATGAAGCGTAAGAGGTGGTAGGGGTCGCTCATGGCTGTACTCCAAGCCCGAGAATGAGCCTTGCGGTGCTACGGCGCGGTCCGCAGATATTACCACTTCTGATGTGTATGTCAGAGAGTTGAATCAAGGAATCATCCAAGTGCATCGCGACCCGCAGCTTGTTTAGCCACCAAAAGCCTTCCGCGTTCAGCGAAGCCGACGGAATCGCTTCTTGGAAAGCTATAGTTTCATAAAGCGCGATCTACTCCTGAAGCCCGACGCAAACCGCCGCCATTGTCGTCCTCGTCTAGCTTGGCGTCGTTTCTGGCACTGAGACGCTTATCGGTTGAAGGGGAACGGCCGAATGCTTTAAGCCGTGGCTTGTATTGCTCGCGTAAGGTTCTCAACCTTGCCACCTGGCTCCACGAAAAGCAGCGGACCGGACACCACTGGTGGGCGTCAAAATTCTTGATCGTGGAGTTGAAAAGCTTATCGGGACCTCTAGCTCTTGAGCATTCTGAAATGGCATCGGGAATGATGGATATGACGGAACAAAAGAAACCCCGCAGACCCAGGGGATCATCTCCCCATGGAGATATTGCCACATCGAAGGCGGTGGCGACGGAATTGATCGCAACCCAACTCGAGGCTCGGAACAATAAAACTGCACGGCTGCGGGCATTGCGTCTTGGGCAGCCCACAAAAATCGATGAATTGCACCGTAAGGGCGATCCCACCGAAGAGTAGCGATCCGGCGGGGCCTACAGTGACAGACGGTTCCCGTTGAGACGCAGGGTTATCAGCGCGCCACTGCTCGACCATTCGTAGGTTATCGTGCCC
Organism: Pararhizobium sp. PWRC1-1; assembly: GCF_049897905.1. NCBI lineage: Bacteria > Pseudomonadati > Pseudomonadota > Alphaproteobacteria > Hyphomicrobiales > Rhizobiaceae > Pararhizobium > Pararhizobium sp. PWRC1-1. The sequence continues at coordinate 724,062 of NZ_JAFCXE010000001.1, read as the reverse complement.
CCGAGATGCCCGGACATGGTGCGGTCCAAAAGCTTGCTGCCATAACCGCTTTTACCTTCCGGGGCGCTGACTTCGGGTCCACCTTGCTCAGTCCACACGACCTGCACGTCTTCGCCAATCATAATGCCAGAGACGTCCAAAGTTCCTTCCCGGACAGAGAGCGCGCCGTATTTCAACGAGTTGGTGGCGAGTTCGTGGATTACAAGCGCTAATCCCGTGGCCGCGCCTTCTCCCACACCCATCCGCGGGACGGCAACCCGGATGCGGCCTGCGAAGGCCGCCTCGTCATCGTAAGGAGCGAGCAGTACTGTAAAGAGATCGCCGAGTAACGCGGCGTTTCCCTGCTTGCCAGGGAGTGGCCGAACCAGGTCGTGAGCGCGCCCGAGCGCTGTAAGACGCTGCGTCAGTTTCGTTGCCATGTCGTCGATCGACTTCGACGATCGTGAAGTGATCTGCGTCAAACCCGCCGCTATCGCCAGCAGGTTTTTGACCCGGTGGCTCATTTCGCCTGCCAGCAGTTCATGCCCCTCTTCGGCTTGCTTTCGTCCTGTGACGTCCAGAAAAATACCCGTCATGGCTCGTTGCGCAATATCGGCATCGTTTCCTTGACCACGGGCGGAAACCCACCTGACGTCAGGACCAACCATTATTCGGAAGTCTATTTCGTAGGGACCGACCACCGCGCGTGTGGCTGAGAACGCCGCCCTTACACGATCACGGTCCGCAGGATGAATTTTCTCCGACAGATGTTCGAACGTAAGCGGCTTTTCCCTCGTCACGTCCCAAAGCTTGTAACCCTGCTTGTCCATCACAAGCATGTCGGTGTCGACGTTCCAGGACCACAACGCCACTCCGGCTGCCTCAATCGCACGTCGAAGCTGCTCTGGTCTCCATTCGGGATGATCAATATCCTTGTCGGTCACGTTACCTCGGCCCTTTTATCGAGATCAGAAGGGTGAAAAGCGCGCTTTCGGATTAGGCCTTCTTAGCACGCTTCGTCGTCGGAGCTTGGATAGCGTCAGCACGTTCCTGTTCTTCTTTGGCAAGTCGGGCTTCACGCAGTCGTGCTGTCTTTGCCTCTCGGGCATCAATGATCGATTCCAATTCTTCGACGGCGTGACCGCGCGCGAAGAATTGCGACTGAGAATGACTAAACGCGATTTCAGCCTGCTGCCGTGAGTGCAAGATGGTGTGAGTCATGAACTATACCTTAAAAACTTCGACAGAATGAACAAAAAAAGGCCAGGCTATTCGCCCGGCCTCGCAACAACATGATTTCGACAGAGCCAGTACATCCGTGGTCAAAGACGAAACTACGTCTCGTTTAGGCAGCCTGGAGATTGGTAGCGGACATTTTGCCCGACTTCTTATCGCGCTCAAGTTCGTAGCTGACCTTCTGGCCTTCTACGATTTCGCGCATGCCGGCGCGCTCGACAGCGGAAACATGAACGAATGCGTCTTCGCCGCCGTTGTCGGGCTGGATAAAGCCGAAGCCTTTAGTGGCGTTAAACCATTTAACTGTGCCTGTGGTCATGATGAACCCTTTCAAAGCATATTGGACGACCGCGAAAGCCGAAGCGCCGCGGATGGTGAAAGCGATTGTTTTGAAGGGGAAGTTCGTCAGGCGCGGTGCTAATCGCGCAGTAACCAAAGCTCAGCAAGCAAAATATCGATAAACCACTGATAGAGGTTCACTCACGTTTGGTCAACCTTTAGTTTTCGCGCGCCAGCTCCTACCTTGTAATAGTGCAGTGCAGCATTACGTTTAGATTGGGACGTCATTTGGCTTTCCGGGATAACCAGAGAGCCTACCATGAAAACCATTTCCGATACAATCGAGAGACTGTCCCGCTACCGTTCAAACCCGTCGGGGCGTGCTAGCCAGCCAAGCGAGCTGAAGAAACGGGAAGACCGAGGTCGCAACCCCGGACAGTTGACTGGTTGGTACAAGACGCCGAAGGACCCGGAAAATCACCCTGCCCTTGTCGTCGTCCTACACGGATGCACGCAGACGGCGGCGGGGTATGATCATGGATCGGGATGGTCGCGGCTCGCCGATGACTATGGCTTCGCCGTCCTTTTCCCCGAGCAGTCCCGACAGAATAATGCCAATCTGTGTTTCAATTGGTTTCAGGCCGATGATGTGACCCGCGACCGGGGCGACGTCCTTTCTATCCGCGAGATGGTGGACGGAATGATCACCGAGTGCGGTATCGATCCCAAGCGTGTCTACGTGACTGGACTTTCGGCGGGAGGCGCGATGGCGAACGCCCTTTTGGCGACATATCCCGATGTCTTTGCTGGCGGCGCGATCATCGCTGGCCTTCCTTTTGGAGCAGCCTCGACCGTGCCCGAAGCATTTGACCGGATGCGTGGACATGGACTTCCTTCCCCGACAGCTCTTGATAATGCGGTTCGCACGGCCTCTCAGCACAAGGGTCCATGGCCGACCGTCTCCATCTGGCATGGAACGACGGACACTACGGTCGTGGAGGCTAACGCCCGAGCCATCATCGAGCAGTGGTGCGGCGTGCACGGGGTCGGGGCGAGAGCGAACACAACACAAGTCGTGGACGGTCAAGCGCTCGAGACATGGAAGGACGCGTCCGGCCGTGATGTGATCGAACATTATCGAATTTCTGGAATGGGCCACGGAACGCCGCTCGACACAAGAACGGGCTATGGCCACTCCGCGCCGTACATGCTCGACGTGGGTATTTCATCGACTGTGCACATTGCTCGCAGTTGGGGACTGACACCATCGTTTGAGCGGAGGGCGGCTTTGGACAGCTCGGACGCTGCGCACTCATCCTCGGCTGAGCAGTCTCGACCAGTAGGTCAGGGAGGAATTCAGGACGTCATCGAACGGGCTTTACGGTCAGCTGGTCTTATGAAGTGAGTCAACGGCGTGGGTATGCCGGGACCTCTCGCAGTCTATTGCTCTACTTTCTGATTGAAGGCTCATTCGCTAGCATCGCCGCCACTGAGAGTGCGATTGCCTTTGCTTCGCGACGTGCCTCGAGTAAGTAACTTGTCAGGCTTGGCTTCATCCCCACAAACCAGAGGCCTGCAACGTTATGAGGATTTGTCTGGGCAATATCAGAGGGGTAGACGTTTTCATCTGTCATTCCCAGCGAAGCCGTGTTTGTCTTGAAACTCTCGAAGGTGCGCGACAACGCTATCCCGCTTGGGGAACGCGCCCGTCCCAACCGGATACTTCAGCCCGGGTAGCGAGGAAAGAACACGGTGTGTGTTGAGGGTGAGCTGAGGATGCCGTCGCTCCCGGCGCCCCCCCAAGTCGCTCTCTTTCTCAAGTATCAGCGTGTCGATCCCGTGCATCTTCAATACGTGGGCTGCTGTGAGACCCGATAGTCCGGACCCAATCACCACGACGTCGCGAACTGAAGTATCGATGGTCATTATTTCCCATTCGCTGGAGAATTCGCTTTATCTCTATCCATTAGCTGTCAATTTAAAAGCCAAATACTACCTAGCCCTGATCTACCCGGTCGATGGGTTTATATAGGCAAGCACGTAGATATCACCACGGGAACCGCAGTGCATGCCAAGTCTGAGGAAGATGTTGGACGCGTTTCTCGATGCGCGCCTCCCCAAAACGCCAAACTTCGAACCCAATCTGGCATCGAAGCTTGAACTCTGTCGACGGCATGGAGATTTCACCCTCGCCTATTCGACGGCCGTCCAACCCGATCTTCAGTACTTTGGTGACGGAGAGATGGGACATACCTTTGTGCTCGGTGACCCCGTCGCTAGCGCGGAGCTCAGGGCGGACTACATCCGACGTTTCGTCGCGTCCTCGGACCGCCCCTGCTTCGTGCAGATTGGTCACGAGACAGCGCGCGTACTCTCAGGAATGGGTTATCGCATCAATCAAATGGGTGTGGACACCCGGCTCTCGCCGGACACACACACTCCTTCTCCGGCAAACGTAACGAGACCGTCCGCTATTCTGAAAAATGGCTGCTGAAAAAGGATTATCGGATCGTGGAATGCGACGGCACGATCGCTCACTCCGATCAGGTCCGCCATATTTCGACAAACTGGCGGAACGGCCGTATCGTCAACCGACGCGAGATGCGTTTCCTGAACCGTCCCTTTGAACCTGAGCTCGCGCCGCACATGCGGCGGTTTCTGATCATCGATCCGGGCGGGGTGCCAACGGCAATACTCGATTTTGATCCCATCTTCCGGAACGGAGATGTCATCGGCTACACGGCGGCGTTTAAGCGAAAGCTGACAGGAACGACCCCGCATGCGGAGATCGGCCTTACAAAGTTCGCCACAGACCGTTTCAGGGAAGAAGGCCGCTCCCATGTGACGTTTGGGCTTTCACCGTTGGCGGCCATCGCGGCCATTGGGTTTTCAGAGAGCAGGGTCTGGCGAAGCTTTTTCGAGCGGGCTACCGTTCCAAACGCATCAACGAGAAAATTTTCAACCTTCAGGGCCAGGCGGCCTTCAAGCGTCGATTTCACGGCGAGGAACTTGCCACCTATATCGCGTTCAAGCGTCGCAGTCCCTTGAGATGCTGGCTCTCCTGCGTCTTCTGAAGACGTTGTGAAGGTCTGTGAGGGCAGAAAAGGAAGGGAGTTTGAAGTTTATCGTCGGTGATTGGCGGACGGCTACCGGGCCGTCGAACTTTCATCCTGTTGCCGCGTTCTACAGTAGTACTCCGTACATAAAAGTGAGGTTCTCATGGCTGCCACTACCATTATTGCAATCGGGGCGTCGGCTGGGGGTGTTGGAGCCTTACGTTCATTGGTCGCGGGACTACCACCGTCATTTTCAGCGCCCATTTTGATCGTGTTGCACATCGGCGCACATCGGAGCGAATTGGCTGCCATCTTGACTGCCGCCGGCCCTGTGGCAGCTAAGCAGGCCCATGACGGCGAAAAGATCGCGCCCGGTCAAATCTACCTTGCACCACCTGATCGACACATGATTGTAGTTGACGGAGTGATCCGCCTCTTGCGCGGTCCGAAGGAAAACTGTTCTCGACCAGCCATCGACCCGTTGTTTCGAAGCGTCGCGGAAAATTATGGTCCGGACGCTATCGGCGTCGTCCTGACGGGGAATTTGAACGACGGGACCGCTGGCCTCTATGATATTAAGCGCCGCGGTGGGATCGCCGTAGCCCAGGCCGCGCACGATGCGGCTTATCCCGAAATGCCGACAAGCGCCGCTGCCCATGTTCAACTGGATTATTGTCTGCCTCTGGCGGAGTTAGCGGGTCTGCTTGTCAAATTGGTAGGAGGGAAAACAGCAAAGGAGCCTGTAATGGCGAACCCTATTTCTCCAAGAGAGCACGGACAGGGGCCAGAGATCGTACCCAGCGGGTTCGAGCGCCCATTCACCGTGACCTGTCCGGACTGCGGCGGGGCGCTCAAAAAGTTCGAACACGGATCGATCATAAAGTTTGGCTGCCATATTGGGCATACATATACAGCCCAGATCATGGCCTCGGCTCAGTTTGAGGAAATGGAGAAAGTCATGCGCGCGGCCGTGAGGTTCTTAAATGAGCGCGCTGAATTCTGCCTGCAGATGGCCGAGTACTCCCATCGATCGGAGCCTGACATTTCTTCTCAGTGGCATGAGGCCAGCAAGCAAGCGCTAGACCGCGCCTACAAGCTTCGCGATCTGGTGGAGCAGGACTGGCTTACGCCCGAGGCTTCGACGACGGGCCGTTCGGCTACGGATAAGCGTTTACACCCGAACTGAAGAGTTCAAACAGGAGAAGCTAGCGCCCTTTCGATCGCCCGTTGCAACTCGCGAGGTTCGTACGGCTTACGAAGTGTTGGATGGTCGCGATATCTATCAAGGAAACCCTCTGCACCATAACCCGTCGCGAACACAAACGGTATGGCTCGGGCAAGGAGAACATCCGCAACAGGAAAGGATTGGCTTCCGGCCACATTGACATCGAGCACGGCAAAGTCGAGATCGGCCTGCCGTGCGAACTTTAACGCTTCGACAATGCGGATCGCAGGCCCCACGACTTCGTGCCCCATTTCGATGAGCAAGTCTTCTAGGTGCATTGCGAGCAAAACCTCGTCCTCTACGACGAGAATCCTCTTCATTTTCGATTCGCTCACCTGTTGTATCATCTTCCCCTCAACGCATTGGCGCGTCGATTGTACATACGACGCCGGCCGGCTCGTATGTAACGTTCACCGTGCCGCCAAGTTCCTGCGCCAGCGCACGCTCGATCAGGCGGGAGCCAAAACCCTTGCGCTTTGGAGCGTCAACAAGCGGCCCGCCACTTTCCGTCCAGGTAAGTTTCAAACGACGATCCTCACCAACGCCTTCCAGTCGCCAGACGATGGCGACCTTCCCTGCCTCCGTGGATAGGGCTCCGTACTTCGCTGCGTTGGTGCACAGCTCATGCATTGCCATAGAAATTGCCAGCGATGCGCTTGGCCCCAAACGGACGCGTTCACCCACGATCTGGAATCGATTACCTTCTGCATGGGGTTCGACAGTGTCGGTGACGATATTGACAAGGTCCGCTCCATCCCAGTTTTCGCGGGTCAGCACGTCGTGCGCATTCGCGAGGTTGATCAGTCGCGCGCTAAACGCGGTGCGCGCTCCCTCGATAGTGGAAGCTTGGCCGAGAGTCTGGCTTGCGATCGACTGGATGACCGCCAAGGTGTTCTTGACCCGGTGATTTAGCTCGCCGACGAGGATTTCCCGATGTTCCTCCGCGCGTCTGCGCTCGGTGATGTCTTCGATCGCCACCAGGATCAATTCATCCCGCCCCCCATCCTGTGGCAATCGACATGCGGTGAGCAACATAGTGCGCCTTCCGGACAGGCGGAACTCCTGTTCAATCTCGAAATTGTGGATTTCATCACCGGCCGAAAGGACTTTGTCCAAAAGCCCGCGAAGCGGCGGATTATTCCATTCACCTGTCCCAAGTTCAAAGATCAGACGTCCCTTTGGTTCTTCCTCGAATACCGCAAACAATTCTCGAAATGCGGTGTTAGCGGTTCGCACCCGCATGTCGCGGTTCAGTACGAGCAACGGGTGTTGAACAGTACGCACGATGGTTTCGGAATAAACGCGAGCGTCGTTGATCGCGTCGGCGTCACGCTTGCGGTCCGTAATATTGTGAAAGGTGATCACTACGCCCGCAATCCGATTATCCTGCGTGCGGTAGGGAAGCATTCGCCGCAGATACCAGCGACCGGAATCGCTTGGAACCTCTGCCTCAATGGTCGATAGCTTCTTCAATACCGTCTCGGCATCCCGTAGCAGGTGTTCATCTGAAAATTTCTGTGCGAAAGCTGAAATCGGACGACCGATGTCTGAAGGGGCCAGATCGAACAGGTCTTTGGTGGCCGGCGCGAACCATCGAATGCGGAACTTGTCGTCCAGAAACACTGTCGCGGTTTCCGAGCCCGCCAGGAGATTGTTGAGATCGTTGGTGGTGCTTTCCAGTTCGCTAATCTTGTACTGAAGCTGACTGTTGACTGTGTTCAACTCTTCATTGAATGACTGCAACTCCTCCTTCGAGGTCTCGAGTTCCTCGTTGGTGGACTGAAGCTCCTCGTTCATGGAGGTCGCTTCCTCGTTGGATGCCTTCAGTTCCTCATTCGTGGTTTCCTGATGCTCGATCGTGCTCTGCAACTCGGCTCTGGTCGCGCGCAACTCATCAAGTAGCGCTTGTTCGCGCGCAGACGCATCGTCAGTGTTGTCGCGGATCGGTATGCGGGGAAGATCGGGGTGCAGCTCAGCAGTTGTAAAACTGACGAGGAGGTAGGTGCCGCCCTGCCCCGAGGCGGGCACGGGTGCAACCGTGATCGTGACAGAAACACCTGGCTTTCCTTCTCGTCGCAAAGCGTTGACGGTCACGCTGCTGTTTGCTTTGGACGCCTCCCGTATTGCGGCGCGTAGGGCCGGGGCGAGGCCCTCGCGGGCCATCATGAGCAAATCTCGGGTCGGCTCGCCAGCTGGATGCTCCAGATAATCCCTTGTCGTCCCATGAAAATACAAAATACGCGCCTTTTCGTCGATAAGCACGGAGGCTGGCGCGTAGCGATCGAGGAGCGCACGACGCGCCAGTTCTGCAGTCGGGAGATTTGGTTCAACAGACGGCGGAGTAGATTTATCCATGGTTTGTGATCCCGTTGGCGGTCGCGTCGTCGGATACTCGAGGGAATTATGCCGACTGGAACCGCGCTTCCGGTAAATTCGCCATTTCTTCGATTCAGTTATGAATAACTCGTCATGCCGTCCAATCGTTTCGGCATTGCCGAGAAAAAGATGCCCACCTGGCCGCAACGCGAAATGACACAGGGAAATGATCTGCTGTTGGGCTTCCGTTTCAAGGTAAATCAGAACATTGCGGCAGGTGACCAGGTCGAGACGCGAGAACGGCGGATCGCGCAACAGGTTCTGGGAAGCGAACACGACCATGTCGCGTAGCTCCTTGCTGACCTGAAACGTGCTGTCGTGCTTTTCGAAAAAGCGGTTCACGCGATCCGGTGGAAGCGCCGACAGCGCAGCCGCCGGATAAATACCCTCCCGTGCCTTCCGCAAATTCTCGTCCTGGGCATCTGTTGCGAACACTTTAAGTTCGAAACGCTTTTCTGCCGCTGCGGCTAGTTCCGTCACCAGCATGGCAATGGAATAGGCTTCCTCCCCCGTCGAGCAGGCAGGCGTCCAGATACGAACCGAAGCGCCTGTCTCGCGCTCCGCGATGATCGGGGCGACGACAAGTTCGGCCAGAGCCTTCCACGCCTCCGCGTCTCGAAAAAATCCTGTAACGCTGATCATCAAGTCACTAGCCAGCGTTGTCAGCTCATGGGGATTGGTTCTGAGTTCCTCGACGTAGCTATCCAGCGTGTCGAAGTTTCTCAGACCGAGGCGACGGTGGACACGCCGACCGAGCGTCGCATGCTTGTAACCACGGAAATCATATCCGCCGCGAGTGCGAAGAAGCTCAAGGACATTTCCCAGTGTGGCTCGACTATCAGAGACCGCGTTTAGTTCGGAGGGATGGGCGACATATCCATGCGTTACAAAGGCAAGCAAGGCCTCCGGCATTTTTTCGGGAGCGAGGACGTGATCGGCCATACCAGCGGAAATTGCGCTCCTCGGCATGCCGTCGAACTCCGCGGTCTCGGGCGCTTGTACCAAGCTCATTCCGCCTTCAGCCCTGATGGTCCTCAGCCCCTCTGTACCGTTGCTTCCCGTGCCGGAAAGAACGATTGCAATCGCCCGCTCACCCTGATCCCGTGCAAGTGAATTGAAGAGCACATCAACCGGGTGGCCATGCGAGGCGGAAGGTTCGGCGACGTGCAGCCTTCCGTCTCGAACCAGCAGATCGGTGTCAGGAGCAATCACGTATACGTGGTCGGGAGCTAGTACCATCCCGTCCATAACCTGGCGGACGGGCATAGTTGTGTGTGAGCTCAAAACGTGGGCGAGTTCGCTTTCACGCTTTGGATCGAGATGTAGCACGACAACGAACGCGCAACCATTGTCACAGGGCGTGGCATCAAAAAATCGGCCGAGCGCTTTGATCCCGCCAGCCGATGCACCAATCCCGATCACTGGAATCTTCGAGATTTCAAGCGGCCGGATATCTGACCCCGTAGCCTGCACGCTCGAAGGGCCGGCGGCCTTCTGTTTCGACTTGCTACCGTTAGGCATATGGCTGTCCGATCGTTCTTCAATCATAGCGCGATTCGCAAATTCCCCCGTCGAGCCGACGGGTCACCATTTCTGGTATATCGGACGGTGTCGGCGAAGCCGGATTTACATTCGCACACACCCACTTAGCCCGCAATTCAATCCTGCAACTAGTGGGCCATGCTTCGCAGAGCATGTAGGTGTTCGCCCAGTTACTTTTTTTGGTTGAATTTACCTGGCGATAGGATCGCTCCGGCTTGGAAAAGCAGCGGGATGTGATTTCTTCCTCGGTGATCGGTCGGCTAAACATATACCCCTGAAGCAGGTCGCATCCGCAGAGATGGGCGACGGTCGCTTGCGTTTCCGTTTCTATGCCTTCCGCGGTAACGGGTATTTCCAGGGCCGTCGCAAGCGAGACGGTAGCCTGGAGAACTCTGGGAGCCTTCTTGTCGCCGTCAAGGCCCAACACAAGGGACTTATCGATCTTCAGACGGTCGAAACCGAATTCGCGCATCGCTTCAATACTCGCAAATCCAGCACCGAAGTCGTCGAGTGCGATTTTTACGCCAAGCCGCTTTAACTCGACGGTCAACCTGGCAGGATCAAAACGGGCTTCCTCAATTGCCAAGGCCACCTCCCTGACGAAACCCTGATCCTAAAGCTGCACCGGGGATACGTTGACGCACACTCCTATTCCAGGCCACCTACTTGTCGCAGCAATTGCCTTGCGCAAAACCTGGAGGCCAAGCGCGTCGAGAATGCCGACCTTCTCCGCAAGCGGGATGAACATGTCCGGCGCACATTCCCAGCTGTGGGGCTTGTCCATCTCGCCAATGCTTCGACGGCGCAGATTTAATGGAGACCACCCGTCACGAGCGGTTGATAGAAAACATCCATCTCGTTCTTGGAGATCGACCGGCGCAGTTGGCCTTCCAGAATCGCGTCCTCTCACCGTTTCACGGCCTTCAATTGGAACCGTCTTCTGTGCCGTTGCCCGGCACCTCCGCCAAAGCACTCTCAAGGCAACTCTTCAGCCCCGTCGCGACCTGCCGCCGGATGAACCAACAAGTTTGGCAGGTATGTTCCGCTGATCTCGCTCGGCACAACGCAGGCTTTCTCACCGTCGTCGCAAAGTTAATGCTTGATGGTATGATCGACGCTGACAGCCGCGAGCACCTTCACACGTTATGCGGACAGGCGCGCCTCGAGAACCATGTTGAACGGGCCGGTGAAGGCCCTTCTGACCTGGTCGAAGCCACCTGAGCGGATAACCTCCGTGAGCTTCGCCTCGCCCGCCTGCGCACCCAATCCTTCGCCCACTTCCTGATCGAGCGAGGTGGGCACGCATATCATGGTCGACGCGTTGTAGTAGAGGCGGCCGACGGGGTTCATGTTGTCTTCTGGACGGTCGCCAGCAATCGGCTCCACGATCATCCATGTGCCGTCCTTCTTGAGCATGCGGCGCATATTGTCGGCGCAGCCTCGCGGATCGCCCATGTCATGCAAGCAGTCGAAACTGGTCACCAGGTCGAAGTCCGTATCCCTGATGTCTTTTGCGGTTGCCGCGACGAACCTGACCCGGTCTCCGACTCCGTGAGCTTTGGCATGGCTATTCGCCTCTTCAATCGACGGCTCGTGGAAGTCGTAGCCTATGAAGCTTGCATTGGGGTACGCCTGCGCCATCAGGATCGTCGAGAATCCGACGCCGCATCCGACGTCGGCAACCTTCGCGCCTGCCTCAAGTTTTTCCTCGACGCCTTGAAGAGCCGGCAGCCACGTCTGGACGATATTGTTCACGTAGCCCGGACGGAAGAACGCTCCGGTCGCGCAGAACAGGCATCCGGCAGAATCCCCCCAACGAACTCCAGCGCCAGTCCTGAAGGCCCGCTCGACCTTCGGTTCTCCCTCGATCATCGCCGCTACGAGATCGAAAGCGCCTTCGAGGTACACGGGACTGTCCTTGTTGACGAACACCATGGCCTGTTCAGGCGATAGGGTGAACATCTGAGAGCCGCTGTCGTAGTCGATGTATCCGTTGGCGGCCTGCGCCAACGCCCACTCCCTGACGTACCGCTCATTCAGTCCGCCTGCCGCCACCGCCAGGTCCGCGGGCGTAACCGGACCGACGCGATGCAGAGCGTCAAACAGCCCCAGTCTCAAGCCGACCCTGACAGTCGGGACGCTAAACGCTCCGCCGAGGTCGCCCAGCATTTTCCCGACAAATGAATGAAGTTTATCTTCATCAAGCTGTACCATGTCAGTCCCTCCCAAGACCTATTCATTGGCGAGCAAAATGGCTGGGCGCGCATGGCGCTCCGGTGAACGCTCAAACAGCCGGGAATGTAGCAGATTGAGGGTTTCGTGTCACGTCAGCACCCATGGGACAAGGCTTGCGCGAAGCCAGGAATGATCAGAGGCAGAGCCTGAGGTCAGGTTTGCAGGTCACCCGTGCTTGGACACTTTGTCGATGCAGACTGTCGCCGGTTCCGGAGCCACGATCATTCCGGTTACGCGACGGCTCAAAGCATCCGTATCCAAGGCATTGACCCGCGGAGCGATGATAGCGATGGGACGCGCTACTCGACGGGCGGCGGACCAATCCACACGCCTGGAGGTACTACGGGAATACTATTCGCCAATCCCTCGAGCATACCTTGCATCACGCTTTCGCTCAGTTCGTCGGCCTTGTCAGCGGGTCCGACAAGGCGGTCGACAAGCAATAACGTAAGACCGTGCATCTGTGACCAAAACACGAGGATCGCGCCATTGACCGTCGGCGCACTTGCGGTTCCGGAAACGACGGGTCCGAGTGCACCGTCGCTGATCGCGTCGACCAGCAGCGCTTTCATGTCCTCCGCAGCGGTTCTTTCGATAGCGGGACGCCCGCTGACCTGTCCTGAGAGATAGCCGCCGAACATCAATCTGTAGAGCGCAGGATTGTCGACACCGCCGCGCACATAGGCGCGCGCCATGGCCGCAAGGCGCTCGCGCGGGTTCTCCAGTTGCTGCATCGCCTCGGACATCCGTTTCGCAAGAAGCTCGAACCCCACAGCCGATACGGCCGCCAGCAAATCGCGCTTGTCGGCGAAGTGCTTGTAAGGCGCGTTGTGGCTGACACCCGCCCGACGCGCGAGTTCGCGAAGCGAGAATTCGGTGCTCTGGGATTCGCTGAGCACGTCGAGTGCGGCAACTACAATCGCCCTTTGCAGGTCACCGTGGTGATAAGGGCGCTGTTCTGTCGTGGAAGTGGCTCTGGTCATGATTGTCCATTTAGGTGCTGATGTTGCGCATGTCAACTTTTCCCCATCAGGCATATTGACAATGCCCACACTAACCTTTAAGTGGGCGATGTCAACATCGAGTTTCGGCTCGTTGGACGTATCGGATTGAGCGCCGCCGCTTGAACGGCGCGGCCCCGTACAAAGCTACCGGAGAAGAACGCATCGAAAAGAAGCTGCAGGAACTCGATAACCTGGAACATACAAGAAGCATCACGACCGCTGGTGAGACGATCGTTTTCGTCGATCTGCTTCCGAGTACGGATGCGCGGGATGTGAAGCCCACCTGGTCACGCGTCCGCAATTTGATCGACGACATCAAGCACGAGTTCCCCCAAGGCGTCGTCGGTCCGTTCTTCGACGACCAGTTCGGCGATGTATATGGCAATATTTTTGCCCTTACCGGAAACGGTCTTAGTCAACGGGAACTGCGCGATTTCGCCGAGAGCGCGCGCACGAAGGTTCCCAAGATTCAAGACGTCGGCAAGATCGACATCGTCGGTGCGCAGGACGAGGTGATCTTCCTCGAGTTCTCCACCCGCTAAATCGCGGCCCTCGGCATCAACCGCGCCGACATCATATTCACGCTACAGGCGCAAAACGCCGTCACCCAGTCCGGGTTCGTCGAGGCGGGCCCGGAACGCATTGCCCTGCGCGTCGGCGGACGCTTCATCTCCGAAGACACCCTGCGTGGAATCAATCTCAAGGTGGACGATCGCTTCTTTCCGCTGACCGACGTCGCCAACATCAGCCGCGGCTATGTCGATCCGCCCTCCTCGCTCTTCCGCTTCAACGGCAAGCCTTCGATCGGGCTCGCGATTGGCATGAAGACGGGCGGCAACCTGCTCGCCTTCGGCGAGAAACTCGAAGAGACGATGACCGAAATCATCCAGGACCTCCCCCTCGGCGTTTCGGTCGAACGGGTATCCGCGGTATGCTCGGCTGGATCAGTGTCCCCTTTCAACGAAGTAGCGAGACCCTCAAAATGGCGGCGTGAATTCTACTGACGAGTCCCATTAACAACGGGGGGATTACCACTTGTCCCGATAAACAGCCCGCCACAAGCGTGATGTGGATAGATAACCGGATGACCAGATGAACATTACTGGGTGCATTGGCACTCAGCCACGTAAACCTGTTGAATATATTGGTAATATCTGCGATCCGCAGCGAAACGCATATGGCGCGGCCAAGGGAAAATCGATGAGCAAGAGTACGACATGGAGCGCACGGCTGCGTTATGAATTCGACAAGAGCATGGCCGGGGGAGCAATCGCGCTGATCGGCTGGCTGACAGTCATTTCGCTCATCGTCATCGTTGTCGCCGGCGCCTTTCTCGCCATCACCCAGATCGCGCCGGAAGGTGGCGAGCCCGTCAGCTTCATCGAAGGCACATGGGAATCCCTGATGCGGACCTTTGACGCCGGCACAATGGGCGGCGATACTGGCTGGGGTTTTCGCGGCGTGTCCCTGTTCGTCACGCTCGCCGGCATCTTCGTGTTCTCGGCTCTGATCGGCGTGCTCAGTTCCGGCCTGGAAAACAAGCTTGATGAACTGCGCAAGGGCCGCTCCCAGGTACTTGAGAACGATCATACGATCATTCTCAACTGGTCGCCCTCGATTTTCGACGTCATTTCCGAACTGGTCATCGCCAATGCCAGCCGCAAGAAGCCGCGCATCGTCATCATGGCCAGCAAGGACAAGGTGGAGATGGAGGACGAAATCGCCACAAAGGTGGCCGACCTCAAGAACACCAAGATCATCTGCCGCAGCGGCGACCCGACTGATCTCTACGACCTGAACATCGTCAATCCGGAAACCTCGCGCTCCGTCATTGTGCTGTCGCCCGAAGGCGACGATCCGGACTCGCAGGTGATCAAGAGCGTGCTGGCACTGGTGAACGCCCCCAACCGCCGCGCCAAGCCATACCAGATCGCCGCGGAAATCCGCGACAGCAAGAACGCCGAGGTTGCCCGCATCGTCGGCGGCAAGGAGCTGCAGCTGATTCTGGCCGATGACCTGATTTCCCGCATCGTCGTGCATTCCAGCCGCCAGTCTGGCTTGAGCGCCGTCTATTCCGAACTTCTCGATTTCGATGGCTGCGAGATCTACACGCTGGAACAGCCTGATATTACCGGCAAGAGCTTTGCCGCAGCCGTGATGGCCTACGAAACATCGACGCTGATCGGCCTTTGCGAGGAGGACGGCAAGGTGCATCTCAATCCACCGCCTGGTCGTATCTTCAAGCCGGGCGAACGTGCCGTCATCATCGCCGAGGACGATGCCGCGATCAAAGCCGGCGGCAACGACATCCATATCGAGAAGGACGCCATCCTTCCGGCGGAGGTGCGCGAGCAAGGCCCCGAACGGACGTTGTTGCTTGGCTGGAACCGCCGTGGACCGATCATCACCTTCGAACTGTCGCGTTACGTCGCGCCCGGTTCGCTACTGACGATTGCGGCCGATACGCCGGAGCTTGAGGATGAAATCGAAGCCCTCAAGGTGGCCAACGGCAACATGGCCGTCGATTACCGCGTCATCGACACCAGCAATCGCGCCGAGCTCGATGCGCTCGACATTCCAAGTTACGATCACGTGCTCGTTCTCGGCTACAGCGACCATATGGCGCCGCAGCCCGCCGACACCCGCACGCTGGTCACCCTGTTGCAGCTGCGCAAGATCGCCGAACAGGCAGGCCGCCATATCAGCGTCGTCAGCGAGATGACCGACGTGCGCAACCGGGAACTGGCGGAAGTCACCCGCGCCGACGATTTCGTCGTCAGCAACAAATTGGTCAGCCTGATGCTGGCACAGGCATCCGAAAACGAACGCATGGCCGCAATCTTCGACGAGCTTCTCGACGAGGATGGATCGGAAATCTACATGCGGCCGGTCAGCGACTATGTCGCCATCGGCGAGCCTGTCACATTCTACACGATCTGCCTTGCCGCCCTGCGGCGCGGCGAGGTGGCGATCGGCTACCGCCGCCAGCGCGACGAGGGCCCGGACCAGCGCCGGCTTGGTGGCGTCACGGTCAATCCGGCGAAGTCCGAGAAGCTGCTCTATAGCGCGGCCGACCGGGTCATCGTGCTGGCAAAGGATTGAACGAAGATTGCAAAATCGGCGTGCGGCCATCCGGCCGCCCCTTTCCTTTTGATGGCCCACGACTAGCTTAGCTTGCGCTGCGCACGTCAAACGAATCGGAAAATCGTCATGGAATATCGTCTTCTCGGCCGCTCCGGCCTCAAGGTTTCGACATTGACCGTCGGCACCATGACCTTTGGCGGCAAGGGCTGGGCGAAGACTGTAGGCGACCTCGGCGTCAATGAGGCCAAAAAACTTGTCGACATGTCTCTCGACGCCGGCGTCAACCTGATCGATACGGCGGATGTCTATTCGCAGGGCGTGTCCGAGGAAATCGTCGGCGAGATCATCGACGGCAAGCGCAAGAACGGCGTCCTGATCGCAACCAAGGCCCGCTTCCCGATGAGCGATGGCCCGAACGATGCGGGGTCCTCACGCCATCATCTGGTGCGCGCCTGCGAGGCAAGCCTGAAGCGCCTGAAGACCGATGTCATCGACCTCTACCAGCTGCATGAATGGGATGGCCAGACGCCGCTGGAAGAAACGATGGAAGCGCTTGATATGCTCGTGCGCCAGGGCAAGGTTCGCTATATCGGCTGCTCGAACTTTTCCGGCTGGCACATCATGAAGGCGCTCGGCGTCAGTGCGACTGAGCATCGCCAGCGCTTCGTCAGCCAGCAGATCCACTACACGCTCGAAGCCCGCGAAGCCGAATACGAGCTTTTGCCGATCTCCATAGATCAGGGTCTCGGCGTGCTCGTCTGGAGCCCGCTGGCCGGCGGCCTGCTTTCCGGCAAGCACCGCCGCAACAAGACGGCGGAAGGATCGCGGCAGCTGGCGGGCTGGGACGAGCCGCCGATCCGCGACGAGGACCGCCTGTGGAACATCGTCGATACCCTCGTCGATATCGCCGAAAGCCGTAATGTCTCGGGCGCGCAGGTGGCGCTGGCCTGGCTGATCGGCCGCAAGGCCGTAACTTCCGTCATCATCGGCGGCCGTACCAAAGCGCAGTTCAAGGACAATCTCGCCAGCACCGACCTGGTCCTGACGTCCGAAGAGCGCCAGCGCCTCGACGAGGTCAGCGCGCCACCGATCCTCTACCCCTACTGGCATCAGGTCCGCACAGCCAAGGACCGGCTGGGCGAAGCCGACCTGTCGCTGCTCGGGCCGCATACTTAGGCGAGAGACCAGCCTCAAATCGTCGTCAGCAACAAGCTCGTTTCCGATTTGGACACCCCTTCCAGCGCCCGGACATAGCGTAGGACGCGGTCGAACTCGGCGAGATTCTCCGTTTCGATTTCGGCAACGAGATCCCAGGCACCATTGGTCGTGTGCAGCGCCCGGATCTCCGGAATACCGCGCAATGTCTTCACCACCGAGACAGTCTTTTGACCGGTGATCTCGATCAGCATGACGGCGCGAACGGCATGCGGGTCCTCCGCTGCGGCGATACGGACGGTGAAGCCGGCAATAACGCCATCGGCGGTTAGCCGGTCGATCCGGTTTTGTACTGTGCCGCGCGATATTTTCAAGAGTTCAGCCAGTTTCGAAATCGAGGCCCGGCCATCGGCTCTCAGAATTGCCAGCAAACGGCGGTCGGTATTGTCCATGACATCAACCTTTGATCATTATGCCAACATACCCTGCCATTTCGTCAAAAATATCAAGCAAATTTCCATATTATTGCCATTTCGCTTTATGGAGCCGGGGGCTAGAGTTCGCCAGCCTCGTCACAGGGGTCCATTCGAATCGTTAGAGGATCGCCCGAAATGCCGTCTGCCGACCGCCCATCTCTCCGCAATTCCCTGTCGCGCACCGGCGAGCTTTCCATCGAAATGACCCGGTGGCCAAGTGTCACGGAAAGCGACAGCGAAGCGGCATTCTCTGGCCGTTTGATGGAGCTTCTTGGCGGCACACCCTATTTTCATAAGCACCCGGAAAATCTGCTGGCGCTCGACAGCCACGGCACGCCCGCCCGGCAAAATGTGCTGGGGCTGGTACGCGGCAAGGGCCGGCGTTGCCTGGTTCTGGCGGGGCATTTCGATACCGTCTCAATTGCCAATTACAGTTCACTGGTATCACTTGCCTGTGAACCGGAAGCCCTCACTGCGGCGCTGATCGACGAGCTCACGGCCAAAAGCCGCAATCCGGCTGAGGATAAGGCACTGACCGACCTCATGACCGGCGATTTCCTTGCGGGCCGCGGCCTGCTCGACATGAAGAGCGGCCTTGCCGCCGGTATCGCGGCGCTGGAGCGCTTTGCCGAACTCGCTGAGCCGCCAGGTAATCTCCTGTTCGTCGCCACACCGGACGAAGAGAACCGCTCGCGTGGCATGCGGGCCTTACGTGACGCCCTACCCGCCATCGCCGAGAAATTCGACCTCGACATTATCGCCGGCATCAATCTCGATGCCAGCGGCGATGATGGCGATGGCGAGGAAGGCCGGGCTGTCTATCTCGGCTCGGTCGGCAAATTCTCGCCGTTCGCCTTCGTCGCCGGCCGCCCCACCCATGCCGGCTATGCCTTCGACGGCGTCAGCGCCCACCTGATCGGTGCCGAGATCATGCGCGCCATGGAGATGAACAGCGCTCTTTGCGACGAGGCGCATGGCGAGGTTTCGCCGGCACCGGTCTGCCTCGAAGCCAAGGATGTGCGCCACGGATATGAAGTGACGACACCGGCGCATGTCTGGCTGTCGTTCAACTGGCTGACGCACAGGCGCACACCGGAAGACGTGCTCACCGAGTTCAGCGCGCTTGCGGCAACCGCCATGCAAGCAGCGCTCGACACTCAGGCACAGAATGCAAAGGCCTTCTTCGAGCGCCAGGGCTCAGGCCGTGCAGAATCCCATGCGGGACAGGTCCTCACCTACGCCGAATTGTACGCGCTTGCCGTCTCCCATGGCGGACAGGCTGCAGCCGAACGTCTGAAGGCGCTCGATCAGTCCCTGTCGAACGGCGAAGATCCTCTGTTGATTACCCGCCAGATCGTCGCGGCCACGCTCGCAGAGGCCGGTCTCGAAGGCCCGCTGGTGATCGTCGGTTTTTCGACCCTGCACTACCCGCGCGTCCACCTGGACAGTGCCGGAGATATGGGAAAAACCTTCGAACGAAACATCATGGCCGCCGCCGAAACCTGCGCAAAACGGCATGGGACAAGCATCAAGGCAAAACAGTTCTTCGCCGGTATTTCGGACATGAGCTTCTTCGGCCATCGCCCGGCCATCGGACAGACGCAGCTTCTATCCGACAACACGCCCTGCTCGGCCTTTGTCGACAAGGCACCGAACGGCCTTCTGTCCTATCCGGTGGTCAATATCGGGCCATGGGGGCGCGACTACCATCAAAAATGGGAACGCGTTCACATGCCCTACACCTTCGAAGTCCTACCCGACGTGATCTACGAAGCCGCCCTCGCCAGCCTTTCAGAGGAAGGATAGGCGGCCATAGAAGCTTCACGCCCCGTTGAGCACGAGCCCATCAGAGCACAAAGAATTTGGTCGATTGCAATCAGCATACCCGGCCGGGCAAGGCTATCCATCGGGTCTGCCGTATGAAGGCCTGGGATGCGCGCAATACCTTTTTTTAACTACCCTTCCAGCGAGGCAATATCGCCGACCGTAAGTCAACCTGTCGTTAGGGATCGCCTTATACACCTCTGTAACCTTGGTACTGCGCCAAATTGCGGAGAATTTCAGTATGCTCAAACTGTGGAGATCCGATCGCGCCGAACCGACACGTCCTTACTGGATGATTTGGGCTGCAGTTTTTGCAATCACCCTCCTGAACATCGCCGTGAAGGTCACCGACGAAGACCCGACGCTGATCCTTTTTGGGTTCCCACCGCTTTTCTTGATGCTTCTCGCGCTGGGCTTTGGCCGCCACTTCGCCAGCGGACGGCCGGCCATGGGATGGTGGCTTCCGCTCATCCCAATGGTGATGCTGATGATCTGGTGCGTGTTCATCCAGGTTTTCGGTCAGTTCTCCCTGGCACCCATTCTGTTTCACTTTCAATATGAAATGGAATCAAACGGCGTGATGAGTTTTGTTGCTCTCCAAGTCGCGGTGGAATTGCTTCCGTTCCTTCTGCTTTTTGTCTGCTGGCGGCAGGCCGCGCGTAGACATCGGCGGATGCAGACGCTTGGCGCGCTGTTGACCGTTCCGCTTCTTGTCTTCAATCCCTTTACCTACGGCATTGGCAACCATGTGATGCGGGCATACGCCTCGGATCAACTGGACCTCACACGCCATTTCAGCGATCCGGCGGTGGCGCTGAAGCCGGAAGACCGGCAACCGAATCTGATCCATATCTACTTGGAAAGTACCGAGCGAACTCTTTGGGACGAAAGCCTTTTTGGAAAGACCGCAGCGCCCTTGAAACGTCTGGAAGCCCGCGGGTTCTCAGCGGCCGGCATCGCTGAATCGGAGAAAACGAACTGGACGCTCGCTGGCCAAATCGCCAGCAATTGTGGAGTGCCGCTGCTCGGCTTGGGCATGACCGGCCGCTATGATTTCGCCCATGTCAAAGCCCTGCTACCAAAGGCGGTCTGCCTCAGCGATATTCTCGCCCGAGACGGCTACACGCTGACATTCATGCAAGGCGCCATGCTTGGGTTCGCCGGTACCGATGGTTTTGTGGCTGCACACAACTACCAAAAGGGTGTTGGATACGCAGAAATCGGCGCGAATTATCCAGCCCCGGTTACCGCATTCGGAACCCGGGCCAATCCGTGGGGTATCGACGACGAGGATCTGTTCGATGCCGCATTCAAGGAAATCGTCGCTCTTTCGAGCGGCGAAAAGCCCTTTGGCCTAACGGTATCGGCAATTGGCGGGCATAGCCCTCACGGCTTCGTCTCGCGCAGTTGTCTTGCCGATGCCGATGTCATGTCGCTTCCAAATCAAACATTGCAAGCATTTTACTGCACGAACAAGCTGGCTGAAGCCTTCATCAAGAAAGTAGAGGAGGCCGGCCTTCTTGAAAATACCGTTGTCGTTGTGCAGAGTGACCATCTTGCCATGCGCAACCAGATTTATCGTCAGTTGAAGAGTAAAGAGCGTCGAAATACCTTCATTATCCTTAAGGATGGGCTTTCCCCGAGATTGAGTACAACCGCAGCGACAATGGTCGATACATATCCGACGATTCTCGAGGCTCTGGGCTACACACTTCCGGACAGGAAGGCGGGGCTCGGTGTTTCGCTGCTGTCAGGCAACATCACACTTGCCGGTGAAGTGGGGCTCGACCGCCTGAACGATGCAATTCTGTCGGATTCCACCTTGCGTGACAAGCTGTGGGGTATCCACCCCGGTACATAGGAAGGGTCGCGCGGCTCAAAACGGTCGCGCGACGCCTCTTATGCTTGTACAATTACCGTCTCTGCTTCCCCCGCAGAAACCCTTTGGACAACTAAGCAGCAATCGCCGCCGCCTCCTGACCAATGAGGTTACCGAGGCGGGAAATCCCCTCCTTGATCATCGCCTCGTCGGCGCAGGAGAAGCTGACGCGAAGCGTGTTGGCGCCGGAACCGTCGGCGAAGAAGGCCTTGCCCGGTACGAAAGCGACCTTTGCCGAGACCAGCGATTTTGCAAGGAGATCGGCTCCGTCCATGCCGGCCGGCAAGGTCAGCCAGACGAACATGCCGCCTTCCGGAACCGTCCAGCTGACGCCCTTCGGCATGTATTTCCCGAGCGCTGCCAGCATGGCATCGCGGCGCTTGCTGTAGACGGCACGGATCTTGTTGACCTGCGCGTCGAAACCGCGCTCGGCGACATGGCAGATCGCCATCTGGTTGATGGTCGACGAATGCAGGTCGGCCGCCTGCTTCATCAGCACCAACTTGCGGATGATCGGCATGGCCGCAACCACGAAACCGACGCGAAGGCCGGGCGCCAGCGTCTTGGAGAAGCTGCCGCAATAGATCGTCCGGGTGTCGTTGATCGAACCCTTGCGGGCAATCTCGAGCGCCAGCATCGGCGGAACGGCTTGCCCGTCATACCGCAGCGACTGATAGGCGGCGTCCTCGATAACGGCGATATCGAGTTCCTCGGCCAGATCGAGAACCTTTTCACGCGCCGCCAGATCCAGCGTTTCGCCGGTCGGATTGGCGAATTCCGCCGACATATAGGCAAACTTCACCCGGCCGCCAGCTTCCGCCGCGACATCGCGATAGGTCTGCGGCGTACGGTTGCCGGCTGGCGACAGCTGATCATAGGACGGCTCATAGGCATTGAAGGCTTGCAGCGCGCCAAGATAGGTCGGCCAGGTGACCAGAGCCGTATCGTTGGGCGACAGGAACAGCTTGCCGAGATAATCGAGCGCCTGCTGCGAGCCCGAGGTGATCAGGATGTTTTCCGGCTCGCACGGGATGCCGATGGCGGCCATGCGGCCGGCAAGCCATTGGCGCAGCGGCAGGTAGCCTTCGCTGACCGAATATTGTAGCGCGGCACTGACCGTCGGGCCGCCGAAGATATCGGCATAGGCGGCCTTGAATTCCTCATCCGGAAACAGCGCCGGATCCGGAATGCCACCGGCAAACGAGATAATGTCCGGCCGGTCCAAAAGTTTCAGCAGTTCGCGGATTTCCGAGGCGCGCATCCGTGAAGACCGCGTCGCGAAGATATTTTCCCAATCGAGCATGGACGTTTCCTCAGATTATGCTTTTTCCGGAGCACATCACGCCGTGCTTATTAAGTCAACAATGCTGACCTATACTTCGGTGCAAAGATGCATTTTCTGCGATCATCCGGCCACCGGCATCGACTTCAGGCGTTCGACGATAGCTGTCCCCAGACTATTCTCCGTATAACGCGTAAGCAACTGCTTGCCCTGCGACAGGCTGATATCCGCATCAGAATGCCCACGACGCAGCCAGATTCCGTCGAGCATAGCGGCAAAACCGAGCACGAACGGATCGATTGCGGCCCCTTCAACAGCCGGCACAAGCGCCGACGCCAGATTGGAATGAAGCCGCCGGTAGAACAGCCGCTGCAGCCGGGCGTAGCGCTGATTATGCGCCGCCTCGGCGTAGAACGACACCCAGGCATTGGCCGTATTGCGCTCGAAGCGGCTCTCCGGAAAATTGCCGTCGATCACCGCGATGATCCGGTCCCAGCGGCTAGCGGCGGCGCGTAGCCGCACGACCACATCGTCCATCAGGATACGGTTTGCGTGGCGGACCATCTCGAATAGGACCTCGTCCTTATCCTCGAAATAATAGGTAAGAATCCCCTGCGACATGCCAGCCTCCTGGCATATGCGCGTGGTCGTCAGCCCCTTCAGCCCATCCTTGATGAAAATCCGGTAAGCCGCCTCGATCAGCTCGATGCGGCGGATTTCCTCGATGCGTTTCTTCTGTTTTTTCGGTTGTACGTTCATGTATTTTTAATACCTGAAAGATTTTTTGTACGCTCTAACAAATTTTTATTTTGACAAAAAATATTGTTGACCTATCGTTTCCCTCAATACCTAAAAAAGGGGAATGGATATGAACGCATGCAAGCTTGCTCTCGCCGCGCTCGGCGTTACCCTGTTGCCGCTTACGGCCAATGCCACGGATGCGGAATCCTGTCGTACTGTTCGCATGTCGGATCTTGGCTGGACGGATATCTCGCTGACCAACACCACAGCGGCGGTGATGTTGACCGCACTCGGCTACCAGCCAACCCAGACGCTTCTTGGCCTCAACGTCACCTATGAAATGCTCAAGGGCAAGCAGCTGGATATCTTCCTCGGCAACTGGCGGCCGGTCCAGGACGAACAGTTCAAGGCCTATTTCGACGACAAGTCGGTCGAGCCGCTGGTAACCAATCTCGAAGGCGCCAAGTTCACACTCGCCGTGCCGAAATACGTCGCCGACGCCGGCGTGACATCCTATGACGATCTCGCCGCCCATGCCGAAAAATTCGACCGGAAAATCTACGGTATCGAGCCGGGGTCGAACCAGCCGCTGCTCGACATGATCACCGCCGGAAACCATCAGCTTGCCGGCTGGGAAGTCGTCGAATCGAGCGAAGCAGCGATGCTGATGCAGGTTGCCAAGACCACCAAGACCAAGGACTGGGTGGTGTTTCTCGGCTGGGAACCACACCCGATGAACCTGATGTACGACCTCACCTATCTTTCCGGCGGTGACAAGGAATATGGCCCGAATTTCGGCGGCGCGACGGTGCGCACCATTGCCCGCGGCGGTTATGCGGCGGAATGCCCGAATGCAGCCAAACTGTTTACCAATCTGGTGTTCGACCTGAAGTACGAGAATATCGGCATGGACATGATTTCCAACAAGGGACTGTCTGCCGAAGACGCCGCCAAACAGATGATCAAGGACCATCCGGACAAACTCGACCGCTGGCTTTCAGGCGTCACCACGTTCGACGGCGCGCCCGCCCTTTCCGCTGTTCAGTCCGCTCTGGGACTTCAACCGTGAGCATCATTCAGGATTTCATGAACGCGGCGGTGGTTGAAACATATGACGCGCCGCTGCAACAGCGCAAAGTCCCTGTCCCAAAACCCGGCCCCGGCCAGATCCTCGTCAGGCTGAAGGCGTGCGGCGTCTGCCACTCGGATGTACATATCTGGAAGGGACATGTCCGCCCGCCGTCGGATCCCGTCCCCTTCATCCTCGGCCATGAGGGTGTCGGCACCGTCGTCGCCACCGGGCCGGATGTGACAAGCTGGGAAATCGGTGCCAGTGCCGGCGTGCCCTGGCTGCACGACACCTGCCGCCATTGCGACGAATGCGCAGATGGCATGGAATCTTTCTGCCAGAACCAGCGCGCGCATGGACTGAACGTGCCCGGCGCCTTTGCCGAATACGTGGTGGCTGATGCCGCCTACGCCGTGCCGCTGGCCGATGGTCTTGATCCGATTGCCCTCGCACCGATCATGTGTGCCGGTGTTACCGCCTATGGCGCCGTCAAGCGCTCTGCCCTGCGCGCGGGGGAAACATGCGCCATTTTAGGCTGTGGCGGAGTTGGTCTCTATGCGATCCAGATTGCCGCCCGGCTTGGCGCCCGCGTTATCGCCATTGACCGCGACCCCGCCAAACTCGAGCTTGCTTGCCGCTACGGCGCCGCAGCAACGCTCCTGGCCGATGACACACTCACGGAAACGCTCGGAACCGAACCCTACAGAAGCCATGTCTGCATCAACTTTGCCCCCACCACCGCCACATGGGCACCGATGATCGCCGCCATCCGGCCGAGGGGCCGTATCGTCGCGGCAGCGCTGGTGCCGGACCCGGTTCCCGTCAGCCAGGAATGGCTAACCGCAACCGGCGTCGTCATCACGGGAACAAGCGTGGGAACGCGGCAAGAGATGCGCGAAGTCGTGGAGCTTCATGCGGCAAAACCGCTGGAGAATGACATCGTGCCGATTACGCTCGACGGCGTGTCCGGCGCACTGCGTGAACTCGACCAGGGCAAGGCCGCCGGCCGCTTCGTCATCGCCTACTAACTTTCCGGAATTGCGTCAATTCCGAAAGCAGGGTGTCAGGCTTCGTGATGTCCGAACATGCTCAAACCAACGAGGAGCACAATGGCACCGACGATGAAAGCATCGAAAATGGCGAAATGATAGAAGAACGTTGTCATTGCAGTATCCTCCTGACGAATAGAATACGCCAAAAACGGCAATGTTCCAAATATTACTTGCCAAAACGAAAAAGACCGGGAGATATCTCCCGGTCCTTCAGTATTACGCTAGTGCAATATACTAATTTTGCTCTGCAGCAATATTAGTTCTTGGCCTTGTCGACCAGCTGGTTCTTGGCGATCCACGGCATCATGCCGCGCAGCTTGGCGCCGACTTCTTCGATCTGGTGGTTATCGTTCATGCGGCGGATACCCTTGAAGCGGGCAGCACCCGAACGGTATTCCTGCATCCAATCGGAGGTGAACTTGCCAGTCTGAATGTCGGTGAGGACGCGCTTCATTTCAGCCTTCGTTTCAGCCGTAATGATGCGCGGACCCGAGACGTATTCGCCCCACTCGGCCGTGTTCGAGATCGAGTAGTTCATGTTGGCGATGCCGCCTTCATAGATCAGGTCGACGATCAGCTTGACTTCGTGCAGGCACTCGAAATAGGCCATTTCCGGCGCATAGCCGCCTTCGACCAGCGTTTCGAAACCGGCGCGGATCAGCTCGACGAGACCGCCGCACAAAACAACCTGTTCGCCGAAGAGGTCGGTTTCGCACTCCTCTTTGAAGTTGGTTTCGATGATGCCCGAACGGCCACCGCCGACGCCGCAGGCGTAGGACAGAGCGAGATCAAGCGCGTTGCCGGACGCATTCTTGTCAACGGCAACGAGGCAGGGAACGCCGCCGCCCTTCTGGTATTCGCCGCGAACCGTATGGCCGGGGCCTTTCGGTGCGATCATGACGACGTCGAGTGTCGACTTCGGCTCGATCAGGCCGAAATGCACATTGAGGCCGTGTGCGAAAGCGATCGCAGCGCCGTCGCGGATGTTGCCGGCGATTTCGTCCCGATAGATGTCGGCCTGGAGTTCGTCCGGCGTCGCCATCATCAACAGGTCGCCCCACTTGGCAGCTTCTGCAACGGTCATGACCTTGAAGCCATCGGCTTCGGCCTTCTTGATGGTTGCGGAACCGGCCTTGAGCGCGATGACGACGTTGGTGGCGCCCGAATCCTTAAGGTTCAGCGCATGGGCGCGGCCCTGCGAACCGTAACCGACGATAACGACGTTCTTGGACTTGATGAGGTTGAGATCAGCATCACGATCGTAATAGACGCGCATTGTAATTTCCTTCCCTTTGCTTGTCTTATAAAACTCTTCCGGCCGCCCTCAGGACTGTGCCGAACTCTTTTCACTGCCGTAGAGACGGAGGAAAGCAGACACCGCCTTTTCTCCCCTACGGCCGAAATCCTTGACCAAACGGCCACTGTCCTCGCCGAGCAGCATCCGCAGATGCAGGTCGGATACGATCAGGCCGTACAGCGTATCATAGGCGTCGTCGCGGTCGCCGAATACCAAAAGCCCGGCTTCGCGCCCCGCTTCCAGCAACGCGCCAGCGCGTTTGCCGATCTGCCGGCGGCCGCGTTCCTGCAGCATCGATCCGAGCTTGGAGCCGTCGCGGCTCGCCTGTCCGATCGCCAGACGGTTCAGCGCCAGCGAAACATCGCCGGCCAGAACCTCCAGCAGGTCGCGGGCGAACAACACCAGGTGCTCCTGCAGCGTCGCCGCCGTCAGCGTTTCGGCGGCATCGTCGAAGGTGCGGACCTTGCTCGCCTGGAAGCCGATCATCGCCGACAGCAGACCGTCGCGATCGCCGAACCATTTATACAGGCTTTCCTTCGAGCAGTTAGCGGCTCGCGCCACCCCCGCCGTCGTCAGCGCCTTCTCGCCACCATCAACCAGCAGGCGCAGCGCGCTGTCCAGAACATCGTTCTGGCGCGGCGAATAGTCCGGCTGGTGTGGGTGGGCGGCAAGCTGCAAGAAATCATCTCCATTCACAGTACCGTACGGTACGGTTCGCCGCTTATGCCGCAAAGCGGGGAAGCGGTCAAGCCTGTTGGCGAAGGATTTTGAGGCACCACATGGAGCGCAAACAAACCTTCGTCATCGCGAATATAAGCAGCCCGCCAAACGTAGAGAGAATAATGGCCACCAGCACCAAAAATGGACACCTCCACGCCATCCGATCCCGTTCCGTTTCAAGATGTGGTCAGCTAGTGTGCGGCTTCAGACACCCCATATCCCGGAGTTTTCATGCCCCGCCTGCGTACCCTTGCCCTTCTCCTGTTCGCCACGCTTGCTTTTTTCCCCATGACTGTTGCCGCTCAATCCGATGAGGAAGTCTACAACCGGATTGAGTCCCTGCATGGCAATGCCGGGGACCTCAGTGAGCCGTTGCTCAGCCTGGTGGAAGCGATGGGCAACAGCGATGCGGCCACGATCGCCGGACTTGCCAAATATCCTCTGCCGGTGGCGGCCAATGGCGAAAGCTTTGAGATTCAGAGCGCTGACGATTTCATCGAGAATTTCGACACGCTGGTGACGCAAGACACACGGGATGCCGTTGCCGGCCAGACCTTCGGCCAGCTATTCGTCAACAGCGACGGCGTGATGTTGGCGGATGGCGCGGTGTGGATGAGCAATGTCTGCGACAACGGCGATTGCAGTTCATCCCACTGGGCAGTGATCAGCATCAACAACTAATCGGCAGAGGGGAAATCATGCGTCTTGACGTCATTGTGGTTACAGCTGTGATTGCAGTTGCAACAGTAACACCAGGCGCAGCTGCCGACGAAGTGCCCTACGTAGGCAGCTGGGATTGTGGTGTTGCCACCTTCAGCTTCACCAAGGACACCTATGATGCCGGCGAAGGGCCGATGCCGATCCGCAAGGTCGAAAAGGAGGATGGCAACTACATCCTGTCGTTCGACGACAACTACCAGATCGGCCTGTCGAGCGTGACGCAAACGTCGATGCAATGGTTGTCGATGGCAAGCGGCGACACGTTCGATTGCAAGCGCCTGAAACCCTGATTTTTCGTCGCCTGCCTGGCGAAGGACGTACCCATGAAGCTCGCCATCGCAACATTCTTGATTGGTATTGCCGCCGCCTCGCCGCTGCTGGCTGCCGAAACCCGTTGCGGCTGGCTGCAGAACCCGACACCAGCCAACTGGTGGCTGGATGATGCCGATGGCAGCTGGACGATCATGTCGCAAGGCGGCCGCGAAGGGCCTCCCGGCATGGATCTGATCCCGGATATTTCCGGGCGCGACTATGTCCAGACCAACGGCAATTACGGCTATGCCTGCGCCTGCCTTTCGGTCGAGACCGACGACAACGAAGGGTCGATCACCGAGATCCTGTCGTTCCGGCAGCTGGCGCTGTCGAAATGCAAAAACGATGGCAACCTGTCGGCACCGCAATAGTGTCAACTGACCCGGCAGCGCTCGGCGAGGAAATCGAGGAACACCCGCACCCGCGCCGGCATATGGCCGCCCTGGCCGAGAAAGATCGCGTGAACCTCCTCGCTATCTGACACCGTGAAGCTCTCCAACACCGGCACCAGCGCGCCGCGGGTTAAATCGCCTCGCACCTGAAAATCTGCCAGCCGCGCCAGCCCCGCACCCGCCAACGCCAGTTCCCGCAACGCTTCCCCATCGCTTGCCTGAATACTGCCCACCGGCTTGATCGTCCTATCCACACCATCAACACTGAACGGCCAGCCGCCGCTGGCGCGGACATAGTTCGGGCCGAGCATATTGTGCCCGGCCAGATCATCCGGATGTTTTGGCATGCCCTTGCGCTGAATATAGGAGGGAGCCGCCGCGATATGCAGTTTCACCGTGCCCAGTTTTCGCGCCATCAGTGCCGAACTCTTCAATGGTCCCGCCCGTACGGCGACATCGGTGCGATCTTCCAGCAGATCGACGACATGATCGGTGAGCGACAGGTCGAGCGACACATCCGGAAACAGCGCTAAAAAGTCCGGCAGGACCGGCAAAAGCAGGTGCCGGCCGAAAGGGACGTTGGCGCTGACGCGAATGCGCCCGCTCGGGCTGTCGGCCGCCGCGGCCGCCCGTTCCGCCTCGTCGAGATTGGCGAGAACCTGCACGCCATGTTCGTAATAGCGGCAACCCTCCGGCGTCAGCTGCAGCTTGCGCGTCGAGCGATTGACCAGCCGCGCATTCAGCCGGCTTTCCAGCCTGGTCACCAGTTTGCTCACCGCCGAGGGCGTCATGGCGAAATCACGGGCGGCGGCCGAGAAGCCGCCGAGATCGACAACCCGCACGAACACTTCCATCTCGCCGGAGCGATTGATATCCAGCCGTGCCATCGTGCCCTCACCTCACAAATCCTGTGCCTTATCGTTGTCTAGTTCTCAAATCGGCGCGCGTCCATATCTGATCCATCGACACATAGGAGACTGTCATGGACAAGCACAAAACCGCCCTCATCGTCGGCGCTCAAGGCGTCATCGGCGGCAATCTCGCCCGCCATCTTGAAACATTGGAGGATTGGTCGGTCATCGGCCTCTCCCGGCGCGGCGGCACCCCGACGGACAAAATCCGGCATATATCCGTTGACCTGCTCGACCCGGCAGATTGCTTCAACAAACTCGCCGATCTCACCGAAGTGACACACATTTTCTACGCTGCCTATCAGGACCGCCCGACCTGGGCCGAGCTGGTCGAGCCCAACCTGGCCATGCTGGTCAATGTCGTCACCGCCATCGAGCGGGTAGCGCCAAACCTTGCCCATGTCAGCCTGATGCAGGGCTACAAGGTCTATGGCGCCCATCTCGGGCCCTTCAAGACACCGGCGCGCGAGGACGAAGACAATCATATGCCGCCGGAATTCAACATGGACCAGCAGGCGTTTCTGCAAAGCCAGCAGCAAGGTAAAGCCTGGACGTGGTCGGCGCTACGGCCCTCCGTCGTCATCGGCGTTGCTACCGGCAATCCGATGAACCTGGCGATGGTCATCGGCCTCTATGCCTCGATGTCGAAGGAGCTCGGCCTGCCGTTGCGGTTCCCCGGCAAACCAGGCTCCTACGACACGCTGCTCGAAATGACCGACGCCGACCTTCTGGCAAGGGCAACCGTCTGGGCGGCCACCCATCCGCAATGCGCCAACCAGGCTTTCAACATCGCCAATGGCGACCTGTTCCGCTGGAACGAGATGTGGCCGAAGATCGCCCGCTTCTTCGAGATGGAAACGGCTGCACCACTGCCGATGTCGCTCAACGTGGTGATGGCCGACAAGGCAGCCCTCTGGTCGAAAATGAAGGAGAAATACGGACTTGCCGACCACCCGTATGAAACCGTCTCCTCCTGGGGTTTTGGCGATGCGGTGTTCAGCTGGAACTATGATTTCTTCGCCGATGGCACCAAGGCACGGCGGCTGGGGTTCCATGATTATGTGCAGACCGACGAGATGTTCCTGTCGGTGTTCCGCGAGATGCGCGCACAACGGATCATTCCGTAATCGAACGATTGGCTTCGACTAAGTGGTACCGGATGGCCCAGACTGCTGACAAACCCTGATTACCCTTATCTGACGAGAGCGGCGCCCCACTCTCCGTCATGTCAGACCTTGTGGCGGGGATCCAGCGACCCGACGTCCGTCGGGTCAAAAGACTCTTTCAGCTCAATGACTTGAGCTGGGTGGATTCCTGTGACAAGCACAGGAATGACCGAGGATTTGGCAATCGCACAGTTTCTGAAATACTGCAAAATGGTGAGAAAATGACTGGTGTCAGCAAGCTGAACCATCTGGTACCGGATAGCTGAAAATGCTGCAGCCCATCAGTGATGCGGTTACGCGGCCTTGTCACCTTCGGTCGGACTAGCCTGCAGCGTTTCCTTCTGGGTGATCAGCCGTGCGGTATGCTGACCGCTCAGATAGATCCACAGCCAGCTCCAGGCGACGACGAAGCGGCTGCGCGTGCCGATCAGGAAGTAGATATGGGCAATGCCCCAGATCCACCAGGCCAAAGCGCCTTTCAGCTTGAACCGGCCGAAATCGATGATGGCCGACCGCCGGCCGATCGTCGCAAGGCTGCCGTGATGACGATAACGGAAGGGCAGCAACGCCGGCTTCTGCGCCAACCGCGCCTTGATGACCTTGGCCACATAGGCGCCCTGCTGCTTGGCGGCAGGTGCGATGCCCGGCACCGGCTTGCCATCCTCTTGGATCACGGATGCCGTATCGCCGACAACAAAGACATTTGGCAGGCCCGGCGCGCTCAGGTCCTTTTCGACGATGACCCGACCTGCCCTATCAGCCGCAACGCCCAGCCACGCGGCAGCCGGAGAGGCCTGGACACCAGCTGCCCAGACGATCGTCCGGCTGCCGATGAAGCGCTCGCCGATCATCACGCCTTGCGCTGTGCATTCCGTCACCCGCTCGCCGATGTGAACCTCGACGCCAAGCTTCTCGAGCGCCTTCTGCGCATAGGCTGACAGTTCCTCGGCAAAGCCTGCCAGCACCCGCGGCCCAGCCTCGACGAGGATCACCCGGGTCTTGCGGGTGTCGATGTTGCGGAATTCCTGCGGTAGGGTGACATGCGCCAGTTCGGCGATGATCCCGGCCAGCTCGACGCCGGTCGGCCCAGCACCGACGATGGTGAAGGTCAAAAGTGCGGCCCGCGCCTTGGCATCGGTTTCCATCTCGGCCTGCTCGAAGGCGAGCAGCAAGCGACGGCGAATGGTGGTGGCATCCTCCAGCGTCTTCAAGCCCGGCGCCACCGGCTCCCATTCGTCACGGCCGAAATAGGCATGCGTCGCCCCCGTCGCCAGCACCAGTGTATCATAACTGATGGTCTCGCCGCCCCGGAGCGCCAGTGTCCTGGCCGCGGGATCGACGGTATCGACCTCTGCCAGGAGCGTGGTGACCTCCGGCCGATCGCGGAACACCCGCCGGATCGGCCAGGCGATTTCCGATGTCGCCAAAAGGGTCGTTGCCACCTGATAGAGCAGCGGCTGGAAGAGATGATGATTGCGCCGGTCGATCAGGGTGATTCTAACGGGCGCGCCCTTGAGATCCTTGACCAGTTGCAGGCCACCAAATCCGCCACCGACGACGACAACATGGTGTAGGTTATCCTGCGGCATAATCGTATCTCCTGTTTTGAGTACAACTTCTACGTTTCGGCACCGATAGACAACTGCGCTTTCGGCATGGCACCCGTGCACAGGCCGGCAGGGGATTTAGAACGTCACCTACCGCGCATATTCCACCGGCACTGACATGCCGCTCTTGAGGATTTCCATCGAGATCGAGGCCGAGACATCAAACAGTTCAACCTTGCGGACGATCTGCTTGTAGATGACGTCGTAATGCTCGACGCGCGGCAACACGACCTTGAGGATATAGTCGTAATTGCCCGTCAGCCGGTGCGCCTCGACGATTTCGGGAATATCGGCAACCACCTTGCGAAAGACGTCGATCCAGTCGTCGGAATGGTGCGCCGTCTTGATCAGAGCAAAGACCGTGGTCGGCACGCCCATCCTGTCGCGGTCGAGAACCGCGATCCGCCGGGCAACATAGCCCGTCTCCTCCAGCCGCTGGATGCGTCGCGAACAGGCGGAGATCGACAGGCTGACCTTGTCGGCGAGATCCCCAACCGACAAGCTGGCATCCTCCTGCAGCAACGACAGAATCTTCCGGTCCCTTTCGTCCAGCACGCCTTGTTCTCCCCGACACCTTTGCCCACTCAAGAAATATTTGCGCACAAATTTAAAATCATGCAAAAAATACGCGCAAATGATCGCAATGTCACCCAACAAAGCGAACTCTTTCCGCCATACATCGGTGACAATTACCGCATCAAAAAACACAGCGGAACAGGAACGGCATCATGCGCAAGATCGGTCTCATCGGTGGAATGAGCTTTGAAAGCTCGGCAGTCTATTACCGGATGATCAACGAGGCCGTACGCGAGCGGCTGGGCGGCCTGCATTCGGCCGAAGTCATGCTGCATTCGGTCGATTTCCAGACCATTGTCGATCTGCAGAAGGCCGGCCGCTGGGATGACGCCGCCAAGCGCCTGTCCGAGGTTGCCCAAGGGCTCGAAGCCGCTGGCGCGGGCTGCGTGCTGATCTGCACCAACACGATGCACCTGATCGCCGACGAAGTTCAGGCGTCGATTGCCGTACCGCTGATCAACATCATCGACGAAACGGCCGCCTCGATGAAGGGCGCCGGCATCAAGCGCCCGCTGCTGCTCGCCACGCGCTACACCATGGAACACGGCTTTTATACCAACCGCATGGCTGCCGATGGCGTCGATGTCCTGGTGCCGAGTGCCGAGGATCGTACCCTCGTGCACGACATCATCTTCAATGAACTCTGCGCCGGCGTCATCCTCGACAGCTCGCGGCAGGCACTGATGGCCGTCATCGAGCGCGCGAAAAACCAGGGCGCCGATGCCATCATCCTCGGCTGCACCGAAATCTGCCTGATTCTCGATCCGAAGAACCTGCCACTGCCCGGCTTCGATTCCACCGCGATCCATGCGGATGCTGCCGTCGAATTTGCGCTTGAAGGCGTATCGCAGAGCGGCAAGCAGGCTGCCTGAGGCCACCTCAACAATACTTGACTCAGTCAAATAAATTGCGATCATGGCATTCGAAGGAGAATGCCATGTCACACTCAACTTTGTCTCAGCCAGCCTTTGCCGAAATCGGCGATGACGAGATAGAGAAGATTCGCGCCTTCAACCGGTTCTACACCAATCGGATCGGCGTGCTCGACCGCGCCTTCATGGACACGCCCTATACGCTGACCGAAGCGCGCGTCATCTATGAGCTGGCGGCGCACGGCACCACATCGGCATCCCATCTCACGGAAGAGCTTTCGCTCGATCCGGCCTATCTCAGCCGCCTGCTCAAATCCTTCACCGATGCCGGCCTGCTCGAAACCACGAGAGACCCGGCCGATGGCCGTGGCCGCCTGCTGCAGTTGACGCTGCGCGGCCGTGGCGTCGCCACCGATCTGGCGCAGCGCTCGCGTCAGCGTATCGCCGCGCTGCTGGAACCGATCAGCGAAAACGATCGCTGCGATCTCGGCGCGGCCATGGCATCTGTGCAGACGCTATTGTCCGGCGGCAAAAGCGCCGCAGCGTCCCTCACCATCCGGCCGCACCGGATCGGCGACATGGGTATGGTCATCTCCAGCCAGGCAAAGGCCTATGCCGAAACCTATGGCTGGAACGGCGAGTATGAAGCGCTGGTCGCGGAAATCTGCGCTGCCTTCATCCGCAATTTCGACCCCGCCCGTGAACATTGCTGGATCGCAGAACGCAATGGCACATTCCTCGGCAGCATTTTTCTCGTCAAGGGCAGCAGCGAAGGGACGGCAAAACTGCGCCTTCTCCACATCGATAGCGCCGCACGCGGACAAGGCCTTGGTTCACGGCTGGTCACCGAATGTATCAATTTTGCCAAAAGCGCCGGTTACCGGCGGCTGGAACTCTGGACCAACGACATCCTCGTCTCTGCCCGCCGTATCTACATCGCGGCCGGATTCACGCTGGAAAATGAAGAGACGCACCACTCGTTCGGCAAGGATCTGACCGGTCAGATCTGGGCACTGGATCTGACGGCAGCAACCTCCGGCGACGCCCTGTCGGCTTGAGAAGGCGGCGAAAGCCAGTCATGTTCCGTCAAACCGGCGGATTTGAAGGGATTGATCACGGTGCCTGCGACAATCGCAGCCAAAAAACCCGGCATCGGCGGCACTTTGGCGATGGTGGAGACCAGCCGGTCACGCACCCAGGCAATCGCGGCTGAATCCGACTGGTAGAACGGCGTGAAGGCGAGCGACAGTATCTGGAACAGCCGCACGTGATTGCGCCGGGCATGTGCATAGGCCGCCAGAGCAGAGGCAAGCTCGGAGTGATTGGCCAGCGCATGGCTGAGCGCTGCCGCATCGAGCAGGGCCATGTTGGCGCCCTGCCCCAGTTGCGGGCTGGTTGAATGGGCACTGTCGCCGATGAAGACCACATTGCCGCAATAGGGCGGCATTGCCGTCCGGTGCGCATAGCGTGCCAGTGTCAGCTGGCCCCAATCACCGATCTGGTCGAGAAACGGCTGACAGTCCGGCCAGTAGTCGCGAATGACAGACTTCCACCGCTCAAGCCCGGCCGCCTTGACCGCCTCGACATCGGCAATCTTCAGGCTCCAGAAGAACGCCACCTTGTCCGGATCGCCCACGGTGGCGCGACCGGCCGGCAACAGTCCGATCATCACCTTCGCCTTGTCGTAACGTTGCGACAGTGCAGTCCGGTCATAGGCAGCACCCGTACCATCAAGCGTCGCCCAGAAGGCGCCATAAGTGAGGTCGCGAACCGCTGGCGCGGAGGTGGAACCGGCAGCCAGCAGCGAGCGTGCACCACTCGCATCGATGACCAAGTCGTAATCACCGGCATCGTGTAATGCCTGATCCTTCAACACAACACGGTCTCTGTTTTGCGCTGTCGAGACCAGATTGATCCCGGTGCGAATGGTGATGCCATCGGCCACCGCCGCATCATGCAACGTGTTGAACAGAGCCGCCCGCTGCACCGCCAGCCCGTAGCGCCCGCCGGGTGCCGCATCATAGCGCACGTCCAGAACGGTCCGGCCACTGACAGCATCGGCGCCATGCAGCCGGTCGATGCGGTTTCCAAGTGTTTGAATGGTGTCGAACAGGCCGAGTGCGGCAAGCACCGTCAACCCGGTCGGCTGCATCAACAGGCCCGAGCCAACGGGTGCCGGCGTATCGAAACGTTCAAGGATTTCGACGCGATGACCGGCCCGCGACAGGAAAAGGGCAACCGCCAGTCCCGCGGGCCCCGCTCCCACCACGCCAATATCGATCTGTTTCATCAATGCCTATCCGGATATTGCCCCAGCCGCATCTCTACCAGCGGGCGCAACGAACCGTCCAGCCGATAAAAGCCTGCACAGTGTCAGGCGGCTGCGTCATACTCGACGCGGGCAGCCCGGATCGCCTGATGATGCTCAACCGACCAGTCAACCAACCCCTTGACCAGGACGAGAAAGGACTGGCCAAGCGGGGTCAGGCTGTATTCGACGCTGGGCGGCTGCGTCGGAAAGACCTGACGGCCGATATAGCCGTCGCGCTGCAGGTCGCGCAGCGTCTGGGTCAGCATGCGCTGGGAAATATCCGGGATCAGCCGCCGCAACGCCGAAAACCGCATGGGTCCATCGGCCAAGGCCAGGATCATCAGCGTATTCCACTTGCCACCGATATTGTCGATGACGTCGCGGACCGGGCATTGCTCGCGTGAAAAGGCCATGCCCATCACGACGATCACGCGCTCGCCCTCGGTCTTTCCGGTCATCTTATTCATGGAGCTCGGTATCCTTTACGTAACCACCGCAGAAAAAACTGCCTCCTTTACATCCGCCGGCAGATGACGAAATAAGAGAAGGTCTCATTTAGGAACCATATCTCAAACGGGATGCTTCGGCAACAAACCGGCATCGTTTGACACACAAAGGAACCATCATGTCCGAAACCCTCCTCGTCACCGGTGGCACCGGCAAACTCGGCCGCCTCGTGCTCGATGAACTGCTGGCCTCCGGCAAGGTCGCGCCTTCCGATATCATCGCCACCAGCCGCGATACTGAAAAGCTCGCAGACTATGCGGCAAAGGGTGTGCAGACCCGGGCCGCCGATTTCGACGATGCCGCATCTTTGGATGCCGCCTTCACGGGCGCCGACCGTATCCTGATCATCTCCACCGACGCCCTCGATGAACCGGGCAAGCGTCTGCGCCAGCACCTCTCAGCCGTTGCCGCCGCCAAAAAGGCCGGTGCCAAGCACCTCCTCTATACATCGATGCCAAACCCGGAAACTTCGGTCATCCCCTTCGCGCCGGACCATCTCGGCACCGAAAATGCGATCAAGGCAACCGGCATCGCCTACACGATCCTGCGCAATGGCTGGTACATGGAAAACCTGTTCATGGCCCTGCCGCACGCGCTTACCGAAGGCAAATGGTACAGCGCATCCGGACAGGGAAGGCTGGCCCACATCGCCCGCGCTGACATCGCCAAGGCGACGGCGAACGCCCTTGCGTCAGGCGCAACCGAAAGCAAGACCTACACGCTGACCGGCGAAACGAAGCATACGACGGACGAGGTCGCAGCCCTTGCCGCAAAAGTCACCGGCAAGCCGCTGGAAGTCGTCCATGTCTCCGACGAGCAGCTCGCAGGCGGCCTGAAAGCGGCTGACCTCCCCGACTTCATCATCCCTGTGGTCGTCTCGTTCGACACCAACACCCGCGAGGGCCATATCGATCTGGTGACGGCCGATGCAGGCAAGCTTTCGGGTCAGAAACTGACTTCGCTCGAAGATTTCCTGGCCGCCAGCAAATCAGTACTGCTCGGTTAAACGACAAAGGGCTCCGCTAAACGGAGCCCTTTTTTATGTGCTCATGTGATATCAGATATCCTGCCCGCAGGCGCGGCAGAAGCGGCGGACGGTTTCCGCCATGCCGAACTCCAGTGCATCCGCAGTCAGACCGTGGCCGATCGAGACTTCGGCAAGATTGGAAATCCGCGCCGCAAGCGCCGGCAGGTTGGCGACGGTCAGGTCATGACCGGCATTGACCCCGAGCCCCAGGGTCGCGGCAAGATCGGCGGTCTGGCCCAATTCCTCCAGCAGCACCGCGCCGCGCTCGGGATCGTCGTAGCAGCCGCCATAGGGGCCGGTGTAGAGCTCGATCCGGTCGGCACCGGTTTCCCTGGCGATCGTCAGTGCCTCAAGGTCCGGATCGCCGTCGGCAAACACCGACACGCGAAAACCGCCCTTCTTCAATCGTCCAACGACATTGCCGAGCAGAT
This sequence comes from Pararhizobium sp. PWRC1-1, assembly GCF_049897905.1. Taxonomy (NCBI): domain Bacteria; kingdom Pseudomonadati; phylum Pseudomonadota; class Alphaproteobacteria; order Hyphomicrobiales; family Rhizobiaceae; genus Pararhizobium; species Pararhizobium sp. PWRC1-1. The sequence continues at coordinate 685,719 of NZ_JAFCXE010000001.1, read as the reverse complement.
TATGGTTCTTGCGAAAATCCCATCCGTGGTCCGAGGTCGCCTGCGCCGGATCGTCAGGCACCAACGTTACCTGCTCCGGCTGATGGCGCGCGACAAGCTGCAGGAATTCCTCGTTCGGAAACCCTTCCATGTTGAATTCAGTCTCGGGATAGAGGTCGTCGATCAGCGCGCGGATCGGCGCCAGATCGGAAAAACGGATATGCCGCTGATCGGGCCGCGGATGCACGGTGAGGCCGCTCGCACCTGCCTCTAGCGCAATCTGCCCAAGTCCGGTAACGGACGGCCAGGGGAGATCGCGGCGGTTCCGCAGCATCGCGATCGCATTCAGGTTCACGGAGAGTTTCGCAGCCATTTCAGCACCTTCCAAGGATACCGCCGTCGTTACGGCGCCCTTTCTAGCGATAACTCCGCCAGCCCGCAACAAACCTGCGCAAGCGAAAGTGTCTCCGTGACAATAAACCATAAGATCATGCCACCCGGCTTTATTTCAGACAAATCTCACGGTTAATGCTACCAAGACCTGACAAATCAAAAAAACTTCGATTTAATAGAGACTCAAGTACAATGATGCGCTCCCAAACAGTGAGCGGCTGTGCTGGACCTCACGAAACGACCGAACTGGAACCAATGAACCCTCGTTTTTGCCTCGACTTCATCGAATCGCCCCTTGCTCGCGCCGCCGCGATGCAGGCTTCGAGAGATTTTTCGGGTAAGGCACATTGATGCAAAACTGCGACAGACCTGACGACCACGCAATCCATCAGTCCCTCAACAGCATTTTGTCGAGCGCTCTTTTCTCGCGTTCCGAAAGGCTGCGTGCTTTTCTGAAATATGTCGTCGACAAGGAAATCGAAGGCACCGGTCACCAGTTGAAGGGCTATACGATCGGCATCGACGTCTTTGACCGGCCGCAGGCATTCAACGCCGACAGCGATCCATTGGTCCGCGTCCATGCCGGCAAGCTGAGAAAGCTGCTGGCAACGTACTATGCGACCGAAGGCGCCTTGGACGAATGGCGCATCGACATACCGAAAGGCACCTATGTGCCGGAATACCGGCGCCAGCGTGTCTCTTCCGAAACGACAACGTCGGCGCGGCCACCAGTGCAGCCGCGCCGCGCCGGAAACAGGCGCTTCTCCTGGTTGCCGGCGCCCCTTTCCTCGCCGCTAGCCGTGCTCTCAGTCCTGCCGTTGCTGATCTTCGTGCCCCTGACATCGACTGCGATGAGCGTCAACATACCGGCGCAAACGCGCCTGCATGGCGCCGTTCTGGAGCGCCGGTTCGCCGACGACCTGCCGAAGATAACGGTGCGCGCGCAGTGGCCACGCACCGGCAAGGCAGCACAATTTGCCGATGCGCTACGCACCGCCTCCTCGCACTACCCGACCGTTGCAGCAATGCCCGGCAAGGTAAGCAAATTACAGGCGTCGCCAACGACAACGTATCCGCTGGCTTTCACCATTTCCGTGGTGGAACAGGAATCACCCGCCGGCCTACGGGTACTGATCTCCAACGATGTGTCTTCGGACACGCTCTACGATCGCTTCATCGACGGATCGAAATTGGCAAGCGAAGCCGATGTCCTTTACGAAAGCCTGTCCTTCGCCACAAAGATCCTGTCGACGGACGGCGATATCTTTCGCTATGCGAGCGAAGCCGACATCGATAGCCCGCTCATGAAATGCATGACGATGACGGATGCCTACCGGTACCAGCAGACCCGCGAGACGTTTCAGAAGGCCAAGTCCTGCCAGGAGAAACTGTCGGTCGAACATAGGCAGAAGTTGAAATTCGTTATCAGCGCTGGGGCGTTACCGCTGACACTTATCCGGTAACCTGTTTCGGAATTTTTGGCCTCAATGGCCAGAATGGCAAGAAATCGCTGCTAAGAACACTATATTTCGGCCGGAAACCTGTGATTTAGCAGGGATTTCCCAAGTTTTATCCCTAATATTACTAGCTATTCAGCATGAAGCGCGGCGTGTATTCTCAGTTTGCAAGTGGAAAAGGCTTGGTCGCTCATCAAGCCGGCACAATAGTCTTGAGTATCCGTCCCTTTTGGATGGCGTGCATGGCATTGAAGAGCAGCCCTAGGGAGACGAGCGCCGCGTTTTAGAGCGTAAGCAGCGGATGCCGTCTCCAGGTCTTCTTAGCGACGGCCAAACAGCGGGGGGCTATTTCGCAAAATGCCAGAACAGGGAAAGACACATCCTTCTCAACCGGGTCACCGGCAATCGTCCGGTTTTATTCCCCACCTACCCTTGCCGGGAACCATAGCCGACAATCATGTCGGCATCGCCGACATGGCGGATGCCTTCGGCGTCACCCACCGGACCCTGCACTTCTACGAGGAAAAGGGCCTGCTTTCGGCGGATAGAATGGGGCCGATGCGGGTCTACGGATTGGAAGACATCCGGCGCATGACCGTCATCAATGCCTGCCGCGAGATCGACATGCCGATCGCCGCCATCCAGGATCTGATGGCGGCCCTCAGCGCGGCCATCAGCCAGCAGGATGCAGCGCGGATTTTCGAAGATGCCCTGCATGCGCGAAAACGGGAACTCGCGGCCCAGCAATCCATCCTGCGGCGCCAGATGCAGCGGATCAGCGAACTCCTGGAATCAGCGGCCGAAGGCGACAACCCGGAGCGCATCGCCCTGCCGCCCATCCATCTTTCACCAATCGAGACGAAGTGTCTCGTCTTCATGGCTGAAGGCTACCCGGCGAACCGGATCGCCACGATGATGGATATGGATCTCACCGCCGTCCTGACGCTTGAATCCGACATCATCCGCAAATTCAACGGCCACAACCGCTTCCAGGCGGTTGCCAAGGCCGTGCTCTTGGGATTTGTATCTGCGGAATAGGCGTCAGCGCACGATCGTCAGCGTCTCGGCCGCGCGTGTGATCGCGGTATAGAGCCAGCGCTCGCGGGTATCGCGGAACGCCCAGCTTTCATCGAACAGAACCACATTGTTCCATTGCGAGCCCTGCGCCTTGTGCACCGTCAGCGCGTAGCCATAGTCGAACTCGTCATAACGCTTGCGCGTCGACCAGGGAATTTCGCCTTCGACGTCCTCGAACGCGGTTTTCAGCAGCTTGATCTTGGCTGCACCCCGATCCATGTCGTCATCTTCCGGCCGGATCATCAGGTTGATGCCGGGCTTCACCGTTTCCTTGGACGACGTCATCACCTGCCAGAGCGAGCCGTTGAGCAGACCCTTGGCCGGGTCGTTGCGCAGGCAGACGAGTTTGTCGCCAGCCTGCGGATACTCGGTGGTAAAGCCCTTCAGTTCACGCAGGCGCGTATTGTAGCGGCGGCGGGTCTTGTTGGTGCCAACCAGCACCTGATCGGCGCCGAGCACCAGGTCCTGCGTCACCTCGTTCTTGGAGATGATCCTGGCCGTCGAGCCATAGTCGCCGTGCATGATCTCCTTGCCCTCGCGTACATGCATGGCAAGCTGGATGATCGGATTGTCGCGCGCCTGACGGTGAATATCCGTCAAAAGGTAGTCGGGCTCCTCGTTGGTGAAATAGCCCCCGCCCGAGACCGGCGGAAGCTGGCCCGGATCGCCAAGCACCAGGATCGGCGTGCCAAAGCTCATCAGGTCCCGGCCGAGCGCTTCGTCGACCATCGAGCACTCGTCGATGATGATCAGCGCCGCCTTGGCGACGGGTGACTGCCGGTTGATCGAAAACATTGGGGCGATCGAGGTCTTGCCGGTCTCTTCGTCCGACACCTCTTCTTCGCCACGCGGCCGGTAGATCAGCGAATGGATGGTCCGGGCGTTCTTTGCGCCCTTGGAGCGCAGGACCTGTGCGGCCTTGCCGGTAAAGGCGGCAAACAGCACGTCGCCCTCGACATGCTCGGCGAAATGCCGGGCAAGCGTCGTTTTTCCGGTCCCTGCATAGCCGAACAGCCGGAACAGCGGCGAACGCCCTTCCTTCAACCAGCGCGAAACGGCCTTGAGGGCCTCATCCTGTTGCGGTGCGAATTCCATGTTTGTTCTATTGCCCGATTCGGGGCGGCCTGTCGCGTCTTGCAGCGCTGATCGACGGTTCGCGGTGCCGTCGTCCGCATCACATTTTCGCTCGCAAGTGCTGGATACCGCAAGAAACTGCCACACCCTATCGCATATCGCGGGGCTACAACCCGTGATAATAATCTCTCCGCCCGCCTCCCAAGCGCTGCCCCTTCTGCAATTCGAAAGTGCCCCACGTGACGCCTGAACCTTCCGAAGACCCGTCCGCTCCCGTGGCCTCGGGCATCGGCCGCTGGTCTGCCCCGATGCAATGGGGCTTCCTCATCCTCATCTCCGCAATCCTTGCCGGCGGGCTCGAACTCACCGGCATTCCGGCAGCCCTTTTGATGGGGCCGATGGTGGCCGGCGCCATCGTCGGCATGAATGGCGGTACCATCCGGCTACCGCGCCCGGCCTTTCTCTGTGCCCAGGCGCTGATCGGCACAATAATCGCCGAAACCATCCGCCCCGGCATTCTGACGACCTTCTTTTCAAACTGGCCGCTGTTCCTCGCCATCGTGTTGTCGGTCATCGCCATGAGCACGTTCAGCGGCTTTGTCATCAGCAAGCTCAACATCCTGCCCGGTACGACGGCGATCTGGGGCTCCTCGGCAGGGGCTGCGACCTCGATGCTGGTGATGGCCGACGCCTATGGCGCCGATGTCAGGCTGGTTGCCTTCATGCAATATCTGCGCGTCGTGTTCGTCGCCGCCGCCGCTTCTATCGTGGCGCGCTATTGGGCCGGGATCGATGGACCCGGACCAGAAATCGTCTGGTTCGGGCCGATCCACCTTGTTCCGTTCCTCGAGACCCTCTTACTTGCGCTTGTGGGCGGCTGTCTCGGCAAATGGCTGCGCATACCGGCGGGCGTATTTCTAGTGCCGTTTCTGCTGGGCTCAGCGCTCAGCGTCAGCGGCATGCTGGTGATCGAAATCCCCGAATGGCTGCTGGCGCTGAGCTATGCCATGCTCGGCTGGAACATCGGGCTCGGCTTCACCCGTCCGATCCTGGCCCATGCCCGCCGTGCGCTCGTACCGACGATCATTTCCATCCTCGTGCTGATCGGCTTTTCCGGACTGCTTGCCTATATCCTTGTACACGCCGCCGGTATCGATCCGTTAACGGCCTATCTTGCCACCAGCCCCGGCGGCATGGATTCAATCGCCATCATCGCCGCCTCCAGCAATGTCGACGTGCCCTTCGTGATGGCGCTGCAGACGGCCCGGTTGCTGATGATCATGGCGATCGGTCCCTCGCTTGCCCGCTTCGTCGCCTCAAAAGCGATACCGCCGCAATAAGTTTTTGCACGAACCGGGAATAAGAAGCGCCCCTCATGTGTCTTACGTTCGAACCGGCTGAAACAACGGTTCGTTCAAACAATTCCAGAGAGGACACATCCCATGAGATTTCTTCCGCTCGTTACCGCATTCTCCCTGATATCCGCCGCCTCCGCTTTCGCCGCCCCGGCAGTTCAGACCGTCGAGACCGACAAGGGCAAGGTCGTCGCTGCCGAAAACGGCATGACGCTCTACACCTACAAGAAGGATGAAAAGGGCGAATCCTACTGCTATGATAAATGCGCCACCAACTGGCCGCCTTATCTCGGCGATGCATCCGCCAAAGCCGAAGGCGACTACACGCTTGTCGATCGCAAGGATGGCAAGAAACAATGGGCTCTCAAGGGCATGCCGCTCTACTTCTGGGTCAAGGACACCAAAAAGGGCGACGCCACCGGCGACGGTGTAGGAAAGGTCTGGGATGCCGCACGCCCCTGATCAGGACACCCGCGTGAAGGGGGCACATCCCCCTTCCGCGGATACGTTCGAAAACCAGATCCTCTCGCTGGTACCGTCACTGCGGCGTTATTCCCGCAGCCTGGCCAAATCCGACAGCGACGGCGAAGACCTCCTGCAGGACTGCGTCGAAAAGGTGCTTGTGCGCCGCGGCCAATGGCGCGGCGTCAACCTGCGTGCCTGGGCGTTCACCATCATGACCAATCTCTACCGCGACCGGCACCGCCGCTCTGCCCAGCATCCGTCCGTGGAACTCAACGACACGCTCGGCTTGATGGCCGAAGACGTTTCGGGCGACCCATTGGAAAAGACCCGGCTCCAAAAGGCGCTGAATGCGCTAAGCCCGGACCATCGTTCGGTGCTGATGCTCGTCGTCATCGAGGGCTATGGCTATCAGGATGTCGCCGACATGCTGGCGATCCCGATCGGCACCGTCATGTCCCGCCTGTCGCGCGCGCGCCGTCAAATGGCAGCGCATCTTGCCGAGAACAACATCGTGACACTGCGGAGACCGAAATGACAGACGACCACAAACCGGTCACCGAAGCTGATCTGCACGCCTATGTCGATGGTTTTCTCGACGAGGTACGCCGGCGCGACGTCGAACTCTGGCTGAGCGTCCACCCGGAGCAAGAAGCCGAAGTCCGCCAATGGCAGGCACAGGCAGCCGAGCTGCATGCCTCGTTCGCAGGTTATGCGCAGGCGAGCGAAAGCGACCGTGCACTTTTGAACACTCAGGGTGCCGCCGCAACATCATCGCCCTCGTGGTGGCGCAAGGCCGCCCTCATCGCCGCCTCATTGACGCTCTTCCTGTCGGGTGCGGCTGCAGGCATCTATGGCGAGAAATTGCGGGGTAACCCAGCGACGATCGAAACAGCCGCTGCAATCGACAGCCTGCCTGGGCAATCCAAGACAGCATTCCTCGTTTATGCCAGCGAAAAGCGCCACCCGGTCGAGGTCGGCGCCGATCAGGAGGATCATCTGGTCACCTGGCTCGGCAAGCGCCTGGACTACAAGCTGGTAGCGCCTGACCTTAAAAGCCTCGGGTTCTCCCTCGTCGGCGGCAGGCTCTTACCCGTCAACGGCAAGGCCGGGGCGATGCTGATGTATCAGGATACGGCCGGCCAGCGGCTAACGGTTCTTCTCGGTAAAAACCCGGAAAACGCCGAAACCAGCTTCCGCTTCGAATCCGCAGGCTCTCTCGAAACCTTCTACTGGATCGACGGCACCATCGGATACGCCGTCACCGGCGAAGTCAGCCGCGCCAAACTGCAGCAAATCGCCGAGGAATGTTATCGGCAGTTCGAAACCTGACGCGAGGCCGTTATCGGAAAATGCTCAGCGCTGCGGGTCGTTTTCCAAAAGGATGGGCTTGCCGTGAGGCGTCGCTTCCGCGGCCCTCTGCCAGCTTCGCGTCAGGTGATCGAGATGGTCCCGCGAGGTGATCAACAGTTCGGTGACGAGGCGTGACAGAGCCGCGACCCAGCAATCGAAATAGTCGCTCGCATCCGCGCGCCGGCCCGGTTTGTAGAGCTCATGCGACAAGGCCTCGGCCCATTCGCTCCACGAAAACACGCCCTTCTCATGCAGACGCACTGTCATGGCAAAGGCCTCCGCCTGCCAGGGCTCCGAAAAGACTGGATCGCCTTCTTTTGATTTCGGTAGCCCCGGAGATCCGCTGAGGGTCGGTTCAAACGCGTTCAAGATAGCTCTCCCAGGCATCGATCGAGACGGTCAGCGTTGGATCGGCGCCCTCGCCCCAGATCTCTTCCCCGTCGAAAACCACGGTGTAGACCCATTGCGGATTTTCGCCCTTGCCATGGGCATTGTCGTCGGGAAACACGAACGAGCCCTGCACCGCCTCGATCATGCCTTGCTTGGCGCGCGCATAACGCGGCAGCCGCGTGTGGGTCTCGGGATTGAAGTTTTTGGTGCATACCCGGTCACCAGCTGCAAAGACCGGCGGGTCAGTGACCGGCCGGTCACACGGCCCACCCTTGGCCAAAACACCCGGCACCATGTCCGCCGTCAGGATGCGCTTCGGCTCCCTGCCCTTATCCAGCATGTGGCCTGCCGCCAGTTCGGCAGCCGAAACGAAGCCATGCCGTTTCAACAGGATCTCCAGCCCGCGGGTCCAGATTTCGTAATAGCTGGCCGACAGATAGGTGGCCGGCGCCAGGCTTTCGCGCGCGTGCCGGCTCTCGTCGATCGTCCAGGCACCGAAGGCACCGCAGGAAAGCGTTAGGCCGAGCGCTCGCTTCTCCCATTCGGCATGGAAATACGGCTCATCCTTCTCGGGCGCCACCGGTCCCATGCCATGCTGCCCACCGAGATCCTGCGCGCCGTTCATGGTGCTTCTCCAGCCGGTTTTGCCAGGCCCGTGCCGATCATCGAATCGCGTGTGACGAGATCGGCGAGCGCCTGCTGATCGAGCCCTTCGGTGCCGGTGGGGCGTTCAGGAATGACGATATAGCGAAGCTCCGCGGTGGAATCCCAAACGCGGATTTTCTTGGTGTCGGGGAGAGTTACGCCGAATTCGCCCAGCACGTCGCGCGGATCGATCACCGCGCGCGAGCGATAGGGCGGCGCCTTGTACCAGATGGGCGGCAGACCGAGCACGGACCACGGGTAGCAGGAGCACAGCGTGCAGACGACGAGATTGTGGGTTTCCGGCGTATTGAACACCGCGCGCATATGCTCGCCCTGACGGCCAGTATAGCCAAGGCTCCCAATCGCTGCCGTCGCATCACTGCGCAACCAGTCAGCAAAGTCCGGCTCGCTCCACGCCTTGGCAACGACACGGGCACCGTTGCGCGGGCCGATCTTTGTCTCATAGGTATCGACGATCACATCGATCGCCGCCGGATCGATCAGGCCCTTCTGGGTCAGCACGGTTTCGAGCGCCTTCACCCGGGCCTGCATCTCCGAGAAATGGTTGTCGTGGTCATGATCGTGGCCGTGATGATCGTCGTCGTTGGAGTGGGAAGTCATGTTTCTGATCCCTTTGTCCTGATCATTTCAACATCGGCCAAAGACTGAGAACGAGCAAGACCGCCATGGTGATATTGAACCATTTGAGCCGCACCGGTTCGGACAACCATTGCCTGAGCGCCGAGCCAAAACCCGCCCAGGTCGAGACACTGGGAACGTTGACGATCGCAAAGATGGCACCGACGATGAACACGCTCGTCAGATAGCTCTGCTCGGTCGTATAGGTCGCCATCGCCGTCACGGCCATGACCCAGGCTTTCGGATTGATCCACTGAAACGCCGCCGCCTGCAGGAAGGACATTGGAACAGCCCCCGCCTTGCCCTCCGACAGCGTCCGCGATGTGCCGATCTTCCAGGCGATCCAGACGAGATAGGCACCGCCCGCGAATTTCAGCGCGATGTAGAGCATCGGCACGGAATGCAGCAGCGCGCCGAGCCCAAGGCCGACGGCAATCAGCAGAGACAGAAATCCTGCCCCGATACCGAACATATGCGGAATGGTGCGTGCAAAACCGAAATTCACCCCCGATGCGAACAGCATCATGTTGTTCGGTCCCGGCGTGATCGATGTCGTGAACGCAAAAAGAAACAGCGCCAGAAGCGTGTCGGCCTGCATTGGAGTCCTCCCGATACTTAGGTCAGGTTAATTGACCTATCTCCAAAGACCACCCGAAACTTGTCAGGGTGACAAGAAGCACTCAGCGTGCATGCGGTGGAACGTCGAGTTCGAGCAAGCGGCCGACATAGCTGCGAACGATTGTGACGAAATCGGCCGGAACGGTTTCGACATGCCGAAGAAGTCTTTCGCTTTTGTCCACTGCCCGGATCTGATCGGCCAGAACCATGCCCAACGTCTTCAATTCACCCGGCAATGCCACCTTTGTTGCCCAGACCTGCATATTGCTCGTGATTGGGCAGACGATCACCCGCCGTGATTTCTCATGCATGAGATTGGACGAGATGATCAGGATCGGCCGAATGCCGGACTGCTCTATCCCCCTTATCGGGTCGAGATCGGCAAGGTAGATGTCGCCGGCGACAGGAATCCTGTCAGTCATGATCTGAAATGCGTTCGGACCCAACATCAGGTCCCCAATCGACAGTCTTGGGCTCGTTTTCCCACCCGATACGGTCCATGTCCGCAACCATTTCCGCCAGCGGCGGAGCAAGTTTGAGCCGTTTTTTTTCAATGATGGCCTGACCATTCCGAACGGTGAGATCGAGGATATCGCCATCCGCAAGGCCGAGCTCATCCATCGCCGCCTTCGGCAACCGGATAGCGGAACTGTTACCCCACTTGGAGATTGTGACCTTGGTCATGCCCGCGCCTCAATGATATACTGTGTATATCATGACACGGACATACAAACAATGTAGCTGTCATCGGCAAGTGAGAGGTCTGGCATGCAAGTCCACATTCCCACCACATCCCTCCCTTCGGGCAAGACCATTCCCGTGATCGGCCAGGGCACCTGGCACATGGGCGAGCGCAAGGCGAGCGCCGCTGAGGAAGTAAAATGCCTGCGCCATGCCCTTGATCTCGGCATGACACTCATCGACACCGCCGAAATGTATGCCGATGGTGGCGCCGAACGGATTGTCGGCGAAGCCATCAAGGGCCGCAGGAATGATGCCTTCGTCGTCAGCAAGGTGCTCCCCACCAACGCCAGCCTGAACGGCACGATCAAAGCCTGCGAAGCCAGCCTGAAACGGCTCGGCACGGATCATATCGACCTCTATCTCCTCCATTGGCGCGGCCGCTACCGCCTGGCGGAAACTGTCGAAGCCTTCGAGGCTTTGCGCCAATCCGGCAAGATCGGCGCCTGGGGCGTCTCCAATTTCGATGCCGACGATATGGAAGAGCTCCTCGGTGTACCGGATGGCGGCAAAGTTGCAGCCAACCAGGTGCTCTACAATCTCGCCCGCCGTGGTATCGAATACGACCTCTTGAAGGACAGCCAGGCCCGCGGCATCCCACTCATGGCCTATTCGCCACTCGACGAGGGCCGGCTAATGCGCCACCCCGATCTCATCCATATCGCCAAGGCCCATCAGGCAACCGTCGCACAGGTCGCCCTCGCCTTCCTGATTCGCAACCCCGGCGTCATCGTCATCCCCAAGACCGCAATGCCGGAGCGGGTGCGCGAAAACCGGGCAACCGTCGAGGTTCAGCTGACCGACGACGATCTCGCAATCCTCGACAAAGCCTTCCCGCCGCCGGGCAGAAAAATGCCGCTGGAAATGATCTGAGCGGACAGTCCGTTTGACATGAAAAAGGGCGCCAATGGCGCCCTTTTTCATTCTGATCGACGGCGAACTCACATCCCCTGCGGGCCACGGTTCATTGCCGCGATGCCGGTGCGGCAGACTTCGAGAACGCCGAGCGGCTTCAGGATCGCCACGAACTGGTCGATCTTGGAGGACTTGCCGGTGATTTCAAGGATGAAGTGCTCGAGCGTCGCGTCGATCACCTTGGCGTGGAAGGCGTCGGCAAGACGCAGCGTTTCCGCCCGGGTTTCGCCCTGGCCCGAAACCTTAACCAGTGCCACTTCACGCTCGATCGGCCGGTCATGGCCAAGTTCGGCAGCCCGTACCGTCAGGTCGACGACGCGGTGCACCGGAACGATGCGTTCCAGCTGCGCCTTGATCTGTTCCAGCACGTGCGGCGTACCACGCGTGACGATAGTGATGCGCGACAGGTGCGACTGGTGCTCGGTCTCGGAAACCGTCAGGCTTTCGATATTGTAGCCACGGCCGGAAAACAGGCCGATGACGCGGGCTAGGACGCCTGGCTCGTTGTCGACGAGAACCGAAAGCGTGTGGTTTTCTGCCTTCTCGGTTTCCTTGGCGATGAAATAGGCGGAGCCGGTCGGCTGAAGATGTGCGTTCATGATCGTGTCCTTTTCCTATTCCATCAAACCAGTGCGCGGCCCTTGGCGTCGATCGCATTGGCGACCGCTTCGTCCGTGGCCTCGTCCGGCAGCAACATCTCGTTATGCGCCTTGCCCGACGGGATCATCGGGAAGCAGTTGGCGAGATTGGCAACGCGGCAATCGAAGATTACCGGCGCCGGGCTGTCGATCATCCGCTGGATTGCAGCATCGAGATCGGCCGGCTTGTCGCAGCGGATGCCGACACCGCCATAGGCCTCGGCCAGCTTGACGAAATCAGGCATGGCTTCGGTGTAGGAGTTGGACAGGCGGTTGCCGTGCAGCAGCTGCTGCCACTGGCGCACCATGCCCATGTACTGGTTGTTGAGGATGAATATCTTGACCGGCAGGTTATGCTGCACGGCGCAGGACATTTCCTGGATGCACATCTGGATCGACGCATCGCCGGCAATGTCGATGACGAGCGCATCGGGATGGGCGACCTGAACGCCGATCGCCGCCGGAAAGCCGTAGCCCATGGTGCCGAGGCCACCCGAGGTCATCCAGCGGTTCGGATGCTCGAAACCATAGAACTGGGCTGCCCACATCTGGTGCTGGCCGACTTCAGTGGTGATGTAGGTGTCGCGGTGCTTGGTAAGCTCGTAAAGGCGCTGGATGGCATATTGCGGCATGATGACGTCGTCGTTCATCTTGTAGGCGAGCGAGTTGCGGCCGCGCCAGCGGATGATGCCTTCCCACCATTCGGCCATGCGTGTCTTGTCAGCATCCTTGCCGGAAGCCCGCCAGACACGAACCATGTCTTCCAGAACATTACCGATATCGCCGATGATCGGAACATCGACGCGAACGGTCTTGTTGATCGACGACGGATCGATGTCGATATGGATCTTCTTCGAATTCGGCGAAAAGGCATTCAGGCGGCCGGTGATGCGGTCGTCGAAGCGGGCGCCGATGCAGACCATGACGTCGCAGTCGTGCATCGCCATATTGGCCTCGTAAGTACCATGCATGCCCAGCATGCCGAGCCAGTTCTTGCCGGATGCCGGATAGGCGCCCAGTCCCATCAGTGTCGAGGTGATCGGGAAATTGGTCAGCTCGACCAGTTCGCGCAGCAGTTTTGACGCTTCCGGACCGGAGTTGATGACGCCGCCGCCGGAATAGATGACCGGACGGCGGGCGGTCTTCATCAGCTCGATCGCCTGCTCGATCTGGCGCATGTCGCCCTGCAGCTTCGGCTGATAGCTTTTTTGAACCTTCGCAGCCGAAGGTGGCGTATAGGTGCCGGTGGCGAACTGAACGTCCTTCGGAATATCGACGACAACCGGGCCCGGACGGCCGGACTGGGCGATGCGGAACGCTTCATGAATGATGCTGGCGAGCTCGTTGACGTCCTTGACCAGCCAGTTGTGCTTGGTGCAGGGCCGCGTGATGCCGACAGTGTCGCATTCCTGGAAAGCGTCGGAGCCGATCAGCGATGTCGGAACCTGGCCAGTCAGGCAGACCAGCGGAATTGAGTCCATCAGCGCATCCTGCAACGGCGTGACGGCGTTGGTCGCACCCGGACCGGAGGTCACCAGCATGACACCGACCTTACCGGTCGAGCGGGCATAACCTTCAGCCATGTGGCCGGCGCCCTGCTCGTGGCGAACGAGGATGTGCTGGATATCGTCCTGCTGGAAGATTTCGTCATAGATCGGCAGAACGGCACCGCCCGGATAACCGAAAATATGCTCCACACCATTGTCCCTCAGTGCCTGAAGAACAATTTCCGCCCCAGTCATGCGATTGTCCTGCATCTGGTTTGCTTCCGTCTGGTTGTCTGTACCGCTCATTGGCCTGTTTCCGTCCATGTTCGCGTTTTGGCTGTGAGTATCGTGTTTGAAGGCATAAAAAAAGGCCCCTTGAGGGCCTGATGTTTTGCGCATGGGTGGCTATCGCCGGATGGTTACACCATCCTGCCCATGCGCCGTCCCACCACAAGAATAACTGCGATATTGATCATGGGCGGGATTGATAAACAGAAATATCCGCTCCGTCAACGTCTTTCCCGAAAACAACCATAACGCGTTTTAATTCAACAAAACACGCTCAAGTCCGCGAAACAACTTGTTAAATCCCTTCCGATAATATGGCGCATTCGTGATCAGAGGTTTCCTATTGCTGAACAATGAGCTCCATTCTTCGATCAGCGCCGGAGAGCAGGATCGACGGGATACCCTGAAACGGGGCAACCGTTTCCTCGGCCGCGTCGTTGCGTGCAGTGGTTCGCGGGCAACGATTGCAGCCATTGCCGAAAACGGCGAAACCTCGCTCACCGAACTCTGGTCGGTCGGCCGGCTGATTTCCATCACGGTCGGCGAAAACCGTGTCGTTGCTCTTGTCTATTCAATGCAGACAGCCACCAACGAATGGGGCGAAGAAGTCGACAATACGTTCCGCATCGAAGTGGAACTGATGGGGGAAGTTCATCTGAGCCCGAACGGCCGCGAAGAATTCTCCGCCGGCATTACCCAATACCCCTATCTCGGCGCCATTGCCCACCGCATCCGCTCGGCCGACCTTGCCCGCATCTATGATACCGGCAAGAATGACACATGCGTCATTGGCAAGCTGACCCAGGATGAAAGCCTAGACGCCGCCATTCATGTGCCCTCGATGCTGTCGAAGCATTTTGCCATCGTTGGCACCACCGGCGTCGGTAAATCAACGGCTGTCAGCCTGCTGCTGCACAAGGCCATCGCCTCGGATCCGAAGCTGCGGGTGCTGATCCTCGATCCGCACAATGAATTCGCCGCTGCCTTTCCCGATATCGCCGTGGTCATCGACACCGACAATCTCGATCTGCCCTTCTGGCTGATGAAGCTTGAGGAATTCGCCGAGGTGGTTTTCCGCGGCCGGCCGCCTGTTCCTGAAGAACTCGATATTCTGCGCGATGTCATTCCGGAAGCAAAGCGGGCCTTTAAAGGCTCGGCAGACTCAGGATTGGCACGCCGCACCAGTGAAAAGAGTTCGATCACTGCTGATACGCCGGTTCCCTACCGCATGGCCGATCTCTTGGCGATGATCGACGAGCGCATCGGGCGGCTGGAAGGCCGCACCGACAAGCCGCATCTGCGGTCTCTGAAGGTGAAGGTGATCGGTGCGATCAACGATCCGCGCTACAATTTCATGTTCTCGTCGAACACGATCACCGATACGATTCTGGAAACAATCGCGAAGATTTTCCGTATTCCGGGAGATGGCCGGCCTATCACCACGTTCCAGCTTGCCGGAATTCCGTCCGAGGTCGTCAATTCGGTCGCCTCCGTGCTCTGCCGCATGGCCTTTGAAATTGCGCTCTGGAGCAATGGCGGCGTTCACATGCTGGTCGTTTGCGAAGAAGCACACCGCTATGTTCCGGCCGATGCCAGCCTTGGTTTCGTGCCAACCCGCCAGGCCATCGCCCGCATCGCCAAGGAAGGCCGTAAATACGGCGTTTCGCTGGGCATCATCACCCAGCGTCCGGGTGAGCTTGATCCGACCATCCTGTCGCAGTGCTCGACCGTCTTTGCCATGCGGCTGTCCAACGATCGCGACCAGGAGATCATCCGCTCGGCGATCCCCAATTCGTCGATCTCGACAACCAGTTTCATTTCCTCGATCGGCAATGGCGAGGCGATCGCCTTCGGTGAGGCCGTAGCGGTGCCGATGCGCATGCGCTTTACCCGCGTCGATGAAAAGAGCCTGCCGAAAGCCAACGGCGTCGCCGTCAAGGTCACGGAAGAAACCCCGGATACCGTCGATCTGCGCAACGTCGTCTCGCGCATGCGCGCAATGAATGGGCCGGATATTTCCGGCTTCCAGAACGCCTATACGGCAAGCCTCGGCGGGTTCGACAGCAACAACGCGCCGATGGAAGAAGCATTCGGCGACCCGAGCATGTTTGACCGACCCGCTCCCGAGCGAGCAGACGAAACCTCTGAATCGGCCGTCGAGCCGTACAATCCCGCTATGCTGCCACGCATGGAACCGGCCAATCCACAACTTGAGCGGTTCAATCAGATCCGCAATCAGCTGTTGTCGGACGACCCGCCCACCCCACCACGGCCCGATCCATACCGAACCCCGGCCCGCACCGCGCCGAGTTTTGCCCAGCCCAATCCGGACCAACCCCGGCCGTCGCTACGAGAGAGCCTGCTGAAAAAGCCGCTAAGCAGCATCATTCGCAAGTAGGTCGGAATACCGGCATCTCAGGCGCTCGCCGGGTCTAAGCGCAGCCAGCTATCGTCCAGTTGATTGCGAAACCAAGTCATCTGCCGCTTGGCATATTGCCGTGTGGCAGCCGACGACGTTTTGATCACCTCAGCCTTGTTCATCGTGCCAGACAGCATAGCGGCAATCTGTGGCACGCCGATCGCCTTCATCGCCGGCATGTCCGGCTTGAGGTCAAGCGACAGAAGCACCTTCACCTCCTCGACAGCACCGCTTTCGAGCATCCCGGCAAAGCGCAGGTCGATCCGCTGGCGCAGCAATGCCCGATCCGGCAGAACGACGATCTTCATGGCGCGGTCGGGATCGATGGCGACAGGCCCTTGGCGCGCCTGAAAGACGCGAATGGACTGGCCGGTAGCCTCAAACATCTCCAGTGCACGTGCGATACGCTGCCCGTCGCCCGGCCGCAGCGTTGCCGCCGTTTCGGGGTCCTTCTGCAACAGGACCAGGTGCAGGGCTTCCGCCCCTTCCGTAAGCAACCGTCCCCGCACATCGTCGCGTATCGCGGCAGGCACGGCCGGCATATCCGACAGGCCACCGGTCAGCGCCTTGAAGTAGAGCCCGGTACCGCCGACGAAGACAGGAATCTTGCCCTCGCTGCGAACCATCTGCAACACCTCGACGGCGTCGCGGAACCACTCACCGGTGGAGTAGTGCTGCGATGCCGGGACATGGCCATAAAGATGATGCGCAACGCCCTGCATGTCCGCTTCGAACGGACGCGCGGTCAGCACATGCAAGGTGTCGTAGACCTGCATGCTGTCGGCATTCACAACCACACCATTATGCTGTTTCGCCAGCGCGACGGCGAGAGCGGACTTGCCGCTGGCAGTCGGCCCGGTTATCAGGATTGCATCCTGTCCAATCTCAAGGTTTTTCATCATGGCCTTCGTTGCCACGCTTGTTGCCAATCCGTCAAATCCCGTCCTGACCACAGCGCTCGCCGAGGTGGCTGCAGCCGCAGTCGACGCATCCGGTCTCTATTGGCTGGCTGACGGCGTCGCCTGCGATATCGCCCTGAAGGACGGCGCCAATCCGGACTGGCAGGAGGCGCTGCTGCGTGGCGTCATCGGCGATGCCCCCATCGATGTGATCGTCCAGAACGCCGAGACACGCCGCAAGAAACTGCTGATCGCCGATATGGACTCCACCATGATCGGCCAGGAATGCATTGACGAGCTTGCCGCCGAAGTCGGCCTGAAGGACAAGGTCGCAGCGATCACGGCCCGGGCGATGAACGGCGAGATCGCCTTCGAGCCTGCCCTGACGGAGCGCGTCGCCCTGCTCGAGGGCCTGCCGCTGAGCGTCGTCGGCGACGTCATCGAAAAGCGTATCACGCTCACCCCCGGCGGCCCTGAACTGGTCGCGACGATGAAAGCCAAAGGTTATTATACCGCGCTGGTCTCCGGCGGCTTTACCGTCTTTACCGGTCCGATCGCGGCGACACTCGGCTTCGATGAAAACCGCGCCAACATCCTGCTGGAAAAAGACGGCCTTCTCACGGGCGCTGTCGCAGAACCGATCCTCGGCAAGCAGGCCAAGGTCGACGCGCTCGTTGAGATCACCACACGGCTCGGCATTTCCACCGCTGATGCCCTTGCTGTCGGCGACGGTGCCAACGATCTTGGCATGCTGCATCTGGCTGGCGCAGGCGTTGCGCTGCATGCCAAGCCTATGGTCTCCGCGCAGGTCAAAATCCGCATCGATCACGCCGACCTCACCGCCCTTCTCTATATTCAGGGCTACCGCAAGACGGATTTCGTCCGGTGATCGTTCTGGAAACGGAACGACTGCGTGTTCGCAACTGGCTGGAGACAGACCGGCCATTATTTGCCGAAATCAATGCAGATCCGAAAGTGATGGAATTCTTTCCACGCCGGCGCCCCCGCGAAGAATCGGATGCGCTGATGAACGAGGCCCGTCGGCGGATCAGCGAAACCGGACTTGGTTTTTTCGCGCTGGCATTGAAGGACACCGATGAACCGATCGGTTTTCTCGGCCTCGCCCGAACCGACCTTGAGCCCTTCCTGCCGGATGGCACGGTCGAGATCGGCTGGCGGCTGGCCGTCCGTTTCTGGCGTCAGGGGTTTGTTACCGAGGCTGGGCAAGCAATGCTCCGGCATGGCTTCGAAAAGCACGGCCTTGCGGAAATCGTGTCCTTCGCAGTGGAGAACAACGTGCGCTCGACGGCCGTGATGACACGAATCGGGCTGCGCCCCGATCCTTCCCGCGACTTCGAGCATCCACGCGTGCCGGATACGGCTCCACATCTCAAACATCACGTCATCTATGCGCTCAGCCGCGAGGAATGGCTGACACGATAAAGGCGGACTTTTCAGCCCGCCTCCAAATCCATTATCATCTGCCGATGACCACTATTCCATACGCACGGTAACAAACCGCAATTCGCCGGTCTTGTTGGCGATCATCAGCAGCGCATTGCGCCGGCCGTCCGCCTTCAACTCCTCAATCCGAGCCGCGACATCTTCCGGCGTCTTCATCGCTTCCTGGCCGATCTCGACGATTACGTCGCCGGAGGCGATCCGCCGTTCGGCGGCGGCCGATTGTGGCTGAACCTCGGCGATGACAACGCCTTCGACATCCTCGGAAATTCCATAGGTCTTGCGGCTATCAGCATCGAGCACGGCAAGCTTCATGCCGAGCACTACGTCGGATGCCGGCAATTCGGCAGCCGGCGGCTCGGCCTGATCGGTTCCTTCGTCAGCCGGCGGGGTCTTTGCTGCCTCTGCCTCGGCCAGGTTTTCACCGTCTTCGAGACGGCCGAGCGTCACCTTGACGGTCATTTCCTTGCCATCGCGCACGATCACGACGTCGACGGCCTTGCCGACCGGGCTTTCGGCGACAACACGCGGCAGATCGCGCATCTCGACGACGTCACGGCCATCGAACTTGAGGATCACGTCGCCCGTCTTGATCTCACCGCCATCGACCGGCCCCCCCTTGATGATCCCGGCGACGAGCGCGCCCTTCGGCGTGTCCATCTTCAGGCTTTCGGCAATATCGCCCGTCACCGGCTGAATGCGCACGCCAAGCCAGCCGCGATGGGTTTCGCCGAATTCCCTCAGCTGGGAAATGACGTTGGCGGCAAGCTCTGTTGGAACCGAAAACCCGATGCCGATCGAGCCGCCGGTGGGCGAAATGATCGCCGTGTTGATGCCGATGACCTCGCCCTTCATGTTGAAGAGCGGGCCGCCGGAATTGCCCTTGTTGATCGCAGCATCGGTCTGGATGAAATTGTCGTAGGGACCGGCATTGATGTTGCGGCCGCGCGCCGAAATGATGCCGACCGTCACCGTGCCGCCGAGCCCGAACGGATTGCCGATCGCCATCACCCAGTCGCCGATCCGCATCTGCCTGGAATCACCGATCGGAACCGCCGTCAAAGGCTTCTTCGGTTCGACCTTCAGGACAGCAAGGTCGGTCTTGGTATCTGTGCCGATCAGCTTGGCCTTGAGTTTGGAGCCATTGGCGAAATTGATTTCGATATCGTCGGCGCCCTCGATCACGTGATTGTTGGTGACGATGATGCCCGAGGGATCGATGACGAAGCCGGAACCGAGGGAATCGACGGTGCGCTGGCGACTACCGCCCTCGCCACCCTGCCCCTTGAAGAACTCATCGAAGAAATCCTGGAAAGGCGATCCCTCCGGCACCTGCGGCATCGGTGCCTCGTCGTCGTTCTTCACCTTCTGCGAGGTCGAGATATTGACGACCGCATCGAGCAGGCCGGCGGCGAGATCGGCAACTGATTCCGGCCCCTGCTGGGTCGGCACCGGCGCCTTGATCTGCGCATGCGCCACGGACAGGACCGGCACGGAATTCATCAGCAGCGCAGCACTTGCAGCGAACGTGACAGACCGGAAGAAGGAAGCGCGGATGGACAAGCCCATGGGGTCCTCTCGATTGGGAAGGCAGGCCGCTGCAAAACGGCCGGCAAAAAATGTTCGTCCTGCGGACGGACGTCACGGCTTCGAGATTAACTTTCTGTCAACCTCTCTGCCGTGCAAGATGGCGTAGTATCTGTTCGAAGATAAGGCGGATTTGGGACGCGTCCAGTCATCTTTTCGTCAGCGTCTCAGGGGCCTGCCTCAGCCAGCCCTCAATTCATCAGGTCGTGACCGTGCGCCTTCAATGCCGCTACGGCCTTGTCGAGGTCGGAGCCGATGATGAAGATATAATCGGTGCTGAAGGTGGAATTGGCAAATATGCCGACGCCGGCCTCGGAAAGCGGGTTCAGCACGGAGGCAAGAATGCCGGGGACATCGAAGGTGAAATGCTGTTCGATGCGGAAACAGCGCCAGCCGCCGGACGACTGGACATTGGAAGGAATGCGCGCTGCACGGCAAACCAGCGTCATCTCCTCGCGCGAACTCGAGACAGCCCAGAAACCTGCGCCCGGCAGCCAATCTGGCAGCGGCGTTCCGATGTTGAGCCTTGTGATCGCATATTCCGCGTCGACCAGTCGAATGAGCAATTTCTGTGTCATGTCTTATCCTCGCACTATCCAGACAAGTGCGACGCCAATGACGACGGAAACGAGCCCGAACAGCCGCAACTGTTGCTCTGGTATATGGGGCAAACGCTTTGCCATTTCCACCAAAACCAAAGGGGCCAGTGCGTACACTAGCCCCTCGATGATCAGGAAAAAAGCAATCCCCGTCAGAAAGTCACTCATTTCGCGGATCAGTTTCCTGCAGCGGGCTGAGTGTCGGACGGAGCGGGTGCACCATCCGAGCTGTTGAAGTAACGGAAGAATTCCGAGTCCGGAGACAAGACAAGCGTCGTGTCCGGGCTGCCGATTGCCTGATCATAAGCGGTCATCGAGCGGTAGAACTCGAAGAACTTTGGATCACGGGAAAAAGCATCGGCAAACACGGCAGTCCGTTCGGCTTCGCCTTCACCGCGCAGGATTTCCGAATCGCGCTGCGCTTCGGCAACGAACTCGACAACCTGACGATCGGCAACGGCGCGGCGGGTCTGGCCCTTTTCGTTACCACGGGCGCGGATCAGTTCGGCTTCCGCCAGACGTTCCGCTTTCATCCGCTCGAAAGTCTGCTGCGAGACTTCCTGCGTCAGGTCCGTGCGCTGGATGCGGACGTCCTCGATGTTGAGGCCGAGCGATTCGGCGTCGGTCTTCAGGTCGGAGCGGACTTCGCGCATCATCGATGCACGCTCTTCCGATAGAGCCGATTCAAAACCACGCAGACCGTAGACCCGGCGCAGCGAGGCATCGAGACGGGTGCGAAGACGCGATTCGGCAGATGCACGATCACCGGAAACCGTTTCGCGGAAGCGGCGGGCGTCGGCGATCTTGTAGACGACGAAGGCATCGACTTCATAGAACTTGCCGCCAGAGACCTGGACGCGGATGTTGTCGAGGTCGAAGCGCAGGGCCTGCTTTTCGACATACTGAACGCGGTCGGCATCCATGAAGGCGAATGGAAGCTTGAAATAAAGGCCCGGCTCGGTCTTGACGTCCTTGATCTGACCGAAGCGCACGACGATTGCCTGTTGGCGCTGGTTGACGATGAACACGGAGGAATAGACCGCCATCAGCACGAGCGCCAAGCCAATGAGGATGTAAGGAAGACGATTGGTCATTACTGGGCCCCTCCCGACTGCGCGGGCTTGCCGATTTCATTGAGCGGCAGATAAGGCATGACGCCCTGGCCGTTCTTCTCGTCGAGAATAACCTTCTTGGACTTGCCGAGAACGCTCTGCATCGTTTCGAGATAGAGACGCTTGCGCGTCACGTCAGGCGCTTTCGCATACGCGTCGTAGACCGAGATAAAGCGCTGCGCCTCACCCTGCGCTTCCTTGACGACACGGCCCTTGTAGGCGGCCGCCTCTTCGCGGAGCTGCGCTGCCTGACCACGGGCCTTACCCAGCACCTGGTTGGCATACTGGTTGGCTTCTTCGACGAAACGGTCTTCGTCCTGCTCGGCGCGCTGCACTTCGTCGAACGCATCGGCCACTTCGCGCGGCGGTGCCGCATCTTCGATGGCGACCGTGTTGACGGAGACGCCGGCGCCATAGCTGTCCATGGTTGCCTGGATCGTCGTTTTCACATCGGCTGCGATGGCCTGACGGTTATCGCGGAAGATGTCCTGTGCCGGACGGCGGCCGACGACTTCGCGCATGGCGCTTTCGGCAACCTGCTGCAGCGTGTCGGACGGATCCTCGACGTTGAAGAGATAGGCCTTAGGATCGGTCACCGAAAACAGCACGGAGAACTGGACGTTGACGATATTCTGGTCGCCAGACAGCATCAGGCCACTGCCGGCCTGGTCGCCGACGCCTGCCCTGTTGCCGATATTCTGCTGCTGCTCGGTGATCTTGACCATTTCGACCGTTTCAAGCGGCCAGAAATGGTAGTGCAGACCCGGCATGGAAATCTCGTCCTTCGGCTTGCCGAAACGCATTTCGACGCCGCGCTCGTCCGGCTGGACGGTGTAGATCGAATTCATCAGGACAAAGCCGACGATCAGAAGGCCGATGATCGCAACGACACCGCCGTTAAATCCACCGGGAACCACACTTTTCAGCTGATCCTGCCCCCGGCGGAAAATTTCCTCAAGATCCGGAGGGCCGCCATTGCCACGGCCACCGCCGCCGCCACGCGGCCGGTTTGGCCCCTGGCCCCAGGGGCCCTTATTTCCACCGCCGCCGCCGCCCCAAGGACCACCGCCGCCGCCGTTCTGATTGCTCCAGGGCATTCATACCTCTTCCATAGAAAAAATTCCGAGATCAATGCCCCGCGGACACGCCACAGGCCATGATGTGAACCCGTTATAGGTATCTCCAGAACGCCTTTCAACGCGGCGTATCCAACTTCACCGTAAATCCGGCAAAATAGTTAGCATTGCTCAGCTTTTCCGCCGCCAAGTCGAGAAATGCATGGCATGGCTATCCTTCTCGCCCCGCGGCAGGGGGGCATCGGCGATCTTTTCGAAGATAGCAGCATCGATCACAGGAAAACGGGTATCGCCATCAACCTCGGCCGCGACCGTGGTGATATGCAAGATATCGGCGCTGTCGATCGCCTGGCGGTAGATCTCGCCGCCGCCGATGACGCAGACCTCATCGACGCCGAGCTCGGCGGCCAATTTTCGCGCCTCGACCATCGCCGCCTCCAGCGACTGAACGGAAATTGCACCATCAGCCGCGAAATGCGGGTCACGGCTGATGACGATGTTGGGGCGGCCCGGAAGCGGCCTTCCGATCGAAGCCCAGGTCTTTCGCCCCATGATCACCGGCTTTCCGAGCGTCAACGCCTTGAAGCGCTTGAGGTCGCTGGGCAGATGCCACGGCAGGCCGCCGTCCCTGCCGATCACGCCATTGGCGGACACCGCGACAACGATACTGACTTTCGGCTCAGTCATGAAATCCATCCGGTTTGACATCGACCGCGCGGGCACGGGCAAGCGCCGGGCGCGCAATCATCGACTGAATATATTGATCGACGACCGGACTGTCCGGCAACAGCTTGCGCATCCATGTCAGCGCGCTCACCAGCAGGAGATCGACGGCGCTCACCGTGTTGCCCAGCAGAAAAGGCTGTTTTGTCAGCGTCTCGACCACATTCATGCACATGTCCTCGTACACCTTCAAAAGCGCTGGATTGCCGGCCGCAACGCCAGACAGGAAGGCACTTCCGGACGGCTCTATCACGCCGGCATAATAGGCAAGCCACGACAGATAGGCACCGCGTTCCGGATGCCCCGGCGGACGGCCGAGTTCCGACTGCGGATAGAGCTCGACCAGATACTGGGTAACGGCGGTCGATTCGGTGATCAGCGCGCCATTGTGCAGAAGCGCCGGAACCTGTTTGTGCGGATGCGGATTGTTGTCGTCAGGCCCGCCCGAGCCATCCCAGCGGCGGATGGAGACATAGCGGATCTCATACTCCGCCCCCAGTTCCTCAAGCAGCCAGATGATGCGCGACGAACGCGACTGTGGCGCATGGATCAACGTCAGCATGGGGTCCTCCTCGACCGTTCAACCTCAGGTCATCCTGTCTGGCGACAGTGTCATCATTACGATCACACAGCAACCGGTGCCTTGATATGTGAATAAGGTTCGTAGCCGACAAGCTCAAAGTCTTCAAAACGAAAGGAAAACAGGTCCTTCACATCCGGATTGATGACCATCTTCGGCAAGACCTTCGGCGTGCGGGCCAGTTGCTCGCGAACCTGATCGAAATGGTTGTGATAGATATGCGTATCGCCGAACGTATGAACGAAATCGCCCGGCTGCAGGCCGCAGACCTGCGCCACCATCAGGGTCAGAAGAGCGTATGAGGCGATGTTGAAGGGCACCCCGAGGAAGACATCGCCGGACCGCTGATAGAGCTGGCAGGACAGTTTGCCGTCGGACACATAGAACTGGAACAGGCAGTGGCAGGGCGGCAGCGCCATGTCCTCGATCAGCGCCGGGTTCCAGGCGGAGACGATATGGCGGCGCGAATTCGGGTTTTTCTTCAGACCTTCAACGAGCGTGACGATCTGGTCGAGATGACGGCCGTCATGGGTCGGCCAGGAGCGCCACTGGTAGCCGTAGACCGGACCGAGATCGCCGTTTTTGTCGGCCCATTCGTCCCAGATATGGACGCCGTTTTCCTTCAGATAGGCGATGTTCGTGTCGCCCTTCAGGAACCAGAGCAGCTCATGGATGATCGATTTGAGATGCAGCTTCTTCGTCGTCAGGACCGGAAAGCCATCGGCCAGATTGAAACGCATCTGATGACCGAAGACCGATCGTGTGCCGGTGCCTGTCCGGTCGCCGCGGTCCGAGCCGGTCTCCATCACATGACGCAAAAGGTCGAGATACTGTTTCATAGGGTCCGCCGCCGATTCGTTTTACGCTAAAATAGGCGCAAGGCAGCGGCGAACCAATCGGTAAATCCCGGGTTTCCCCAAGCTCGACTTCAAAAGGCGCGAACGATCAAAGTGTCGCGAGCTTGCCGAGGTGTTTTGCCACCAGATAGTAGAAGGTCACACGGGACTTCGAACGGTCGCCGGCCATCGTCTTGGCAACGGCATCAACGGCTGCGTCGGCGTCTGAACCGGTGACACCAAGCTTCTTGCCGCACCATTTCTCCTTGACCCGGTCGAGTTCTGTCTGATCGGAGGCGGAGACGAGCGCGGAATCCTTGTTGCGCAATGCTATGCCCAGATGCTTGACTATTTTGTTCACAGCGGCCTCATCGGCGGCGCTATCGTATTTTTTCACATCTGCGAGATAATCCGTCATGGTGTCTCCTCACACGGTTTGGCTTCACGCCGCGCATCTTTCCTGATGAAAGATGCGCAACACGAGTTTTTTCACGCTTGGCGAGCATGTCAAGGGCCATCCGGCGCGGATGCGCGCGAAGCCCCGATTGTATTTTTGAAACGGCCCTTTTCTTGGCGCAGTTTAGGACCTATATGACAGTTGCCGTCTTCGGGCGGCTATGGCGATAAACAGGCGATGGAATAAGCCTATTGGACCCGGGGGCGATATACGATCGCCTTAGGCTTTTTCGCCCACACAATGGTATCCTCTCATTTGTTCCCTGTTCGATCCCCCAGAGGGGAGCGAACCCGCCCGTAGGGCGCCTAGATGTTCCCCGTCCCGATAGCAATCGAACGACATGTAAGGAGGAGCTTGTCACCCGAAGGGCCGCAACGAAGTGGAGGACGCAAGTTGACTTGCGTTGACTAGCTTCTCTGTCATGTCATGCTTGAGCACTGGGCGGATAAAAACTTTCTCAGAATCCGGTTGTCATGCGAAACCGGCACGTGGTTGATTGGGTACTTGGCTCCGGGCCGGTCACCTTAGGTCCTGCCAAAGGACGGGCTGCGCCGCGCCCGACACCTATTTTTTCTTCGACAACGAAGCCTTTGACTGTCGCACCCCCTCGGTGAACTTCTCGGTTTCCGGCATGAACTCAATGCCCGCCGTCTCCAAGACGCCTTGAACGCGGTTGACGGTTTCGACGCTGACGCCTTTTTGGTCGGTCTCTATCCGCCGTATGGTCGGCGTTGATACCTTCGCGAGTTCGGCTAGGTCTGCCTGACTCATCCCAAGAAGCGCCCTACCCGCTCGTATCGCACCTGCCGAAACTGTCGCCATTTGTTTGGAGAAACACGCGCGAGGTCAAAAATGTCAACATTATTGCATTTTAGAAAAGATACTTTGCATTTTGCAAAAAATTCTTTCTAAAATGCAAACTCTCCTGTAGATCAAAGTCACACCAACTCGAATCATTAGGAGTGCAGATGACCGCTGACCTGCCCAATCTGGTTGCAAGACTTCGCGATCTTGCCGACGACCTCGAAGGCTTTCACGTACACGGTCATATTCCCGAGATCGCGGTAGAGATTGAAGACTGGGTTCTTCTCCGCCGTGCGGTTCCCTGTCTGGCTGGAAGGATGTCAGGGCACCCGACGGTTAGGAATGGTCACGCTGGCGCGACAACTGAACTTTTCGTTTTTGAGCCCGAGGCGGGGATAGCGAGGACATTCAACCGTTGGTACCGCCTTGGCCGTCCGCAGTCGGGCAAGCGTCACCCTGGCCATTGACTTCGGTCTTGCTACCCAGACTGCCGAGTCATCGCCGAAGAGTTCGCCGCCCCGCCAAGTCCCTTCGAAGGAAATCTCCATGAACAATAAATTCCTTGGCACATTGCCGGAGATCATAATTCCAAAACTCCAATCGCTACTGGGCGATCTTGAAGGTCTCGCCTATTCCGACCGTGCTGCCGGGATTGATGAAGCTGTCCTCATTCGGAAATGCATTCTCGCCTCTCGAAAAGTGCCGTGCCTCATTGGCGAGATGATTGGACACCCAAAGCTCGCGGACGGGCGCCCTGCGGTCACGAGTGAACTCTTCTACCTCGACCGAAAACGGAGGCTGGGGCGAACGCTGAGCCGCTGGTACCACTTTGACGAAGGTCTGTTGGACATTTAGCCGCCTTCTGGAGAAGACATTATGGATACGGCACTCCACGATAATCTCGATACATACATTCGCAAACTACAGCGGATGTCGAAGGATTTGACCCCGCAACGCTCAGGTCACCCATTCAAAGTTAAGCGTGACATTGCTGCAATTGCATTGAAATCTCCACGGGTTTTTCTAGCCTACTGCGCACTGACAGGCCTTTTTCGACGCAACTTCGTTTCAATTTTTGAGCCCTCGTGCCTGGCGATAATCAGCATCCCAGTCACCTGGAATCTAGTCGATGTCCAAGAAGCCGCCAAAATCATCTTCAAAGACAATCTCAGCTACTGCTTGCACCCAGACAAGAAAGGCAAGCGTGGCTACGACATTGATGTCTGCGAGTACCTAGAAGCCCGAAAGCTGATCGTTTTCGTTCACGAAGGCACGGAGGTTCACCAAGATTTTGAGCTGGCTGCAACAATGCGAGATCAGCTTCGACTCAGCGACGCCCGCCACTACCGAGCGCTAGGAAGGCTTCGAAAATGCGGTGATGTCACCAACGCTCAGATCGAGATGATCGCTCGGCAGCCATCCGAAAGACTTGATGCGATCTATAGAATTGGCCAGCCCGCCCATCGAGCAGTCTCACAGCTTTTAAAGGAAAAGCCTGGGTCGTCCGACGCTCAGACTACTAGACATCTCGATGTCTCGATAGGATTTGGCGACGCCAGCACCTGGGCGAGTGAACTTGTGCAGGATATCCGAGATTGGCGCGACAAGCGCATCTCATGGTCTGACATTGATACCGGATGCCTATTATATGGTCTGCCCGGCACCGGGAAAACTCGTTTCGCGTCCGGACTTGCTCTCGCCTGCAACCTGCGCCTTGAAGTTTCCTCTGTTTCACAATGGCAGGCCAGTGGCGGCGGGTTTCTCGGTGATACCCTCAAGGCTATGTATTCGGCATTCGAGGTGGCCAAACAAAACGCTCCTTGCCTCCTGTTTATTGACGAGTTCGATTCCATTGGCAATCGAGAGACATTTTCAGCTACGCATGCCAGCTACTCGACCCAAGTCGTGAACGCCCTGCTCGAATGTCTAGACGGGATCAGTGGGCGTGAGGGCGTCATCGTTCTGGGCGCATGTAATCATCCCGAGAAAGTCGACCCCGCTCTTCTTCGAAGCGGGCGGCTGGAGAAGCACGTCCACTTTCCCATGCCAGATGCCGAAGCTCGTGCTCAAATACTGGCGTTTCACTTGCCCTCTCTTTCTAGCGAAGGCCTCCTCGGTGAATTCGCGGCACGAATGCCGGGCTACACTGGGGCCGATATCGAACGCTTGGCGCGTGAAGCGAGACGAATTGCTCGTCGCCAGAGCAGAGATGTTTCCATTGACGACGTTCGGTCACTCTTGACGGTACCCTTGCCACTCGACGAGGAGGCGCTACACAGGGTCGCGGTTCACGAAGCTGGGCATGCAGTGATCGCCCATGCTCTAAGGCTTGGACAAATTGAGCGTGTGGAAATTTTCGACAACATCCGCAGCTTTCCGAACGTCAAGGACGCGATGGGAGAGACGGTCATCAATTCACCGCCCCCACAGGTTACGACTGCATGGGACGCAAAGAAAATGATCACGATGCATGTTGCCGGTGCGGCTGCGGAGGAATTGATTTTCGGTCTTCGATCTGACTGGTC
Organism: Pararhizobium sp. PWRC1-1; assembly: GCF_049897905.1. NCBI lineage: Bacteria > Pseudomonadati > Pseudomonadota > Alphaproteobacteria > Hyphomicrobiales > Rhizobiaceae > Pararhizobium > Pararhizobium sp. PWRC1-1. The sequence continues at coordinate 657,130 of NZ_JAFCXE010000001.1, read as the reverse complement.
TTCTGGGTCACCGGATAGCGATTTCGCGAAAGCGACCACCCTTGCGATCCGAATGCTCACCGAACAAGGGTTTGGCACTTCCTTATATTTCCTACCACGGTCGGTGGACCTGACAAGACCCTCCGACGTCTGGAAAGAGACAGAGTTGCGGGACGAAGTCGGTGAAATCCTTCGGGAGCAGTTTCAGAGAGCAAGAGATATCCTCGATGGTCTTCGGGGGAACCTCGTAGTTTTGGCCGAGGTTTTGATGAAAGAAAGGCGCCTAAACGCGGATCAGTTGGAGGACTTTCTGCGTATCGGTCCCAAGAAGAAATCGAGCCTACGGACACACTGAGAGATCGCACCGAGAGCAGAAAGCCGTTTGATCTTATTCCGGCACCGTCCTCGCAGCAGCAAACGCACGATCGGATGGTTTCGCTCGACATGAAAATCGAGCGTCAACGACCGCTTGTGCGCTTCGACTGGTCGTAACGACCAAGGAATTTCATAAGAATCAGCGGCACGCGTGATGAGGGCCGCCTGCACTCTTACCGAAGGTCATCAATATGAGAGCTTGGATCATCAGTGATATCCATACGTCGTTACTCGCCGAGTTCTGGACGGCGCCACTTCAAATTCCAGATGCGGACGTCTGCATTTGCGCCGGTGACATCTCAGACTTTAGCTCGACGAGTATCGATTACCTGCGAAGGAACATCGAGCGACACATGCCCGTCGTTCTCGTGTTCGGAAATCATGATTTTTTTAATTCTTCAATCGATTTCGCGCTCCAAAAGGCGCGGCGTGAAATCCAGGGTACTAGAATCCATCTCCTTGAGAACCAGACTGTGGAAATGGACGGCTGCCGTTTTGTCGGCGCCACGCTATGGACGGATTTCGCGGTTTCCGTCGGCGATGACGAGCATATTCCGCCAGAGGAGCGCAGGCATAAAGCATTCGGCTTAGCACCGTCACAGGTTGCCGACTTCTACTACATTAACCGATCAGATCCGCGACGCCCCGGTGAAAATGGCTTTGTGACGGTGCGCGAAATCGTAGGACGCCACAGAGTTAGTCGGAACTTCATCGACGAAGAACTCTCAAAACCGTTCGATGGACCCTCGGTAGTCGTTACACATCACGCGCCGCTCACAGATAGCCTCGACCCGCATTTTTATGGTGAGATCACCAATGCAGCTTTCGCGAGCGACCTTTCGGACCTGATTGCCAGGCGGCGGCCGTCGGTTTGGATACACGGACACATTCACAAGGCCAGAGATTATATGGCGGACCGTACCCGGGTTATCTGCAATCCACGCGGATATTCGCTAGAGCGGAACGTATCAGGGTTCAACCCCGGGCTCGTCATCGATCTGTAGATTGATGCGAGAAGTTAGTAGATTTTGGAACGGGAGAGCCACTCTCGCGCATACTCTGCTATCAATAGAGCTTCTTCGTCCGTCATCGCAGCAAAATTACCACCCAGTGGAACCAGAATATTTTTCAATCGATGGGCTGCACTCTCGACACCCAAACGGTCAGTAGCGTCGCGAAGCGCTGCCTCGGGTTCGTAGCTCAGGAAGCATGTCATTGAGAAATTCCGTTTACCGTTCGCGGCGCGGTCGAGTGTGGTGCCACCTTAAAGGGCGTCACGGACGCCTACTGAAATACTTCGAAGGCATCGGGCCACGCAGGGTTCCGTATAATGTTCACCTCTATGGGCACGCGCTTTCCATCGGCACCCCGCCTATAGAGCGTTTCAGGCCAAGCACGGTATAGCGCACATTCTGTTGAGCGCCCGCTTACGTGCAACGCAGACGACAGAGCTAGAGGTGGAGCGGTTTCCGGGTCGCCAACGAAGTGTTCGCCTGGCTTCGCGAACCAACGCCAGTATTGCATCTCAAGATCGATATGGGTGCCCTTGAAAGTCTTCAATATCCTTTCTGCCTGCTGAAGGTTTTCCGCACGAATGAAGGCTTTGGTGGTTAGATCGAGATCGGTTGAGTAGACTGGCATGTCTTCAAATTCGGCTATAACCTCGGCACTGGGGACGAGGGTGTCTCGCCATCCGAGTACGAAGCTGCGCTGGGCGAGCTCAACCGCTCTTTCCGACACCGCGACAAGTTGCGCCCCGGCAACAGGTTCGTCTGGCGTAAAAGAAGTGCCGAAACTGACCATCGGAAGATATTGAGGTTCAATCTCCGAAAACCAAACCCGGTCCCGCGCATCAATCGTCTTGGTGCAAAGTCGGTCCAGTATGCGGTCCGCCGTCTGCTGATCTGGTGCCTTTATATAAACCGTTCCAAAAATCCGTACTTCGATAGCGTAAAAGCTCATTTTACAATTTCCAAACTCGATAACCAAAATGGTCAGTCGAGTTTGAGACGGTGTCAACCACCTTTATTGGAACCAACCTGGGCTCCGAAGACGATCTTCATATCAGTTCGTGTCAGGGATTGACGCCCAGGATTTTGTGCTCAACTCTATTGTTCATCGAATTCGGAATACCGCGAATGAACATCTACGCCATCGAAGTGCTTCTTCAAGGAACGCTACACATCAAAGCTACTAGCCAAGCGCAAGCAGATCGAGTCCTGGAAAAGGTGCGCTCGAATACAATCGACGGAGAGGATGAAGACTGGTACTCCGACGTGCCTTCGCCTTACCGTTCCAGGGCTAGTTTTTCGACAGAGTTTGCGGTTCGGGGTCCAATCGAAGGCTCGAAATTAATCGAGGTTCCTAGCCACTCAGTGATTGCGGCTCATCAACACTGGGCTTACCGCTGGAAGGGGTTGCGGGAGCCCTATGCCGCGCTTTCAAAAGGACATGAACAAGTCCCCGTCTTTAGTAGCAGTGTGGATTTGACGGCGACCGTCTTTATCCAGGCCGAGACAAGCACGTTGGCAAAGCAGGTCGTTGATAGGTTCTATGAGGCAAAATTGGATCTGCTTTCGGGCAATTCGAGATGGTTTTCCAAGCAGGCCGTGAACTTCGATAATGAGGCACGCTCTCCCGTGGCGTTGTCCTCTGCCCTTTACATTCTGGGTAAGTCCATGGGGTGCGAGCTGACCCAGGTGTGGCCAGATCACCCATATCAAGGCCCAGAAATCATCACAATAGCTGACGGATATCTGTAGCCATAACGCGATCCAACAGACTCTGCGGCAAAAATCCTGCGGCCGCATACGGATATACCCGCAAGTTCGAACGATAGCCTGCGTAGGCGTCGAGTAAGTCTGAGCGCGGGTCGAAGACGACGAGATATAGCGGTCAATGCCCCTCGCCTCCGCCTTTGAAGTTTAATCCTTCGTGTCGTGCTGTCCAAGGTAGGCCAGCACAGTTTGAAATCCGTTCAATTGGGCTCGAAACGTCTCAATCCGCTCCTCCAGGTGTTGAAGGTCCAGTTTGGGCTCACCTTCGTCTGCCTTGATCAAATTCGCGAAAAGGTTGTTGTGCACTGTTGCGAGAAGTTTCGTGATGCTGGCGAAGGCATCCTCCGCATCGGCGACGGCTTTGGGAGGCGAGCGGCAACCGAGTGACCGTTGTCTCGCCGCCTGCCATTCGAGGCTGCCCTCGTAGAGCACGTCGTATTCTGTGTCCAAATCTCGATAGACAGGCAAACCATCTATCGCGTCCTCAATGTCATAGAACAGAATGACGCTGTAGCCACGCTCGGCGGCAAAACGGAATGCGTCGTAAAGATCTTGAAAGGCTGGTTGATCGGTCAAACCGGCTACACCGGTGTCGACGTGAAAAACCCAGCCAACATCGCGGTACGGGCCGCCTAACGCAGGCCAGTCCATGCAATCTGTAACAGCCAGGAAAGATGCGGTGGCTTCTGATAGGTGGGCGGTACTCAAGGACAGTAGTTTGATGTCACGCATGCACTGGAATTTCCAACTAACTTCCACAAGGCTGCTGTCGATGTTAATCGGCGTCAAGGGCAACCTTGGCTCGTCGGAGCCATAACGCTCCCCGTGTCGCAGTCTCCGTCCGCTTGCGGTCTCAATTGTTAGCTCGTTGTCGACTGATCAATTACTGAAATCCAAACGTAGCGCATGTTTGAAATCTTGCATCGGTACCGCCGTTGACCGGCAATAGTGAGCGGCTCTCATACCGCCGTATGATCCGCTAAGACCCGCGTTCAATTCCGCAAAAATGCAAGAAAAGCTACCACACTTGTAGCTGAACCGGCTTCGAGCCAAGTCACCCAGCCATTCGAAGTTGAGGAATTGGATCGCTCAATGCGCTCCGTTCCATACGTGACAATGACTAGTGGCACGCTCGCGTCACCGACGCTGATTGCAACCTTCAACTCGGAAAGACGGAGTATGACCATGACCGCCTATTCAATCGAACATAAGCGTGCGCTCTGCAATGGGGTGAACCTCCACTACATCAAAGCGGGATCAGGGCCTGTTGTCCTGAGCATGCACGGTTGGCCGGAGAATAGCCGCGAATATCTCCCGATCATTGAACGGCTAGGGGATCGATACACCTTCATCTCGCCCGACCTGCGGGGCTTTGGCGATAGCGACAAGCCATACGGTGGTTACGAGCCAAAGACGATGGCGCAAGACATGATCGACCTCATGGACGCGGAAAAAGTCGACCGGTTCCATATCTTGAGCCATGACCTGGGTGGCCCTGCATCCGTTGCGACAGCCTATCTGGCGGAAAACCGTGCATTGTCGCTGTCCACGATTGAGACTCCGTTCTTCGGGCTCGATTACCCCGGTTACGTAGATCCCCGCCTCACCTATTGGCACCTCAATTTCCATATGAACATGGATATCGCTCGGTTCCTGATCGAAGGCCGTGAGGAGCGTTACCTCAAGCATTTCTTCCGCGACTTTGCGTACAACCCGACAGCCATGCCTGAAGAAGAGGTCAAGGCGTATGCGGCACAGATGATGCAGCCGGGAAATCTGCGCTCCAGCCTGAATTTGTACGGCTACATTCCCCAGATGGCCAAAGATACCGCTGAGCTTACGAAGAAGAAGCTCGCCGTCCCGATGCTGGCCTACGGCGGCCGAGTATCCTTCGCTGAACATTGCTTCGAGAGCGCAAAGGCCATTGCCGTGTCCGCAAAGGGTGGTGTCATCGAGGAATGCGGTCATTGGGCTTTCCAGGAAAAGACGGATTTCATCTGCGAAGAGCTGCTGAAGTTTTGGGAAGAGAACCGCGCTTAGCGGCTCACTCCTCATCGCACCTCTCCGAATAATGAAATTGGGCCAAATGGCCACGACATAAGGAAAACCCGATGGAAAAAACGATCGCTGAAAAGCACCGCACCGCACCCTTGGTCACACCAACAGACCTTGGTTCCAACGCCGTGCAAGATCTGCCGCCGTCCTTGACCGCGCTTCTTGCTGACGTCTTCGCGCTCTACCTGAAGACCAAGAATTTTCACTGGCACATGTCGGGTCCCCATTTTCCTGAGTACCATGTGCTGTTGGATGATCATGCCAATCAGTTGTTTGCAATGGTCGACCCGCTGGCTGAGCGAGTCCGCAAGATCGGCGGAACAACCCTCAGGTCAATTGCACACATCGGCCGCTTGCAGCGGTTGCTCGACAACGATGCGGACTATGTGACGCCCAGCGACATGCTGGCCGAGCTGCGCGAAGACAACAAGCAACTCACGGCTTTCCTACGGGAGACCCATAGCCTCTGTGACGAGCACAAAGACGTCGCAACCGCCAGCCTTATCGAAAGCTGGATCGATGAAGCCGAGCGCCGGACCTGGTTTCTGTTCGAGACGACCCGTTCTCCTCGATAAGCTGGACATCGATCGATAAGGAAAATGTAATGGATACCGCCGAACCGTTACTGAGTCATCTGATCCGGTCAGTCGATCATACGGGCATCACCGTATCATCGCTGAAGCGTTCACTCGATTTTTGGGTTGGCGTACTGGGGTTTGAGCATCTCTATACGACCGAATACCCGAACAGCACGCTTGTGGAGGGTCTGCTTGGGGTACCGGGCGCGGCTTTGACATTAGCAATGGTCCGTGGACCAGGGCACGACATCGAGTTGCTTGAATACTCGGCGCCTTCTGAACGGCAACACCTGCTTCCGAGAGCATGTGATGTTGGATCAGTGCATATCGCCTTTGAGGTCGATGACATCGAGAAAGTTCTTGGTCTCATCGCGCAGCACCGCTGGGCACCACCTGGAAGTCTTCAAACGGTGACTGAAGGTGCTCGTAAGGGGCTGAAACTCACATACGTGCGCGGCCCAGACGGAGTCACCCTAGAGTTTCTCCAACCTGCAAAAAATTGAAACTTCGATATATCAAACAAAGGATTGTCGTTATGAAAAAGACACTCGCAGCTGCACTGTTTTTGATCCCATTCGCGGCTTTCGCTGCCGACGCTCCGGCAATCCCAAATTATTCGAAGACTTTCGAGGAGTTGGATTCATTAGGCAGCACCGGTGGCGTTGGTGGATCTGGCAATGCGAAAGTCCAGGTCGTTACCATCTTGGGTGACCCGTCAAAGCCCGGTCCCTACTCGCAGCTTCTCAAAGTTCAAGCAGGGGCAAAGATTCCGGCGCATCACCACGAGGGTGATCGCGTTGGCACTGTCCTGAAGGGCACCTGGCACTTCGGTTATGGATCAAAGTTCAACGAAAGTGCTCTGCACACGTTGAAAGCTGGATCTGTGTACACCGAGCCATCCAACGCGCCCCATTTTGCTATGACGGCTGAAACTTCGGTGGTGGTGTTGCTCACGGGGTTTGGTCCAACAGACACCGTCTACGAGAACCCTTTGGACGAGCCGAAAAAGTGAAGTGACCCATATGAAGCTATATATTCTGTCTCTTTTGGTCGGCATATTGGTCGGGACAATTTACGCCCTCCTGAATGTGCGGTCCCCTGCTCCGCCGATCGTTGCTCTGATCGGTCTTCTAGGGATACTCGTCGGTGAACAGCTGGTCCCGGTCGCCATAAACTTTTGGAAGCGGGAGACTGGCGCGACATCTTGGAGCGAGCATGTGAAACCCCACATGTTCGGTGAGCTAGCGAAGGGTGCGCGGGCATCCAAGGAGCGCACGAACACACCCGATGCTTCCAACGCGAGCTAATACATGTGCCCGGGCGCTACAAGCGTCCGGGCACAGTTCATTTCTACCGATAGCGGACCATGTTGAAAATAACTGGATCGACTGCTTTCGGTGAACAGAGCTTCCTCGAAACATCCAGATATCAGAGCTCGCTGCAGTTCATCTGCCGATCTTGCGTCGTTGCGATGCCTCCAAATGGCTTCCATTCTCCAGGTTCCTTCGCATTCATTGGCGGCAGCTATCGCATGCCTGCGCATAGCCAAGACCGAAAACTATCCAATCGCCAAGAAGTCACAAAAATAAGGACCGTCTCCATGGGGAAGAGACGGTCCTTGGCGGATTAGATCCGCTAGCCTGCGACGGAGGGGGAAATCATCGCGGCGATCACCACGCGCTTGGGAGGGGATACATGGTGACATGTAAGGTTTAGGCCGTTTTCCGTTTCGATCATATCGTACGTGAGTATAGGTGACAGTACGTGAGAATGATTTACTAGGGAATTTTAAACACAGAGGCACGGATTTTCCCGATCTCGCGGCTCGGTGTAGATCGTCGTGCGGAGCAGTTGCCCACACAACGATGGGGCAACGCTGGAAGCCGCTCGCCCAATAATTCTATTGATTTTTGTGTCAGACGCGCGGCACGAGTGGCATTCGCCAACCTCTTATGCCAGTTCGCCGCCACCTCGTTTGGAAACTGCCCGCTCCACATACGATATCAGGTTTTCGGCGTCGAAAGGCTTCTTGAGAAGGACCATAGCGCCCATCAATTTTGCCGTCTCGGCCATTTTTGGAGTGGTATACGCTGAGATCAGAATGGTTGGTGGCAGGCGCTCTCCAGCTGCATCTACAGTTAGCTTGGAGACCATTTCAAACCCATCCATGCCCCCCATATTCACATCCGAGATCAAGCAATGGCATTCGCTCATGATCGCAGAGGAAAGAAAATCCTCGGCAGATGAAAATAGGGCCGTGCGGTAGTCGAGGCTGCGTATAAGAGCGTCCACAGCCCATCGCATACCTGGATCATCGTCGACGACAACGACTAACGGCGACGCAGTCAATTGGGCATCCCTTTCCTGGAGTAATCTTCGAACTACCATATGCCTTGCACCTAAACCTAACAACTATACCTGAGGATGAGTAGCGCACAGCGACATCGTTTCGTGGTGACGTTCTGAGTGCCCCGCCCACCGCGCCGAACCGATATTCGCATTGGTGAAGCCGAGTTGTCCTCATGCCTCTGGCGTTAAAAAAAGAGACAACGTTCCTGTCCATTTTCAGAAAGAAACTCGACACCGCGATGAGGAATACGCCGCTTCTTCTCGTTCATCCACCATCACATAGGAACAGATAGTTCGAAATAGTGCACGAGGATCGCGGTCTCATACTTGGGTATAACGCACGCTGGCCTGCTCTCAGGGATATAGTTGGCTGCTTGGGTTTCTCTTCTGGACATCAGAATGTTCGATCGAACTTTGTCTCGACACCGGGGCAACACGGCGTGAGGCCTGCATCTGATGATCTCACCGAACCCTGCGTGCTATCATACCCTCGTATGATTTCACGTTTTCAACCACTCAATATGCTTTCCAAACAAGTGACAGGGACACTCGCTCCCTCAAACCAAACCCGTGAAACCAGAAGGAACCAATGTCGAATGACCCAACCGGTGTGGCCAATACTTACTCGGCCATTGGAACGCCAATCGCATCAATGATGCGCTTGCGATGCTCACTGCCGATGTTCTCTACGACAACATTCCCCTCCCCGACGTAATTGGCCGCGAGAATGGCCGGAAGTTTCATGGAGACTTCGGCATTAGCTCCGCGTTCACCGTGGACTGGCAGGTGATCAACATCGCTGCATCGGCAACGTCGTCTTAAAGAGCGGATCGATGTGTTTATCCACCAGGCTGGCGGACAGATCAGCTTGCGTGCCATGGGAAGTTTGACGGCAAAAAATGGAATGATCTCAGTCTGGAGCAACTATTTTGATCCAGCCGAATTCGAGAAACCGCTTTCGCTGATCAAAACTTAAAGTCAACGTCGCGCAGTCGGCTACAAGCGACGCGGCCGTTTGGCCACCGCGTCGTCACTTGGCGGCAAATCATAATATTCCGGATAAGCGGTGGTGGTGGCCTCACCCCGCATTTTCAAGTTTAAGACCCTCAGCCAGCTTGATGAACTCGGTTAGGCTACGAGCACCCAATTTCTTCATGCCGTTGCCTCGGTGAATTTTCACGGTGATCTCGCTTATTCCGAGCGAAAACGCTATCTGTTTGTTCATTTGACCACGGGCAACTTCGCTCATCACTTCCTTTTCTCTCGACGACAAGGTTTCGTAACGCCCTTGGAGCTCTTGCTCCTGATGTCGTCTCTCCCTCTGAAGAAGATCCCTTTCCAGCGCGGAAGCTACAGCGTCTAACATGTCTTGTTCTCGGAAGGGCTTTGGCAAGAAATCAACCGCACCAGCCTTCATCCCCCTTACAGACATGGGGATATCACCATGGCCGGTCATGAAAACGATCGGCATCGTCCACTCAGACTCCGCCAGATGTTGCTGAAAATCCAAACCGTTCATTCCGGGAAGCCTGACATCCAGGACAAGGCAGCCCGAAGCATTTACACGCCCCGAATTCAAGAACTCGTGAGTGTTGGCATATTTGTGAACTTCATAGCCAACTGAGCGAAACAGGCTATCTAGGGCGTCCCGCATAGCAGCGTCATCATCAATTACATGTACAGCGGGCGTACTGGCCGTCGTGGCCGCCCCAGTCTTAGTTGCAGCGCTGATCACCGACCTCTTCCCTTGTTTCGATTTGCTGGGTAATGGAATCCCATCCGACCATCATTGTTTTGACCATGGAGATTAGGGAAGCTCGGGAGGCGCCATCTCGCGCCTGGATCGAAATCCCTTGTAGGATGGTGAGGTAACCTCTTGCGAGGGAATCCACCTCTGCATGTTTCGGAAGTTCCCCACACTGGACCGCGCTCGCGAATTTCTCTCGCAGCATTTGGTAGGTGGACTCGCGACCTTGTTTTACCAAGGCGGCAAGTTTGGGCGAGTCGTTATGATCCACCATCGCGAGGGTCGACATGCAGCCCTGCGGTTGGTTCGTCTTGGTGTACCCATCGATAGTGCACAGAAATAGCGCTTCGACCATATCCCGAGCGGTGGCCGCCTCCATGACATTAAGCCATATTGGCATTCCGCGCGTGCGAGAAAAGTGGGCCAATGCCTCCTCGTAAAGCGCTTCCTTGTTTCCAAAAGCGGCATACATGCTTGGAGATGCAATTCCCATGGCAGCGCACAACTCAGCGACGGACGTTCCTGTGTAACCCTTCAACCAAAACAATCGCATTGCAGTTTCGAGAGCTTCGTCGCGATCGAAGCCCCTTGCTCTCCCTCTTGCCACGACCGCCCCCCATGCATGCCGTCTTGAGAATTGACGCTCGACATATTCTTTGACGATCACTATAGAATAAACGGAAGGCGCTGTGAAGTCAGCCGTTTGCACTCGGTTTTCTCCCACCCCGTCGCAAATCCGAGCAGATCTCTCGAACGGGAGGCGCGACGGAGTTGGCGCAATAACAGGTTCAATGCCGTGCTTAAAACGAGCCTCAATCAAGTCCTACACGGGGATCTATCCCAGCCCGAAGGTCCCGTCGTTCAACGGGACGGCTCGCTGGTCGTCGTGGAGATGAGCGAAGAGCGTGCATGCCTAACCGGCTTCGATCTGGAAGGCAATCGCGTCGAGATCGTTCGCCCAGGCGGGCGCCCAACCGGTCTGGCGGTCGATGGTGATGGTTGCTTTTGGGTGGCGGGTGGGGCCGAAAACTCGTTGGTAAAGCTATCGCCCCGTGGCGACCTCCTGCTCTCGATTTTTGGTGATGAGCAAGGCCCGTTCTTGTTTCCAAATGATCTTGCGTTCGGACCGGATGGCCTTCTGTACATGACAGACTCGGGAATGAAACCTGATGAGTTCATCAAGGGCTTCGTTATAAGATCGGACTTTGCCACCGCCTCGTATGATGGCCGAGTGTTCCAAATCGAACCGAAATCGGGAAAAGTTCTCAAGCGTGTCGCAGGCGGGTTATTGTTCACGAACGGAATTGCGTTCGATGCAGCTGGCGTCCTGCACTACGCGGAGACACTGACGGGTAAAATTTTCCGGCACGAGGACGGGCGCTCCCCAGAATTGTTCTCGCAAACCCCCGCTATGGCGATAAACACGTTTTGGGGGCCAGATGGAATGGCATTTGGTGCTTCAGGGAGACTGTACTGCGCGAACTATGGAGCTGCGCATGTCTCTGTTTTCGCGCCCGATGGGGAGCCACTTGAGCCACTGCCAACAAATGGCAATCGCCCGACAAACGTCGTGTTCGGAAACAACCCGGGGGAGCTGCTGGTGACGGAAGTGGAACACGGCTGCGTTGAAATAGTCGAGGTCGGTGAAAGCGGGCTACCCCTTATCAGACCGAAACTTGGGTTGTACGCATGACAGACGATCTCTCGAATGGCTACGCTGACTGCCGAGACAACGCGCATTCTATTGCGTCGATGAGGGTCTCGCCTACAAACGGTTTCTTTAAGATGATAAATGCCCCTACCTCTTCTGCGGCAGCACGAACCTTATCGTTAACAAACGCGGATATGAGGATGACTGGCCGATTTGGCCACAATTCTAAAAGCTTCGAAGCGAGCTCGATGCCGTCAATCCCGCCCGGCATTTCAATGTCGCTAATGATGCAGGCGGCAGTGGCCGCGTGATCCGATGCCAAAAGTCCTTCGGCGGCGCTGAAGATCGCTGTTCGATAACCTAAGCTCCTCACGAGGCCATCAAGCGACATGCGCATTCCAAAATCATCGTCAACCACGGCGATAAGGGGCTCGGAAATCAAATGAAAACGTCCTTCTCTTCGACCCCAACTCAGGCCACCTACCCTCATATAGGCGCACGGTATAAACCAACAACGGTGTACGGCAGGATAATCAATGGCCGCTGATAGCATAAAGACGGTTTTACCGAAGCAGAATTTCACATCGTTGACCGCTGATACTGTTCCGGTTCTTATTTCGTTTTTTGACGCCGACCACATATGCCGCTTCGCAAACGAGCATCATTGCAACTGGTATGGGCGGACGCCGGTTGATCTTGTGGGTCTACATATGCGCGATTTCTTGGGACCAGACGCCTACAGCGAAAGGCTTCATCATCTGGAGCGTGTTGCCTCGGGACATGAGGTGTTTTTCGAAGCTCCGGTTCCGTATCTCGACGGTACCTGGCATGACGCTGAGATTCGATACATTCCTCAGATGGGAAGAAGCGGCTTTGAGGGTTTCCATATTCTCGTTGTTGATATCGAGCGGCAGAAACACAGGTTCCGGAGTGTATTTGACGGCACAGCGGTCGGGTTCTTTGAGATTGATCTCTTAAATTTGCATTCCATGCTTTCGGATTTATCCAAAGCGGGTGTCGACGATTTGATTGGCCATGTGGCCGGAAATCAGCAGTTCATCCGACAGGTTCTTGATGCGACCAGAGTCGTCGATCTCAACAAGAAGGCGATCGAGATGTTTCGCGTGGAGCGGCAGGCGGCGACTGGCAGACCACTCGGTGACTGGTGCGCGAATGACGGGCTGGGAACATGGAATAAAGCGCTCTTGGGCTACCTCTCCGGAGATGCCAGTTATGAGGGCGAAACGGTTATGAAACGCGAAGATGGCGAGCATGTCGACGTTCTCGTGAATTGCGCATTCCCTAAGCGAATGGAAGGTCAGGTTATCGTCGTCGTGGGTGTCGTTGACATCACCCACAGACTTGAGAGCGAACGGGCCTTGACCAAGGCTCAGCAGGAGCTGGCTCATGCCGCGCGTGTCGCGACGCTAGGTGAAATGACCGCGTCTATCGCACACGAAGTCAACCAACCTTTAGGAGCCATCGTTGCGAACGGTCATGCGGCGCTTCGCTGGCTGAATAGGCCGGTCCCCAATGCGGACGAAGCCAAGCTTGCAATCCGACGTATCATTGATGAAGCCACACGGGCGTCTGATATCATCGCTCGCATTCGAAAGATGGCTAAGAACAGCGCCAGCGAACACACCGCGTTTGAAATCTCCACGGTGATCGAGGAAGCTCTGGAAATCACTGGTCGCCAGCTGAGATCACAAGGCGCAAGCCTTGTGGTGTCCTTGGAGTCCAATCCAGCACACGTTTCGGCAGATCGCATCCAGATCCAGCAGGTTATCATCAATCTGCTTGTAAACGCCGCTCAAGCGATGTCCGAGGTTCGCGCCAAGGAAAGAACGATCTTCATCAAATCGAGCCATCAAAATGGCTTTGTTGAAATAGAAATCGCTGACACAGGCCCTGGCATCGAATCCAGTAAGGCGGAACAACTGTTCAATGCCTTCTATACAACCAAGTTGACCGGCATGGGGATGGGGTTGTCCATATCGAAGACCATCGTGGAAGCGCACGGCGGCAAAATAAGCGCCAGTTCTCGCGACGGAGGAGGCGCGAGATTCACATTTACCCTGCCTGAAGTTCCGGAAGGGCTAGGTCGATTGATTGGATAAATCCAAACGCCCTACGTCGACCAGGAGAGCAATTTCCGTCAAAACATCTGCAATCGAATATCGAGAGTCGGTTATAAGCTTCCAATGTTGAAACTCGGCCCACACGATGTTTACAAGCCGCAGTGCGCCAAGCCCCTCTTGCGACTGGTAGAATGTTGCGATGTCAGAAGCTTTTAGTGCGCCCAAATCCGAGGCATCCCGGGAAGCCAGTACCACGAACCGTGGCAGTTTAGTTCGCCCCGTCTTGACGCCCTCATACAGGTCATTGACCGAGCATAAGACCGAATCCATCCCGGGTCTGACAAGGGAATTGGAGCGGGGTGTACTCCGTTGAAACAAGATCAGCCTCGCCTTGGTCACGGCCTGAAGGAGTTTCGCGACCATTGTTCCGGTCGGGGTATCAGACACATCAATGAGGATTGGCTGATCGTCGATGTCAATTGGAAGCTCTAGACACTCGAAAAGGACCAGCCAAGCCACTACGGCCGATGCTGCAAGGTCTGCTGATTGAATCGGGTTCAAGCCATGGGGCTTCCGGGCCAGTCTGTTGGAATCGAGGTCATAAACTGCGCCTTCAAGGAAAGGATCAGATCCGCTTGCAACGCCATAGACTTCATCGCCTACACAAAACGGAACGGAAGCAGGGTCAGCGTGTTGGATAATCGCACTGAGTCCAACTACCCCGGCAGAGTTCCCCTTCCCTTGAGAAATGGCGGAAATCTTCGCCGCGATCGGTTCTTGACCGCTCGGCGAGATATTATGAGGGGGTCGATCAATGGTCGACATGGCATCACTCCTGGCACGGCCTCCCAATATACGTCGTTGTCACAAACCAAGCGATACGCGCTAGTGAATGGCGCCTATTCAAATTTGACTGCAGTCACGGTTGACGCGCTCATTTGGCAAAAATGGAGTTTCGGCGTACGTGAAAGCAAGTATTGGATGGAGGGTGTTGCCTAGATGGACTGGAACGATGTCAGGCTTTTTCTCTCCATCGCTCGCACGAAAACGCTGAGTGCGGCCGCACCGGAACTCGGGATCAGCCAGCCCACCGCAGGAAGGCGACTAAGAGCGTTCGAAGAAGCGATGGGCACAACCTTGTTTCAGAGGACGCCCATCGGACTGCAACTAACCGGAGACGGTGAAGTAATTTTGAAGCAGGCCGAACGCGTGGAGTCCGAGATGCTCGGACTGATGAGAAGCGCCTCTTCTGACAGTAAGGAACTGGAGGGGGAGCTGCGGCTGTCTACGTCGGAGTGGTTTGCGAGCGCGGTCCTGGTTCGCCCCTTGACCGCATTCACGACCAATAACCCGTCGGTGACAATTGAGCTGTTGGGTGAAACGCGCCTTTTCGATCTTGGACGCCGTGAAGCTGACATGGTCTTCCGTTTCCAAAAGTTCGACGGACCCGACGTTGTGCAGCGGCAGTTCGCCAAGGTGAGCTACGGCGTATACGCCTCACCGGCGTACGTGCAACGGCTTGGAACACCGGTCCTGCGTGATCGTGGCGAAGGGCATCAGATCATCGCAATGGACCGTGGCCATGAGCGTCTTGCGGACGTGGCGTGGTTGTTGCAGCGCTTCCCTCTTGCAAAATACGGTTTCCGGAGCAATAGCCGCGACATGCAAGCGTTGTGCTGTGCTCATGGTGGAGGCGTTGCTGTCTTGCCAAAAATCATCGCTAAGGATTTCGACCTAATTGAGCTCCACCTCGACGAGGCGGCCCCCGGCCGAGACGTCTGGTTAGGCTATCACAGTGATCTTCGGCGGGTCGCTCGTCTTCGCGCCGTTATCGACCACCTTATTGAAAGCGTCCCAAGGGAGTTTTGACCCCGCGCATTCACCGTTGAATAGCGAGCATTCACAGGTGGCAATGGACCGTCGACTTTTGTTGCGGCATCTTCGAAGCATCGGAGGTACCCAGAATGCGCAATTGTAAACTGACAATTTCGGCTTTGATCGGCCTCGACAGAATGAAGGCGGATGGCGAGAAACTGACTGACCTCGCTGACCCATTGACAGCAGTCGCATTGCACGTTGAAGCCGCATTAAGGTTTCTGGACCGTGAGAACAAGGACCTGTCTTTTGTACGAGAGCAATTGGGGCTGGCTTTAGAGCGAGTGAGGATTTCCCACCTCATCTTTTCTTCACTGGAACAGCAGCGGTAAGGGCCACCTGTAAAAGCAAGTTCGTTTAGGCAAGCATAGCCCGGCCTGTTTCAGCCATCGCCTTCAAAACGGTCATCGCGATATTTCCCCGGAGATATTCCATATATTCTCTTGAATGCCGCACCAAAGGCCGCCTCCGATTGAGACGTCAAGGAAATCGCGGATCAGGGAAAAACAGATTTGATACTCGTTTCAGTTTCCTGCGACCTAACGAGTGAAATAAGGGCTCCCATACCTGCGTATAATTTCCGATCCATCAGTATTTAGGTACCCTTCCTCCAGTCAACATATGGAGGTTACAATGCGCCAAACGACAAAAACCGCCGAAATGTCTATGTTTCCGCTCTTCGTCATCGGCACGACTATGCTCGGGATACTTTTGTATTTTGTGGCGGCCGAGGCGCTTTCATCCAAACCCCGAGGTGCACAGGTGTATTTGCCGTCTGCCTACGGCGTTAACGAGCTGTCGTGGCCCAGATCTCTCTAGATGGTTGAAAAATCGCTTATCGATAGACTGCGGCGCAACACAGAAAGAACTTCACAATGTCGGGGTCAGTGGACGTAAGTCAGACTACTGAGCGTATTCCGTTCAACATCCGGCACCCAGTTCGCTGGCTTGCGCAGATTGCGATCTGCTCGACCTTTCTGAGTCATGCGGTAGTGCGATTTCTCAACTTTGACCTCGCCATTGCCGAAATAGAGCGGCTCGGTTTACTACCCGCATCGCCAATTGCCGCAGCCGCGATCGCAGTCGAGGTCATTTGCTCACTTTTGATTGTATCGGGATTTTTGCGATGGATTGGAGCATTGACGCTGGGCGGCTTCATGGTGATCACCACGGTACTCACCCAGCCCGTTTGGGCGATCAAACCCGGCGTGGACCGGATTATGGCAACTGACGCCTTCATGCTCCATCTGGGCGTAGCCGGTGGCTTGCTCTTGATCGCTTGGTACGACCTCCACATCTGGAGAATACGCGGAAGCGATTGATTGCGAGTGGACCGGTAACGAGGCAGCAATCGGTTAGTGAGCGCCTCGGGCCTACTCCTACATGCTGAAGTCAAAACCGTCCGGCGCCCGCTCCCCTGGCTTTTGACCTTCTCCGATTGCGGAGTTTAGGCCCATTGTTAAGCCACGAGTAGTTCTGGCTGCGTGCTGCATGGCCATACAAAGATTCTAACTCTTGATATTGGATCGCTCTAACATTCCGGTACCTTGAAATGGTAATTCCCCCGTTTTTAACGGGGCTCGTCAGTATAATTCACGCCGCCCTTTTCAGTTTCTGTGCGGGCGTTATACAGCCGATGCCCATATTGGGCCGTTCGTTGTTGTACGTCCATAGCCACTGCGTGGCGAATTCCTGCGCCTACTCGCTTTCGATGATGTATTGGTCGAGCCATTCATGTCGGACGGTGCGGTTGTAGCGCTCGACATAGGCATTCTGTTGCGGCTTTCCGGGCTGGATATGGCTCAAGGCAATTCCTTGCGTTTCGGCCCATCCCATCAATTTGCCACTGACATATTCAGGTCCATTATCCACACGATTGTCGAACGGTTTACCGCGCCACTTGATGATCTGGTTCAGTATGCGGATGACGCGTTCAGCAGGCAGCGAAAAATCCACCTCGATGCCCAACCCCTCGCGGTTGAAGTCGTCCAGGACGTTCAACAGCCGGAATTGCCTACCGTCTTCCAAATGATCCGTTATGAAATCCATTGACCAGACCACCAGGTTCGGCGCATCTCGGAGCAGTCAAGGCAGGGTTTGTCCCGCTTCAAACGCTTGCGAGGCTTGATCCTAAGGCTCAACTCCAGCTCGCGGTAGATGCGGTACACGCGCTTGTGGTTCCAGCGATGTCCCCGGACATTCCGCAGATAAAGAAAACACAAGCCGAAGCCCCAGGTCTTCTTTGCCCGCGTTAAGCCTATGAGAAGATCGGCGATCTGCTCGTTCTCGTCGTTCAGCTTGGCGCTGTAACGATAGCAGGTCTCGCTGACATCGAAGGTGCGGCAGGCAAGTGCAATGCTGACGCCGTGTAACGCCACTGCTTTTCCGGCCATCTCTCGGCGTTGAGACGGCCGTGTTATTTTTTTCCCAAAGCCTCCTTCGGCAGTTCTGCCTGCATGCTCATCTCGGCATACATCTTCTTCAGCCGACGGTTCTCGTACTCCAGGCCCTTCATCGGGCTAATCATCGAGGCGTCCATGCCGCCATACTTCGAACGCCACTTGTAAAAGGAGGCGGCGCTCAACCGTGTTCCCGGCACAGCTCCGGCACAGGAACGCCGCCTTCTGCTTGGCGCAGGATGGCAAGGATTTGTGGTTCGCTAAATCTGCTCGCCTTCATCAAAAATCTCCTCGATCATTAAGCCCGAGAAAAATTCTACTTTTGAAGCCCGTTAATTAGCGGGGGGATTACCTCTTGAATGCAGCCCAGCGCATCCGGACGATTATGCAGGCAGCGTAATGTAGCTTATTGCATGGAAGGTCACTGGGAGGTGGCCTCAATTTGACGAAGTGGAGGATGTAAATTTTGTAGTTCTAACGTTCTATCGCGGAAGGCGATCAGCCACTGGCTTTCGCAGGTCGCGGCCGGACACGTGATGTATCATGTGCCAGAGGTCACCAGTGAACAGTCTGCCGACCGGTTCCTCACGCAGGAATTGCGTTTCCGTCACCGCACCGGCTCTTTCGAACCATACGTCAGTATAATTGATCGGTGGTTGACAGCTGCTTAGTTCTTCGACCTACAAATCGGAGGCTTCTATGTACAGTGATACGATCGCAACCCTCGTCGAAGCGGGAGAGCACAAGGTTTCTGCAATTCAGAAAAATTTGCTTGGCTTCTTTATTGGAGCGATGATGGCTGGGGCCTACATCGGCTTCGGCAATATCGTCATGTACTCTGTAAACGCGCACGTCGACCCTGCCTGGGTGCGGCTAGTATCGGGTGCAGTGTTCTCTGCTGCCCTGACCATCGTCATTTTCGCCGGGTCGGAGCTATTTACCGGGACGGCAATGTATATGCCGATGGCAGTCATGTCGCGAAGAGCTACCGTTTCCCAGATGATTGCTGTCTGGGCGGTCACATGGATCGGAAACCTCGCTGGCGCGGTCTTGCTGGCGGCACTCTATAAAGCTTCCGGTGGCGGGGTAATCCTTGGTGACGGTCGGGAGCACTTCCTCGCCGCCGTGGATGCAAAACAATCAGCGCCCAGCTCTCAGTTGTTCTTCCGGGGGATCCTTTGCAACTGGCTCGTTTGTCTGGCGATCTGGATGTGTAATCGGACGAGCGACGCAAGCGCCAAGCTCATGTTGATATTTTGGCCCATAACTATCTTTGTATCGGCCGGGTTCGAACACTCAGTGGCCAACATGTTCACCTTCAGCATTGCGCTGATGGCAGGCGCCGATACGGCAATCAATGTTTTGGAAGTCGGACGAAACCTATTGTGGGTAACGCTCGGAAACCTCGCGGGGGGTGCAATATTCGTAGCTTGTGGATATTGGTTACAGGAATATGGTATCGGCCACGAAGGGCACGCCAAAGTCTCTCCTCAGTCCCAGCAAAGTGACGGCAATGACCGCCGACGTGACGTAGCATTGGTTAAAGTAGGGCACTAACAATGGCCTTTTGCAGCAGAAGTCGCAGCACTTACCTGCGGATCGCATTTCGAGATGGGCAGCGGTAAACTGTCGAGGCGCTTCGCCGCCTGAAAAACAAGAACGACGTCCTCCTCTAGGAGAATTGCTATGCTGGAAAAACGGACGCTGGGATCGCAAGGACTGGAAGTTTCATCTATCGGCCTTGGTTGCATGGGGATGACATTCGCGTACGGGCCATCTGATGAAGGCGACGCGATCGCCACTATTCACCGAGCCATAGATATGGACTGCACGTTCCTAGACACAGTTTACGGACCCTACTCGAACGAGCAGCTCTTGGGGCAAAGCTCTGGTGGGCATGCGGGACCGTGTGACCATCGCAACCAAGTTTGGCTTTAAAATTGGTGAGGACAAGCCAACTGCGGACAGCCGTCCAGAGCACATTCGCGAGGTCGTTGACGCTTCACTCAAGCGCTTGAGAACGGACCATATAGATTTGCTCTACCAGCACCGGGTAGATCCAGAGGTGCCAATCGAAGATGTTGCTGGGACCGTCGGAGACTTGGTACGTTTAGGCAAAGTCAAGTTCTTTGGCCTCTCAGAGGCCGGAACCGAAGTGATCCGGCGAGCTCACAAAGTCCACCCCGTCAGTGCGTTGCAAAGCGAATACTCTCTATGGGAGCGGAATCTTGAAACCGATATTATCCCAACCCTCCGCGAACTTGGCATCGGTTTGGTTCCGTTCAGTCCGCTCGGGCGCGGCTTCCTGACGGGAAATGCAAAACCAGCTGCCGATTTTGCTGAAGGCGACTACCGTCGATCTGCCGATCCTCGTCTTCAAAGCGAGCATTTCGATTCAAATTTGAAAGCCACCACATTCTTCCGTGAGCTTGCTCAAAGGAAGGGCGTGACGGCGGCTCAGGTAGCGTTAGCTTGGCTGCTACACAAGGGAGCCGACATCGTCCCGATCCCGGGTACCAAGCGAACGAAATACCTCGAAGAGAATCTTGGGGCAATTTACGTGCATCTCGATGCGGACGAAATGGAAGCCCTCGACAAGGCACTTCCACCAGGAGGGACAAGCGGGGGTCGTTACAGCGAGATACAGCAATCCCTAATCAATCGCTGACAGATAGAGTTGGGACCCAACAGTAACCCGACTAAAGCTCGATAATCCCGCGCTTTATACCTATTGCTAGCGCGTGTGCGCGACCGTTGGCTCTCAGTTTCAACAGGATGTTCTTCACATGGCCTTTAACCGTCTCCTCAGTGATCGAAAGCCGATCGCCTATCGACCGATTTGAGAGCCCTTCGGCGATCAGGGCGAGCACCGCAACTTCTCGCTTTGTGAGTGTGTCGTCGATCGCGTGTATATCAAGCGTTGCCGCAACGGTTGGGTCAACATGGTTGCGACCGGAATGAACCGCGCGGATTGTGTTGATGAGTTCCCGCCGAACCGAACTCTTGAGCAAATATCCCTTGGCTCCGGCCGCCAGCGCCTGTGAAGCTAGATGCTCGGTGTCGTAGGTCGTCAAAACCACGATCCGAGCGTGAGGGTCCCTGCTCCTGATTTCGATCAAGGCTTCGATGCCGTTCATTCGAGGCATCTGCAGGTCCAAAAGCAGAATGTCCGGTCTCAAGGTTCCGAAAAGTTCGACTGCTTCGACCCCGTCGGCAGCCTCGCCAACGATCACGATGTCGTCGTTACCAACAAAAAGGGCAGATAATCCCTCTCGAATTAACGGATGATCATCCGCCGTCAAAACGCGTATTGGGCCGGTCATCGCCTAAACATCCAGCCAACGATTGTCGATCTACGACCCTTGGCAGGCAGTTTAACACTCACCCGAGTACCGAGGCCCTTGAGGCTGTCCACACTGAGTATGGCTCCAATGTGTTCGGCTCGCTCCCGCATGCCAGTGACACCCCAACCTCGCCGACCACTATTGTCTGCACCGATCGCCAAGTGCCCGGCGCCGTTGTCTTTTATAGAGATTTCGATGCCGTCCAACGAGGAGTCGAGACGGCAATCGATCTCTGATGCTCCTGAATGACTGAACGCATTCTGCAAAGCCTCGGAAGCTATACGATAAAGGTCGTCGCGAGTATCCGGGTCAATTTCGAGCGGATCTCCCGTCACCATCATTTCGAAGTGTGGCCTTTTGGAACCATTGAAGGATGCAGCGAGTTCCCGCCCCTTGATGCCAAGTGCGTGACCGAGATTTTGTCTGAGAGCGCCAGGATCACGAAGGGCGTGGATCGCACCACGACCCTCAACGAGAGCATCATCGCCCTTTTCAAGTACGTCCTCCAAAATCGCGGCCGCCTTTTCGGGCTCGGAAAATAAAATATTACGAACAGCCTGGAGCCTGAAATTCAATCCCTGAAAGCTTTGCAGGAGCGTGTCGTGCAACTCCCGAGCAAGTCGCGTGCGTTCCGACAAGCGCTCTTCCAATCTCATTCGAAAAACTGCCCGAACCTGCTCGGTTCGATAGCGCATATAAAGTGAGGCAAGGCCGATCAACGAAGCCGCAGCGAGCCCGTAGCTCCACCAGGTTTGCCACCAGGCAGGAACAACGATGAGAGACAGCTTGGTACTTTCTGATGGCCAATTTCCGCGCTGCAGCGCCGCTTGGACGATAAGTTCATAACTTCCACTCGGCAGATAAGGGAAGTTCAAAGTACGTGCCGCGTTCGGCACGGAATGCCAATCCTCATCGAGGCCATCAAGCCTATAGCGATAACGTGTTCGCCTTGGATCGCGAAAGTTTATGGCTGCGAATGAAACTTCCAGATTCTCATCGTGCGCCAGGGAAAGTCGAGGCCGATCCCGAGCCATCACCACCTGCCGTCCGCCAGCACGGATGCTGGTGAAAATGACCGGCGGTGCATCGTGTGGCGGCTGGGCCCCTTTTCCAGTTGTTATTGTAGCCCCAGAAAAACCCCCAAAGTATAAAGTATCTCCCACTCCTTGGGCACAGGCATTCCATCCAGTTAGATCGTCGCCTGGGATCCCGTCCTGGGTCGAAAAAGCTTCGACATTCATGGTTTTACGGTCCACCCTTGCTACACCATGGTTTGTGCTCAACCACAGATCGCCCGTAGACCTGGTGAGAATGCAACTGACCACGTTTCCAGGAAGTCCATCCTTAGTGAAGAAGGTATCGAAGCCTTTTCCAGTGGATCGGAGTTTGTTCAGGCCGTTCTGCGTGCCAACCCAGAGCACGCCATCGCTATCGACCAGCACGCTATTGATCGTGTTATTACTAATAGTCGTTCCATCATTTGGATCGTGCGCAAACGTCTCGAATGTGCTCTCTTGAGATCGAAATCTTAGCAGGCCACTCGTCGAGCCGATCCAGAAACCATCGCCTTCTGGTGTTGGAACCAGCGAGAAAAATGCGTTGCTGGCAGGCTGCGGGCGCGTGAATTTCACGAAACGAGCGTTTTGACGATCGTATCTGTTGAGACCATTCCAGGTTGTGAGCCACATTGTCCCGTCGCTCGTGAAGAAGATTCTTGTGATTACATCGCTACTTGGTCCCCGATCCGATGCAATCTCATGTCGATAGTTGCGTATTGCTCGCGATATTGGATCGATCGAAAATAGTCCGGCCCCAAGTGTACCGACCCATACCGTCCCGAAGCTATCCTGATTGATCGACAGAACTTCAAGTCTCTCATTTGGCCCGCCTGGTGTGAAATTCTCGACAGCGCCCAAGCGATCAACGCGGTTGAGCATCCCGCCTGCCCCAAGCCAAGCGTTCCCGTCACGGTCCTCGAAGACAGCGTTGACCAATGCCTCACCTGTCTCATTTGACATTTTTGGCGGAGGCCACACTTTTCGGAAAGCTGTACCTGCGGTCGAAAAGACATTAGGCGGCATCGCGTGTAAGCCGACCCAGATGTTGGTTTCTCTGTCTTGAAACAGCGCGATTGCTCGATTTTCAGCTATGCTTTGATCATCGTGGGGGTCGTTAATGTACCGCTCGAAAGCAAACTTTTCTCGATTGAATTTCAGCAAGCCGAATCCCATTGTGGCGAGCCAAATGTCACCCTCAGACGTTTCTATGAGCGAGTAGACACCCCGCAGATTTGCTTCGTCGGCGCTTGAGTCAAACGAAAGACGTCTTACAGAGTTTGTAGCCTTGTCAAAAATGGCCAGACCGTTGCCTGCCCCATAAAAGATCCAGAAGGTGCCTCGTGAATCTTCGTGAAAGCCCAATTCTCTCACCTTCTGAGGAAGAGGAATTCGATATGTCACTTGCCCAGTGGATCGATCGAACCTTTCGAGGCCAAAGCTGCTGGCCACCCAGAATTGCCCGGCCCTGTCTTCGCCCGTTGATTTGATGTCGTCGCTCATCAGAGAATTGGGGTTCGCTCGATCGTGTCCATAGCGGGAAATCTTCTTGGTACTGGGATCAAGGGTGAAAAGGCCCTGAGCAGTCGAAAGCCATAGCAATCCATCACTATCCTGGCTTATATGGATTACGGTAGGGTTATTCGCAGCGATCGGGTAGTGACGAAACGTCTCTGTGTCACGGTCATAGGCATCAAGATATTGGTCGCTTCCGACCCATACGGTTCCCGCCCGGTCTTTAAACAGGGCGTAGACAAAGACACCGCTGAGGCTGCCTTGGTCGGTACTGCTGTGTGAGAAGTTTCGAAATTCGTACCCATCAAACTGACTGATGCCGTACTGCGATCCGAACCAGATGTAACCCTCGTCGTCCTGAACGATTTGGGAGACCCGGGTCTGAGATAGACCTTCCGACACCGAGAGCCTTCTGAACCGTAAGCCACTTTTGTCGTCGACTGGAACTGTGATGATCTGATCGATGATCTTCGCAACGGGGATGTTAGAGCCGATTTGAGCACCGGGGGTCGAGACGACGCTGAACATGGAGAGCAACACGATCGCCAATACATTCGCTGCAACCGATTTGCCAAACCACCTGACCATTACGTATTCCATATAGTGCGCTGCGCGAATTTCACGCTGTCGGAGTTAAAGGCGTTTGACAAGCGTTTCGAGATAATCGGCACGCTCAACTAGTCCCTCAGCAAGTTGCCTAACGGCCTCAAGATCAGGTGTCTGTTTCGCTAGGAACCGTCTGTTTGCATCAAGTCCTAGCTGAATAACATTCAGCGCCAGGATGATTTCAAGCATTTCGGATCGCTCAGGGAATTGAATGGCCCTTAACGAGATATCGAACGTCGCGTCCTTGGAAAGGCATCTTGCGCTTCCATCGTATATCTCGCCCACATCAACTCTCCGCAGGGTTTGGCTTCGATGGTAAAGCTGGATGATACGCGGGTCGAGATTTCAGCCCACCCCCTTTCGGGGGGTATCCTACCGTTTCGGAAAGGGTGTCGGTGGATTTACGGCGGTGGAGCCGGGTTAATACGCGCGTATAGGTATGTCCACTCGCCTTCTCGGTTATGGTGAAGCGCCTTGCCGATGTTCTGCACACGAAACGAAACCTCGATTTCAACAGCGTCCCGATCGACACTAAGGATGTTTGCGGAAGGCAAGGCATTTTCAGGATCGAATTGCTGCTGAACTTCCTCCATCGCATCCAGGATGACGCCGCAGCGGCCTGTTTGGCGCCAATCTTGCACAGATGCGGCCCGGAGATTGCAGCCTTGAGAGGCTGCGGCCACGGAGGGCGAAGGCGCGGCAAGATTGAAACTAGCTGACCATCCAATCGAGCGATGTCATACACGAGTGTTACTACGAGATGCCGGAGTGCAGGCCGCTTTGGGATTAATTTCAATCAATCCAGGCTCAGCGGAGCCGCGACAACAGACGTCTCGCCTTCGCGTGAGAGAACTCCTATCGGTCCCATAGCTGTCTTCAGCAGCGAGTTTGGATCGGCTGCCGCACGTACACGGGATATCTACCTTTCGCTGCTGCGGATAGCGGTTGGTCGAGTTCGATGGCGATCGCACGATCCCGTGACGACGTCATACCGAATTCGACACCTTCGCAATCGACGATGATGCCGCCCCCGCCGAAACGCGGAGAGGCGGCGTCCTGTTGTCCCTGCCTGTTCGAACTGACAACATATGCGCCACTTACGATCGCTGCCATTGCCGCTGCAGTTCGCCACATGCGGTGGTCTGCCCCGGTTGCCCGGGGCACCGCAATCAGATCAGCGCCAAGTGTTCCGAGCCACCTCGCCTTTTCCGAGAACATTAGTTCAGTACAAAGAAGTACCCCCACTTTAATGCCTCCAATCTCAGCCACATCGAACCCCATCCTCTGGGATTCAAACCAAGCCTCCTCTTGCCAGCCGTTCTCCGCTGGAAAGTATTGCTTGTGATGCAGAACTTGATATCGGCCATCAACGAGTGCGAAGGCCTCGTTGACGAGCTTTGTTCCCAACAGGATTGGTCGCGAGGAAATTACCGCCCGAACGGCAAGCTTTGAAAGCGCTTCCAAACCGCGTTCGTGCAGGTCTGCCCATTCTCGCGCACGCTCCAGGCTGAACATTTGCCGCGTTGGTTGCCAAAAACCAAAAGGCATCTCATTGGTGATCAAAATGTCATCGGAAGATGCGAAACGGCTGGTCGCGTCCTCCCAGCCCTCCCCGTTTGGAACCAAGCCCTCTGGCCACTCGACGGACCACACCTTAACCATTAAAACCCCTATTTTTTAGTCGGACCCCTATCGCCCGCTTTACGCAGCTTCCAATCCCAACAGGAGAAAGAACGCCGAACAATCATACGAGGGTATAAGCATTGTAGACCCGTGTAGGATTCCGGCATTCCACAATTTTCGGCACTTTCCAAGATGAAATCACTCTTGGAGGGACTACAATGATGGCGTCTATCGGACACGGCCAGCAAGAAGATCAGATGGGGCAATATTCCATCCGATTTAAACACTACATGGCGGGGGCGATATTTTTCGCACTCCTGTCGCCAACCGCAGCATTCGCGCAAGAGCAAGCCCCGCCGCCTGTGACTGTAGCGAAACCCATTATTCGCGATGTGGTCGATAACGACGAATTTATCGGCCGATTCGAGGCCGTGGACGAGGTAACTGTTCGTGCCCGAGTTGGCGGGTATCTGCAGGAAGTCCGGTTTCAGGACGGTACGATCGTCCACAAGGGCGATGTTCTCTTCGTGGTCGATCAACGCCCATTCATCACTGCGCAAAACGAGGCAAGTGCGGCCTTGGACGTTGCAAAGTCGAACCTGATTTTCGCTGAAGCGCAATTCAAACGATCTGAGGCACTCACGCAAAGCGGTAGCCAGTCGATCTCGATCCTCGATGATCGGCGGCGCGAATGGGTTTCGGCCCAAGCGAGTGTCCGAGGGGCCCAGGCTGCGGCCGACCGTGCCGCACTGGATCTGGACTATACTCAGATTACGGCTCCGATCAGCGGTCGAATTGATCGGCGCCTGGTTTCCGTAGGAAACCTCGTACAGGCGGATCAGTCGGTCCTGACGACCATTGTCTCTATGGACCCCATCGATTTCTATTTCGACGTGGACGAACGTCGTCTTCTCAACTTCGCAAGTACGGCTCGATCACGCGGGGCCGACTTACAGCAGGGGGGCGGAGGGCTCGACATCAATGTCACGATCTCCGATCCAAACCAAAAACCGATGATCGGGAAATTGGACTTTGCTGAAAATCGTTTCGACAGCGAAACGGGCACGATGCGCATTCGCGCTCGGTTCCAAAATAAGAATCTGGTGCTGCAGCCGGGCTTGTTCGGCCGCGCCCAGATCGAAGCATCGAATAGCTACAGGGCTGTTTTAGTCCCGGACGAGGCGATCGGGTCCGATCAAAACCAGCGTGTGGTCTATGTGGTCGCTGACGATGGCTTAATTACCACTAAGCCGGTGCGGCCAGGACCACGTCTGTTCGGCTACCGTGCGATACGCGAGGGATTGTCAGGGGACGAAACCATCGTCGTTAACGGCCTGATGCGTGCGCGGCCAGGCAGCAAGGTCACTCCTCATATGACTGAGCTCCCCCAGACCAGAGTCGAAGGTAATCCCGACGATGCGGCGAAGGAGTCGGGACAATGAGATTTGCCCACTTCTTCATTGATCGACCGATCTTCGCGTCGGTGGTATCTATCCTTTTGCTGATCGTGGGTGGGATTTCCTACTTCCAGCTTCCAGTCTCTCAATATCCAGAAATCGC
Source organism: Pararhizobium sp. PWRC1-1 (assembly GCF_049897905.1). Classification (NCBI taxonomy): domain Bacteria; kingdom Pseudomonadati; phylum Pseudomonadota; class Alphaproteobacteria; order Hyphomicrobiales; family Rhizobiaceae; genus Pararhizobium; species Pararhizobium sp. PWRC1-1. Next base: position 629,561 of record NZ_JAFCXE010000001.1, on the reverse strand, counting down.
GCCCCCCACGATTGTCATTCGCACGTCCTATCCAGGTGCGGACTCGGAGACGATCGCCAACGTCGTAGCGACGCCAATTGAGCAGGAAATTAACGGCGTCGAAAACATGCTTTACATGTCTTCCTACTCAAGCGCCGACGGGCAGATGACGCTTACCGTCACCTTCAAACTCGGTACTGACCTCGACAAAGCGCAGGTACTTGTGCAAAACCGTGTCGCGATCGCCGAGCCAAGGCTTCCTGAGGAAGTCAGGCGCATCGGCATCACTACGGCAAAGAGCTCCCCCGACATTATGATGGTTGTTCATCTGCTATCGCCGAATGCGCGATACGACCAACTCTACGTCTCCAACTATGCCCGTAATCGCATTCGTGACAGTCTGGTTCGTCTTGACGGTGTCGGCGACGTCATCCTTTTCGGCGAACGTGAGTATTCTTTGCGCATTTGGCTCGATCCCGAGAAGCTTTCGGCTCTCGGAATGGCGGCTTCTGATGTCGTGCAAGCACTCCGCGACCAGAACGTTCAGGTTTCCGGTGGATCAATCGGCGCTCCACCAACAACGAACGCCAACGCATTTCAGTACACCGTTACCACCCAAGGACGGTTCTCGGACGCGCGACAATTTCGATATGTAATCGTCAAGTCGTCTGCGGCTGGTCGCCTTGTTCAGTTGCAGGATGTCGCTCGGATCGAATTGGGCGCCAAGGACTACGTCAACAACAGCTACCTTGATGGGGACGCTGCCGTGGCTATCGCAGTCTTCGCTCGCCCAGGCACGAACGCCCTTGCTGCTGCTGATCAGATCAGGGCGACGATGACGGCTGCGGCCAAGGACTTTCCACCCGGTCTGGAATATAAGATTGTCTACAACCCGACCGAATTCATTTCGGCGTCAATCGAGGAGGTTTATCGGACGATTATTGAAGCGGCGCTTCTGGTTGCGATTGTCGTCCTCGTGTTTCTGCAGTCATGGCGTACTGCGCTCATTCCGATTATCGCCATACCGGTATCGCTTGTTGGCACCTTCGCCTTCTTGCTTGCGTTCGGTTTCTCACTCAACATGCTAACGCTTTTCGGACTTGTCCTCGCCATCGGCATCGTCGTCGATGACGCGATCGTTGTGGTCGAGAACGTTGAACGTAATCTAGCTGCAGGAATGACACCGCGTGAAGCGTCTCATGCAACAATGAACGAAGTGGGGACGGCTGTCATTGCCATCTCCCTTGTACTCATCGCAGTGTTTGTGCCGACCGCGTTCATCCCGGGCATTTCGGGGCAATTCTACCGGCAGTTCGCTGTAACGATCTCAGTCGCTACCGCGATCTCTGCGCTCAACTCACTGACCCTTTCGCCCGCCCTTGCAGCGCTTCTATTGAAACCTCACGAGCACGCGCTGGCCCGCCGTAACGTGATAAGCAAGCTATTCGGATGGCTCGCCGACGGCTTCAATAAAGGTTTCGACCAACTGAGCCACGGCTATTCATGGGTGGTGCGGCATCTTGTGCAGACCGCCACGGGCCTTTCCGCAGCGATGATGGTCTTCGTCGGTTTGCTCGGTGCGACCTACTACGTCGGCAGCACCGTGCCGCGAGGATTTATTCCGGCGGGTGACCAAGGCTACGCAATTATCGTGGTTCAGCTGCCTGACGGGGCGTCACTAGGCCGGACAGATGCTGCGATGGCCAAAGCCGACAAGATCATCAGAGCCGTACCCGGCGTAGCTCATACCGTGTCGTTTGCGGGTTTCAACGGCGCGACATTCACAAACGCTTCGAACGCAGGCGTAATATTCGCGACCTTCGATCCCTTCGAGACGCGTGTTGAAAAGCACCAGGCGGCCAGCGGTATCATCGGCGATATGTATGGCAAACTGCAGTCGATCCAGGAAGCTTTCATTATCGCAATACCACCGCCGTCGGTTCGCGGCATCGGTAATGGGGGTGGCTTTAAGATGCAGCTCGTTGACCGTGGCACTTCGGATATGAGGCAGGCCCTTGGACTAGCCTACCAGTTGATGGGCAAGGCTAACCAAACGGCAGGACTCACAGGCGTGTTCACAACGTTCTCAGCCAACAGCCCACAATACTTTCTTGAGATCGACCGCGATAAGGCGCGTATGCTGAACGTTCCGATCCCGAATATCTTCGACACGCTCTCGATCAACCTTGGGACGTCCTATGTTAACGATTTCAATGCCTTTGGTCGCGTCTACCAAGTTCGCGCTCAGGCCGATCAACAGTTCCGCCTGGACCGGGAGGACATCCTGGGGCTCAAGGTAAAATCGACCACCGGTGCGCTCGTCCCGCTCGGAACACTGATAGACATCAAAGACACTAACGGTCCGTCGCTAGTCCAGCACTACAACATGTTTGTCTCAGTGCCCGTGCAGGGCACTCCCGGCCCGGGTGTCGCGACTGGAGAAGCACTGGCGAAAATGGAGAGCCTCGCCAACGAGATACTCCCCGCCGGAACAGGATTTGAATGGACCGAACTCGCTTATCAGGAGAGCAACACCGGAAATACCGCGATTTACATTTTCGCGCTGTCTGTGATCTTCGTCTTCCTGGCACTTGCCGCACAGTATGAAAGCTGGACTCTTCCTCTTGCGATCATCCTGATCGTACCCCTGGCGATCCTCGCTGCCCTGCTAGGCGTCCAGTTCCGAGGTCTCGACAACAACATCCTAACTCAGATCGGGCTTATCGTGTTGATCGGACTTGCTGCTAAAAACGCCATCCTAATTGTCGAATTCGCGCGACAGGCCCAGGACCAAGGCAAAACGGCTGTCGAAGCAGCCGTCGAAGCGACCCGACTGCGCCTTCGTCCAATTCTCATGACCGCTTTCGCATTCATCTTCGGCGTTCTGCCGCTTATGATCGCAACGGGACCTGGCGCTGAGATGCGCCAGTCATTGGGAACCGCCGTGTTCTTCGGCATGCTTGGAGTGACAGTGTTCGGCCTCTTCCTGACACCGGTATTCTACGTGATCTTGCGATCTAGGACCCGTCCAAAACCACAGCAGATTGAAACGCCGCAGCCGTCGTTGACTGTTGTTTCGTGATCTGAATAGAAATATTGCCGCCGGGGGTCTTCAAGCCCCCGGCCTTTTTCGTCGAAACAAGACTGCCGTGTCGCAGCAATTTCCCTTCACGAAGGCACGCGCATATCAAGAAGTGCGTTCAGTTCGGAGGCTAACGGCTTTTTCGATGTAACCTGCGAGCACGTCCCCGTCGAACGGCTTCTTCAGAAGCACCAAAGCGTTATCTTTCGCGAGCACTGCCATGCGTTCGTCAGCGAAAACAGAAACCAAGATGACCGGACAAGCAGTAGCATCGCTCGGTGTCCCCTTGAGTTTTTCCGCAAGTTCCAGGCCACTCATGCCCCGCATTCGGACGTCTGCCACAACACAAGAAGATCTTTCAAGGAAGCCGGATGTGGGAAAATCCTCAGCCGACGCGAACGTCTTGCATTCAAAATCCAAGCTACGCACCAACGCGTCCAGAGCCCACCGCATGCCGGGATCATCATCAATGACGATAACCAGTGGCGCACTCATTCTGGGGCCTTTCTACTTGCCATTCCAAGGCATCCTACACGGCCGGTTGGGTTCGATAAACCAGATGCACGGGTAAGTAGAAATCAAAATTATGACACCTTATCGCTTGTGAATAGTTTCACAGGCAATGCCCCCTAGACGGCTGTTCCAAAGCTGAAGGCAGGCCGCGATCCTCAGTATCATACCCGCGTATGAGAGAACCGAAACCCTCGTAGGATTCTTAAACACAAGGTCGGTGGGTACTAATATTCTACCGGACGTCTTCCGGGTCACCTCGGCTAACTGGAAAGGCTCCGGTCATGATCAACCCCCTCTTCTCCGCAATAAGTCGTCGCGACGTCCTCATGGTTGCCGGTACTGCTGCTGCAGCGATCGCGCTTGCCGGACCATCGGAAGCAAAGACAAGGCACAACTCAAAAGGAACCACTCAGATGAATTTCATCACCACCAAGGACGGAACGAAAATCGCTTACAAAGACTGGGGTAAAGGCCAGCCCATCCTCTTCTCACATGGATGGCCGCTTGCTGGGGATGCCTGGGACGCGCAGATGCTGTTTTTCGGTATGAACGGCTTCCGAGTGATCGCCCACGACCGACGCGGACACGGTTTTTCTGATCAGCCTTGGAACGGCAACACCATGGACCAGTACGCTGACGATCTTGCCGAGTTGATCGAAAAACTTGACCTCAAGGACATGGTCATGATCGGTCATTCGACCGGTGGCGGCGAAGTGGCACACTACATCGGCCGTCACGGCTCAAAGCGGGTTGCCAAGGTCGTGCTCACCAGCGCGGTCCCTCCTCTGATGCTCAAAACCGAAGCGAACCCCGAAGGCACGCCGCTCGAAGTGTTCGACAGCATCCGTAAAGGCACTGCCTCAAACCGTGCCCAGTTCTTCAAGGACCTTTCGATGCCTTTCTACGGCTTCAATCGAGACGGCGCTACAATCAAGGAAGGCCTGCGGGATTCCTTCTGGGCCATGGGCATGCAGGGCGGCATCAAGGGCGAGTATGATTGCATCCATGAGTTCTCCGAAGTCGACTACACGGCGGACCTCAAGAAGATCGACAAGCCAACTCTGGTAATCCATGGCGACGACGACCAGATCGTTCCCATCGCTGCGGCGGCGGAAAAGACAGCAAAGATCGTAAAGGGCGCTGAATTGAAGGTTTACAAGGGCGGATCGCATGGTCTTGCCCAGGTAGACCCGGACACATTCAACGCCGACGTCCTCAAGTTCATCAAAGCCTGAGGTCGAATTGATGACATACTCAATTATCGGCTCCGGTGCGATCGGCTCAGCGATCGCCCGGCACTTCGCAAGCGCTGGCATTCCTGTTGCTGTCGCCAACACCCGTGGTCCCGACTCATTGAGAGACTTCGCCGACCGATTTGGGGGGGCCGTCAAGCCTACTGAGCTGGCTTCCGCCCTAGAAGCAGACATCGTGATATTGGCGATCCCTCACGATGCTGTCAAAGGCGTTCTCGCGAAGTCATCGGGGTGGAAAGGGCGCATCATCATCGACGCTACAAACGCGATCGATCCAGCAACCTTCGGCCCCGCTGACCTTGGCGGCGAACCTTCCTCTTTCATAGTGGCCAAACTCGCTCCAGGTTCAAAGCTGGTCAAGGGATTCAACCATATCCTTGCAAAGATATTGACCCGCGACCCCGACGACGGGCGAGGCTACGGAAAGCGCACACTATTCATCTCTGGGGATGTGCCCGACGCGAAGCAAGTTGTATCCGAGCTTATGCAGAAATTTGGGTTCGCCGTGATCGATCTCGGCACGCTCTCGGAGGGAGGACTGCTACAACAGTACGGGGCTCCTCTCACCGGACACAGCCTCGTCACGCAAGAGCTTAAGGGTTCGAGCTTCGCGGATATGGATGTCGTCGTACACTAAAAAGCAAAGAAGCAGCCGATCCGCAGGGGTCGGCTGCCGATTCAACGAGAAAAATGCCTGGGATAGCCAATGTCCGGGCCCAAGGATGACTCTTATTCAAGGGAATGGCACTAGGAGCTTTCATAAATGGCTTGGCAAATGACGGCCAAATCTTCATCGGTGGTTCACTCGACTGCTTTACGCCTTTCAGCATCTTTACGGGCATTAATGTCGTCGTGGCCTACGCGCTGCTCGGATCGACGTGGTTAGTCATGAAGACATCTGACGGGATGAAACGACTTATGCGAGATTTGTCAGTCTGGATATCGATCGCCCGTTATTTGCCGCCTTGCATCTCCGTCGGCTTCAAACAAAAATCAGCGGCGCTAAAATCCGCCCACGAGACGAACCACCGGTCGTTGGACAACATCCGCTTACGCCCGTTCTAATGTAACGCAGCCCCGTTAGGCAGCGATCGGACTAATCCGCACGGGGACGCCCTTGTACGCGGGTGTTCCCGAGAGCTTGTCGATGAAGGAAAGCGGTATAACGACGTTTAATTCCGGATAGTACCCCGCCACTGTGCCGCGTGGTATCGGGTATTCTACAGCCGTAAAGCCCGATAGTTCACGAACGCCGTCACCCACCCCGGCGGCGATATGCAGCTTATCACCTTCAGCAAGGCCCCTCGCCGCCAAGTCATCTTTGTTCATCAAGAGAATGTCACGCCTACCAAAGACTCCGCGATAGCGGTCGTCCAGATTATAGACGGTGGTGTTGTACTGCCCGTGGCTTCGCAAAGTGGTCAATACAAGCAGATCTTTGTCTGCAAGCGCTGGATCTTCGTCGAGCCCGGAAGCGGTCAAGAACTGTGCTTTGCCACTCGCCGTGTTCCATACCCGGTGAGACGCGCTGACTTCTAGGCGGAAGCCACCTGGTTGGCGAACCCGCTGGTTGAATTCGTGGAAAGGCGGAAAAACAACCTCGATCTTGTCCCGGATACGATCGTAGTTTGCGATCATTCCATCCCAATCGATACCGTATTTGTCTCCGAGTGTTGCCTTTGCGATCCCGGCGACGATTGCGGGTTCGGACTTCAGCACGTCACTCGGCGGCTTCAGGAAACCCTTTGACGCATGGACCATGGACATGGAGTCCTCCACAGTTACGGACTGCACTCCGCCAGCCTGTATGTCGACATCGGTCCTCCCTAAACACGGCAGGACGATCGTAGTGTGGCCAGTCAACAGGTGTGATCGGTTGAGTTTCGTTGCTATATGGACGGAGAGATCGAGCTTACGCATTCCCTCGAATACATAGTTAGGGTCTGACATTGCCACGGCCAGATTGCCGCCAAGGCAGATCAACGCCTTGGAGTGGCCTTCAGCGATTGCCTCCATAGTCTCGACCGCGTTATGCCCCTTGTCTTGTTTGGGTCGAAATCCAAACGCACGCTCCATTCCGTCAATGAGTGCCTTGTTGGGGATCTCAGTGATCCCAACAGTCCGGTCTCCCTGGACGTTCGAATGGCCCCGCAGCGGACAGATACCCGCACCTTGTCGGCCGAGGTTTCCCCGCAACATAAGGAAGTTTGCCAGCTGTTGAACGTTGGCTGTACCGTTGCTGTGTTGAGTTATGCCCATCCCGTAGCAAAGAATGACCCTTTTGGCTTTCATGTAGATATTTGCCGCCGCCTCAATATCGGCACGGCTCAGCCCAGAGATTTGAACAATATCATCCCACTCGGTGGCGATAATATCTGCACGCAGGCCGTCAATTCCTTGGGTATGTTCAGCAATAAACTCGCGGTCGAGAACGCCGGGACGTCCCTCTGACATCTCAGCTGCGTCCCTCTCGAAGATTGCCTTCATCATGCCCTTCAAGGCCGCCAAGTCACCACCTGCCCGCACCTGATAGTAGGACGTAGCAATTTCTGTCGAACTGAAGGTCGCCATCTCAACTGGGCTCTGAGGAGCAGCAAAACGCTCAAGGGCACGCTCTTTCAGCGGATTGAAAACAACGATTGGACAGCCGCGCCTTGCTGCATCGTGAAGTGTTGTCATCATGCGTGGATGGTTGGTACCCGGATTGTGGCCGAAGCTAAAAATCGCATCGGCATAGTCGAAATCTTCTAGGGTAACAGTGCCTTTGCCAACGCCAATCGACAGCGGCAGCCCGACGCTTGTCGCCTCATGGCACATGTTCGAGCAGTCAGGGAAGTTGTTCGTGCCGTAGGCCCGAACCAAAAGCTGGTAGAGGAAAGCCGCTTCGTTCGAAGTACGCCCTGACGTGTAAAATTCCGCCTGATCAGGATGATCGAGCGCTTTGAGCCCGTCACCGATGATCTTGAACGCTGCAGTCCACTCGATAATCTCGTACCGATCATCCTGTGCGTTATACATCATTGGAAAGGACAGACGGCCAGCATCCTCTAGCTGGTGGTCGCTCCACTTCCAAAGTTCGCTTACAGTGTGCCTCGCAAAGAACTCAGGCCCAGCCCTTTTTGCGGTAGACTCCCAGGTGATAGCTTTCGCGCCATTTTCGCAAAACTCAAACGACGACGTATGTTTGGGATCGGGCCACGCGCATCCGGGGCAGTCAAATCCGTCGGCCTGGTTAGCTTTAAGGAGAGTAGCGGCGCCTTGAGCGACAATTTGCTGGTGCTTCAATGTGTCGGCAACCGCCTTGAGGGCGCCCCAACCACCGGCCGGGTGATCGTAATCGCGAATTCCTTCGGGCCGCTTCTTGGACATTTTCAGCTCCTTCTTGATGGCGCAGACTTGAAACACACGACTGCCATGAACCCCAAAGGGTGTCACCTATACTGGGGTATGAGGGGACGCATCGCAGACCAATGTTAACTTGCTCCGATCTTCAGTTTTGAGATTTTATCATGGTCACTGCCACCTCTCTGCGCATTCGGATCGTCGGCGGGTCCTTGGCTGGGCTATTCTGCGGCGCATTGCTCCACCGCGCGGGTCATGACGTCCTAATATTCGAACGGTCCGGCTCAGACCTCGCCACACGCGGCGCAGGTCTTGTTGGCGGCGCGGACCTATTCAACGTCTTGCGTCTTCTGCGCTGCGAGCATGTTACAAAGCTTGCGGTGACCGCAACCTCACAAGTGCTGGTCAATCTAGACGGAAGCATTGTCAGCGAGAGACAGGTTGGGATTTCGCGGTTCTCCTGGGACCTCCTGTACAAATCAGCCAGAAGAAAGATCCCCGACGCGCTCTATGTTCAATCACGGCGCGTCGTGGCGGTCGAGGACGGAAAAGACGCCGCTAAACTTTATTTTGAAGGCGGTGATACCGAGACCGCCGATGTTATCATCGGTGCGGACGGCATAGCGTCCATTGCGAGGAAGTCAGTCAACCCTGTCGACTATCTCAACTCGTTTGCGGGTTATGTTGCCTGGCGGGCAGTGATTTCCGAGGCGGACCTTCCTCACGCTATTTTGGCTCTCAAGGAGAAAATGGTCGCCTACTCCGCACCTGGCATTCAGTCTGTTGGATACCTGATACCAGGGCGCTCTGGCGAAATTGGCGTTGGATTGCGCCGATACAATTGGGGCTGGTATCGGCCTGTCAAGGAATCCGACTTGCCTGAACTATTTACAGACAACCAAGGGCGGTTGAACCATTTCTCGCTTCCACGGGGAAAACTGCAGGACCCTGCGAGGCTTTCATTTGCCGCTGATGCAAGACGGCTATTGCCTCCTCAATTCGCGGAGATTGCGGCAGCCACTCCGGATCCATGGATCCAAGGCATTTTCGACTATGCGCCCAACCGCATAACCGGGAAACGAATTGCCCTTGTCGGTGACGCTGCATTCCTCATTCGCCCCCATACAGCGATGGGAACATCAAAGGCGGCGGGAGACGCGATCGCCTTGACGGAGGCGATCGCGTTGGCCGGAACGGTCGGTGAGGCGTTGGAGAAATATGCCAAAAGCCGATTGCCCGTTGGACAGTGGCTTGCTGAGCGAGGCCGGGACATCGGGGGCTCACTCGGTCTGTCGCCGCAGGTTTCGATTACCGATGACGACGGCAACTTTTCGCATCAGCGAGCGCACTAAGCTCGCTTGGAATATGCTGCTGGGTGCAGCATCAGTAAAATCGTGATCGCTGAGGCGATGCCGCTGAAAACCATGGCTCCTGATAAGCCTGCATAGTCCACGATTGATCCACCTATGAGTGCACCTGTTCCAATAGCGATTTGCCCGACTGTAACGAACAGCGCCTGCATGTCTTCCAGAGCATCCTTGGCGGCGCTCTGGAGGAACGATTGCATACCAATAGGGAGCATTCCAAACCCAAGTCCCCAAACGATGACCAATGTCACGGCGGCGAACTGGTTGCTGCCAACGACCAGCAAAATAAGTGCGGAGCCCCCGATCAGGAGCGATGCGCTGATGACCGCAGCATTCACTTGCTTCCCGGCAACCCAACCGCCAAGCATATTGCCGAAAAACCCCGCCACGCCGTTTGCCAGAAGCACGGTTGTTAGAAGCGGCCCGGAAATGCCCGATCTCTCATTCAGGAACGCCGCGACATATGTGTAGGCGGCGAACTGTGCCAAGAAAATTGCCAGGACAGCCAGCAAGCCAATTCGAGCTTTCGGTCTCGCCAGAACCTTGGGTAGCCCCGCAATCCCCCTTCGATTTGCAGAAGGAAGCATTGGCAAAAGTGCAGCCACAAACAGGACGGACACCACGGACAACGCGGCACCCGCCCAGAACGATGCTCTCCAGTCGAACATGTCGCCAATTAGAGCCCCCGCAGGCACGCCCGCGACGGTTCCGAAGGAAATTCCAGACAAGATCAATGCATTGGCGCGTACGCCCTCGGCACCTGGACGAAGGCGCGGTCCCAAAGACCCCGCGATTGTCCAGAAAGAACCAACTGCAAGACCCAGCATGAACCGACCGATTAGAAGCTGTGGTAGCCCCGTGGCGACGGCAGCCATGATATTGGAAGCCACCAGCAGTACCAGGAGGGAAACCAACAGTTTCTTCCTGTCGATACCGCCCGCGAACGCGATAGTGAAAGGCGCCGCGACAGCCGCCACCAGTCCTGGCATTGTCACCAGGAGCCCGGCCTGACCGGTGGTGATCTCAAGGCTGGACGCAATATCTGGCAATAGCCCAACCGGCAAGAACTCGGATGTGACCAGCGCGAACGAACCAATGGCGAGGGAGACGACCCCTAGCCAAGAGGTCGGCAGGCCAACCTGCCCCCTTTCAACTATCGTGCTCATGGTTTCCTCTACGCGCTTTTCGCGATCTTGATGTCACCGGCCGCCGGATAATCGTTGTAGCCTTCCGTGCCCTGGGTGAACCAAGTGTTCGGATCACCCGTGGCTAAGTCGAAACCTTCAGCTAAACGACGTACAAGATCCGGGTTGGCAATGAAGGGCCGACCAAATGCAATTGCGTCACCAATGCCAGCATCCAGTTCAGCTTGGGCCCGTTTCGCGTTAAAGTCAGAGTTAAGGATCAGTGGTCCCTTGAATGCCCCGCGCAGTTCCCGAGCAAGTGGATCCATATCCCCAACGCCGAACGTTCCGTCAATCGGCGGCTCCCGAAGCTCAAGGTGAGCGATCCCGATGTTCGACAGAGCTTCCGCTGCAGCAGTAAATACAGGGAGCGGGTCACTGTCCTTCACGCCTTGCGACTCGCCATTTGGCGAAAGTCGGATGCCCGTCCGATCAGCTCCAATCGTATCAACAACGGCTTGCGTCGCCTCAACGAGGAAGCGGATACGATTTTCGATCGATCCACCGTAGCGGTCATCACGCAGGTTGGAGCTGTTTCGCAAAAATTGGTCGATCAGATATCCGTTGGCGGCGTGCAACTGAACGCCATCGAATCCGGCGGCCATGGCATTGCGAGCGCCATCGCGAAAATGCTGGACGATATCGGCAATCTCATCGATCGAAAGAGGCCGCGCCTCCGCGTATGCCTGCTTGCCGTCATAGGTATGCGCCTGGCTCGGCGCCGTGGTCGCAGAAGCCGAAACAGGTTTATCGCCATTTAGAAAGCTTGGATGTACCACCCTTCCCATCTGCCAGAGCTGGGCGATAATTCGACCACCGTTTTCGTGAACGGCATCAGTGATCTTTCGCCATCCTGTGATTTGCTCCGGAGACCAGATGCCGGTGGCGTAGGGCCATCCGAGACCAAGCTGGTTGATGCCGATCGCTTCGGTGATGATCAAGCCAGCGGAGGCACGCTCCGCATAGTAGTCGATCATCATTGGGGTTGGGACGTGTTCACGAGTACCGCGAGCACGTGTCATCGGAGCCATAAAGATCCGATTGGGAGCTTTGATAGCTCCCAATTCAATTGGGTCAAACAAAGTAGGCATTGTGTTTATCCTTCAGTTGGAATCGGAGCCATCGCGTCAAACGAGGCGCGAACCGCCATCGATGTTGAGAACAGCGCCGTTCATCCAGCCATTGGCCATAAGGAAAACAACTGCTGCACCGGCTTCATCGGCAGTTCCCAGACGGTGAAGCGGAAGTGACTGCTTGAGGGATTCAACGTATGCGTCGCGGCCGTCGCCAAGGGCCTTGGCAAGAATCGGAGTGTCGATCGGGCCAGGCGAAAGGGTGTTCACACGACGCGGAGCGAGTTCAAGTGCAAGACCACGGCCCAGTGCTTCCATCGCAGCCGAGGCGGCGCCAAGAATTGCTACGCCATAAGCGTTCGGACGGTCAGCCAACGCACCCGAAATGAGGGTGACGGAAGCGTCCTTTGCGAGATTGTCTCCGAGAGCCCTCAGCGTGTGAACAGCTGCCCAGACGCGCTCGTCGAATGCCCGCTGCAGATGTGCGGTATCAGCTTCAAGGACCTTGCCAGCCACAAACGTACCAGCGAGCAGAACGAGGTGATCGACGCGACCGATGTCTGAAAGCGCGGCGTAAATCGTATCGGGTTGCGTAACGTCTGCTACCAGAAACCCCGCGAACTGTTGTTCTTTCGCGAGCCGTTCCGCGCGGACACGGTCCATACCAAGGATGGTCACATTTGCGCCCGCTGCTTTTGCCTGGATTGCAGCTGAAAGTCCGATGCCGGAAGTGCCGCCTGAAATCAGGACGTTTTTACCTTGGAGGCTGGAAGTAATATACTGTGCGGCCGGAGCCGATACGATCTGGTTCATTTCACTCTCTCCATATGTGCGCACCACCTTGGTGCGTTGACAAAATAAATAATTCATGGCGCTGCGGTTGATAATCAGGCCAACTTTCGCTTTAATAGTTCCATGACGGAACAAGTCGGAATAGATCGCCTCACTGGCATTATTGCTTTCGCAAGATCAGCCTCGTTAGGGAGCTACACAGCTGCGGCGCGGTCTCTTTCTGTATCGCCTTCTGCGATCAGCAAGAGTGTTCAGAGATTGGAAGACCATCTCGGAATCTCGTTGTTCACCAGGACAACCCGTTCGTTGACGCTTACGCCCGAAGGACGAGATCTGCATGAGCGAGCACTGCGGCTGCTTCACGAGGCCGAGGAGATCGAGCAGGCTGCTTTCGCCGCTCGCGCTGAACCTGCGGGTCTCCTCAAGGTTACAGCCCCGCTGCCCGTCGGCGTCCACCTTATCGCCCCAGTGCTTCCGGCGTTCCGAGAGCGCTTTCCGAAGGTCGCCGTCGATTTGCGTCTCAGCGACAAATACGTCGACATTGTTGAGGAAGGCATTGATGTGGCCATCCGCGTGGGAGAGCTGGGCGACTCCAGGCTTATCGCACGCAAGCTTGCTCCAAATCGCATCTGTGCTTTCGCGGCCCCCTCGTACATCGAGCGGCGTGGCGCTCCCATTCGACCGGAGGACCTCGTTGGACATGACTGCGTAAATTTTCGTTATCAGAGTTCCGGCCAGGCTCTGCGATGGCCTTTCCTTATCGGCGAACGTGTTCTTGAGATTGTCCCACCAGCCACCATCGTGGTCGACAACAGTGATGCCGTGGCATCGGTGATTGCCGCTGGTGGTGGCGTCGGGATTACCCCTACTTACATCGCTGCTCCATTCCTGGGGCGAGGCGAAATGGCGCCCGTGCTTAAGGACTTTGCAATCGACCGCTTCGATATCATTGCATTTTGGCCGGAGAGCAGGCGTGGAAATCCGAACGTGAAAGCTTTCGTGTCGTTCATGACCGAGATGTGCCCTAGCCCGACGCCTTGGGATGTCATTTTTGCAAATGCTGCGGTGCTTCCGCATACGGCTATCGGCGGTACAGTGAGCTGAGTTCTCTTGGTCGCGTTCGTTTTTCATAAGAGCAGACAACCAGAGTCCGCTGTCTTGGAGAATTATACCCGCGTATGAAATGGCTAAACCTTTGCAACGGTCTCAGGTCATTGATCCGGCTCGGCCTTCCGGCACTGGTGTCATTAGGGCAGTGCTGAAATAGAAGGCTACCCGTAGATCGGGTGCATTCCCGGCCATGATGCGCCCACCACCGTCAGATGATCTCATCCCTGGGTATAGTTTCAGCCCCTTAGGTCCAATGTTAGAAAGACGGGGTTCGCGGGTTCGAAAGTAAGCCAGCAGACACAATCTTTGCTGGATGCGCTTTGCGATGTTTGAAACGCGTCGAGAACTGGTTGCGGGACCGCCGAATTTCAAAACAAACGATCTCCCCACTTGGCTCCTGGACATTCGTGCACCAGCCATAATTTATCTTTGTGTACGCGGAGTTTGCGGATGCCACTTAAAGCACAATATGAATTTCTAGTTTTCTTGCTACTTGCAGTGCTGGTTCTCGAATACGTCGGACGGCGGCTGAGGCTTCCACCGGCAGCGTCCTTCATTACCGGCGGTATGTTGCTGGCCTTCCTTCCTGGTGTCCCGAAGATTGAAATCGACCCTGACCTAATAATGGTGGTATTTCTTCCACCGCTTCTCATGAGTGGGGCCTACTTCACGCACTGGCGAGACTTCAAAGCGCAAATCAGGGGGATCATATCCTTGGCGCTTGGCGCGGTCCTTTTCACAACGGCTGCAGTTGGCTTGGTTCTGCATGCCTTGCTACCCAATCTTCCGCTGGCAATTTGCTTTGCGATCGGAGCGATTGTGTCTCCTCCCGATGCTGTCGCCGCAACAGCCGTGTTAAGGAAGCTCAAACTTCCAAACAAGGTGATCTCGTTGCTTGAAGGCGAAAGCCTCATCAATGACGCGACCGGGCTCGTACTGTTTGGTATAGCGGTCACTGCAGCATTGACCGGCGCGTTCAGCGCATCCCATGCCGTCGAGTGGTTTCTCTGGCTAGCGATCGTCGGAGCAGCTGTAGGTTTTGGCACCGGGTGGCTAGGCATGTTTGTCATACGACGGCTTGGGGAAACCGAGCTGGTCATCACAGCTACATTGTTGCTTTCGACCGCGTCCTACATATGCGCGGAGGCCGTTGGCGGTTCGGGCGTCCTTTCTACTGTCGCTTCCGGCTTGGTTGTGAGCTGGCACCAGCATGACGCCGTATACGCTGCTACGCGGGTTAGAGCCCACTCGTTTTGGAAGTCGCTCGTGTTCATGATGGAATCCCTGCTTTTTATATTGATTGGCTTGTCGCTCCGAGACGTGGTGACCCGCCTCAGCGGCGATTCCGATGCTCTGTATGCCAATGTGATCCCTGTGGTGGCAGTGGTTTTCACGGTTGTCGTCGCGCGTTTTATTTGGGTCGCATTGTGCGCTCTAACATTCTGGCCGGGTGGCAAGGGCAACCGCTCTTCAAAGGGAACGAGCACCTTTAAAAACATTGCAATCATCGGCTGGTCGGGGATGCGAGGCGTCGTGACTTTGGCGGCAGCGCTGTCATTTCCTGCCGAGCTACCGGGACGAGACCTCGTGCTGTTATCAGCTTTCGTGGTCATCGTAGTTACCGTCTTTATCCAAGGTAGCACCCAGGCGCCGTTAGCTCGGATGCTGGGCATTGCGAGCGCCGATGAGAAGGAAGAACTTGAAGTGAGGAAAACTGCGATCCGCAAGCACCTTGCTGAGGTCCGTCAAAAGGCAGCCCTGACAAAGCCGATGCGGCCAAGCGATCACTCAAAGGCCGCCAGACTGGCCGAACCGAACGCAGCCGGGCGACCAGTTAAAATCATGCCGAGCGACCAGGAGGACTTCAAGCTAGCCCTACAGCTCGTTCGGGATGCTCGCGTTGAACTTCTACGGCTTTATCGAAAGGGAGAAATACACGACCATGTTCTCAGGGAGATCGAGTACGAGCTCGACCTTGAGGAAATGGCAGTGGAGAACCGCCTTTCGTAGATTCCTGTTGGCTGACGCCCCCGGAAAAAGTCGACCGGATGCCGGAAATATCATTACAGGCGGACCGGTTGCCTAAACCAAGATTCTGGATGTTTGTGAAAGCAGCGTTCGGTTGGCAAAATTATGCTGCGGCTCGGCTCCACAGGTTCGTTGAGCCACTGTTGCAAATTTCTTGATGTTTAATATTTGTCTCTATACAAGAGACATATTGAAACAAGAGGAAGACATAATGACCGATGACGAAGACAACAATGAGGGCCTGTTTTTGGCTCGGGAGTGGACGCCGGAAGAGCTTTCCTCCGAATTCAACAAACTGCTTGCCGATCTGAATTGGACAGCGGTCGAGCTGACAGACCGGATGATGTCTCTCGGCGACTACCGCGAATACAAGACGATCCTTCGGGGCGTTCATCGCGCAATTGAGGGTCAGGTGAAGCCGTCGGGCGAAATGATGGCTCTGCTCAATCAGATGGTCCGCGTCAAACGCCGCCTCACTCGCACTTACGCTGGGACGGTTTGGTCTACACTCCCGGACGGTTCGAAAACTGCGAAGTTCGACAACTTCACTATCACCTTGCTGCCGAAGAGCCGCAACCGCTGGAAGGTCCATATGACCCACGAGGGCGGTTATTCGCCGGAATGGCCACGCTGGCAAGACGGCCTTGAAACGGCCAAAGCAACCGCCCTCCTGACGCTCGATAATGCCCAAAATACGATGTTCGAGTTCGAGGAAGAAGAGGCGCGAAAGACAGCGAAAAATACAGTTCGTGCTGTAAAGCTCGACTAAGCGATGCAAGACCACAAGGTATAGAGAGGGGGACCGAGGAACCTATAGCCTCCTCTTCTACTCCCTACATATGCCGTCGCTTGACGATATCCAAAACCCGTTTGATTTGTTCGGTCTGGCTCGCCCTTACCTGGAGGGTGACCGCACTTTTCAATCCGGAGGCCATTTCCTCATAAGAGGGCTTTGCGGCTGGTGTCGTCTGAGCCTCATTCCGGGCATAGTCGAAAAGCCCGTTGACGTAGGCTTGGAGAAGCGCAGCGTCATAAAGCATGTCGTCCACCTCAACAGCTTTCGGTTTGTCCGCGTGCATAAGCCTGACATGCTGGACCTGATACCATGAAACCAGCTGGAAGTTTTGTTGGCTTCCTGATCATCGATATGCTCGATGACACCTTTCAATGTATTGATCGCGGTCAACGGGGCTGCAGGCTTGGCCTCCGTCGACAGCAAATGGGCACAACTATCCCTCACGTATTTGCTCATCTCGCTCAAGGCATCTGGCATCTCAGCCCGAGAGGCCAGCTTTTTGCGCGACAACTGGTGTTCGTGCCGCGTTTCCTCGCCTCGAATTTGGCGATGCAGAAACCAGATCGTGGCACCAGCAGCTATGACAGCAAGAAGCGAGCCTATGAGATTGCCAGTCGAATAAGAATTTATAGAGCGTCATCGGTTCTGTTGGCATGGGGTATCCAATTTCGAGGGGGACGAACGCTGAAAGGCGTGAAACCGAAAAAAGGGGACCTTTTGGGCCCCCCTTCTTGTATCCACTATTTGACTGCAGGTCAGATGGAAAGCCCGCCGTCAATCGTCAACGAAGCGCCCGTGATGTACCCAGCCTCTGGCCCTGCCAAAAACGCCACGGCCGCAGCCACTTCCTCAGGCTCTCCATAACGGCCAACGGCCGACAGTGACTTCAAAATGTCGGCTACTTCCCCCTCCGTGGGGGCCATGCCGGTGTTGATAGGACCGGGTTCGACGATATTTACGGTGATTTTCCGACCGCCCAGCTCTCTTGCCCACACCCGGGAGTATGCCGCGACGGCTGCTTTCGATGCCACATAGTCGCCAATTCCGGGAAACGCTCCCCGGACGCTAGCTCCGGCAGTCCCAATCGAGATGATCCGACCACCATCGGCGATCAAGGATACTGCAGCCCGCACCGCAGCTACGACCCCTTTGACATTGATATCGAGCTGACGATCAAAGCCAGAGACATCGGCTATTGGATCGGACACAATACCTGTGACAAATACGCCAGCCGAATTCACTAGGATATCCAACCCTCCGAGCGCGGCGTGTGCGTCTTCCACCAGCTTGGCGACTTCTGACGGCGTCCCTTGATCTGCCTGAAAAGCGAGCCCGCGACGTCCGTGAGACTCTATCTCTGCAACAACGGCTTCGGCCGCTGTTGAATTGGCGGAGTAGCTGAAAGCAACGTCCGCTCCGTCCCTTGCAAGGCGTTTCGCGATTGCGGCGCCGATGCCGCGTGACCCGCCTGTAACCAGCGCCTTCTTGCCCTCCAGGGGCAACTTCTCTGTCATCTAAATCTCCGGAGTTTGTGTGATTGACAGTGTCTGACTGTCCAAATCTTTAGTCGAAGGGACATGGGCGGACACTTATACGTGCGTATGAGAGGCGAACCCTTCACTTGGACGCCCGCGCTCTGACTCAGGCGAGAAAACCGCCATCTACGGTGAGCGCAGCGCCGGTGATGAACGAACTTTCCGGATTGGCGAGGTAAGCCACCATCGACGCAATCTCAGAGCCCTTCCCCAGCCGTCCAACAGCCACGTATGGTTCGACCAGTTCCTCCAATCCTTCGGTCATCGAGCTGACAACTGGACCAGGTTGAATTGTATTGACAGTGATGCCTCGTTTTCCAAGGTCTCGCGCGACTCCCTTCGTAAGGGCTGCGACAGCTGCCTTCGTCATTGCGTATACTGAATACCCAGGAAAGCCCGCCCGTTCTGCAATAACGCTGCCGATGTTGATGATCCGAGACCCCTCGCCCATATGGCGTGAGGCCTCCTGCAGTGCGACGAAAACCCCGCGCACGTTGATGGCAAACTGTTTCTCGAAGTCTTCCATCGGAATTTCGCCGACTACCCCGGAAATGGAGACCCCAGCGTTGTTCACGAGGATATCAATCCTACCAAAACGGTCTCGAACAGCCGTGACCGCTTTTACGATCGATTCAACGTTACCACTGTCGGCTTCGATCGCCAGAACGTCAGCGCCTCCAGAACGCAATTCCGTTTCAAGCGTTTGGGCCTGTTCGGCCGATTTTGAATAGGTAAAGGCGACACTAGCGCCCTCTGAGACGAGCCGTCTGACGATCGCCTCTCCAATGCCTCGGGCACCGCCGGTGACGATCGCCACCCTGCCTTCTAGCGTTCTTGTCATTTTGGCATCCTTGTTAGGGAGCTGAAAAGCAGCTCTAAACCGGATGTGCGCTTTCGACCGTGGTTTCGGTAGTCTGCAGCCTGTCCATTCAATAATGCCTCGATGGCACAAGTTCGGAAGGTTGCTCGTCGCTATTTGAAGTCTCTAGTCACGATTACCCCACGACAGGCTGGCCTCATTCGGAAGGGCGGGCTGCCAATTACTCGTCGCCATATCTGTTTAGCTGTGCCCACTGATGCGCTGCCGTTCGAAATCTACGAACAATCACTCCTAGAACGTCGGATAATTCGACAGTTACGAATTATAACTAATTCGAACTTCGAACTAATTCCGAATTTGGTTCGCGTCAAAACTTAGGGGATTGCGTTGAAAAGTTAGGGGATTGAGTCGATCGGCCCTACGAGTCGTCCTGCAAAAACAACTAGTTACGATGGCTCCAAAACCCCTGAATCTATAGAATAGCGGAAGCTGGCCTTAGCGCTGCAAAGCGGGGGGAAAGACGTAGCGTCTTCGGTTGTGTAATGAAGACGACCGCCCTGGCAGAGACAACTGAATCAGAGTGCGGTCGTCTATGACAATAGCCACTCTCATAGGCTTAAGCCGTCGATTTTGCGTGCGGCTGGCCCGTCTCAACGACCGGCTGATACCGATCGGGGTTCGAGATACTGGACAGCGTCTGGAGCCGCCAGGAACATTTCAACGATCCCAAAGGCATGCGCTTACCCCAAACGTTGCAAAAGAACGCATAACCTTCCGCTAGTTGTGGAAAGCCGCTGTCCTCATTGAACTTCAGATATCCGCTGCTCCACGATGTGTGCCAAGCTGTTCAAACATCTGATGGCGTGGCGACGCCGTCGCTAGTTGGGATAAGTAAGCCATGACGTCGTATTGGGAACATCGCAAAGGCGAAGCTAGCAACCTTCGGCTTTTGACACCGAATGGGCAGTGGCGCGACTGGGCGGATGCTCCCCTTGAGGAAGGTGGGGGGCCGCAAGTTCAAAGGCCGGGTGCCAAAAAACAGATTGAAGATGCTCTTCAGCAAGGTTTGCACTCAACGAATGTGATGGTGTTGCTTGGCTCCGGCGCGTCGTTTAGTGCGACAAACGCAGTAGGCGCCAGCGCTCCAAGCATGAAGGACCTCTGGATTGCGGTTCGCGATGCGTATGAGGCAATTTTGCCTGGCGCATTCAATGGCATTGTTAAAGGTCTGTTCGGTGTCGAGCCAGGCATCGGCATCGATGGAAATCCGAAGACAGGCAATATCGAAGCGCTGTTGAGCCATTGCAAGATGATGCTGGAAATGCTTGAGGCGAAACGTAAAGCGATAGATGAAGAGAGCAAACTCCCAGGAATTCCCGATCCCCAAATTGTCAATCTACGGGACTTTGTCGGCACGGCTGAGAAAACGATCCTGGCCAGTGTAAATTTCGTCGCGGACGAAACCAATCTCGAAGCGCACACTAAGCTACTGATGAAATTGGCCCGTAGGAGCCCAGAAAAGCCGAGAGTACGCATCTTTACCACGAATTACGACCTTTGCATCGAAGAGGCGGCGCTCCGCTTGAACGCGGTCTTGATCGATGGTTTTTCGCACAGCGCCAAGCAGCGCTATAATCGTGACAACTTCGAACATGATATCGTTCGTCGACGTCCTTCGGCATCGCAAGCCGATTATATTGACGGCGTTTTTCACCTGCACAAAATGCACGGGTCGGTCGATTGGCGCAGGCAGGGTGAAAAAGTCATTCGGAGCATGGACACTGACCTCGATACTTTTAAGCCGGTCCTAATATATCCTCGTTCCTCAAAGTATCAGGAAGCTTTTGACGCCCCTTATCTTGATCAGTTTGCCTCATTTCAGGCTGCTCTTCGTGAGCCGGATACGACGATCATAATTTCAGGATTTGGCTTCGCTGATGACCATATCAGTGCTCCTATCTGGGCTGCCCTTCAATCCAACTTGAGCCTTCGACTAATATTATGCGACGTTGCCTTCATCGCCGAGCCCCAACTCGATGGCGGGGAGCACGAAATCCCGGTTGATCTCACGCGCCGGAATACCCACCAGAAACGCATTCTCAATCTTGCTCTTCTTGGTGATCGGCGAGTGACCATTCTAAACGGCCGGTTTGAGGACCTCGCCGCTGCTATTCCCATGATCGAAGGACGAACAGATCGACAGCGCATAGAAGAGCTGATCGCGGCGGTAAATGGAGCAGTTAAGTCGTGACAGAGTTCGCCTCATTGATTGATGCGGACAGACGCATCGGCACCATAACCAGGTTGACCGCCATAATGGCCGAGGTGACGCTGCCCTTGGCATTGGCCGCGACTGGCCGACGAGGGCTTTCGCGTGGCACTGTCGGCGATTTTGTATTTATCGATTGCGACCTTGAAACGATTCTTGGCCGAATTGTCGAGGTTGGCATTCCGGGATCGGACAGGACCGGTTTAGATCGTCAAATCGAGAACCAGCCCATCGTTCATCCCGACGGCAAGATCCAGATGCTGGCAACCGTGGACAAAACAAGTCTGAAGGTAACCCGTGGGATCATGGTTCAACCCCGAATTGGTGATAGCGTTTATCTGGCGGAAGGAAGGTCACTTTCGAAGACGATCCAGGACGCTCTGGTCGGAACTATCAAGAATCCAATTCTTATTGAGCTTGGACAACTGGCGGGCCTCGAAGATGCGACGATTAGCATTCCCCCTGAAAAGCTGTTTGGACGTCACTGCGGCATATTTGGTGCAACTGGCGGCGGCAAAAGCTGGACGTTGTCGAGGCTTGTGAACGAAGCGGTTCGTTTGGGAGGTAAGTGCATTCTCCTGGATCCGACTGGTGAGTTCGCTGGAAGAATACCTGGGGCGAAAGAGTTTTCGTTCGCGAGGGCGGCAAATGGTCAGGAACTCGCTCGATTCCCATACCGAAATCTTGCTGAAGAGGATTTGCGGGCCCTCCTAACGCCGACCGGACAAGTGCAGATACCCACTCTGAGAAACGCGGTACGCACTCTCCGAATGGTCGACGTGTTTTCAGGCCCTTCTTCGCCTTTCGGCTCTGAGATCGAAGACGATCGCATGAAAGTCGATGTGACCATCGGTGAAAGAAAGCTGGGGCATATCTGGGTTCAACAAGACGGTACAATCAAGAAGGCGGACACATCTCGCATGGTGTTCGGTAAAGCTGAAATCCATCTCTCTCAAGCCGTAGGCTCAGACGTATGCGACTTTAACATTCACGCGTTACCAGCCCAGATCCGAAACGAATGCGTATATCCTGCCGGGAACGGGGGCAATTTCGGAATCCTCGATCCAAAGACCATTGGATTCTGCAGCTCTTTGATTGTCAGAACCGAGACGTATCTCAGCGCTCCCGAGCTGGGTTGCATCTTTTCGGAGAATGGCGCCGACATTTGCGCGGAAATTGACAAGTTTGTAGCAAGCCCAACAGACAACGCGATGATCCTTTCCTTCAAGGACGTAACCTTCAAGTACAACACCCGTGAGCTCTTGCTGAATGCCTTAGGACGGTATCTTCTTCGGAAGGCGCGAACGGATATGTTCAAAAGCCGCCCCGTCATTTGTTTCCTTGATGAAGCGCACCAATTCATCGGACAGTCAGTAGGGGACGAAGCGAACCGCGTATCACTTGATTCTTTCGGCCTCATCGCGAAAGAAGGCCGGAAATACGGGCTGACAGTGACTATAGCCACTCAGAGGCCGAGAGATGTCCCTCAGGATGTCCTTAGTCAGCTTGGTACTCTGATCGTTCATAGGTTGACGAATGAACGTGATCGCGAAACGATTGAAAAGGCGTGCGGCGACATGGATCGCAGCGCAGCGGCTTTCATTCCGTCGCTCGCCCAAGGAGAGGCGATATTCGTCGGCCCAGATCTCCCAGCTCCGATGCCAATTCAGATGATGATACCTCCGCCCTCACAGCAGCCGCAGTCCGCTGGACCAGATTACCAGACCGCATGGGCAGTCCACTCTGGTCTAAACGCAACATGAAGCAACATATAGCCCCAAAAAATTGAGATCCAGAGTTCAATCGATCGCCCCTGACCGGCGACCAGATAAGCATGAAATGATTAGGGTCAAAGTAGTTGATTCAATTGAGCGCACAGAGCATGGCGCGAAGGAACGGCTAGTCGTGACCGCTAGGGGCTCCCAATGACGCAACCGTCGCGGTCATCGAGTCAGTAGGCGCGAGTAAAACCACCATCATGAAGGATATTCAGCCCCGTCATGTGGTCAGAAAACGAGGACAACAGACCTTCGACAGCAGCGGCCACCTCTTCAGGCGTGGCATACTTTTTCAGTGGTACATTGTCGGTCTCGTTCGCCAGACGCTCATCGAATGTCATGCTTGAGGCATCCGCGCGTTTGTTGATAGCTTCCCTGTACCAAGGGGACAAAGTTCCTCCGAGCGAGAGGGTATTGACGTGAATGCCTTTGTCACCAAGCGCGAAAGCCAGCGTTTTTGCTTCGCCCACCCAAGCGGTCCGGATCACGTTCGCGGTGGCGTAATTGCTAAGAACCTGGGCAGACGAAATGCCTGATATGATGACGATCTTGCAGCGTTTACCCTGCGTGGGACTGGGATGCATCACCGATATCGCAGCCTTTAGGACGGACAGTGGACCGATGAAGCTGCTCTCGAACAATGTTCGGAAAACCGCAGGATCGGGCATCGGATCGTTGGCCGCGTGCGGTTGGGGAGGCATCAGAACGGCTCCCTCCAAAGAAACGCTCAGTGAACTGAGTTCGGTAGCGAACGCCGAGATAGAGGTTTCCGAAGACATGTCGACAACCAGGGGCGCATGTGAGCCGTTTGCCGTAGGCAATTTGGACGTCAATTCCTCCAGCTTTTGGCTATCTCGCGACGCTAGAATAAGGCGAGCACCGTTCGCCGCAAGCCGCTGACAAAGCGCCCGACCGATACCACCTGTCGCACCCGTGACGAGAATGCTCATTTCCACCCTCCTATCAGCTGTAAAGCTTACATAGAGAAAGTGATGCCGTCATTAGCATTCTAAGACAGGGTTTTTGGAAGAAAGCGCGGTTGTGGCCGTCAGGATGCATGTGAAAGCCGCCACTGCTTCGCCCCTGAAACATCAGCGAAAGTCTTCCCTAACGCAGAAAAATCCCTCAAGCTCGAGAGGCTTCGCCTCCTTGTCCTGCCAAGACATCACGCAAGCCCTCTGAATTCTAAAGACTTTTGCGAAGTCTTGCGTTGGCGATCGACTACGATGAGTGTTTAAAATGACCCACCTGCGGTACCAAGTCAGAAAAAATACGACCGACCAATACTGGTCGGTCGTAGACATATTCACCGGGTGGGCCGTCGAATTTCACGGCGTTATTCTCGAAGCACTCGAAGCAGACGAAGTCGACCAAATGGTCGATATTTTGAACATCGGTGACCTATCGCAACGAGGGCAACTGAGGCACCTCCGCTAGTGCCTCCGGGATTATCCCCGCTTAAGTTATTGAGGCACTCGCTTAACCGGTCTACGTGTCTGCCGGACTACAAGTTCCTCAGTTTCCCAGCCATTTAAATTCCTCGATAGCGGCCTTCCCGGATTTTTTGTCGTACAGGCAGATGAGATTCACTTTGGATTTCGACTTCCCTACCGTACCGCGCAATAACACCGCGACTTTTCCAATGGAGTCATTGAAGACGACTGGGGCGCTAGCTTCAGGCGTATCCATGCGCGACTGACCGATGCAGGTCCCATTCGCCTTGGCATACAATGCGTCCCAAGCAGCTCCGCTGGACGCGTTTGCGAGTTGTGTCGAGGCCAGCAACAAAGCAGCAACCATCGTAATTTTATTGTACATTTTGCACCTTTTCATGAATTACCCTCGCGGGATGGGTGTTCTGGAACCGAGGAAGGGCGAAAGAAAGGCACAATGCGGCCGGTACAAAACGAGATCCGCCAGTCTTACCTGCACGATTAGAATGGGATGATTGAGCGAACGGATCAAATCGCTAGCGGAGCGCTTCAGATAAAGTGGGATCGCGGCGATTTTGACACGATCCCGTAAAGCTCATTCAGACGGCTTACGCTCGGCAATCAGGCTCGAAACAGCCACAATGTCGGCTGCACCGTCGGCAAGAAGGCGTTTTCGAACTAAAACTCGCATGATGCGGGCGGCGGTAGAGAAGCTCATCTGATCGAGCGGCCCTTCGCCTTCCCACGGCTTCGTCAATCGTTCGGTGATTGCCGTGGACAGGTTCATTGGCACGATGTCATCGCATTCGCGCATCGCCTCGAAGACGAGGCTGATCGGTGTGATCCGACCTTCGAAGGTTAAGAGCGGTTCTGTCAGTCCCGTGTCCCATTCTTCAAAGGCGTAAAGCGCCTCACGGAACAACTGTTGAAGGGTGATCGGCGCATGTCCGTTATAAAGTGGCGGCAAGGCATTCGTCATGTCTGTCTCCTCTTGTGGATTAAGCCAGTTCCTTCTAGTCGGCGGGAAATGCGTAAACGCGAAAACTACTGGTCCTCCCAAACCGAATACCTGACAGCTTTTATAGTGTATTGCGCATGCATACGAGCAAAAACTTTCTGTGCTCGTATGGTTACAGGACGAGAGACGAAAAAACCCGGCTGTATGGCCGGGTTCTGACACGTGGGCCCTCAGACCGCCTAATGCGTCGCTCCGCTGATGAGAGCATCAATCAGTTCGATCTGCGAGCGCTTGCCGCGCTTGTATTCGCTGATCAATATTTTCGCTTCCGCAGTTGCGTCGCGGCGTAAGATGCGATGCTGCGTGCACCATGCATCCAGAACTGTCTGTAGCATGGTCAGGTCTTTTGGCGGTATTGCGGTATCGGAAATATGCATCATTTTCCTCCCAAGGAATTGACACCGTCCCACAGAAATCGCCTCCTCGCGACCTCTGTCAAAGGCATCCTTAGCCAAAATTACCAGTCCCGCAAGATGAAAACATGACAGTCTTGATGAGGTACGTACCCGTTCTTCCCCAGGTAGCAGACGGGGTTACAGCACCAGAATCTGGGCCTTCATCGCGGTTTGGAACCAAGGAGCGATTTTCGAGTTCTTCGACGCAGCGGATCAAACCAATACCTCGGAGAATCCCATGTCGAAGCGCGAACTCATCGATACTGGCACTGACAAACGATATGTCCGGCGCGACGAAGACGGAAAATTTAAAGAGTCGGTCGACGTCGGGAAATCACTTGCCGCCGACCGGCGTACGAAGGCCAAGACAGCGGCCAAGTCCGGCGAAGGCGATAAGGGCGATCACAAGCGCAAATGAAGATTGCTAGCTATAATGTGAACGGTGTGAACGGGCGGTTGCCCGTTCTTTTGCGCTGGTTGGAGGAATCCCAGCCAGACGTAGTGTGCTTGCAAGAACTGAAAGCGCCGGAAGAGAAGTTCCCTATAAAAGCAATCGAAGACGCAGGGTACGGCGCGATCTGGAATGGACAGAAATCTTGGAACGGAGTTGCCATCCTCACCAGGGCCAAGACCCCCATCAGACGCGACGCGGCCTACTAGGCGAGCCAGACGACGTTCAAAGCCGTTACATCGAAGCAGCGATAGATGGCGTTATCATCGGCTGCCTCTATATGCCCAACGGCAACCCCGCACCCGGGCCGAAGCTCGAATACAAGCTTCGGTGGTTTAAGAGGCTCCATGATTACGCTGCGGAATTACTGGAACTCGATGTTCCTGTCGTCCTCGCAGGCGACTACAACGTCATGCCAACAGAACTCGACGTTTACAAACCCGAACGTTGGGTCGATGACGCCCTATTCAGGCCGGAAGTGCGCCAGGCGTTTCACGACCTCGTTGGCCAGGGATGGACCGACGCGATCCGCAAGCTCTACCCTGACGAGGTGATCTACACCTTCTGGGACTACTTTCGGAATGCGTATGGCCGAAATGCCGGACTGCGCATCGATCATTTTCTGCTGAGCCCGGCAATCGCCGACGATCTTAAAAAGGCTGGGGTAGACAGGAACGTCCGCGGATGGGACCATTCGAGCGATCACGCTCCTGTCTGGATCGAAACTGCCACATAAACCGGAGGACACAAAATGATCCGACACCCAGAGCGACCCGTCGATGACCCGGAACGCGAACTTGAGCTAAGGCTCATCGTTGATCCCCTCCTCCAGAACCTTATCGCAGACGTCGTTGCCGAAGGTTGGGGAACGGTAGAGACCATGGCTGCGATCAAGCAGGCGATGGGACATCTGGAAACAAGCTATTCGCAGGACCCCGATCCAGCAGAAGACCCGGTCTCATGAGGCGGCACTCCGCGGACGCGCTCAATAGAGAGTTGCTGCTACGAGATGGCACTACGGGATCTAACGACGGCCCCTCCGTTCGCGGAGCAATGCAGACTTTGTCCCCGAGCAGGCAAGCGATGAAGCCCCTCGAATCAATTAATCAGAGGATCTGACCCACCCGGCGACTCGAACCCTGACGAAGCTCCCGGCGCAGGTTAATCGAAACGCTCATGTCGCAAAACCCTCTCGGCAAACATCTCAAGTCCCGCAGGCTGGAATACTCAATGCCCTGTTGTCTTAGAGACTGACCGAGACTACCGGAGACCGCAATGGGCTGGACTGATTTCACCCGTCAGCAATATGCGCGACGCGCTATGCGGTATGCAAGCCATCTGACGGAAGGGAATCGGGATCGATGCACTGAAAGACAGAATTCAAAGGCGGCGCGAGATTTTCGGTGAAGCGGTTTTCGCCCTACATGGCTGAGGAGACGTTAAGCCGACAACACATCCACAGCATTCAGGCGTTTTGGCATCCCTGGGGAAGAGCGAGCGCCGTCTTGCTGGTGTTATCTGGGTCAACAATGTCGTTTAGACTTTCCTGAAGAGCCAGGAAGAGCTTAAACGCCTTCCGCGCGGCCTTTCCGTTCATAACACCATTGCTGGTCTTGCACTTGTACGATAGCTCAGCAACCGAAGGCTTGGCGGTTGGGTCGGTGAAGCACCATAAACTCAACGTAAACTCCCCTACAGTATCAGCGTCAAATTTTGCACTGCCCTCCTTGAAGGCATATTCATAAACGGTTTGCCCCGTCTGCAGCCGGGAAAGCCTTTCCGGATAGGAGGCTCGAAGGATGTCAGGCACCCCGGGAAAAATCCTGAAAACGCCCTCTAAATCGAGAGGCACCTCTTCTGTCCTGGTTGTTATCGTCGATGATAAAGAGAAACGGTTCCTGCTGGACAGCTTGCGAGGCAAAACAACCCGGGGTTCTAGCGAGTTCAGCGAAGCCTTGATTTCCAGGGGACCGATATCCTCTTCAAATTCCGTCTTGATATCCCCGTCCTCCGCCAGTGTAGTAGAGGCGACCACGAACTGATCGGGCATGCGCAGTTTCAGAGTGACGCCGGATTGACCGTTGGAAATAAAGCCCGCGTTAGTCTCTTCCCGCGTACGCAAGATGAGATCGTTTTTTGACAGATTACAGTTTGCGTCATCCCAAAACCGAATGACCCTGTGGACCACTTGTTTGAACGGTCGGACGTTGTCGAGATGCTCAACAATTTTACTGACCCGACGTGCCCAAAAGTCATTCGCTGACGTGAGCGAGGGTCTCGCTTCGAAAACGCCTGGATTAAGCAACAGCTTATATTCGCGTGCCTTGAGCTGGTGTCGCATAACTTGATCTCCACAGAATGCCGACAACCCACGGATTTTTACGGAGGCTTACCTCGCTTAGATTGAGACCGGTCCTGCGATTTCGCAAGCTGAAACGAGGTGTGGGCCCCGTTTATTCCTTGTGCACCATTTAACACCAGAGGCTGAACCAACTGGGGCCGAATAGAGTAAGCTGCAAAGCAAGCTACTCCGAGGATCCCGATCCGGCGGACGATCCTGAAATCGCCCACGGAAATTTTCACACGCTCTTTATTCGTAGGCGAATGGGAAGAAAGCGTCCTTAAACCAATGTCTCACGCCACTCCTCGGAAACCCTCAAGCTCCGACATATACGTGACCGCGTCCCAAATAGAATGTTTTCAGTATATTGGTTTTCGCTTGAATATAGGTTTTCGAATGCGTCGATAAACGGATCAAGCGCTTCCCCAAGCCTTCGAAATGCTGCGTCTGAGGCAGACCAGTCAGCATCGGTCCTGAGTTTTACGTGCTCCACGCCGCAGGCCAGCGCATATGCCTGGTCGATGGCCTTCTTTAATTCCCACAAGTTTGCCATGTCAGTTTCAAGTTCGCAGAGCTTTATCGCGCAGATATTTGCCTCACTCTCGAAACTGGAAGGTGAGCTATCGAATTCGTTTTCGTCGCATAGAACCATGTAGCCTTTTTCAGCGAACTCGCTGTCGTTCCAAAACTTTGCGAAAGGCGGGTTTTCATAGGCATCCGCCACGTCCTGCTTGCTGAACAACGGTAAGGACAGGATCGGGCCGTCAAAATGAAAATAGATGTGCGTAGTTTCTGGCGGGGCGATTTTGAAAATTGTATCTGTCCCCAAAGGTAACTCGGCCTTACCACCGCGGCGACCGTCAACGCACTGTATAAGAATGCCGCCCTTATAGGGAGTATGCGCAATACACATACGGTAGGTGTCGTGACGAAGAAGCCATCCAATAGCGACGGGAGACAGGTGGAGCATACTAGCGTGGAAGACATTGCGGGGCATGTTGACGGAAACTCGATTACGACGTTTAAAATGGTTGCCCACAATCACCGACGCCGCAAGCCCGATTTTTCGCCGAACGCCCGTCTCAAGATTCGACATCGGGATGGCTCGACCGCGAAGACGATATTGAACTCGATCGCAGCTTCACTCCGGTTCAATTCGGCGCCCGGGTCGAGACGATATCCCCTCGCCCAATCCTCCGTCACCTAGCTTCGCATTGATGTCGCGGAGATGATCGTTGATCGAGATCAACACGGATATCGATCCGAAAATCGCGACATAAACTAAGAATACAAGCGCCTTGCCGAACCATACCGATGGCATGTAGCTCAGGCCTACAAAACGTTCGATTGGAAACAGCGCTATGACTACAACGGCAACGACGTGCAGTGCCCCAATCACCCAGCCAAAGACTTCTGCAATCGCCTTGTTCATTTAAACCTTCGTATCGTCGTATCGAAGTTACTCGGATGTGAAAAAGTGCGGAATTTGGTGGGCCCGGCAGGACTCGAACCTGCAACCAGTCGGTTATGAGCCGACGGCTCTAACCATTGAGCTACAGGCCCGCCACAACCTGTTTAAGGCTGTCCGCGAAGTATCGCAACCGCGTTTTGACCGGAGAGGTTCCGAAACCGAATCCTGCATTCTGCCGTCAGATAAAACTTGCGGCCGATGAAAAAATGCCCGGAAATATAGGGAACGCAATCGAGCATCACGGCAATGGATTCATCAAACATCTTTCTGTCACCGAACGGCAAGCAGATTATAGGCACGGCGGAAACGGTTCTGGCGACGGCGAGGATCGCTGGCATCGACCCAGATACTCAAGAGCCCGAATATGAAGGCGGAACGGAGATCCACTGGGACAGGAAACCGTTGAGAGAGACGGCAAAATAGTCTTTGTCTGCGTGGACGGCGACGAGTGGACGTTCAACCAGTTCGTGCCTACTAGCCCGGAACTCGAGACTGACAATATTTTACAATTCCAAAGTCGCTCTGCAGCATCTGCGATCTTCGGTTCAGAGCCGGGTCTTTCACCTCATTGATACTGACCCAGTTGCGGAACCCAGGCAATTTTGCAGCAACTCGCTGCAAAATTGCACCGAGGCACAAGCGGGAGCCAGAGTTCTCAGCAGTTACGGAGGGCCCCGGAGTGGTCCCAGAGTCCGCTGGCGTCATCCATGCGTAAAAATAAATGGAAGTTGAACTGAACTCCGCTAGCCATGCGCGGCGCATACCTGAGATGCAAAAATGTCCATGGTAAGACTCATGGCCCGTCGCTACATCCCCCTTTGACAGCGACGGCCTGCCGACTTTTCGGCTTTTGCCGTCAGTTGCAACACACGGGCGCTCCCCTTCTAGGGTCGAGCGCCCGTGTGTTTCTAGGGAAGCGCAAATATCTCCCTCGAACGGGGCTTGGAAGTGATGCCCCCGGTTATTGGCCGCCCGAGCCAGCAGGGCATGCCGGGAAGACTTCTCCGTTTTCTGTGGCCTCAGAGATGTCATATTGCCACCTGGCCACGCGAAGGCCGTCTGAATTTTTCGAGAACATGTATGTTTCAAAGGTGAACGAGCCCTCCCCGGAACATAACGCCGACGCAACGGATGTCGAACCGATCGTGACAGCCTTCTCGATATCGCACCCCATTTCATACCCGGTGAAAGAAGCCAGGCCGTCGTCGTTTGCTTTAAAGCGGTAAGCTCCCATTTCGCACGAGAGTTCGCTCTCGTTTCCGGGGACTCCAAATCCTGGTGCTGCCGCCAGTTCCTTGAAGAAAGCCTTGCTCTTATCGTCCAACGAGTTCTTCACGGGGTATCCCCAACGACCAAATCGATCCGCGATCATCTCGTAGAGCGAGTTAAAGCGGCGCTCTGGTGAGCAATCCGGCGGATAACAGGTATCGAACCCCTCAGCTGGCTTGCCCAACACTTTGGATGCAAACTCGTTTCTCAGGGTCGAGAAGAGCCCCAGCTTGCTTGCTGAAGCGAGTAGACCTGCTATCGTCGCAGCCTCGCCACCTGAACTATTCTTGCTCTCGAAGTCCGCACGCTGGGCCAGAAAACGGCTTCGCAGGTAAGGACGGTATTGAGGCGAGTCGGTTACGTCTGCGAACTTCCCGTCGTTGAGAGCGAAGATCTGAGCAGGCGGGTTTGAGACAACATATGGCCCAAACGCGTACAGAAATCTTTGATCGACTGTTACCAGTTCGTAGCTTCCGTCGAGATCAAGATCGTCGAAACTGCCCCCACTGCCATCAAATTCTCCGATTGGCACCTCGGCAGGATATCCATTCACGTCCACAACGGCCGTCATCACCGTGCAGCAATGGGCGCCACCGTTGAATGCACTGAAAACGAGAGCCGGTTGATTGTAGTGCAGTGTCGTGACTTCCAGTTCTCCCGACTGGCCCTCAAGTTTTAAAGTGATCGGTCGCTTCTTCTCATCGGTTACCTGCAGGTATGACGTGGAGGTTCCGTCAACATTATCCTGACCTTTCAATATCGCGGTCCAGCCCCTTCCCTGAAAGGTCTTCCCATAATCAGCGGAGGTCCAGGAAACCGATCCCTTCCATGGTAGAACCACTGGCTCGGGAGCTTTGAACTGGCCGTCTTTCGCCGCGCGGATGCATGAATATATCGTCTCAAGGGTCTGGCTGGAACCGCTAAGTGAATGGGGACCGAGTGTCACGCCTTCAACCTCCAAGCTCATTTTAGAGGCTGCCTTGAGGGCAACCAAAAATGGATCGACCGCACCGACCAGCATCAGTCCTGGAGGGGACTGAACGCCGCGCATCGTTCCACTCCACCTCTTTCGATCGGTGTAGAAGTTGATTTCATAGTCTTGGCCACCCTTCACCCACGCCAGCTTCGGCGTCGAAAACACCAAGCTGATGTCGCCTTGCGGCGATCCAATGAAAATCAGACCGTCTTCCGCCTTTGGGTTGGCAAAGCAAATATTTTTGCCGCTGTCGTAAGAAGTCACCCAGCCACTATTTTCTGCAACCTGAACCACGGATTCCTGTGCTGATGCAGTGGCGACAAACAACACCGAAAAGGCAAATGTTAGAAGGTGACAGATGTGCATATCGACCCTGCGTTCAAATATGAAATTATGAGCTTACCGGAGATGGCTCAGGAGTGTGGAGAAGTTGGAAAACCGGTTAGACAATCCAAATTTTCTATATGAATTCAGTGGACTTGCACAACCATAAATTTAGAGTGTAACCCAATGGCGCGGCGCCTGCGCGATCGAACAGTGTCTCATGGAGGGTTGTGTTGCGTTTCATTCAAGCGTTCTTTCTGATTTCAGGCACTCTGGTAGCCATTAATTCTCCGCTTGATGCTGTTGGACAGACTAAGGTTGGCGACGTGCAGATGGTCGTGCTCAATGGCAGCTGCGACAAACTCACGTTGGGCAAGAAGAAGTACGGCGATGTCTGTTCGTCCAAAATCTTGAGCACCTCGTACCCCGACGGTCGCGTCGGCTTCTATTTCGTCATGGAGGACGGTCGGAGTATCACCTTCAGTGGGATGGATGGTGAAAACCCCACGCCGGATACAGACATCACCAATATCGACAAGGTTATCGCTAACCTCAACGTGAAAACGCCCGACAAGCCGAATGTCTTTGCGGCAACAGGAAAATGCAGTTTCGGGAATCCATATAAAGGGGAGTCAACTATCTCATGCAAAGGCAAACTCTCAGACGGCCGGGCGTTCGCGGGGGTTTTCACCACAGATGGCTCCCCACCAAACTGAGCTCATTCGAATGTCTCGCCCCGATACGGTTTTTCGCAATCGTATGTGCTTCAATCAGTGTCGCGACGGGTTCCGCTCTAGCAGCGCCTGCGAATTGCATTGCTATCGAGAAGGTCCAGGAGTTGCGACTGAGCGGCGAGTTAACTCGACCGATATTTCCAGGATCACCCAATTTCGAGGATGTGACAAACGGTGACGAGCCCGAACCCGCGTACATTCTCACCCTAAATGACCCTCTCTGCACGACGGGCGATGAATTCTTGGACGCTGGCGAGGTTTTAGAGACCATCCATCTCATCCCGACGGAAGATGAACGCTGGTTCGACGAGATGAACCGGTTTCTTGGCCAGCAGGTCACCGTGACCGGGAAAGATTTTTTTGGTGCCCATACGGGACATCACCATGCGCGTTTGTTGATGACGGCCACGGCCATTACCAAGTCCGACATCGGACCGGAGGCTGAAACTCAGGCAACAACTGTACGAGCTTTCTACTTAGCCCTTGGGATGGGCGATGGACAATCGGCTTCACAGTACGTCCGAGCCGACAAGCGGCGAAAGGGCCCTTTCTCTCCCGAGGCGCTAACCGCATTCTACGGGAAGTTGACGGAACCGTTGAAGCTGGCCTCGGTCGCCCCAATCGGACCAAACAGATTTCGTGCCCAATACCGATTTAAAGCTTCCAGATCATCTGTCTGCAATGGATCCGCAATCGTGCAAGTGGGCCGAGAGAACGGACGTAATCTCATATCGTCGATACAAACAGTGACGGGTTGCTGACGTTTCCTGTCGGTGGCAGCTGTCGCACGCTGTTCGACGCCGACAGCCTCAAAGGTTCTTGCATTTGTAACCGGCAGCTATACGTCACCTGAATGACCCACCTGCGCTACCAAGTCAGAAAAAACACGAGGGACCAATATTGGTCGGTTGTGGACGTGTTTACCGGGTGGCCAGCCGAATATCACGGCGTGTTCCTTGAAGCGTTTGAAGCTGACGAGGTCGACCGGATGGTCGATGTTTTGAACGTCAGTGACCTAGCGCGACGAGGGCAACTCAGACATTTGCGCTGATGCCCAATAATTGCGCGGCCGCTTAAAATGTTTCCCGGTCATTGCAGAGGAACAGAGAGCCGTAGCTTCAATCCCGTTTCATTCCACTCGCGCTCGACGCTGCCTCCCAGTTGCGTCTCGACCATCGCGGCAACGAGCATGGTTCCAAAGCCAGGCTTTGATTTACCTATCGGCACGCTGGCTCCACTTTCTGACCATACGAGGTTAAACCCGTTCATACCTGGCAAAACGTTTCCACTTGACGGTAACCTCGCCTCCCCCAGAAACTAGGCACCTTAGCAACCACGATAGACTGGTCGGCCGCCCTGGCGTGGGAAACGACCATGGGCATCCGCGTCCGCTCAAAAGCGAACGACGCTAGTTCTTTTCGATTTGCAAATCCATTGCTGGAAGATGCACACGGGCGTTCTCCGTGGATTTGGGATGTCGGTATGAACTCTTTGAACACGGACCCTCCTCCAGTTCGGTGTCCCTGGAACGCGTCATTGCACGATTTGTACAAAGGGTTCATCGGCGGACCCCTTGGTTTTGTTCTGAAGTGGAACTTCTGCATGAGGGTTTAGTTTCTACGGACCAACAGGGACATGCGACATGCAACAGAAATCACCTAAACCCGGCATACCAGGTACGACCGACCAGTCCCCCAGATGGGAAGGCCCGGAAGAAACGCGCCCGCGGGGCTACCTTCCCGCAGTTGACGATCCGGATACGGATCGCGATGCAGCAAGTGAAAATCTCAAGGATCCTGATCGCAACAAAGCTACGGATGCGGGCAAGACAAAGGGAGATAAGTGATGCCTTCTGAGAAGAACGAGACGCCGCTTTCGACAGTACGGGGCGACGCGAAAGGTCAATACGCCCGCGGGCTCACGAGCAGCGACAATAACGGGGTCGCCAGCGCGAAGCCGCGAGTGATTACAGGTTCGGACGATGCGACCCTGAACAAGACGCCTCCCGGTCAAAAACCTGCGGCCAAGGATTGGGACATCAACAGTAAAGACCGAGACATTAATGACGGTGAGTTCCAAGGTTAGTCGCGTGGATTTCACAAAATTAGCGATAGTTGAAGGAAGATTCCTATGACCGAACAAAAAAACGATGACCTCAAGGACCAGCACCCGACTTCACCGACATGGAAGCCAGAACCGCCAAGTGTTGATTTAGATCCGCAACCACTGCCTGACCAGGGAAGCGTCGAAAGTCAGGACGGAAGCTTCCCCCCGGCACGT
Source organism: Pararhizobium sp. PWRC1-1 (assembly GCF_049897905.1). Lineage (NCBI taxonomy): Bacteria > Pseudomonadati > Pseudomonadota > Alphaproteobacteria > Hyphomicrobiales > Rhizobiaceae > Pararhizobium > Pararhizobium sp. PWRC1-1. The sequence continues at coordinate 593,948 of NZ_JAFCXE010000001.1, read as the reverse complement.
TCTGGACAGTCCGCTAATAACGAGGACCCAGTACAAGCAGAAGGAGGCGATAATCCGATCCATCACAGCGGTCGAGTCCCTAACAGCCCGCTGACGAAATGAGCGACTGGGACAGGTGTCCTTATTAGGAACCGCAGTGGCGGGCGCCGATGCCCCCACCTTTCGGTTGGCCGATTTGACCAGCGTATTTTTGAATTTTCAGACTATACTAACCGAGCCCCTGTGAGACTTGGAGGTTGAATTGAAGATACAGGATGGCACCGCAGCCTGCCGTGAGGACGAAGACCGCCATGTGTAACTTGTATAATGTGACGTCCAATCAGCAAGCCATCAGGGATTTTATCGACATCACCCGATATCGCGAGGGCAATCTGCCGCCTACGGTGAACGTTCACCCGGATAGACCCGGTCCCATAGTTCGTATCGACACGGAAGGCGAACGTGAGTTTGTGATGTCGACTTGGGGAATGCCGACCCCTGATGTCCATCTCGACGGCAAGCCCGATCGCGGCGTGACGAACGTCAGGAAGACGTTCATTCCGCACTGGCAGCAATGGCTCGGCGTTGCAAACCGATGCCTCGTCCCGGCAACTGCGTTCTCGGAGTACGAACAAGACGCCGATCCAGAAACCGGAAAGAAACCTCTGCGGTGGTTCGTCGTGAATGAAAATCAACCGGTCTTCGCGCTTGCTGGTATCCACACGAAATGGATTGGCGCACGTGGACCGATCAAGGCGCCTCGGGAGGGCGAACACGACCTCTATGGTTTTTTGACCACCAGCCCGAATGACATCGTGCAGCCAATTCACCCCAAAGCAATGCCGGTGCTGCTGACAACTAGGGAAGAATGTGAAATCTGGATGACCGCCCCTTGGAAAGAGGCCAAGAAGCTTCAGCGGCCGCTCCCTGTCGATCGGATGACGGTTCTTCCTCGCTATACAGAAGTTGGTGGGCTTGGCAGTCATCCAAGCAAGACGAACGATCTGTTCGCCGTCTAATCGAGAGGATTACGTTCTCGCCTTCCGCCAGCCTGCTGCTAGAGCTTCCGCTTCCGAAGAGAACCACCGCTCTCCATACTCCTGGCTAATTTTCGTGGACAAATAATCCACTTGCCCCGGAACATGGAATATTTTTTCCCGGCTGTTGATCAAGATGTTGCCCTTCACGACGCAACCACTTGCCGTCGCGGTCAGGGCATGAACACCGCCGAGGCTGTAAACTGCAGCTACGCCTACAGCTGCAAGGCCCACGATCAAGGCAGGGCTTGCCAGAAAAATCTTACGTTCCGACCTAGTCTGAAACTTTCGATAACGCATCAACTGATCCTCCTCGCGCTTAAATAGCAGGAAAGAATTTTCGAGCGTTTCAGAAAAACGGTTAAAACTTCCTGATCAGATGGAGATCGAAGCGCCAGATATCTCTGGTTGGCCAATCCCCGCCCCCAAGTAGCATGCGTATTTTTCTCTACAATTCTGTAGATATTTATGTGCACATTGATCGATCGGGCGGGAATAGCAGCCCCGTCAGTTTGCTTGGCAATCGAATGAGCGGCTCAATTTCGCCGCCGATGCATTGAAGCTCCCCCGTCGATAGCAATCGATGGGCGCTTTGGCCGGTGCATATTGAAAGTGGTCTACGGCAACACGATCTCAGGGTGACGATCGGAGTTCGAATATGCTGTACCTGTCCATTTCGCTGTCCATTATCATCTGCACGTTTTTCATCGCTCGCTTCCTTGCCGCGACAACGCGTCTTGTGGAAAAGGATATCAACGCGACGATTGCTCGCAAACTATCGACCTCCCCTGTCAGCGCTGATATGCGTCGTCTGACGGAAGAAAACGGAGTGCTCCGAAATCTGCTCATTGATATGGTGGAGAACGAGGCATCAGTCCCACGGCAGACGTCGGAAACCGCAAACGAAGTCAAACTGGCAATCGAAGCGCGGACGCGAAGGCGCCGCGAGATTTTTGGTGAAGCAGTCTTCACTCTCCAGCAAGCCGGAAAGTCCAGAATCGCGGCTCGCACTTTCAAGATCAACGGCTAACCTACATAAGGGCGGAAGCTACCTAATGCCGCGTTCGTGCTTCTGCGCGAGGACGGCCAATTGACCGGAATCGCAGTCAAATCTCGGTGAAACCAGTTGCGCCAGGCCCCGGACGATTGCATGTTGTCGGGTAGTCCAAGCTCAGGGGGGATTATGACGAGCGGCACAGTAAAGTTTTTCAATGGTGAGAAGGGCTTCGGTTTCATCACACCAGACGATGGAGCGAAGGACATCTTCGTTCACGTCTCCGCGTTGCAGGCGTCTGGGGTCGAGGCGCTCCGTGAGGGCCAAAAAATCTCGTTAGACACCGAACCGGATCGGACGGGCAAAGGTCCGAGAGCTGTCAACATTCACCTCCTATCGGCTTGAGCCAACCGCCAGGTCAATGATCGCGTGTGCGAGCAGCTCGAAACCACGTGTATCGGGAAACCGTTACTTTTAGCACTGATACAGCGTGCGTGATCCCCTTCCTAATAAGACTTATGAAGCGTTTATGCCGGGAAGGCATGAATCATGCAGCGGGAACGCCAGATGAATGTCAAAACAATCACCCGCCAGGAGCTGGCGGAAACAGTATTCCGTAAGGTAGGCCTGTCGCGGACCGAATCCGCTGAGCTTGTCGCGTTGGTCTTAGACGAGATTTCCAGCGCTCTCGACCGCGACGAAACGGTGAAGCTCTCCTCTTTCGGCACATTTAACGTGCGAGACAAGCACGAGCGGATTGGCCGGAATCCAAAGACAGGAGAGGAAGCGCCGATATCGCGTCGCCGCGTCGTGACGTTTAAGGCATCCAATGTGCTCAAAGATAGAATCTTCGTGGCCCATAAGACGAGAACTCAAAAACCCGGAGAAAAGGGTTTGGGTGAGTGAAGCCGCCATATGGATTGCTGTCGTCAATATTCCGCATGCCGAACACTTGTCGTGTAAATCCACCTCCGCGGTCTTTCTCAAGGAAAAACAGATTTGGTCGCTAGACCAGCCAAGACATTGCTAAGTATATTAATGTTTTGAGACAGAGAAGCGAATCCAGCTCTCAACATGTTGAATCGATCTTTGAGGCGACGGCCCTCCTTACCCGCGACTGTAGCGCCGAAAGAAGGGAAAACAGGACGGCGCGAAGAGCGTTGGACGAGGATGTCAATTCCCTTTGGCGTCGGCCGCTAGCTTTATCGTCGGAAACTGCGGAACCCACCGCCCCTTAGGTTCAAAAGCCTCGGATTTAGGATTTTGGGCTCAGGTGTCCGATAACATTCATTATCGGACCTGGCCAGGCGAGGCAGATCATGAGAGGTGCAGTTTTCACGAATTCAAACACATTCTCATGTCGAGTGCCCACCCATTTTTACCAATGACTCACATCAGATCCTGAACCTCACAAGCCAAATTCAGTTAGCTGAAGTACGTTTCAAGACTTGCATTTCATTTGCATCGGTCGAGCTGAGGCGCGTCCACTACGCCCCAGAGAAAGGTATCGTCGGCATATTGGTAGCCAGTTATCGCTTTCAATTGAACAATTTCACCTTGCCGCAGAATCCGAACACTGCAGTCATAGTGTGCCTTCTTCCCTTCTACCTTCGGTGGAGACCGCCGAATATTCACATCATAAATAGCCCGGGGTGCTCGATTGAAAACTTCTGCGGCCCCTTGGCCCGACACCGTCGACATCGCCTGTTTCAAGAATTCACACCCAAACGGAACATCGTTACTTGCCGAATTCGCTGAGCATCCCCGTTCAGACAATTTTCCGAGAAAAACTACATTTCCCAATTTTTTTATAGCATCGTTAATCATTGTGTCCGAACTAATTCCGGCAGAGATATTTTTTATGTCTGTTTGTTGGCTTACAATTCGTCTTGTTTCTTCCCGTCCCGCCGAGCGAGAAAGGGGCGCAATGACAATCTGTTGACCAGGCACACCTTTGCATTCAGCGAAACACCAATTCGGCGGAACCATCCCCTGCATAGTCGGAAGCTGATCTTCCGGCTCCACAGCCTCTTGAACAGCCGCGCTTACAAGCTGAAAAAAAGCCATGAGAGATAGGTGCTTGCCGTCCTTGTAAAGTTTCGCAAACATTAATGCGAATGGCGAACCACCATTCACATCCCCATTGGGCATGCTATCGCGAGCCTCTTGATTGAATTCAGCCGAGAACAACACAATCAAATAACCTCCAAAGCGCTCAATCGCTTCGGGACGTAGCCCTTTGCGCGACAGTCCGGCTCCTCTGCTCGCGTATGGGTTAGTTCTGCATGCGTCCAACAAGAATACGGATAACCTCGGGTCCCGATTTTGCACTTCTTCTATCAACGTTCGCAATAAAATAAAGTCATCTTTCAGGTATTCCAACTTTATATTACTTGAGTTTGGTGCTTCTGAATCTAATGGAATTAGAAAATTCGCCCCATCCACATCAATTCCATGCCCAGAGTAGTAAACAACCACATCATCTTGCGGCATAATAGTCTCAACAAAAGCAAACCAAGCCCGTCGAAACTCCTTTTTTGACCTAAGATTGTCACCGAATAGGGTTACTTTAAAGTCTTCCTCAAGTATGGGCATAATGATATTGCGATCTGCCCTTACACCCGGTAGGTCTGCCCACGGGTATTGGGAAAAGCTGATTATAGCAGCATGACGGACTGCAGCGGCCGGACCGGGATGCACCAAAATTGCAGAGAGTGCAGCTAAAAAGATATATAACGATCGCGCTTTCATGCCCTTCCTTCTTCGAACAGCAACGCCTCAAGGTGACGCCGAGTTGCTACACCGATTACGTCGGGCGCTTGCCAGAGCACCTTCATCTCCTCAAATTCTTTAGAAATATTTTGATACTGCTTATGGGTCATGTGGTTTTTTATGTTCCGCATATGACGGTATCTTTTACCGGTCTTTGTGAAACTTGGGCCTCGATTGTATACAAGCGAGACAAGCGCTCCGAGCGAATCGTCACTTAACTCTCCAGTATTTGCCAGTGCGCCAGTCGTGGCAGCCATGTAAACTGGAACAACGTTTTTTAAAAATTGCTCATGCGCGACGTCAAAAGGGATAGATATTCCACTCAATTGACCCAATATTGCGGTAGCCGCCGTCTTGGTTTTACCGCAGGCTGATGAGAGTTTAAGTAGGTCGGCCTCAGAAAGGTAGGCCTGCCAATCCTCCCGGAAAATCTTCTCCGTTACATACCCTAGATCGTAGCCAATACCTATTGTCGGGCCGGAGGCACCTCCGGGCTTGATAACGCCGCGGTACTTCTTCTCATAAACGCTTTCACTGCTAACTTCGAACGTGACTATTAGCTTTAAGGCCTTTGGCGAGAGTTCGCGAGTTGTGTCTCTTTTGCGAGAGTTTACCGTACCTCGTGCCTGGACCGCCGTTTCCCTTTCGAGACCAGCCATCTTGATGGTTTCCAGCAAGCTTTCGTTCCTTTGAAGAGCACTAAAAGCCTGATCGAAATTTTCCACTTGGGCGAGTAATGTAGTTGGAGTGCTATATAATAACGGAAACGTTGAAATTGTCCCAAGAAGCGTCCTGCGGGATATGCGCATAGGTGTTCCTCCTATATATCAGTTAAAAAATATAAGTATCAAATCTGTGATTTTACGGGTTTCCTAGTACTTTGTATTGATTGCGACAAATGTAACGTTCGCTCACAGACACTCATTACAGGTCTTACATTCCAACTGAACTTCTAAATGAAAATGTATTCGGATGCTCTAATACGCTGGGCAGGCGGCTGCCCTTACCATCAGTTTAGCCACGCGTAACGAACGCTGAAATATTTGGCGAACAGGCGATAAGCGGGAAAGAGGGATGTATTTTTGCCCGAATTCTGTAAAATAGGTTCGCTACAGCTTGGTAATCGCTTGGAGATACAAATATGGCCCTCAAGAAGTTCGTACGCAGGCTAATGGTAACAACGCTGTTAATTAGTCCTTCTATTTTCCATAGTTCGTTAGCTGTTGCTTGCCCAGATCCAGGCTGCAGCTTTAATCACGACGGCGGCGGTCCGAAGTAAACTGTCTTCCGGCTGATTATAAAAATTTAGGGTTTTGTTTGGATCGTTTTATTCGCAGCGAGAGCTTTTAACTTGAGACACTGAACCGCGTCACCTGGTTTTTCATTTTTCACTAATTCTGCGTCAAGCAATTTCGTCAAATAGGAACTTGGATCAGTTCTGTACTGATAATGATCCGATGAAACCGCTTGCCAAGCATTCGAAATAAAAGTTTTAGCACCTGCACTGTCTCCCCTGAAAGCTTTTATGCAAGCCAGATGGTACCACGCAAGATATCGCGGTAATGTACCCGTTTGAAGATATTTTATAAAGTCTTCTTCTGAGTGATCTAAATAATTATCTGCGTGTTTTGTTTCGGGAAATTGCATCGCGATGCGCAGACGGATTTGACCTAATGAGAAAAGTGCGTTTTTAGCGATGAAGCGATCAGAAGGCACGCTTTCTATAATCCTTTGATAATCCTGCTCTGCGCCTACGAAATCCTTGTTGCCTTCTTTTGCGAGCGCGGAACCAATATACATGGTGATATCAGTGGGATGGTGTTTAATAGCGAGGCCAATAAGGTCTTGAGCTGTCCGATAGTCTCCTTGATCGAACGCAATCCTTGCCAAATTGTAGTTTGCCCTCCAAGACGATTGGTCGAGGACTTTAGCTTCTTCAAATTTATCTTTTGCTGTCGCTGGATCACGGCCGATCGACATCTCCCCCTCGCGCAGCAACTCTTCTAGTTTGGCTTGATCTTCTTTGTTAGGCTCTAATTGTGTAGCTGAGTTGCTACTGCAATCCATCGTTGCTTCACCAGAAGTCGCTTGCTCGGAAAGGAAACGAATAGGAACCCCGTAGTTTTTATCATTAAAATTGCCCTTTAGACCCGGTACCGCAATCGCGAAAACCGCCCCCTCCTCATTCAAGATGGGAGCCCCCCCCATCCCGACTTCAAGAGTTTCGTCGAATGGCAATCTCTTTCCAACGAGATTAGAGGTTCGCTTGATGCGGAAAAATGCGGGGCCGTCGGCTTTAGGAAACCCGACTACCGTTATCAATGCTGCGCCAGCGGGAGTGGAATCGCAGATGTTTAGGAATTGTTGATTGGTCACGGGTCCAAGCAAGCGGATTAATGCAATGTCCCTCTTTTCATCCAACTCTACAAGCGTGAAAGCTTTGGGACTGTCACCCGCCGAACCAATTGCCCCAGCAATATGTTGGGTTCCATCGGGAGCAAACAGCTCGTCAACTTTTACAAGGGGGTCATTATTGCTGAAGAAAAGGTGAGCTGCAGTCAACGCGAAGCCGGTCTTCGAGATGAAGAATGCAGTTCCCTGCTTAGAATCAACCTGTCCGTCGCCCGTTTGGCCTCGAACAGTGATCATAACTAGAGCTTTCCCTTGCGGACTGGCAAGGAAAGCATCATCGTCAACCTGAGATCTAGACTGTCCGACCTGTAAAGTTAGGAAAGCCAGCACTGCGACTGAAACTTTATGCAAGGATAGCCTAACAAAACGGACCATTTGCTCTTTCCTTCTTTGAACCTACGTTAACAAGTTTCTATGAGTCAGTGAATTGGTCTTGTGCGTTGATATTGTATTGCATGTGGGCTATTTTGGACAAGATGACAACCTCAGGTCTCTCGTTAGCAATTCGCCGCGTTCTAAAATGAGATTTCCCAAATTGAATTTCTTCAGGTTACCATCGAGACCTTTTATAGAACTAAGCGGGGCGCAGTGGCGGTGGATTATATCAGCACCGAAGATGGGAAACTTGATCGGGTCACGAGACCGGAATGCACAAGTCAAGCAAGTATGACACCTTCACAAAAATTGCATCCCACCGGATCGTCGACCCAGAAAACGCTTGGGTAATAGTTGCCACTTCATTAACCCGCACCTCTCGATTGGTGGCGGGTTGCGTGGCAGGAATGATTGCAGATGAAGTTCGTCCGCCCGACCGTTTGGTCGCCTTTATAGAGGGAGTTGTCGCGGCGTACGCGTTCACCCTCGAAATTGAAAGAGACGTCATCAGTACGAAAACCCGAAGCCAGCGGTCTCAATCCGAAAGCCTTTAACGACGAGTTCCTAATTTGCCTCGAAGACGGAAGGAGGTATCGGTCCCTCAACCGGCATCAGCTCTCACTACGGACTCTAACCCGACGAGTATCGGGCGAAGTGGGATCTTCCGGAAAACTATCTGATGGTCGCTCCGGAATATGCAGCCGCCAAGCGTTCAAAGTTGGCTTGGAGGCACGGCCTTGGTCAAATTCGGACGAAGTAGGTGGCGGCCCCTCGGAAACGAACCGCGGTTCTATAAGCATAGGCCCCGCGACCCCTCCTTTCGCTCACGCATGTCTGTGCATCTTTTTACCGTGCCATTCCAACTGTATGATCTGGTACAACAAAAAATCCAATGCTAAGGACGAGATGAATTAACAAGCATCTCGGAGAGCACCGATGGCGACACTCATTGACTTCAGCACGGTCACACATAAGGTCGATGAGTGGTTAAGTGATGAGCTTGGAATTGACGTTTCAAGTAAAGCGTTTATGCCTTTGATGGTCTCGACCATCCTCGACCTTACCGAGGAAGAGGCCTACGACGCCATCACTGACGGTTCCAATGATCGGGGTGTCGATGCCCTTTACGTTGATGAAAGAGATGGAAAAAATATCATCCATATCTTTCAGTTCAAGTACACGACGGACTTCGCAAAATCGAAGAACAATTTCCCGGGGAGCGAGATCGACAAAATCCTTTCTTTTGTCAGTGACCTGTTAGACCAAGACGAGGCAATGGCGAAAACCTGCAATCCTGTCCTCTGGGAGAAAGTTAAGGAAGCCTGGCAAGCACTACAAAAAAAGAACCCTTCTATTGAGATTCACTTTTGCTCCAACACCGCAACTATAATTTCGGATGAACAAAAGCGGTTGCGCAAGGCTCTAGAAAAATACAATGGAGTTCGAGAGCATCACTATGGTCTGGATGAAGTTATCGACCTCTTCGTATCTTCACAAAAGCCGTCGATTGACCGCGACATAAAGATTATCGACAAGGACTATTACGAACGCACGGATGGAAATGTCCGTGCTTTAATATGCAGTATTGATGCTTCGGAGTTGGTTAAGCTCATAAGTAAGCCCGACGATGAGACTGCCGTGTACACTCCAATTTTTGATGAGAATGTTCGAATTTACCTGTCCAGCAAGAATGCTATCAACAAAGAAATCATCTCCACTGCGCTTTCTGATGATAGGCACCTTTTTTGGTACCTGAACAACGGCCTGACGATCACATGCTCCTCGTTCTCATACGCGAAGGGCAGCCGTGGCCCAGTCGTGTCGCTGAAGGGAATTCAAATTGTGAATGGCGGTCAAACGTCAAACGCTCTTTTCGAAGCCTATAGGCAGGATCCCGAGAAAGTGTCCGACGTTCTCCTGCTTGCCCGGATAATAGAGGCAAAAGAGCAGTCGGTCGGTCACAAGGTCTCTGAGACGACGAACAGCCAAACCCCAATCAAAAGCCGCGACCTTCGCGCGAACACGCTTATCCAGCGAAAAATCGAGCAAGCTCTTCTGGCGAAAGGCTATTTCTACGAGCGGAAAACCAATCAATTCGCTGACGAACCGAAGGAAAAGCGCATTGATGCTCAAAGCGCTGGTCAGGCTTACGTTGCATATGCACTTGATATGCCTGAGGTGGCGAAAAAAGACAGAGGTCGTGTCTTCGGCGATCTGTTTGATACCGTATTTTCGGACGACCTTGTCCCAGAAACGCTGCTTATCCCGCTTGAGGTGCTAAAAAAAATCGATGTGGTAAAGAAAGACATTCAAAGACGTCTTAGGAAAGACGAACACGTCAATCCAGAAGATCTGTTCATCACCGAGGGCGCTTATCATGTGTTGTTCGCGGTCAGACGGATATGTGTGCGAGAGGGTATCAACGAATTTTCGGCTGCCGCGCTCGGCAAAGTTGATGAGGCGTTTGAGGCAGTGCGGCAGTGCGTGGAAAAAGTTCGCAACGAGACCTTTTCCTCCAGTCGCTTCTTTAAGGACGCTGGTACCCGAACGAAGATTGAGTCTCAGATCGCATCCGGCGGAGCTAATGGTCCGTAAAAGCTGATAACGCGTTGGCTCTGGTTTCGTATGCGCTCCCGAGCAAAGTTCTATTTTTTGGAACCGGACGGACATCTGTGGCTCCGATTCATAAAACCGGGAGATGACGATGACTCTGGATATTTGCGATGGCCGAGCTCCTGAAGCGCCTCCTGACTATACGCAACTTTAAGTTTCATTCAAGGAAAGAGACTTTACTTAACGGCACGCACGTCAACCCTCGTCAGCACCTCCATAAATATCCAGCAGAAGCTCGGGGTTCGACCCCTCGCCCCGCAGCTCTTCAAGAACCTGCTCAAGAATACGCCCAAACTTGGTCAACGGCCTTGAACGGTCTCGATGACGGAGATCGGCGATCGTTTTCTCGACCGCTTTTACCAATTTGTCGGCCGTCGGGTCTTGGCCTTCAACTAACGCGAACGGCTCCACGACACGCCAGCGCAACAAACCCACCAACAACATCGGGGCGTATTGGAACTTGGTGTAGGTGGACCCCAGATTTTCTTCGAATTCGCGGAGGACGCGTTTGGCGATACGTTCGACGTCCTTTCTAGAAAGGAGCTTCGGCGCCGTTTCCGATCGTGATAGGAGAAACGCCATTGCAGCGGTTTCCTTCTGCCATTTCCATGTGTCGATAGTTTTGCCCAGAACCTTGTGAATTGCCTGAAGCTCTAAGTTTCTGTTGCTGGCCACACGTCCGAGGCCTTGATACGCGAGCTTCCAGTGAGACCCGTGCGTGAAGATAGGGTGTCCCCGCACCTCTTTATCCCAAGCCTCCATGAGCCAACCAGAAACCTCAACTGGGCATCGCCGGAATTGCCAAGTAAGAAACCTGAATGACTGTGTGCCAACATCTTGACCCTTCAACCCACGCCGGACTTCGTCAACGGCCCTCTCGACCAGCTGATCCAGCTGTGCGATCGCGGTAGCACCGACTTCTGGTGGGATCGCTCCGTCACTTGATATTGCGTATTTGCCGCCGGGACGAGCCGAAAGGCGATTTGCCAGGGACGTCCAGTCAACGACATCTCGATCCACATTCCTTTCAAGGAGGGTAAGCATACCTTCGCCACGGGGGCTGTCGTTCCAGGCATCCATCCCACACGGAAGCACGAGCCGCCCTGGGATAGTCGGGGCAGGTCGCTGGAACCCCGCCAGCAGGCTATCCCAACTCTGATTAAGCTCTGTCGCACCATCCCAATTTACGTGAAAGTGGTGCCCTAGCTTATTTGAGTGGACCAGGATTTGGGCACGACCCGAGGCTGGGCTTTGCTCGACCCAAAGCTCAACAGGAACGGTCTGATCAACTTTTACGCCTATATTCACCTCGGCTTTTCGAGGAAATTCGGCGTTTTCCTTTCTCAGGAAAATCGAAACCCGATCTTGCCCCGCCTGGATCGCAAGCCGGGCTGGCTTAGGGCTTCGATAGACTTCGCCCGCTGGAAGAGTCTCCTCGGGATCAACAAGATCAAAACTCTCAACAGCATCACGGCCTTGAACGATCGTCGATATCTGCGGCAGGAAGTCGAAGTAGATGGGATCGCGTCTGCTGAGGCGCCGCGCTGCGAACAGAGCCCCCTCCGCCACCGCCCCTCCGGCCAAAATTTTCACAGCGCGGCCTGCACTTTTCAAAACCGCCGAATGGAACGCGGCACTTACGGCATTTTCAGATAAAGTTTCAACCAAAACGATATCGCAGCCTGCGACATCGTCACTCAGGTCCGGAAGTTCAGACAAACCGTCAAACTTCAGCGACGCGGGCGGTCTGAGCACCTCCCAGTCCCCGTTGCTTTGGCGAAGAACCTCAGCTTCAGCAGGGATGCCAAGCGCAAGCCGACCGTTGGCATGCGCCCAAGTCAGGTGATCGGTGCGACCTTTGGATGACGCAGCCAAAACCGCTTGCTCCGCTCGTCGTGCCAATCCGCGATAGCCCCAATCGGATTCTATCAGTCTACCCACAGATCTGCGTTCCGGGGCCAACACCGTATCCCCATGACTTTTCTCCCGTCGGATACGAAGCCGCTGGACGGTCACACCGTCGGCAACGTGCGAAATCACGCCGACCGTCTGCCCTTCCAGGATGGAGCCGTCCTCAATTGCGGAAAGTGTCGCCAACACCGATCGCCAGACAAGCAGGGGTGTTGAAATTTTCGATTTTCGTAGGGCAGTGAGAAGGTGTTCTTGCAGCAGTTCTCCGGTTTCGGCGTGGTCATCCAAGCTCGCAACACCAAAGCCCGCCAAGGATGACATTCCCTTGAAGGCCGCTGTCAAATAGCCAACAGATGGATTATCCGTAAGAAGTTCAGTGACTCTGATCCGCTTATCCGAACCTCCGATTTCTCCCCAACCTGTGCCAAGGCCATGAGGAGAAATGGCGGCTTGGGCGCCACCCACAAGTCCGCCATCGGACTTCGCTCCAGTCTGAACGACCACACCGAAAACGCCACCCTCGACGATTGCCGACGCTGTTTCCTGTTCCTCGCCGTCAGGAAGTATGACCCAGTTCCTAGCAGCTCTATCGCGCCAGCCGTTCAGATCGTAGCCGCAAAGCTTCCTCATGCTGACTTCGCGTATATTTCGCCCCGAGCGAAAGCTCGTATGGCGTCCAAGCCCTGTCGCAACCCCTCACCCGATGCCTCAAACGCGATGCCGTCAACACGTGTGCGTGGACCCGTCGCAAGTCGGGATTCGAACTCGCCGTGAGAGGGTGTAAGGATCAGGCCGTTTCGTAAGACCTCGGTCTGACCAAATGGCTGCACCTCGATCAAACGTTCATTGGCCTTCTGAACCGCATCGCCGAGGTCCAATCGCGCCATCGAATGCGGCGTCCAGACCGCGACGCGTCGTGGCATCCCCCCTGTTTGGATGTCGGAGATACGCAATGAGACATGAGCACGAGTCAAAGCCAGCAACCGCCCGGGGGCCACTGGCCGGGACTGCACCTCGACGATGCGTCCCGTATTCCTAAGCCAAAAAACCGCAATGGGGCGATCCTGCTCAAACCATCTGCCAAGAGAAGCTTCAGACCGCCAGACGATCGGCGATTGAGCGACGAGTTCGGCTTCCTCCAACTCGCTTAAAGCCAACACAACAGCGAGAACCGAAAAATCCGTCCAAGTTTCAGCCTGCCACGCCCAAAGGTCATCAAGGACCTTGTCTTCTTCGAGAAGACGACGCCACGCTTCATAAATCGCGTGGTAGCTTGGTTCCTGCATCAGAACGTAGTTCGGAACGACACTCGCATCCGCCGTACTCACCTCGAGATCAGCCAGCATCACCGCGAAGGTCTTACAAAAACGCCCAAAATTCTCGACCTCGGCGTATCGGCGACTTGTCTTGGCTCGCGGATGCTCCTGCATCCATTCACGCGCAACCTGAAAAGCCAGCTTGGAATACGAATGCAATACCCTGTTCTCGGGTGTGTCGAAATTCTCCCGCCGCACAGTCGCGAGGATACGTTGGCTTGTACCAGCCCTCTCAGCAATCGTTCGACCAGGTTGGCGAACCAGCCATCGCATGGACGCACGGTCCATTTCCTGGACGCGATCCAATGACGTCAGTTCGCGTGAGCGACGCAGAACACGCCTGATCCGTGGCTCCAGTGCCTTCAAACGAGGCAGAACGTCCTGCGCTTGGCGGACGATCTCCGCCATTCGAGGGTCCGCCTCATTCTCTGCCCGCCCCCACGCATCGCGCAACCTTGGCCATACATGCAGCGGATCCTCGAGTGCTTCACCAAGCTCCTGCACTCTCGCCAGGACTTCGTTCATGCGGCGAAGAAGTTCTCTCGCCCTTATGTCGTCCTCAGTCTCAATGTCCTTCACGGATCTCGGGCGCACCGGAAAGCCAATCCGGTCCGGGCGTTGACCGTTTGCACCCTTGGGGTATGGATGAAGGATCAACTCCATTGGCCCGTCATGGAGCGTAGCCGACATAAGCCGGGAGTGCCCTCCATTCTTCGGCGCCACGCCCCGAACCTCGCTGACCAAGCAATCGTTTGGCCCGAACTTGGCGTCAACGACAGCTTTGCGGTCCCAAGGCCTACCGAGGTGGAGCATTAGCGTGACACCCCGTTCCAAACGAACTGGCCCGATCCTTCTTTCGCTGAACGGATCGAGTCACCGATCGCCTGCGCGAGCTGGTCGTCTCTCAACTTGTCATCAACGAAGCTCATGAGTTCTGAAAAGGCGTGGTCGTTGCCATCCTCAACCTCGATACCGCGCAATTTTGGCAACAAGCGCATCTCGACCTGATCGGCTAGGGGCACACGCACATCCCCGGCTTGGTCGAAGGCGGAATAGTTGGCGACGTAAGCCATGATGGCGCGACCAAGGCGGTGGCCGAAGGGTCGTTTGAAGCCCTTCATTACGCTGACCATGCGATCAACGCCGTCTACAACGGCCGTCTCGTTTTCTACCGACGCCACGGGCTTAATCCATGAACGCCAGCGCTTGGCAGACAGTGCTTCGGGTTCCGCAATCGTACCCTTCTGCGATGTTGTCCGGATTGTTTTGGGAGCTGGAAAACGCAGGACGTTAGCGCGGTCTACGACCTTGTCGGAAAGCGACTGGGTGCTTTCATCCTCGTTCATCGTTCCTGCGAACAGCAGATTGTATCCTGGAAAAATCCTGGGAGCGTCCATTCCGCGCGGCATCGGGATTTCGAGCTCAATTTCCGCATCCTTACGCAGAGATTTGTCTGACACGCGATTGATGGAAGGACGGCTTTCCAGTCGACTCAAGAAGTCAGAGAAATAGTATTCGACCCGAGCTAGGTTCATCTCGTCCAGCAGGACCATCATCATCTGATCCTCAAATTCGCTGGTCGGATTGTTCAGCACATCCAAATGGTAGAGGGCGCGGGCCATATCGGTCGGGCGATATCGTTTCTCAATATAATTGTAGAAACCCATCAAATCCTGAGGACTGTCCCAGCGAGGCTGGACCGGAACTTGCAGGAACCCGATCCCCATCCCCGCCGCATATTGTCTGGGGAGCTGGCTTTTGCCTGTGCCAGAGATGCCCGCTAAGACGGCCATCTGAGTGGTGTCGTTGGTCTTCATCGCCGTGTGGAAGGCATAAACAATGCGTCGATCGTAGTGCAGGCCATTCTGATCCAGTCGCTGCAATACCCGTTGCACCGCCTCGGCTTCGTTCTCGGCAGCCCGCTTCTTCCAGGTCTGCATGTGCGCAAGGACCGGCGGTAGAGTGGTCAGTTCCTTGAGACGCTCTGCAACCGCCTCCTCGCGGCTTGGCGCATCCGTGCCCCCCGCTTCGGCGACGTCTTCGTCCATTCGAGCAACCTGAGCCATTAGCGACGAGCGGCGATGCTCCAATGTCGTGATATCGTTCTCGATGGACCGTTCACGCTCTTCGGCAGCGGCAATCCTCGCGGAAGTCTGCGTAAACTCCGAATGCGCGACTGCCGTGGCCTGTCGTTCGGCGGCGAGTGTTTCCTGCACCTGAGCAAGCTGTGCCGCTGCGGCCTGCTGAAGGCCCTCGGTACGGGTGACTTCCCGCCCAAGTTCTTGTGACAAAACTTCCAAGCGCTGCACGCGCTCCTGAGCTTCCTTCAATTCCATAGCCTCAGATCGCATTTCGGCAATCTTGGCTTCCAATGCTGCTTGCTCGCGCTTCATCTCATCATTAAGAGCAAACAAGCGTTCTGCGGCTGCAAGGCGATCATGCACGGCGTCCAAGTCGGCCCTGGCCGAAGCGAGTTCCGCGTCAATCGCCTGCTTCTCGATTATCTCAGCTTCAATCTGCTCCCGTATCGCTCGGATTTCGTCTCGGCGCTCGTCCTTCTGGAGCCACTCTGCATTGAGCTCGTCCAGTTGCCGTCTTGTGGCATCGTAGTCCGCCTGCACATCAGCGATGTTGGCGAGGGCTTTTCGGCGCTCGCTCAATTCATTATCGATATCGCTGAGAGCCATACGTTTATCGGTTAGAGCGGTCTCCAGGGACTCCAGCGACCGCATCGGACCAGCGGCGGTCACCACGCGGTCGTGAAGCACGGCAAAGCTCGTCTGCACACCGATCAAGATGACCACGGCAAAAGCAGCGAAAAGCAGTATCAACATATTTGCAGTCAGCATTGCGAGACTCTCTGATTACGGCTTTGCAGGCAGTTCTGTTTTATTCGATTGGGCTTCCGGGCTTTTTTGATCAGGAGCCGCCTCAACAGGGTTTAGCGTTTTTTCATCGGGGGCCGCCTCGACAAGCTTTGGTGTTTTAATCTCGGAAAGTGCAGCGATCTCCTGTAGGAGCGCCCCCTTCCGCCCGTTCAAGTCAGCCAATTCGGCTTTGAGCGTGTTCAAGTCGCTCTGACCCAATTCAAGCTCTTTGCGTACCTCCGCATGGCGGTCGGAAAGTCCACGAACGGCCTCAAGCAGGATTGTCTTCTCGGAAGACGCCCGATCAACATCCGCTCGATCTACACCAAGCTTCGATTGGGTGACTTGCAACGTGACCAGTTCAGACTTCGCCGCATCACGCTGTGTCGTCGTAACCGCGATATCCGATTGAAGTTCGCGCAACTGGGCCCTGAGGGTCGGTAACTCTTTCTCTGCCTCCGCGAGAGCGTCCTGGGCGGCCTTGGTCCGTCCCTCCGCCGCTGCAGCTTCGGACCGTGCGCGTTCTGCAGCAGACGTCGAACTGGTGACATCACCGATCAAGCTGGCTTTCTGGCTCTCAAGTTTTTGCACTTCCTTAGAAAGATCAGCTCTACTGGTTTCCAAAAGAGCCGCATCTGCGTCCGCCTTCGCCGCAGAGGCCTTTGCCTTTGAAACCTGATCTTGCAACTTCGAGAGGTCAGTATCTAATTCACGAGAACTGGCTTGCTTGTCAGCTACCTCAGTTGTCAGTTTTGCGATCTGCGCCGCCAACTCTGTTTGCCTGGCATCGAGGCCCGAAACCTCCCGCCGCTTTTCATCCAGGCCATCAATCTCACTGTTCAGACGAGCGACATCGACGTCGCGGTCTCGAACGCTCTTCTGAGCAGATGAAAGTGCTTCCTCGGCGGTCCGTTTTCTAGTCTCCCCTTGCAAGATATCGGCAT
Organism: Pararhizobium sp. PWRC1-1; assembly: GCF_049897905.1. Classification (NCBI taxonomy): domain Bacteria; kingdom Pseudomonadati; phylum Pseudomonadota; class Alphaproteobacteria; order Hyphomicrobiales; family Rhizobiaceae; genus Pararhizobium; species Pararhizobium sp. PWRC1-1. The sequence continues at coordinate 576,728 of NZ_JAFCXE010000001.1, read as the reverse complement.
TCGTCTGGTCAATCTTCGATTGGTTGGTCGAAATCTGGCGCTCGCCTTCAGCGATTCCTGCCCGCACGCGTGCCAATTTTGTCTCGGCTTGTGCCGCCGCCGCAATTGTGTCCGACGCCGCCTTGGCCTGCTCTTGTTCGGTGCGCATCCTCTCGGCGCTTTCGGCCAAGGATGCTTCCTTCTGCTTGATTTCGGCGACCAGGCGATCACGGGCGGCTGTTAGGTTTGCGATCGACTTGCGGATGCCGTCAGCCTCTACGCCACGCTGAGAAATTTCGGAGAGCAATCCATCACGTCGCCCCATCGCTTCCGTGTGCTCGTCGTTGAACCGCTGAATATCAGTACGGATTCCACCGTATTCACGCTCCAATGCATCGATTTGGACCAGCGCCACGCACACTGCTGCGACTGAGATTACTCCCAGCGCCAAGGCGATGTAAGTGTACCGCCGCGATCTACGAAAGTTGTTCTGCGACGCGCTCAATGCATTTCTCCAAGTCTCTTTCCAGTTCATCCACCCAAAAACGCTGGACCGTCCAGCCAAGGGCTCTTAGTTGGCTGTCACGCCAGTGATCACCGAGTTTTCTTTTGCCGTCGGTGTCAGTGTGCCAATGGCGGCCATCGACTTCCAAATCCAGCTTGATGTTGCCATCCCCAAAAAGTGCGAAATCCAGCCTACGCCCAGCGACCTCGTATTGAGGGATTGGGTTCAAGCCGCGCTTCCTGAGGGCGGCATCGACAATTCGCTCCCAGTGACTGTCGAAGGTACCCTCACCCACCCGACCTTTCGGCTCCGTGGCCGCTGCGGCAAGTCGTTGAAGGCTTCGGACCTTCCCAGATCGGGCATAGGAGAGATCGCCGAACACATATGCGACAGCCCTCGCCCGGCTAATGGCAACATTCAAACGACGCCAGTCCTTTTGGACGAAGGAGACCGCGCTCATGGCGCTGGAATGCCCTAGACACGGTGAAAAGAGGATAAGGTCCCGTTCCTGACCCTGGAAACTATCGACGGTCCCAACACGAAGCTCAGCCTTCATTCGAAGGTCCAGACCGATCTCCGCATGGATTGCTTGCTCAAGCGCGTAAACCTGAGGCCTGAACGGCGCGATCACGCCAATTGATCCGGCATAAGATTGCTCTTCCAGAAGCACTCGAAGGTGCCTGGTGATTGCATTCACCTCCGACGCATTCACATTGCCAACCATCGGAGCCGTCGGTGCGGGTACGTCGGTCCAGGCAATTCCGGGCTTCGTACCCTTAGGAACCTTCAGTCCATCCTGGTCACCAGCCACACGAAGCTGGCCACCGTAGAACTGTTCGTTGATGTATCCCACGATATCAGCCGCTGACCGATACTGGTCACGCAGCATTACTTTTGCGGCGCCGGGTGTCAGGTCTGCCAGATCAAAGAGTGACCGACGGCTCTGCGCGAACCGTCCCATCTTCGCGATTGGCAAACCCTGCGCCTGCATCAGGTTTCGGTCGTGAGCGATCCCAAGCTGGCTGATGAATGATAGCTGTCGATTGTCGCCGACAACGACGGCGCGTTTCGCCCGAGCCAAGATCGGAAGCGCCGATGCAATATCGCACTGACTAGCCTCGTCGAAAATCGCGAGATCGAACAGACTATCGGAAAGCGGGATGCGTTTGGCTGCGCTAAGTACCGAAACCAACCAAAGCGGACGATGTCCCACAACGTCGCCCGCGAGCGACGGAGACAAAGGTCCAGAGCTTTGGGCAAGTTGAAGGTTGGCGAGTTCTTCTCCGAGCCGAAGCCTGTCGCTTTCGGCAAGTTTGACCTTAGAAGCAAGAACCGTCGGCAAAAATTCTCGGGCAAGCGTTCCGATCTCCCGAGTTAAGGCGACGGGATCTCCTTTGATATCTGTAGTAGCTAGCTCAGCACGAAGCTTCCCCAAGCGTTGCTTCAGCGTCGCAAGCGTTGCATCCTCTCCTGCGAGGCCATCGTTGCCTACGTTCTCGCGCAATCCCAACAATCGATTCAAGGCGTCTAAGAGACGGCTAAACAATCCGGGCGTTGGATCGGTCTCGATCTCCGGTGGGCTTTCTGCAGCGGTAGCCGTCTCCTGGGCCTCAATCCGCTCCAATAGCTCAGCAATGGCAACGTGTAGACGTGACTGCTCATCGATCTGATCAAGAACACGCGTCCGGTTCTGCGCGAGCGACGAAAGCCTTGAACGCGTGACGAGATCGGGATCAGCGGCGCCCCTCGTGGGCTCGCCAACCAACTGCCCGAGCACCTGATCGAACGATTGGTCAATATCCCTATTTGGATCCAGAGTTCTAACCAAAAATGGCGATTGGGGAGCAATCCCACCAAGTCGACTTTCGACGGCATCAAGAGCCTGATGGTTCTTAGATGCGACCAGGACACTGCCGCCGTCAGCGAGAACCGAGGCAGCAATGGACACAATTGCTTGGCTTTTGCCGGTACCTGGGGGACCTGTAACGACCGTGAGGGCGGCCGTGAGAGATTTTCGGACGGCCTCGATCTGCTCTTTGTTCAGATCGCCGGTATTAATCACCGGTGTCGCCCTCACCGGCGCTGGTGCGTCTAGTCCAAGAATGGTCGCAAGCGCGGTGCTCGCCAGCTTTTCATGAGACCAAGTGGCGATCGTATCAAGATCGCGAACTGCACCAGCGGTGAAGGTGGTGTCAGTCGGTAGGAAGAGACCTGCGATATCATGAACGCCGACGCTATTGGGATCGAGCTCGATCCGCATCTGCTGTCCCAAGATGCTTCCTCGAAACGTACCAGCTACCGCCTCTTTCAATCGGGACAGGAACTCATCCCGACGAAAACCAAGCCCCTCGGCTTGGGTGAGGACGTCGCGGAGGCCCGCCTCTTTCCAATTCGCGCTTCGGGCAGCACCCTTGATCCAATCAGGGTTGGTGACGATGTCGTCGGTGTCGATCGAAATCTCAAGATGTGTCGTCGAGCGCTTCCATTCCGCACCAATTAGCCCTACGGGCCAAATCACGGGAACACCTTGCTTCTTTCCAACTCCAATCGGCCATCCAACAGCCAACGTCTGCTCATTTGCTTCACGTTTCACGAGCGCTTTACGGAATTCGTCAGGCAGATCCTCCAGCAAGATCGAAATAGTCAGGATCTGGCCGTCTTCCGGCGTCAGTGGACCTAGCCCGGTAAACAGTTGCCACGCCACCGCGTGTCGGTCCTCAACTTGGGATATAGCTCCCCTTGGATCCGACCTTAGGGCGGACCGATAGTATCGCAGAAGAGCGTTGGGATCGAAGGAAACAGCGCTTTCTGTCGCATCGACTGCGATCTCATTCGCAGCTGCGCTTCGAAAGATCGCGTGGACGGGACGAAGCACCTGATCCTCGGCAACCGTACTATCGCGCTCTTTCGTCCTTAATGGTGCACCGTCATGCTTTTTCGCCGTCGCAATTGGTCGCCAGCGCCCGTCACGTCCTTTGCTCACCTTGCCAGCGTCACTGAGCGCCGACAGTTCAGCATATATCGACGTGCGCTTACGCGGGTCGAAGTCGATGTCGAGCAACGCGAACAGCTCACTCGTTGTTCGACCTGTCGGAAACGCCGAAATTGTCCGTAGCAGTACCGACATGAATGAAATACGCCCACCGCGTTCGGAAACGCAGCCCCAAGATGAATCTTCCCCAAAATTGAGATTGCAATTGCGGATGGCTAAGTCAACTGGCCGCAATCTCGAATAGTCGTCCTTTTTTGAAGCATACACGATTGTCCCCATAGAAATTCGTGTGCGGTGTTTGCCATAACGGTGGGTACAGCGGCGGAACAATGCCGTGCCAGCGCAGTTCAGGGTCTTGATGCCTGATAGTTGGGGGTGCTGAAGTAGTATATCGTACTGCACAGCCTGCAACGAGGCAGGTTATCGAGCAAACCGGCTTCTGGAGAATTTGGCATGCAATCGAAGCTCGAACAGCTCCGCGAAATGTCGACAGTTGTCGCCGACACCGGAGATATGGACGCCGTTGTGCGTCTGAAGCCAATTGACTGCACGACCAACCCTAGCATTGTCCTTAAGGCACTTGGGACACCAGCCTTCGCCGACGTGTTCGACGAGGCACTCAGTTGGGGAAGACACAGGACGGGCAACGGTAAGGCTGTCGCCACTGCGATCGCTGATAGGCTAGCAATTTCAGTTGGAGAAGCGCTGTCGAAACTCGTGCCTGGACGCGTGTCCACGGAGGTGGACGCTGATCTCTCCTTTGACACTGAGGCTTCGATCAACAAAGCGAACCAAATCATTGCTGGCTACAGCGAGCGAGGAATTAACCGCGATCGCATCCTGATCAAACTCGCGGCGACGTGGGAAGGGATAAGAGCTGCAGAGTATCTTCAAAGTGTGGGTATTGACTGCAACCTGACGCTCTGTTCAACAAGGCGCAAGCTGCTGCATGTGCCGACGCACACGTTTACCTGATATCCCCCTTTGTCGGTCGAATTCTGGACTGGCATAAAAAATCGACCGGCAAGGACTATGGGCCAGAGGAGGATCCGGGAGTCTTGTCGGTGCGTGAGATTTACAACTATTATAAGTCGAACGGGATCGCGACAATCGTTATGGGGGCGTCGTTCCGTAGCACCGCGGAGGTGGAAGCTCTCGCTGGCTGCGACCGCCTCACGGTTAGCCCTGCACTCCTAGATGAGCTCGCCCAAGACAACCGCGAACTTACTCGCAAACTCTATCCAGACAATCCCGTTTCCGACATGCACCGAACAATCGACGAGAAGCGTTTTCGTTGGCTGATGAATGCGGATGCAATGGCCACGGAGAAGCTCGCTGAAGGCATCAGAGGGTTCGCGCAGGACATGGATACTTTGCTAGCTATGATCAACCGCAAGCTTGAGACCCAGTAGGTCTGCAAACTCGTCAGCCCGCCAAAGCAGACGGTGGATATCGGATTGCCAACATCCGGCCCTCCAGTTCAATCAGAATGGTTTCCATCCGGTAGGGCTTTGCCAGAAAACAGACCCTTTCTCCCTCGATTTCGGCAGCCGTATGGCCACCCGAGGTTACAATGACGGCGACCCCTGACCCATAGCTGGCAACCAATCTCACAAGATCGAATCCGTTTAGGGCCCCGGGCATGTCGACGTCGGTAATCAGCGCGTCGATCCGATGCCGACCGAGCACTGCGACAGCCTCCAAGACATTCGATGCCTCCAGCACAGCGTAACCTTCGTCCGTAAGGCAATCCGCTAGGGTCATCCGAATTAAAGGCTCATCATCTACGACTAGAACGGTACGCTGGTACATGCTCGCCTCCGTGGTTCGTTGGATTGTCAACGCGCTCCCCACGATTTGGGTCGGACACGAATAAGGAGTCTTTGCCAACAAACTTAATAAAATGCCCACAATCGACACCTACCCCTCTGCCGGTCTTTCCTTAAGGTATTCGTGATGTGATCCGCGGATGGCAAAAGCATCGTCAGACAAACGTCGATCAATCGCTTTGGACGTCTTGCAGGTTCCTGTTCGCGGACAGCGACGGAAATCGCGCGATCCCGCGCAGCCCCAGCTTCCACTTGACCCCATGCCAGCCCGAGTCGAACCCTGTCTCGCCCTTTTGACCAGCAAGCCACCTGAAGGTCCAGAGTGGGCTTACGAGGTGAAATGGGATGGCTATAGAGTTCACGTTCATTGCGAACTGGGCGGTATAGTGCGAGTGCTAACCCGTGGCGGCCATGACTGGACCGACCGGTTTCCTGGCATCGCAAAATCCGCGCTCGAACTTGGGCCCGCGACGATGATCTTGGACGGAGAAGCCGTGATCCTCGACACACAAGGGAGGAGTGATTTCAATCTGCTCGTTGCATCCCTCGGTGGACGAGGCGGCAAGAAAATATCCACAGACACCGTGCTATACGCATTCGACTTGCTCTACCTCGACGGCCACGACATCTCAATCTTGTCCCTGGAAGAGCGTCGTATGCTTCTCGACCCCCTTCTGGAGCACGTCTCTGGAGCGATCAGGCTCTCAGAGATGTTCCACTCTGACGGCGCTTCCTTGTTCGCCAGCGCGGTCGAGCTTGGTCTGGAAGGCATAATTGCCAAGCGATTGGATGCTCCTTATCGGCCTGGCAGGGGCGGCGAGTGGCGCAAGATCAAGTGCGTTCAGTCCGACACTTTCGTAGTCATTGGGTACGAGCTGTCCACCTCGGCTCCAGGCGCCATCGCCAGTCTCCTATTAGGCGCACGAAAAGGGGACGATCTCGTCTACGTCGGCAGTGTGGGAACAGGTTTTACAGGTAAAGTCGCTCGAGAACTGCGGATAAAACTCGATGCGATTGTGACGAAGCGTCCCTTATTGCGCGTGAAAGCAAAGTCGGTCGTATATGTCGAGCCGATCTTGCTCGCAGAGATTGAGTATCGCGCGTGGACGGGCGACGGCAAACTTCGACACGCATCCTTCAAGGGACTGAGAGATGCTGAAGAAGCGCCGGAAATTTACAGCATTCGGGCCGAGGGACAAACGGATTAGCGCGACAACCGGTCTCCATCGATCCGCATTTTGACAAGCAGGCCTTCTTTCGACCAGTCGTATTCAAGATTGCCACCCAGATGCCCAGCTAGTGTTCGGTGAAGAAGCTTGCTTCCGTAGCCGCCCGGACCGTCCGGCTTGCTCACCTCAGGTCCACCGCGTTCCGTCCACTGGATTTCCACAATGTCACTGACGATCGCGCCAGATACGTCAAGTGTCCCTTCAGGCCACGATAGTGCACCATATTTTAGGGCGTTCGTTGCAAGCTCATGGATAACCAGCGCGAGCCCCGTAGCGGCGGTCTCTCCAACACCCAGACGCGGGACCGCGACCCTGATTCGCCCCGCGAACGCTCCATCATCGTCGTATGGTGCCAACAGAACTGTAAAGATGTCGCCGAGCAGTGCGGCATTGCCCTGCCCGTTTTGCAAAGGCCGGACGAGGTCATGAGCACGACCAAGTGCTGTTAGGCGACCGGTAAGCTGTTTTGTCATGATCTCGACGGAATCCGAGGTTCGCGAGGTGATCTGCGTCAGGCCTGAGGCGATAGCCAAAAGGTTCTTCACCCGATGGCTCATTTCGCCCGCAAGAAGCTCATGGCTTTCCTCGGCGTTTTTCCGGCCCGTCACGTCCAGAAAGATACCCGTCATCTTTCGGTCTTTGATCCCTGCATCATTTCCTCGTCCTCGTGCGGATATCCAGCGGACATCCGTGCCAACGATAATGCGGAAATCAATCTCGTAAGGGCCGACCACGGCTCTGGTGGCCGTGAATGCCGCGCGAACCCTGTCCCGGTCTGCGGGATGGATTTTCTCTGACAGTCGCTCAAAGGTCAGAGGCTGCTCTTTGGTGACGTCCCATAGTGTGTAGCCATGGCTGTCCATATGAAGATCATCGGTATCAACCTGCCAGGACCAGAGCGCGACTCCTGCCGCCTCGAGCGCACCGCGAAGTTCCTCGGGCGACCAATCGGAATGATCGAAACTGTGGTCCTTAGTCATGATCAGGCCCCCTTACGAGTTTTCAAATCTGGCTTCGTCGAGGCGCTCAGGAGATCCTGTTCCTCCTTGGCAACCCTAGCCACTCTTATGCGGGATGTCTTCTCCTCACGAGGCCCTTTTGACGTGATTCATCTCCTCGACGGCGTTTCGCGCACCAGGCGAGTAATCGGGTTGCTCCGATGATTTTCAAGCCTTCTTGAGCGCTTCCGCTTTATGGGCGGCACGCTTACCTGCCGTGTCGCTTCCCAAAATCAGTTGCGAGATTTCGACGCCTTGACTGTGTGGCCATCGATCTTGTTATCGAACGTCCTCTATTACGCCTACACTCCCCCCTGGCTCGCGCTGCTGCTGCTCTTTGTCTTCCAGGGGCCGACCCTCCTTTTGGGGGCAGACCTAAAATTCTTCGGTAGGCCGTTATTCCCTCCGAGGGCGTGAAAATGAGCTTGATGAAAACCTCCGCAGTCTCGGCCGCTCCGCACGTGCTGTTAGGGTCGGTATTTGCGTCCTCGCTTCGATATAATGCCGTCATATGAGCACATTATGCTGCGGGTAACGCGCGAGATCGCAGACATGCTCTACACTCGGAGTTCCGACGGGAAGTTCTAGCTGATCCCGCAAAATATTGGCGGAACCGACAAATGCAAGAAAAGAAGCTCGTGAGATCGAAGCTATGGCAGTGACAATCCGGGAACTCGCGATTCCAGGAATGAAGCCCAAGGCCTTAATCGATGCCGTCAAAGAGCGACACCCAAAGGCGACGAAGAAGGAGATTGCGAGAGCTGCATTCTTGAGCGTTATCCACTCGGCCGAATACGATCCCGATGACACGCAGGCGCTTCACGACCTCGCGCTCGAAACACGGGACGATACAGGCACTTGAGTATCGTATTCCGGCTATCGAGACTTTTCTGGCATGGAGACTCCACTTCATGCTCGACGATAATGGGTTCAGGAACACAGCGGGTGGATGCGGTCCGCAAATAGCTGGTTCCGCCCTCAAGGAGCAAAGGGCTGGATTCCTACCGATCGAGGCTCGGTTTCCAGCCACGCGTCATACCTTTGCTCATGCAGAGGCTGGCAATATCGAGTTGCTCGCGAAGGTACCGGCAATCCTCGATGAGGGTGGCGATGGTGTTACGCATGTCACCGTCGTGCCACTCGATGGCTTGGTCGACCGGATTCTGGTGTTTGACTTGCTTTGCCGCGGACATGGCTCTTCCTTGTCGTCTTCAGAGTTAAAATGGACAGGATCGTGAAGGTCGCCGAGAAAAGGAGTCGGCGACGCGTGCGCGTCATGCAGCTCTCAGAGAGTGCCGAACCTCTCCGATTCTCGCAACAGACTGATCAGTGAAAGTTTCGGCTTTTCACCCTCAGCGTATCTATGTGAAGGTCGGGTATGAATATGTCTCTGGGTTTGGGTGGCGGCGCTCGATCCCTGGAATCGCCGCCTCCTGGCGATCCATGGGCAAACTCGTCGCCCTGGCCCGTTGGCAGTTTGAAGCTAACGTCGCGGTCAGCCAGCCCTGACAGGTCACCCGACAGATCGAACAGTTGCTGGGCGACCAAGTGGACTACGTCCCCTTCCCGTTGAATGCGACCGTTGATCGCCATCATGCTGGCGCCAAGAACGACCCGGCGGCGCTTCTCGAACAGCTTTGGCCACACTACGATGTTCGCGGGGCCAGTTTCATCTTCGATTGTGATGAACATGACGCCCTTGGCCGATCCCGGCTTTTGCCTGACAAGGACCAGACCAGCCGCCATCAACCACCGACCATCGCGGGCGTTCATAGCTTCCTCGCAAGTCACGATGCTTCGGCTGGTTAGATCACGGCGGAGAAACGCGATCGGATGCTCACGGAGCGTCAAACCTGTGTGGCCGTAGTCCTCCACGACATTGTGGCCCTCGGTCATCTGCCGCAACTCGACCTCTGGCTCCTGCTGCTCGGCAATTGTTCGCATTTCCCGATCTGCAGCCGCCGAAAACAACGGCAAAGGCTCATCTCGCAAAGCCTTGATAGCCCAAAGGGCATCACGCCGCTCCTGTTTCAGTGACGGACGAAAGGCATCAGCCTCGGCAAGCTGCACCAGCGCCTCGGACGGGACGCCTGACCGGCGCCACATGTCATCTACGCTCTCGAAATCGGTGTCCGCCCGCGCGGCGACGATCCTCGCAGCATCGGACGCCGCTAATCCCCTGATAAGCCGCATACCAAGCCGTACGGCGTGGCGACCGGTATTGCCGATACGTTCAAGGGTGGCGTCCCAACGTGAGTTGTTGACGCAGACTGGACGAACTTCCACCCCATGTTTCTGCGCACATCCCACAATCTGCGCAACCGCATAGAACCCCATAGGCTGACTGTTTATGAGCGCTGCACAGAACGCATCGGGAAAATGGCACTTCACGTAACTGCTGGCGTAAGCGATCAGAGCGAACGACGCCGCATGCGATTCCGGAAATCCGTAAGAGCCGAAGCCTTCAAGCTGGGAGAAAGTCTTTTCAGCGAACTCCGGGGTGTAGCCATTCTTGATCATACCGCTGACGAGCTTGTCCTTGAACCTACTAACACCGCCGGTGAATTTGAAAGTCGCCATCGATTTTCGAAGCTGATCGGCCTCGCCGCCAGTGAAACCAGCACAGACCATTGCGACGCGCATTGCCGACTCCTGAAAGAGCGGCACGCCCAGGGTCTTGCCCAAAGCGGCTTCCAGCTCCGGCGTCGGATATTCCACAGGCTCCTTGCCTTCGCGTCGCCTGAGATACGGATGAACCATGTCCCCCTGGATCGGCCCCGGTCGAACGATCGCCACCTGGACGACCAAGTCGTAAAAGGTTTGGGGTTTGAGCCGAGGGAGCATCGACATCTGGGCGCGGCTTTCAATCTGGAAAGTACCAAGCGTGTCCGCCTTACGGATCATCGCATAGGTCGCGCTGTCTTCCTGCCGAATAGATGCCAGGTCCATATCCTCATCCTTGTGCTCCTTGATGAGGGCGAACGCTTTGCTCATGCAGGTCAGCATCCCTAGAGCCAGGACGTCCACTTTCATGAACTTCAGCGCCTCGACGTCGTCCTTGTCCCATTCGATGATTTGTCGGTCGGCCATCGACGCGGGTTCAATCGGTACAAGATCGTCCAGGCGATCATGCGTGAGAACGAAGCCTCCTGGATGCTGACCCAAGTGCCGTGGGGCACCCATCAGTTGCTGTGCAAGCTTTAACGTCAGCACGAGGCGGCGATCGTCGGGATTGAGGTTCAGCTCCTTGACGTTCCGATCACTGACTTCCTCCGACCACGACCACATGCCGGATGACAGCGCCTTGATCAGATCTTCTGGCAGCCCGAGCGCTTTGCCGACGTCACGGAGGGCGCCCTTGGCTCGATACCTGGTCACGGTCGCACAGAGGGCGGCTTTCTCCTTGCCATATGTCTTATATATCCACTGGATCACCTCTTCGCGCCGTTCGTGCTCGAAGTCGACGTCGATGTCCGGTGGCTCATCTCGCTCCTGCGAAACGAAACGCTCGAACAGCAGGTCGTTCGTGGCCGGGTCAATACTGGTGACGCCCAGGATGTAGCAGACGGCGGAATTGGCCGCAGACCCACGCCCTTGGCAAAGGATGCCCTGCGAGCGAGCGAACCGTACGATCGAAAACACGGTCAGAAAGTATGGCGCGTATTTCATCGTCCGGATCAAATCCAGCTCATGACGAACGACGTTGAGAACGTCAGGCGGTAAGCCCTCTGGATACCGATTGGGAATGCAGTCCCAGACATAGTGCTCAAGCGACTCCTGAGCGGTCTTGCCAGGGACGATGGCCTCCTCCGGATACTGGTAGGTAAGCTCCTCGAGTGAGAACTTGCATCGATCGACGATTTCCATAGTCCGCCGCAAGGCTTCGGGATACCGCGGGAACAGGCGTTCCATCTCCTCCGGAGGCTTGAGATAACGATCCGCATGGCGCTCGCGGTCAAATCCGACTTCGTCAATGGTGGTGTTGTGTCGAATGCAGGTCACAATATCCTGGAGCTGCCGTCTGCCGGGCTCGTGGAACAGGACGTCGTTGGTGATCACCGTCCTGACCTTGTGCCGCAATGCCATGTTGGAAAGCTCGTAAAGCCGCATCTGGTCGTTAGGCCGTCGGCGAAGCGATAGGGAGCAGTACGCCCGGTCACCGAAAACCTCCGACATCCTCCTGAGCTGGACCGCGCAGGCGTCATCGGCCAGATCAGGCACCAAAATTCCTATCATCCCCTCGGCATACATCGCGACGTCGTCAAGATGTAGGATGCAGTTGTTTTTGCCACCCCGGCTCTTCCCGAGCGTGATGAGTCTGGTCAACCGGGAGTAAGCCAGTCGGTCTGTCGGATAAGCGAGTATCGACATTCCGTCTTGGAGATCGAGACGGCACCCGACGACCAAGCGAATACCTGTGGCCCGGGAGGCTTCAAGCGCCCTCACTATTCCGGCAAGTGAGTTGCGATCAACGACGCCGACGGCCTCGATGCCCAGCTCCTTGGCGGTCGCAAACAGCTCCTCTGCGGACGACGCCCCCCGCAGGAAGGTGAAATGGGTCGTAACCTGAAGTTCTGCGTATCTCATGCGAATATCCCGTGCACGAACCATTTATGAGAACCGGTTTCAGCGTCGACGCCGTCACCGGAGCGGAAAACCCAGAGCCGCTCGCCGGTCTCATCCTCGATTACGAAATAGTCCCTGACCGCTACCCACTCGGACGACCGATCCCACCACTCGCCGAAGATCCGCTCTGGGCCGTCGGCGTTTTTCACCTTTCGGCGCTTGCCTCGCCAAGTCACGCTGACGGGCGGATGGTCGGGCATCAGGGCGATAACGTCGACAAATTCAGGTCGAGCGAGCAAACGCACTGGCCTGCGCCAACGGGCGGTCCATGTGAACGCAACGTCCTCAGCCGTCGCCGCGATACGTCGGACGCTGCGCTCTGGAACATCCGATGCGACCGGAGCCAAACGGTAAACGCGTTGCCCGCGATTACCGAAAATATCGATCAGCGGTGTGATGTCCTCGTCTTCTTCCTCGATAAGCGATGAGGACCGCTGGCTTTCTTCGAGAACCTGGGACATGACCGCGACGAGCGAGAGCTTCTCGATCCCAAAGCCGGGCTCGATTTTCTCGGTTCGATCCTTGAAGAGTTTGGTCAACCAGGTAACGTCACGCGCGGGTTTGGCGGTTCCCGCCCTGATGCTTTGGACAGCGTTGTCGACCGTATGGACGATCAGGTCGGTTCGGCGAACGCCAAGCCCACGCCGTTCAAGGTCCTCGCAAAGCTCCACTACCAGTCGGCCAACATATTTGTTGATGGTCTCAGCCGCACCGATAGGCTCCGCGAACGACCGGCTCACCTCGATATGGTCTGGCGTACGAATGGGGTCGATGGGGTCTGGCGTTCGACCAAACATCTGATCCAACCGCCGCCCTATTTCGGGGCCAAAGCGAAGCGCCAGCGGAGCACGCGGCGTGGCCGACAGTTCTCCAACGGTCTTGAAACCCAGTACACGGAGATCACCCACAATTTTCTCCGGGATGCGGAGAAGTGAGAGTGGAAGTCGTTCAACCGCTTTAACCACTTCCCCGCGCGGTACAATAATAACCTCACGCTTGGTCGCGCGTGCGCAGGCATGAGCGGCACCCCAAGTATCAGCGATGGCCACCCTAGCCGTAAGCCCCTTCGCGTGGAAAAGGTTGACGATGCCGGTGAGCAACGGCAGCTCTCCGCCCCGCAAATGGTCGGCGCCCTCTGTGTCCATGATGATGCCGTCCGGCGCGTCCATCGCGACGATGGGCGAATACTGAGTGAGCGCCCAAACCGAAAGGCGCTCCAAGGCCAAACCATCAGCGACCGGATCGGCGTCGATCAGCATGAGCCCTTGGAAGAGAGCCTGAGCCTTAGCGGCGGGCATCCCTACCCGCACTCCGGCTGCCCGGGCGGCGGCGTCGATGGCTGACACCCAGCGCTTAGAACCGCTTTTTGCTATAACGGCCATCGCCTTCTCAACCGGAATTGAGGGATCGGCGCGTCGAATTCGATCCGTAGCCAGGTCCGGTAGATAAATGGATACGACCCTTGTCATCACATGCTCCAACGCAAAACTCAGCACACTCACCCGCCTTCACGCGCATCAACTCCAGGAGCCAGCGAGGTCGCCCAACGCCCGGTACCGGCAGGTCTTCGCTCACGGCGACACTGACGCGCCACCGTGTCGTTGACGCCGTGGGCTGGCCAAAGTCGTTCGCCTCTGTCTGCCTACGCCACCGACGAACAACGAGGCCCATCGTCCCCTTCTTCTCCGCCGCCAGCTGCAGACGGCGCGATGCCTTCATTGGAAGGCGAACGAGTTCAGCGACAACGGCTCCTAGTCCGCCGTATGAGAGCGCCTCCTCCATGCTCGCCAGGACATCTTCCTCACGGTCCGACTCCACGAAGATGACACGGTTCGGATCCAAGCCCGCTTGCGCTATTGCTGGGAAGAACAGGTCTGGACGCGTCAGGCACCAAACGATCTTTCCCTTAGTTCGCGCCGCGACCCCTGCCGCGAACAACGCGGCGGCCGCGCCATCCACAGTGCCACCACCGCCTCCCGCGAATTCATGCAGTGCGCCATGCGCCAGCCCGCCACCCGGAAGGACGGCGTCGATCTCCGGCACACCAAAAGGAAGACAGCCGACTTTCCTCGCGGAGCTCCCTTGCAGGGAAGCGATACGCTCACGCAGATCGGATATGACGTGCTCGCGGACAGCCGTCATCGCTCACGGAATCCCATGGGTTTATGTCGCCAGTTCTTGTTACGACTTCATGCCGTGATTAATGCTGATGTTCTTGTTCTGTTCCCAAGAAGAGACAGAGTCAAGCGAGTGTTTTGACAGGTGTTCGCCTGCTGTATGGGGGTAGCTCGGGATTCCCTGAATTGAATCAGTTCGCTAGGGAACGGGCGTAAGCCTCTGGAGCATTGGAAAAAAATTATTGGGGGCCACGATTGGTTGGAAAACATGTGGCACCTAGCTGGTCAGGGCCTGTCTTCCTCCATAGCAGACGTCTCCTCGTCTGCGAGCTCACCCATCTCCGTTGGGAAGATGCCGAAACGGCCCGCCACGTCAGGTGCATATCGAAGCAAATCCGGGCGCAGTAGAACAAGGGCGAGGTCTTTCGCCTTCGCTTCCAGCATCACGTCGAAGTCAAAGTTCGCGACCAATCGCATGGACGTAGCGAACTCAAACGGATCGCTAAATCCGCATAGCCCGTGAAAACTGGAGCGACGGGCTTGATGATCTTCTTTCTGGTCGCCTTGTCGACGGTCAACTTTTCCCGCATTTCCGTGCGCGGTGATTTCGGATGGCCAGGTAGACATGACCTTCTTAAGCAAACTGCGCGGGGCGGAGGAACAAGTTTAACGAATTTCGTTCATCACACGACAACAAAAAGGGAGATGCTGATGACGGTTCGAGTATTGCCGCGACAAAAAATAGTCGAGCCCTATACGCTTGAGCGGTTTCGCCAAAAATACGCCTTGAGCACGAACGAAGCTCGCGACCTGTTCAAGCGGTCCGGGCCGTCTAGTGTTGAACTAGACCAGCTTATGTTTGCAAAAGGAAAACTTCCAGTCGAGTGACTGGAACTGTTACGCTTGTGCATTACGCTAATGTCAAACCATCCCCCGGTTTCGCCCCATCGACGCGAAGCATCAACAGCGCACCGATCAAAGCCAGTCAGCCCACCCCAGGCGACTGGCTTTTATTATTTAGAGCTCTTCTGCTACGGGAACTGCTGACGGTTTGCGTAGTCTCGCCGACGAGCACCCATGCTGAGGACAGATTAGCCGATCATCGGGCGCATGGCACGAAGGGGCCCACTTCTCGCAGACGGTTTCAACGAATTCGACGTTCATCCGCTGGGCGAGACCGTCGACAGGGCACGACATACGTCACAATGCAGTTCTGCCGCCCCCGCTCTGTTCCCTCGGTAACGCCGCACTAACCCGCTCTCGATTATTGATGCTCCAACACCTTTAGGAGCCGATCCCATGGAATCCCGCCCACTCTTTAAACACCCCGAACAGATGATAGCGATTGCCGCGATCCTCATTTGGATTCTGTCGATCGTTCAGGCAGTCGCGCTATCGCAGGCTTAAATCGACATCCTTGATGCGAAGAGCATCAGCGGCTGCCCTCACCTGCCCGCTTGAGGCGACGAACAACGATGGCGTGATTTACGTTAGCGACATGATGGGCGGAGATCGCAGCTTGGACAGGTGGGGTGCTCGCCTGGCTTTTCGTTGCCCGCAGCGAGAAACCGGAAAAATCACTGCGTCCACCATCCCTATCGCGTCCGGTTGACACAAGCCGCGACCTCTCCTGCTAACGCGGTGCTTCAGAGGAGGTTCCTAAAAATGCATCGATCGGTGACGTGCTGCCACCTGTGGATGAAAAGCTAAATTTTCCGCTCGAACGGAACTCAACCACGCGTCTCCGATGCATGATCAACTGGTGAAGGCGCTGATTTTATCGCTCGAACGGCGGGCGGCGGATCGTTTCTCGGATAAAAACGCGTATGTTGACCTAAGGCACAAATTTTTAGGACAAAACGATGGTCGACAAAATTACAAGAGTGTCTTCCTCCGCTCCATCCGTTCCGACCCGTGTGGAAACAAGCCTTTCCCTCGCGGAACCGGAATCCGCCTGGGTCGCGCACCGCCAATCTGCGATCAATGCAGCCAATGAGCAGCGCAAACGACATAAAGATGCCGCGCACGACCGAGAAAGTCCTGAGAGATCTGATGGCGACTGTGTTCCTGATCCTGAAGATGAACGTGATGGATCTATTCGGCCTCCTTCTGAAGAGGAGGACGCCCAAGGCCTTTCCGGTGAAAGCGAGCGTATCGGTTCCGGAAACCTCGACGAGGAAGTCCCGTTCGGTCAACATGTCGGCTATGTGTAGAGCCGAGGCACAAACGATCTGTCATCGAGACGCAGCTCACTGGACATAAGTATGGCCGCGTTCAATCAGTCCTCACCTCAACAAACTAAAGTTGTTAAGTCAAACTTCCACCCCCTAGAGATGAAAATACATATCTGATACGCGTTCAGCAGCAGCGAAACGGTGGGGGCAGCATGAGCCAGAATGCACATTTCTCGGTAAATACTCGCCTTACGCGTCTTCTCGGCGAGACCTACCGTTCGAGCGAGGTTGCGCTCAAAGAATTGGTCGATAATGCTTGGGACGCGGACGCGAACAATGTTTGGATCACGCTTCCTACGATGATCACAGGTGAAGCGATCATTGTTAAGGACGACGGCTCAGGTATGACGGCACCTGAAATGCTGGGCGAATACCTTAACATCGCTAGCGACAAACGAGTGCGCTCGGGGGATAGAACAGCCAAACTTAAACGTAAAGTGAAAGGCAGGAAGGGAATTGGAAAGTTTGCGGGGCTGATTCTTGCGGGCCGAATGGAAATATCGGCAATTGCACGCGGTCGTATATGTTCACTGACCATCGACAAAAAAGAACTGATCGAAAATCAGAATGATTTGGAAGCGGTGCCCCTTCCGTTTTCAGAGGCCCCCTTCGACCAAGCTGAATCTGGGACCACAATCACACTTTCTCAACTTGACACCAGGTTGAACTTCCCAGTCTCTGAGCGACTTCGAGAGGTTTTGGTCCAAGAGTATGGTCGCGAAGCCGATTTCAACGTCTTTGTCGATGGAATCCGCGTCTCGCTCGAGGATGTGCCGGGTACAACGAAGCGTACTGAACACAAGCTTCCGATTGTCGGAGACATAAATCTGCACTTTACGATCGCCGAGGGCAAGAAACTCCCGAAATCGCCAGGTATCGTACTGAAAGTCGATGGCAAGGTTGTCGGAAAGCCAATGTTTTTTGGATTGGATGACGATGATGAAATCCCTGAAAAACTCGTCAAACGCGTTTATGGCGAGGTCGAGATTTCTGGACTAGACGACTTCGTCACGGCGGATTGGGGAAGCGTCATTGAAAACAGCAAAGCGTACCAAGAAGTACAGGAGCACGTTCGTTCAGTAGTCAAGGTTGGCCTACAGGAAACGCACGTCCGCGATATGTCGCTTCAAAAGGCACGCCTTAAAAAGCAGATTGATCAACGACTTCAAAAGCTACCGGAACATAGGCGCCAATATGCCCAGGAAGCTCTGAACCGTATTCTGCGGCGGTTTTATATGGAAAGTGAAGAGCGCATCGCAACAATCGCGGACGTTGCGCTAGACGCCATCGAGCACGACGCATACTGGGCTGTGCTTGATCGCATCGGTCAATCAAGTCACGGAGATATTAGTTCCTTTGCAGAGTCATTAGAACAATTCGGGCTTGTGGAGCTATCTACCATTGCAGCACAGACTGCACGTCGCCTTCAGTTTCTCGACTACCTAGATCAGTTGGTAAACAACCAGCAAACACTCGAGAAGGACGCACATAAAGCCTTAGAGACGAACCTCTGGGTCCTGGGTCGTAAATACTCGACAATGTCTTCGAACAACACTTGACGGAGCGTGATTGAACTTTACGCGAAGGAGCACTTTAGCGGTCCTCGCGCGGCAAAAAGGCCTGACCTCCTGCTGTCGCAAGACTACGGCGGCGCCTACTTGCTAATTGAGTTCAAACGACCGAGCCACCCCATCACACGAGATGATATTGCTCAGGCAGAGAAATATCGAGACGATTTGTCCGCGAAACTACCGTCTCAACCAATCGAGGTGTTGCTGATTGGCAAGGGCCGGGCACAAGGCTTGGATACCCGCCACATCGCGCCAATGCTCACGATTGAATCCTACGTCGGATTGAACTCAGCGGCCCGCGCCCAGCTTGATTGGTTGATGGCCTCCTTATCTCGCTGAGGCTCTGAGTTCTGCAGTAGGAACAGTGCGCGTGCTGGCTCGAAGTTCGGTACGCCAGTTAGTATCCGGTCATCTCCAAGTACCCTACCCCCGTCGCAGTACCTTTAAACGAAAGGGGTCCCTCCCAATATGGCGTGGAGGTTCCCATAAATCTCGTATCGTTTTTTTAAGCCGCGAAATCCGCCAATCTGATCGCTTCGTGCCCGGTTTTAACCAACCTTCTGGCCGTGGTGTTGTTCCCTCCGGCCTCCCGCCGGTAACGTGTCAGCACATTGACGGTGCCCGGCCGTTATCGTGCCTTAAATGGCAGCCCTCTTCATGCTTGGCCGGAACGTATCATGGAACTCATTTGTGATCGGTCCGTTGTGTCGCGAACAGCTGGCTGCAAGATCGAACATAGGAGCTTAGTTTGGAAAACCAATCGAAAAGTCTAGCCGACGAATATCGGCGCCTTGGTGGCCGCCGCGTTGCCGTGATCGACGACAATCTCGGTTCGACGCGGGACCGGGAAAACGACCCACCCGAAGCGGCCGATTTTTGGGAGAAGCGCGTCGCCTTTCTATCAGATCGGGAACAGCGGGACGTCGAGACGTTTCTCCCGTCACTGAATGACGTTGACGGCGACGCTGCTGACAAATGACAGGGGCAGCTTTAACAAGAAGCTCGCCGGTAGGGAGGGAACCCACGTGGATCAGCACAAGATTCTATTTCCCCCAAGCGGGTGGATCCCCAACAACCAACGGCTCCCGGTGTTGATTTACAAGCGAGTCCTACCCGACGGTGCGTCGTCGAAAGAACTTGAATCCATGTTCGCCGCGAACGGATGGACGGGTATCTGGAGAAACGGTGTTTTTGACTACCAGCACTACCATTCTGGAGCACACGAAGTTCTCGGCGTCGGCCGTGGCTCGGGTACCCTCCTAATTGGAGGGCCTGAAGGCCAGTCAATGGAAGTCGAGACCGGGGACTGCCTGATACTGCCAGCGGGAACGGGACACCAGAATTTGGGCTGCAGTCGCAATTTCGAGGTTGTCGGCGCTTATCCTGTCGGACAACATGCTGACATACAGACCTCGGCCCCCTCTAGCGAGATGAAGGCAAGAATATCGTCACTGCCGATCCCGGAGTCAGACCCGGTGCAAGGGACGTCAGGATATCTTATTGAATGTTGGCGCTAGCCGACCTCGTAGAGATTGAGAACTTTTCGCATACGCTCAATAGGAGCGTAATGTTGCTGTGCCTTTCGTGGCCGACGAAGACTCAACAAGGCGATTGTTCAGCACAGGCCGATTGAATTATCCCACTTGCGCTGGCCGGTTTTTCAGCGAACCATATCTCTATCGCATCATTCCGGTTCATTCACCTATGCAATCACCTGCCGAACTTATTTCGGGGCTACAACACGACAACGAATTCTGCGGCTCGTTAAGAGAGAACGCCGAAGAAGAGCTGGGGCAGACGCATTCGCCCGATATCGCGACACAACACCGGTGGTTCTGTAAGCTCTACATCTCCCGCTTGGTAGAGGATTTCGCTGACCCGAAGAAGGCTGCGAGGCTCTTAGGCCAGACAAACACTGAAGCTGCCTATAACGAGGTTCTACTCGCTACCTCCTCCTTCCTTGCCAACTCCCCTTCGCCCCAAAATCCGATAGATCTCACCGCGATTGCTGACAAGGAAGCTGCGCTGAAAGCTTTGATTGTGGCCCAGAGCCGTTGCATGAGCCTGTTTCGCATTCACTTCGAAAATCGAGATTCGTTTGTTGATCAGGTGGCTTTGCTGCAGTTGCGCTCATTTTCCAGGCTGAACATATTTCTCGCAGGGTTCATCGACGAGACCGCGCACCTCATCGCGCCATCTGCAAAATGAACCTATGGGCTCCTCCCACGAGAATCCAAGCAGTCAGCCAGCATGCGGAAACATTTTGCTGTTGACCCCACCCGATTTCGCACTCGCGATTCTACGAGACGCATCAGAGCAACAAAGAATGCCCAACCACGAATTTCAACAGCGCCAGCTCTTTCCACGCCTTATCCAGATCAGTTCGGCCCACCTCTCCGAGAGAGCGGCTCGATCTCTGCAGAAAAGCGATGCAGCGGACTTCCCTTGCCTTGGCGGCCACTGGGGATCGCACGGTTGGATCATGTGGGTCGACGCAGTCTTTGACGCTCAACCCAGTTGCCCGCCTGATCTCCGCGACGTCTTTTAATTTGCTGGACAACAAGAAGCCCTGATCGTTCTCTTCGATGAATGCGGTCCGATCATACCGGAGTTGAAAAACTACCGTGAGGAGGTCGCTGACACCGGGATGGACGAGTATGCGGCGCGAGAGCGGAAATCCGACAGGCAGTTGGAAGACGAGGCCGGTGAAGCTGCCCTGGCTGCCTTGGCGACAAACCGGCGCTTTGAGGAGTGTCCGGAATGTTTCGTTATCGAAATAAGCAGGATTGTAAAATCTCTCGACAAGCACTGCGAGCGTAAACCGGTCGCGGTCTTTTCGTTCAAACGGCTCCAGACGCTTTCCGATTTATCTCGCGCCTTCAGTTTATGTGCCCGCCGAGCACCCCGCCGGTACGCAGTCGCGAGCGCCGCTATTGCTCCGCTGCGGGTCACGATTGGTGGCATCGCTGCGAATGGGTCACTGCACGACGAGGCCTCGAGCGAACGATTTCTGATACCCTGGACGATATCCTTTTCCGGTTTGACGCCGCAGGACTGCCGGAAATGTAGCCACTGACATTTGCCCCGCTGCTGTCTAAAGGGACGGAAGACCAATCGAGTCGTCTTCCTCACGGCACTGCAGCCCGGCCTTCTCATTCGAAACCCACGACCAAGTCATAACGAACGCGCCGTTTTCACCTCGGATACAATCGCGTCGGGGTCCATCTCCAACTCGTCGTCCACCTCCACCGCGTCCATGAAGGCACCAGCGTACTCATCCGGCGCCTCCCTGAGTTTCTCCGACAATGGGCCGTTCGGCACCAAGGCCAAAAGCTGGGTCCGTTCGGCGTCATCAAGTCTGATCCACATTGTCATTTTCCCGGTTCCGTTTCCAGGATCGTCCGTGAAGCCGAAGCAAGCCACAACAGAACCTGTCCCTGATGATCAGGAGGTCGGGTTATGTAGCGCGGATCAGTCAACCCACCGAAAGCTGCGGATGGTCGCTCAGGTCTCACAGAAAAATTAAAGCTGGCCGCATTTTCTGGCTTGCAGGACAATAATTCTCGGTCAACACTTTCCATATCGAGGCGTGGAGAAGCGACCAGATCGCTGCCTGAACCACATTGACCAAGCACAGGACCAACCCAATACGCTGACGGCTTTGCCGGGCGATGGCGTGCGCATGAGAGCTACATGTTTGCAAGAGATGCACTTTATCAATTGAATGTCTACCGGCTGCTTTTCGGCGAACTAGTCCATACGTGTTTTGCCAACCGGGAAAGCCATTAACATGGATTTCTTTCAAGCGGACATCTGCATACCCGATGTGTCCATAGCCAGGGAGATTTATGGGCCAACCCTACCAATTGCTTTAGCTCATGAGCTTCCACTTTTGGCGTTCAAGCTTGGAAAGCCCAACAGGGTTCTCGGAATCCGTCCGCCCCCAGAACCCGGCGTCACCTCCGATGGTTTTCGGATGCTGATCAAGCCCAACGAACCACCGGAGCATCGCGAGCGTTCCTATTACGAAACCAGGGAAGCGGATATCGCCGATGAAATGGAGGTGTTCGATGTGCACGAGGAACTGGAAGCAGCCGAGATACTCTTACGAGAAGCGGCTCACAACAGGTTATTCGCATTGAGGCACTGCAGCCGCCTGACAGAGGCAGGTTCCAAGTACATGGATGCGATCAATGACGTCCTGATTTACGATCCCGGTGCCCAGATACCCCTTGAGGAGAACCTCGAAGATATTTTTCGCGGTGTGGACTGGCGTGGTTTGATGCCGCCGATGTGGACAATCCCGGTCGTTGACATTCGCAATGTCGAGATCGTTGATCGAGGCGATGACGAAGTTCTCCTCCGGTTCGAATACTATTTCGATAACCCTGGGGGCCAATCTGTTCACGGGAGAGCACTTGAATTTGTCGATATCGATGACGACCATTGGCGGGTCCGCCATAATCAGTATAGCGCGTTGAGGGGGGTCGACCCACCGTTCAAAGGCGTCCAGTTGCGGCAAGTCTACCAATCACTGCAAACCGCCCTGGACACGGGTCGTTACGATGGCGAGCTGTGGGCCAAAGATGTTCTATATGCTTAGCCATAGACCGAAGCGAACCGGGGCAATCTGTACACCGTCCTGATGCCACCGCTACATCAAGCATCTTGCCTAGCTTCCTTCCCCGCCCACTCAAGCAAACCGTTGGTACCGCCACCTTCGGCGAAGACAAAGTAGGTACCGAGATAGCGCTCAAAACCGCCAACGACCGCCTTGAGTTCACGGACACCGAATTCAAAGTTCGTTTCGTCGACGATGAAGGTGACGGTGAAACCCTCCAAGCTGCTGGTTTTGAGATTTTCGTAGATCGATTTGATCTCGAAGCAATGGCCCTCTTCAAGTTCGGCCAAAACTTCCCTAACGGCAGCGTCGCCGAAGTCGATAATTTCGTGGCCAGATGCAAAGGTGGCATAGACGTGAATTTCGCCTTCAATGTCGTCAAACTGAACCTGCGCCATCGAGTCAAAGCGTCCTTTCGCTGAAAATTCTAAGGGCCGACATCGCAGCCCGACCCGGGATTATTTTCGGCTAAAGTGAAATATAATTTCCCACAGTGATAGCAAATACATTCCATGATACCTGTTAAATCAGAACTAAAGTGAAATTGTCATCGCAATTTACTGCTTGAGACAACTGAGATTTACTTTGGTTAACGCGACTTATTTGTTATAACGAAGGAAATAGTAAAAAAAAGTCAAACGTACTCTACTTATGTCGATCGATTTATTTCCTTATGCGGAGCGCGTTCGCAAGGAAATTTCTTGGGGCGTGACAAGTAATCGATATCCACGGGACATCGATGGCGTCGTCGGTTGCAAAGTATTCCCGAAGCGCTTCAGTCCCGCGCTGATGGAGACTGAAATATCATACCTCGCTTCCAGCGAACAAATGTTTCAATTTCTCCCTGGGAGCGCGGTTTCCCATACCCAAAAGTCGCCTGGCGACATCCGCACCGGAAGGAGGCCCCTGGGAAGGCGTCCAACCAAAAGCGGCAGCCTGGAGTCGTGCTGTTCACAGACTTGCGAAGCCTCCGCATCCAAATGAAATAACCCGGTGGGCCCCTCGTGAACTGGATAAGGGCGGCCGGGCACAACTTTCCCAACATAAATAAGGGTTCTAAATGAGCGATAACGAAATGGACGATGACGTAGGTGATGATCCCGATAAAAGGGCGATTTGTAGGATTATTACATTTATCCAGACAAACACTCAGAGCGCGGGCGACGTCCCCGTCAGGAACTTCAGCGAGGGCCAGTGAATATGGCGTCGTTGCGATATCCAGAAGCCACAAACCTACCATACGGCTCTGTTGTAGATTTACGAATACCGTATCTACTTACTGAAGACAACGACTATCCCGAAGGATTGAATTTCTTCCTCCAGGAAGGTCTTAACCGGGTAGCTGCGACACCTCAGAACGATGTACTACGAAAATATGAAGTAAGCAGCTCTCTTATCAGAGGTGCATCTTACACTTTACTTAACTTCATTAATTTCCAGGAACATATCTCGCAATTTCCTGAGCTTGCATGCGGAACATGGCGAAACGTTCAACCTCTTCATACCCGCCTATATTCAATGTGCATGAGGAAGGGATACTGGACTGATGAATTTTTTGCGACGGGCAACGCCATTCCTTTGAGTTACGCAAGTACAATTCGCCCAAGGATATCATTAATATTTCGCGCTTGGTCGTGGATGGAGAAAGAAGGCATTGTCTCCCCTTGGAGCGACAACGTCGATGAACATACTGCCAGGAAATACTACCAACTGTTGCGCCTAGATTTTGAAGCTCGAAAAAGATCTTACTTCGGTAAAAATGCGCTCCCAACTCGATATAAGAAACGTGGATCTCCCGGGGATATCCTCCCGCTATCAAAGCGGCAATTAAGGACTTTACTCGGCGAGGTTCGTCCTGGCGGTGCTCACCTCGCAATCCTAGCGATGTACATGATGGGGATGAGGCTGTCGGAAATCGTAGGCAACAGTCTGATGCCTGGGGAAAACTACGTTCGCCCGGAACATCTCCTGAATATCACGCCGCACCGTTTTCTGCCAGGCAAGTACAAGCTAAGGCACGATTTACGGGACGACAGCATGATTGGCGTTATGCCATCAGCAGATATCGCTTTTTCCGGAAACGACGTTGCAGCCCGAGACTGTCGCTACCGCATCGTCGGTAAGGGACCGAAGGTGCGCCTTGTTTACATTCCTCCGTCTCTAATGAGACTATTTTGGCATTATGCGTCAAGGGAGCGGGAACAAATCTTATCGTTCAATAAAATTCTACAGCATAACCGTCCCGCGCAATTCCTTTTGAACCGTTTCGGGGCCGCCCTCAGCGCAAATGCGATTTACAGGGAGCTTAAACGCGCCAAAAAACGTGCCGAGATTAAGCTTGGTGTAACAATTGATGTTGATGCACACACGCTACGCCACACATACGCATGCACCTATCTTGAGGCCGCAATAGCTGGGAACGCAGCTAAGGACGGAGTTGATCCGTCCAACCTTACTCTTGAGCAGATCGAAAACTACGGCCAAGCTGCACTCGTGATACTTCAAGAAAACCTCGGCCACGCCGAACTCGCGACTACGATGCGGTACCTGAAACAATTGGCAGCGGGCGAAATTGGATTCCAGTTTCAGACCCTGTTCAACAACTACATCGAAGATTTTTTGGGTGTGGACGCGGCATGAGTAAAGGTCGGCGGATAGGGAAATTTGGTGCCGGATCGCTCGTGCCCCTCGAACAAATAGACATCAAAAATATTGAACAAGATGTAGTATATCATGGCGTGGCTGACCCCGTAGAATCGTTGATTCCTCGCGATTTCAAGAGTTGTGACCTGTTGTGGAACAACAGAGAAGTTATTTTCGACAACATCGCGGAAGATAGAAGTGAGGGGACAATCAAGTCTTATCGAAATCTGTTACGGGCGATTTCGGCTTATATTGGCCATACGCGCTCTAACGGGGCACTTGTGCCAACACAAGCTGGGGAAATTGACACACCCTTTGTTGTTGGCTTTCTCATGTTCATCGACAGGGAGAAAAACAGAGCGGGTAAGGTCAGATTCTTCTACCGGATTTTGGGAGTAATTGGAGTACCCGCCAGTGTTCTCCCTCCAAATCCCTTCGACGATGAAGACCCCGAGCCATTGAGTATCCCGTCGGTTGATCAGATTAGAATGACCGTGAAGATGCTCAAGGCGGATTGTCAGCTCGTCATCGCTAGATCTAATCGGGTCGCAGCCCTCGAAAACGAGGCGAGGGACCCAAGACGAGTAGGTGGCGGAAAAAAAGGGGAATGGAAAAAACCGCAAAGTGGCTATTTTGCAGTAAGCCGCATTGTCGGCATTCATCTCAAACCGTGGCATTTGATGCGAAACGAGGCTTGGTTCTCCACAGTAATGCGGGGCCTTGAAACATGTCCTGGCCCTACTGTAGTTGACGGCAGTGGGACAGTTTCAGTCCAATTTGGATGGAATGGACATATTCGTTGGTTTCATCCGTTCCACGACGATCTCATACCAATCATGTCGCTCGTTATGGTGCGAACGGGTTTCAATTTCTCTAGCGTCGTTCGATTAAAATGCGGCGAGTGGGAAGAGCCCTATCCTTTCAATCACAATTTAAGAGACGATTTTTGTTTTATCCGAGGCTTGAAAAGTCGCGGGAAACAGGATGCGCTCGATCCTCCCAAAGTCGTGCGATGCGTATCATCGAAACGGCCTTGGTCACATCCCTACAGGCTTTTGAAATTCGTGGAAGAGTTAACTGCCAAGTTGCGCACCTCGATCAATGACAGAATCTCGGAACTAGAGTGCAGAGCCACCACACCAAAGGAACAAGATGAATTCCTACATTTAAAGAAGATTAAAGACGATTTGTTTATCTATCGCACGCAGTCGGGGAAGCATGCTGTCAACTCCCTCGCAACTTACGCTGGAAATGGGCTAGCAGATACCGCCATGCGTTTCTTGAAAAGATACGGTTTGAGCGACGGCGTTAGATCAATGCGAAACTTCCGCCTGAGCTACGCGTTTGAGATGTCTAGTCACCATCTCGCGTTTGTACAGATACTTGCTGGCCATGCAACAGGCCGTACTTCGCTGATCTATGCTAAACGCGAAGCTGCGTTGGACCGCATATACAAAGTTTTTCAAGAGATCTTCACGCTTAGCATCTCGCTGATTAATGCAGGCCGCTATACACTAGAAAATGTAAGGGCGCTTCTGGAAGCTCAAGGCCTGTCCAACGACGGGATATTGAACGTCACGAATCCTAACTACTTAACGCGATGGGGAAACGGATGCGCGACGCCAACCAACCCACCGCGTGGCTTCGATGCTGACACCCCACCAAATCATTATTGTCGTCATCAAAACTGTATAGATGGCTGCCCGAGCGCCCGCTGGTTTCCGAGCGCACTGGCAGTCGTGAAAAACAAAATTGCAGAGCTAGAAGAACGAAGAAGCAGGCTTGGATTGCAATCCCTTCTCGCCAGCTCGCTGGACAATCGGATTCGCCGTTGTCGCGATATTTTGAATGAGCTTGAGCGCGGACAACCGCACACAGGAAATCCATGAAAGCCGCAACGCTAAGCGATCATAGGGTGGGCTGGCTTGCACTCGCGTGGCAAAAGAGGCCTGCATTGGCGCCATATTCGCAAGATATTGCAGTGACCCCCCTCTCGCTTTTCGGCGACGACTATTGGCGATTCCCTGAAAACTGGCTGCCCCCAGGCTCGGAAGATCGTAACCAGCTTAGGTTTTTGGGAGAGTCGCGGCAATTTCCTGGTTTGCTGCGAGGTGAAGACGATGTGCTTATTAAACAACTGAAAGAGATAACTTTTTCGTTAATGTATCACCGAGCCGCAATAAGAGGGGCAAATCGCAAATCACTCGTGCGACCGGGAACTATAGACACAGAATTCTTAACACTACGAAGCATTTTTCATGAACTCAAGCAGATGGGTGTTAAATGCATATCCCAACTCACCCCTGCTTCAGCTTCCGGCGCACTCGAAAGAAGTTCCGGCAACTCTTACTACTCAAGGCTCTTCATTATCGACAAGATGGAAGTGATGATCCATGCCAGCCGCTTGGGTTACATGTCAGCATCAGTTCCTAGCGGTAAGTTTATCTTTAACGTAGGTGGCAAAATCGACGACACTAGCGTGCCGAGAGGCGTTCAACCATTAACAGAGTTAGAGACCGCCCACATTCTATCGGCATCCCTCTTTCTCATTGCCAACGCGTTTGAACTTATCGGACTTGTTGAAGAATTTGAAAGGGTAGACCGCAAGGCGAAAAAAGTCATCGTCGCATCATGTATAATAAAATATCCCATGTTCGCAGGCATACAAATTCGTTTCTTCAGATTCTACATCATCGTGTTCCTTCAGGTTTCAGCATTTCACCTAACAGGATTCTATCTTGGCATGCGTACGTCTGAATTTCTCTCTGCAAAGTCCGGTTGCGTGAGAGGTGACACTGGATCAACTGTAATGATCTGCGAGCGACTACGTTTGGTGACCACAACCGTGAAAGCCAGTCAAAAAATATATGGGCACACGAGATTTTTCCCTGTTCATCCATATCTCGCATGTGTTTATCGAGTGATGGAGGTGCTGCGGGAGAAATTTTACTCCCATACAGATCGACTTTTCACAAATCCGCTGCGCGGTCGGGTGTGGAATGGGAGCAACTTCAATGCAATTTTAAATAACTTCAACGGTCGCCACGGCATTGAGCGTCGAGTAAGTTCGTACGTCTGGAGAAAAACTCTCGTCGCTGTCGTCATGCATGTTCGTGACAAGCCCCTCGATCTCCTGAGCGAAATCATGGGACACGCGAGTGTTACGGAAGCCGCTGGCTACGCCCTATCCTCTCCATTCATTAAACGCGATCTTGAGGACGCAAACCGCTCCGCTTCATCGGAAGCAATAGCCAACGTTGTGGATGCGTCTAAGGCCCTCGGCGGACCTGGTATCGGAGGTCGACAGGGAAAACGGGCTGAACATAATATAGCCGCGATGGGGATCGCTCAAGAGGATCGCCACGACATCCGGGATCAAATTGCTTTGGCAGCAACTGATGTCAGCATATCACCTGTAAAAGTAAGTGAGCACGTGCAGTGCTTTAAACCCGCCAATCAGGTAGGCATGTGTGCAATCGCAGCCAACGACTTATTAGCCGACATCGAGAATTGCTCAGCGAAATGTGCCTTCCGTGTTGAGCTTATTCATGAATTTAATGCGGTTTTACGACAGATCAGTCACGCACCGACCTGGTTGAGTGATGAGACGGTGTCGGTTCTGGAAAGGGCTAGGCTCGCTAGAGATTTGCAAGATCAGTTAATGAGTTGGCCTGAACTATCGCCTGAGTTTGACAAAATGCTAGAATCAAATCCTGATCTAAAGAGATGGTTCATACTATGAAAAACGGGATCAACGCATCACTTCGCGCTTCGTGCGCGGCTAAGACAAAAGATGCTTTGATCGCTATCGACGAAGTCATAGCCTCCCTTGAGAACGAAATTACTGACGGTACATTCGAGATGAGAGTTTCAACGACTGGCAAGCTACTGATCTCGCACAGGAATATTTCCCAGATGGCAGGGAGGAACCCGAATTTCCTGTACAAACATCCGGCGACCCTCGACTATGTGGAAGCTGCGTTGTTGGCCATGTTGGAAACGCACCTGTCCCGAGCTACGCGAAGCTTACCGGCAAACCCGTCCGGCCCCGATCTGCTGATGCAGTATCAGAAATTGGCCGATAGAGCCCATACTTGGTGGATGGAACTAAGGGCGGTTCGGGGTGAGCTGCGGCAGGTGAAAGCAACCATGGCTCCGAAGATCGTCCCATTAAAAGGGAAATGATCGCATGCTCCCTTGATTATACCGACGAAAATCTTTATCTGTCCTAGTGCTCCCTCGGGAGACATGGTGCTAAACCTTTTGTGCAATAGGCATGCAGGACGCGGCTTCGATGCCGCCGCCTCCACCAAGCAACTTGATGATCGTTTCGTCTGCAATTGGGGGCGACATGGGATCGACTGGTGTTGAAAGACAAAAGCTGTACTCGGCATGATACCGCCGTTATCGGGTCACAATAGTAGTTGCAAACGACAACTATGCGGAAGCTCGTCTCGCTGCTTAATCGCAGTGTGACACTTCAAATCAAGTCCTAAGGGGTCGCACCTTTAGGCGGGGTTCGGAGGTACCTGGCAACAGAAACCTCCACTTTCACCCTCAACGCTCGTTCCTTCCAATTGAATTTTGTGTGAGCTAAGTTTCGCCCACACGCACCTGATTAGAGCGCCTTATTTCCGCTTGGACGAAGTGGGCGAAAGTTTGGATAGTCGTATAAGGTTCAGTACCCGGCGCCTCCACCAAAAACCGGTCAGACGTGACTTACATGTCAAGAATGGCTGACCGGCTTTTGATGGGGGCGAAATAGGATCGACAAGGGTGTAAAGATCGACTTTTTGCTCGGCATTGTACCACCGTTATCGGGCTAAAATTGTAGTTGCAAACGACAACTATGCGGAAGCTCGTCTCGCTGCTTAATCGCAGTGTGACACTTCAAATCAAGTCCTTCCGGTTCGCACCGTAAGGCGGGGTTCGGAGGTACCTGGCAACAGAAACCTCCACTTCTCCCATCTCTCCCCAACCGTCTCACCGTCTACGCCGCCTTCTCGGTTGCCTTGAAATGGTCTATAGATGATGCAAATGACTCGTATGTCAGGACTTTCCTGCGTACAGAGCAAATGGCATAAGTGTGACAGAGTTGAGTTACAAGAAAGACGGGGATCTTATGGGCCAAGACCATATCCGCTACGACATTCTGGCGCAGGATGCGCTTCGCAGCGTCATTCGCAAGGTCCTGATCGAAGTCGCAGCCACGGGGGCTCTTCCCGGAGATCATCATTTCTTCATCACCTTTCTCACCGGTGCACCCGGCGTGCGCATTTCCCAGCACCTGAAGGCCAAATATGCCGAGCAGATGACGATCGTCGTGCAGCATCAGTTCTGGGATCTGAAGGTGACCGAGACGCTGTTCGAAATCGGCCTGTCCTTCTCCGACACCCCGGAAAAACTGGTGATCCCGTTCAACGCTATCCGCGGCTTCTACGACCCGTCCGTCAATTTCGAGCTTGAGTTCGATGTGGCTGCCGTCGAAGAGGAAGAAAGCGCCGAAATCACTGCCTATCCGGCCGCAACGGCTGAACAGTCCGGCGACCAGGACACCGAAGCCAAAACCGGCGACAATGGCAAGACCGGCGATGACGGCAAGAAGGAAGGCGGCTCGGTGGTTTCGCTGGATTCTTTCCGCAAGAAGAACTGAAACCCCAACTTCGAACAGGTTCATCATGACCGGCGACGTCGTCAATCTCCGTCAGTTCCGCAAGCAGAAGGCGCGGACGGAGAAGGACAAGACGGCGGAGCAGAACCGTGTTTCCTTCGGCCGGACAAAGGTCGAAAAACAGCTGACCAAGGCGCTCAACGACAAGGCCAGCAAAGCCCTCGACCAAGGCAAGCGCGAAACGCCACAGGACAAGAGCACCTGAGGTCCTCAGGCGCGCGCTCAATCTCCAACGAAATCAATAGATAAGCCCAATCTCCGGAATCGCTTTCAAAGAAAGGTGATTCACTTTCTGAGGCGACATCGTGATCCGCAAGCATTCAGCGACCCTGCACGGCCACCGCACCAGCTTTTCGCTGGAGGAACCGTTCTGGCAGGAGCTGAAGATAATTGCAGAAAGCCGGCAAATGCCGCTCGCCCAGCTGATCGCCGAGATCGATGACGCCCGCCCGGCCGACAGCAACCTGTCCTCGGCGCTCAGGGTGCACGTGCTGAACTGGATCAAGTCCTACAGGCATTGATCAAAGTGGCGGCGAGGCCGGATCAACGGCACCTGTTGTGACCGCTACGGGTCGACGCCCGGCAGAACTTCAAAATTCAGCGGCCGTTGCGGGACAACTGTTGTGCCAGGCGACTGGTCGGCCGGTTGCTGTATGACACCGCCTTGCGGCGCGGTCAGGTTTCCACCTCCAATCACGCCGCCGGTCGGATCGAACGGCAGGAGGCTCTGGTTCTTTTGCTCTTCAGCCTTTCGGGCCGCGTCTTCGGCTGCCTTGGCGGCTGCCGCTTCCTCCGCTGCCTTCTTATCGGCGAGCGCCTGTGCATCGGCCTCTGCCTTCTGCCGTGCAGCCGCCTCGGCTGCCAGTTGACGCCGGCGCTGCTCCTCGACTGCCCGCAGACGTGCCGCCTCGCGCTCCACCGCATTGGCCTTGTAGAGCGCCACCTCTCGCCGCAGCCGCTGCTTTTCAAGCACGTTGGCCTGCAGCGCCTCGACACGGCGGCGTTCACGCTCGAAGGCCCTGAGCGAAAGGAAATTTGACAGATCGGTGGCGTCGAAGGTCATGCCCGGCGAATGCAGGAGGCCGGCATAAGCAAGGTTCACCTTGGCCTCGGCTCCCGTCAGCGCCTCTTCTCCCGGGCGAAAATCGACACCGAGGTCAGCCGTCATCCGCTCGTCGGGAAAGCTGATTTCCAGATTTCCGGAAAGCCCCGCCGCCGCATCGCCTGCCGTCACGTTCTGTGCCCTGAGCGTGCCACCTGCGATGCTGAACGGCACGGACACCGCGCCGAGCGCCGCCTGCCCCGTCAGCACTTGCTTCTCCGCCAAGGGCTTGATCGTGTCAGGGGTAATTTCGCCTTGCATGCCGTCCGCCGCAACCATGATGTCAGGCAGCGCACCGGTATTGAGACCATGCACGACAGCATCGCGCAGCGTCAGCGTACCGGAGCCGCTGGCGGATTCAGCCATGGCCCTTGCCGTCTTGCCGGAGGCTTCCATGGCAAGCGTCAGGTCGAATTTTCCCTCCGCCACTGCAGCGCCGCCGGTCTTCCATGCGGCCGCCGCCAAATCGCCGTCCTTCAGATCAAGCCGCGTCTGCAGGAAACCGGAGGCGTCGCCGTTGCCCAGCAATATCCGTCCCTCGACCTTGCCGCCCAGCCAACCACCAGCAAGCGGTTCGATGGTCACCTGATCGCCTTTCCACACGAGCTTGCCGGACATGTCCGAGATCGCACCATAGACGCCTGGCCAGAATTGTTTGGCGGAGAGGTCGATGGCCACGTCGAAGCCGCTCCAGGGCGGCTGAATAACCGGCGCACTCGACAGATCGCCGTTTGTCGAATCCTGGACAGCACCCAAAATACCCTCGCCCATCCAGGCAAGGTCCAGTGTATCGAGTGCGATCTGCCCCGTCGCCTTGCCCGGTGTTTTCCGGTCGATCGCAAAAGTGCCGGAAAAGGCATTTCCGTCCGCCTTGCCCTCGATAGACGAAAGGCTGATGGCATCAGGCGTTGTCGCTATATCCGCCTTCAGCGCCAGCGGCAGGCCGGTCCCCATCTGCGGCAGACCGATCCCCTGCAAAAGCAGGAACGGCTCGAAATCCTGGCTTTCCAGCGAGATCTTCGATTGGCCGGATAGAAAATTCTCGCGCGACAGGTTGATGTCGCCGTTGGCCGAAAATGCCGTGCGCGCCGTCGTGAAGGTCAGGCCGGCATTGGCCTTCTGGCCATCGGTGCCCTGGAGCTTTACCGACAGGATGGCATTCTCATCCGCATCGAACGGCAACGGATCAAAGCCGACCTGGCCGAGCAGTACCGGCGTCGACGGGTTTTCCATCGTGGCTTCCAAAAGAATGCCCTGCCCGGCAAGCGCTTGCGCGATATCAGGTGCCTGATAGTTGGCAGCGATCTTGGTGCCGTTGGCCGAGCCGATAATACCGAATGTTACCGGCGCCTTGCCGTCCTGGCTGCCGGCGGACAGCGTCAGGTCGAGTGCCGCATTGCTGTAATAAGGGCCGCTCTTCACCAGCCGCTCCAGCGCCGGGTGCGCTTCGGCGTGGCGCTCGATCATTTTCAGGAACGGGGTCAGGTCCGGTGATGCCAGCTTCATCTTGGCCGAAATCACCGGCGCGGTCATTTCGCCGCTCATCCGGCCTGACAAAGCAAGCTGCGTGCCTGCAATATTGCCGACAGATACGCGCTCGGCCTGCAGCTGCCCATTTTTCAGTGTTGCCACCATCTGCACGTCGCTGGCATCCTCGCCGAACGCGGAGAACTTATCCGCGGAAAGGTCTGCCGCGATCGTGTGCGACAGAAGCGTCGCGGCGGAGGCGTCGCCGGCCACCAGTCCGGCCAGCGCCTGCAGCGCTTCCAGATCGATACTGTTGCCGTTGAGCTGCAACGACAGGTTCGGCGGCGTGCCCTCCAGCGCCTGCCGTTCAATACGGCCGCGCAGCACGGCGGGACCGGCTGCCGCCTCCAGCCGCTCGAACTGCTGCAACGTATCCGTCAGGTTCACCGTCGCCGAAAACCCGGCGGTCTTCAATTTGCGGATTGCCGGATCGACAGAGCCTGCAAGCCAGGTCGCCAGCCCCGAAGGCTGATTGGACGCAACCAGCATCTCGCCGCGAAACGCACGCAGCCCGGTCAGCTGCAGCCGCCCCTTGGCCTCGAATTGCGTGCGGCCAGGCAGTTGAGCAACGGCATTGTCAACCATCCAGCCTGCCCCGTCGGGCCGCAGATCAAGCCGAACGTCGCGCACGGTGGTATCGCCGATGACGATTGCCGGCAGTTTCAGGCTCGCCCGTCCCGGCACCTGCGGGATCGGAATATCGGCTGCGATCGCCATGATTGCCGCAAGTCTCTGCCGCACCGAAATAGCCGGGTCGCGGCCGGTCTTGCCTGCCGCACCCGCATTGCCGATGCGGCTGACGTCGATCTGCTGGCCATCGGCCAAAAGCAGGAATTCCTGCTCCTTGCCGGTATCGAGCGTCGCCTCACCGGTTACCAGATACGGATCGTCCTTGGGGCCGATCTCCAGCCGGTAGTCGGGCACGCGAATGCGTTCATTGGTCAGCTCGAACCCGCCGGTCACCCGCAATGCTGCCGATTTGTCCTGCGTCTTTTGCGCTTCAGCCGGCTTGTTTTCCGTCAGGGTGAACTTGCCCTGATAGACCGGCTTGAAATCGACGATCTTGAGGTCACCGTCGAGCTCGACGCCAAAGGGCCGCTTGTCCGGCGTCAGCCGCGAACGAAGACCGAGCGTGCCGGTTTCATCGGCCGCGCTGCTAGAAAAGGCAAAGCTGCCGACTTCGCCGTCGAGCGCCGCGCGGCCTTCCATCTTCCAGGGGCCAGCAAGCGAGCGGGCCGAAAGATCGGCTTCAAGCCCGGTGACGCGCCGGGTGCGGCCCGTCTGCTCGTCGATGAAGTCGATCTGGCCGCCGGTAATGGCGACATTTTCAAGGATCACGGTCTTCGCCGGAATGGAGGCCTTGCGACCCCGCGCCCAATCGAGCGTGCCATCCGGCAGCAGCCGGATTTTCGCCTTGGGTTGCTCCAGCCGCATGTCGAAGATCAGGGCTTCGCCGGACAGGAAGGGCGCCAGCTCGGCATCCATCGAGAAATGCTCAACCTGGATCAGTGGTTCGCCGGTTTCAGACTGGCCGACACGCACGTCATTGAGCGTCACCGAGGGAAAGGGAATGAGGCGGGCATCGACGCTGCCGTGAACGACCACGGGCTTCCCCATGATCCGGGTTGCCTCGCGCTCGAAATCCTTGCGGAAATCCGTCCAGTCCACGAACAGCGGCGCAATCAGCGCGGCAAACAGTACCACGACCAGAAGACCACCGACAAAAACCAGAATTCGCGAAAGCACCAGTTGAAAGCCCTATCCCATTCGACCGCCGAAGATAGCGCCCTTATGGGCGTCTACCACTCCTTACCATCCACCCATCATTTTCACATGGCAAAAATCTTGCCGGGATTGAAGATATTACCGGGATCGAGCGCCCGCTTGACCTGCCGCATCAGATCCAGCGCATCGCCGAGTTCATCCTGAAGAAACGGCATCTTGCCCTGGCCGATGCCGTGCTCGCCGGTGCAGGTACCATCCATATCCAGCGCCCGCCTGTTGAGCCGCGCCACAAAGGCCTCCGCCTTGCCAATATCGGCGTCGTCCTTGTCATCGAACAGTAAGCCGACATGGAAATTGCCGTCCCCCGCATGCCCGACGATCGGCGCGATCAGGCCGTGTGCGGCGATATCCTCATGCGTCGCCTCGACACAATCGGCAAGCCGCGAAATCGGCACGCAGACATCGGTGGATAGAATGGCGAGGCCCGGCGCCAGGCTCTTCTGAGCCCAATAGGCGTTGTGCCGCGCCTTCCACAGCGCATTGCGTTCCTCGGTATTGGCGGTCCACTCGAATTCGGAACTACCGAACTCCGCCGCGATCTCGGCAAACTGCTTCGATTGCAGCGCGACGCTCTCGGCATTTCCATGGAACTCGACGAACAATGTCGGTGCTTCCGCAAAGGTCAGACCAGAATAGGCGTTGCTCGCCTTCATCTGCACAGCGTCGAGCAGTTCGATGCGCGCCACCGGAATGCCCGACTGGATGGTCAGAATCACCGTATTGCAGGCATCGCCGACCGATGGAAACGAGCAGACACCGCCGGCGATCAGTTCCGGAATGCCCTGCAGTTTCAGCGTGACCGAGGTCAGGATGCCGAGCGTGCCTTCCGCCCCGACGAACAGACGGGTGAGATCATAACCGGCCGATGACTTCTTGGCACGGTGCGCGGTGCGGATTTCCTTGGCGCTGGCCGTCACTGCGGTTACCGCCAGCACGTTGTCCTTCATCGTGCCATAGCGCACTGCGTTGGTGCCCGAAGCCCGGGTAGAGGCCATGCCGCCGATCGAGGCGTTGGCGCCGGGATCGATCGGAAAGAACAGGCCGGTATCGCGCAGATAGACGTTCAGCGCTTCCCGGGTGATCCCCGGCTGGACGGTACAATCGAAATCGCTGGCATTGACCTCCAGCACCTTGTCCATACGGCTCATATCGACGCTGATGCCGCCATGCGGCGCGTTGATATGACCTTCCAGCGATGAGCCGGTACCAAAGGCAATCAGCGGAACTTGGTGCTCGCTGGCAATCGCGACGATCGCCTCGACCTCGGCTGAACTCTCCGGAAAAACGACGCCATCGGGCAGCTGAGCCGGAATATAGGTGGTCGTATGCGCGTGCTGGGCGCGAATGGCCGGGCCGGTCTGGAATCGATCGCCGAACCGCTCCCGCATCAGCTTCAACGCTGCTTCAATACCGGTTTCGTTGCGGATGCCCGCCTTGATCGCCTTCAGTGCCATGCCTCTCCCCCGAACCTCCGCTCAGCATCGCGGAAATTCTTAGATTTCAACGCTCTACTGTGCAAATCGGAATCACTTTGTCCAGAAACCTCATCCGGTAGGTGACGGGTTTAGCAAAGAATTGCGACAAAGTGAGACAGTCTGGACACAGGGGAGAAATAGCTTCTGCACCGGTATGGGGGAGGACAGAGAAAATGGCGGCGACGCTTGGTCCGCCGCCGACCCTCTATTCGGCGGCTTCCGCCAGTTGCAGCGTTTCGGCATGCTGCATTTCGCGCTGCAACCGCCGCTCCTCGTCGACATGCGGCTTGGTGAATCGGGCAATGACGAGATAGGCGACGGGCGTCAGGTAGAGCGTCACGACGGTGGCAAGACCAAGGCCGCCAACCAGCACCCAGCCGAGTGCAACGCGGGCTTCGGCACCAGCGCCACTTGCCAACACCAGCGGTACAGCACCGACGATGGTGGCGATCATCGTCATCATCACCGGACGCAGCCGGATGTTCGCCGCGTTCTCGATTGCCGAGCGCAGGTCCTCGCCACGGTCGCGCAGCTGATTGGCGAACTCGACGATCAGGATGCCGTTCTTCGCCATGATACCGACCAACAGCACAAGCCCGATCTGGCTGTAGATGTTGAGCGTATTGCCGGTGAGCAGCATGGCAAACACGGCGCAGGCAAGGCCCAGCGGCACGGTCGACATGATGATCAGGCCGCTGATCAGGCTTTCGAACTGCGCGGCCAGCACCAGGAAGATGATAACCAGCGCAAACCCGAAGGTGACGAACATGCCATTGGCATTCTCGTCCAGGGTCGCGGCTTCTGCCAGCGGCACGACGCGCGAGCCCGGCGGCAAGAGCGGTTCGGCCATCTGTTCGACCATGGTCAATGCATCACCGAGGGCGATACCGGAGGTCAGACCCGCCGACAGCGACACGGAACGAAGCTGCTGCTCGCGCGACAATTGCGGTGCAACGGCCTTTTCCTCGACCGTGGCAATGGTCGACATAGGCACGATCTTGCCGTCGCCGGTCTTCAGGAATATATTCTGCAGGTCGGTCGGATCGTTGACGGGATTGGTCGTCGACAACAGTTTGACCGGATAGGATTCCCCCTCGACATAGACGTCGAGCACGCTGTTGCCATCAAGCATGGCCTGCAGCGCTGCCGACAGGCCGACAATATCGATACCCAAATCGGATGCCCGTTCGCGGTCGATCGTCACCGACAACTGCGCCTGATTGGCCTCATAGTTCAGGCGGACGTTTTCAAAGCGGCCGCTGTCTTCCATCTGCCGCACCAGCTTGGACGCGGCATCGCCGAGTTTGGCATAATCGTTTCCGACCAGCGCCACCTGCAGGCCGTTGCCCGCACCGCGGATGCCGAGGCTGTTCGGCTGGATCGGGAAAGCACGGATCGACGGAATATTCGCCGTTATCTTGGTGATATCGGCCGAAATCTGCTGCTGCGTGCGGTCGCGGTCGCTCCAGGGCGCCAGCGTCAGCACCATGAAGCCGGTATTGACCGACCCACCCTGACCGGACACGGAGAAGACATTGGCAATCTCGCCATTGTCGACCAACGGCTTCAGGCCATCCTCGACGCGGCGCATCTGGGCCTGGGTATATTCCAGCGACACGCCCTGTGGCGCCTGGATCCGCACCATGATGCGCGAGCGATCCTCCGTCGGTGTCAACTCGGACTTCAAAAGCGTGAAGGCACCGCCACCGGCAGCCGTCACCATGATAGCGACCATGAAGACGATCAGCGGTGAATTGAGGCAGGCCCGCAGCGTGCGCTTGTAAAACGCGGCCGCGAAGGCGCCGATCCGGCCCATAAAGCCGGTATGGCCATGGTTCTCGGCATGGGGTTTCAGCATGCGCGACGCCAGCATCGGGCAGAGCGTCAGCGACACGAAGGCGGACAAGAGAATGGCGAAGGCCAGCACGAAACCAAACTCGCGGAACAGCCCACCCGTCTGCCCCGGCAGGAACGACAGCGGCACGAAAACGGCCGCAAGCGTCGCCGTGGTGGCGATAACGGCAAAGAAAACCTCAAGCGTACCGAGCACGGCGGCAGCACGCGGCCCCATGCCCTCGCCTCGCCGTCGCACGATGTTTTCCAGGACCACGATCGCGTCGTCCACCACCAGCCCCGTCGCCAGAACAATGGCGAGAAGCGTAAGGATATTGATCGAGAACCCGGCCATGTAGATCGCAGCACAGGTGCCGATCAGGGCGATCGGCATGGTCAGCGTTGGGATAAGCGTTGCCCGCCAGTCGAGCAGGAACATGTAGATGACCAACGTGACGATGATGACCGAAGCGGCCAGAGCGATCTCAACCTCGTGGATCGCGCCTTCGATGAACACGGCGTCATCGCTGGTGACCTTCAGCTGCGTTCCCTTCGGTAGGATTTCGGCGATGGTGGTCACGGCCTTCTTCACGCCCACGGAAATATCGAGCGTATTGGATTGCGCCTGCCGGATGATGCCAAGGCCAATGCCCTGGCGGCCGTCCGAGCGCAGCGACGACGTGCCGATATCCGGGCCGAGCGTCACCGTAGCGATATCGCCGAGGCGGACATTGTTGCCGAGAATGAGGTTTTCGAACTGTTCCGGCGTCTGCAGGTCGGCGGTGGCGCGCACCGAAATATCCTGGTCGGCGCTGGTCAGCGACCCCGCCGGCACGTCCATCGATGCGCTGGCAAGGCCTGCGCGCAGATTGGCGACCGTCAGGCCGCGGCTGGCCAGCTTCGACTGGTTGATGTCGATGCGGAAAATCTTTTCCTGGTCGCCGTTGATCTGCACGTCGGCGACGCCCTCGACGGCGGCCAACCGGTCGGTGACCTCGTTTTCAGCCAGCAGCGTCAGGTCTTCCATCGACAGGGTATCAGACGTCAGCGCCAGCCGCATGATCGGCTGACTGTCGGCATCGGCTTTCACGATACGCGGCTCGTCGGCGTCGTCAGGCAACTGATTGGAGACACGGCCCAGCGCATCGCGGATATCGTTGGAGGCCTGGCCGATATCGGTGGTGTCGGAAAACTGCAGCGTAACGCGGCTCTGCGCGTATTGCGAGGTCGAGGATATATCCTTGATACCCTGCACGCGCGAAACGGCACCCTCGATCACCGAGGTCAGTTCGCGGTCGACCGTTTCCGGCGAAGCGCCGTCGAACTGTGTGTTGACCGAAACCACCGGCTGGTCCACCTGCGGCAGTTCGCGGATCTCGATACCGTTCAGAGCAGCAAGACCCGCAACGATGATCAGCGTATTGACGACAAGCGCAAAGATCGGCCGACGGATGAAAAGCGCTGTGAAGCCAGCTGTGCTGCCAGCACCCTTGTGCCCGGATCCGCCGCTCATTTCGCCGCCTCCGCCTCGGAAACCTTCTGTTCCTGGTCGCTCTGCAGCGGTTTCTGTTTTTGTTGCCGCTGCTCTCCGGCGATGCGGACGGCCCCGCCATCACGCAGCCGCTGCACGCCTTCGATCACCACAGCATCGCCCTTGGCCAGCGTTGCATCGACCAGCACCTTGTCGGAATTACGCTGGATGATCTTGACCGGAACCCGCTGCGACTTCTGATCTTCGACACGCCAGACGAAAGACCCGTCGGCACTCCACTGGATCGCCAGCGGGTTGACCGTCGGATAGGTGTCACCGGCAAACCGCACCGAAACGGAAAACGACATGCCGGCCCGCAGCGTATCATCCGGATTGTCGATCCGCGCGCGGACCCGAAGCGTCCGGCTGGCCTGGTCCACACGGTTGTCGATGGCGTCGATGACGCCGGAAAGCTCCGAGGTCGGCAGCGCGATGGCAGTGGCCGAAATATCCTGGCCGACCGAGACCTTGGTCGAAAACCGCTCCGGCACCCAGAAATCGACGAGGATTTGCGAGCGGTCGTCGACCACGGCGATGGACGTCGAGGTGGTGACGTAGTCGCCCGGATGGGCCGTGATGATGCCGACGATGCCACCGGACGGAGCCGCGATATCGCGGCGCTTCAGGTCCAGTTCCGCCGTCTGCAGCGCCAGTTCGGCGGCCTGCATGGCAAATTCGGCTTCGCGCAGGATGGCGACCGAGACGGCATTGCCGAGCTTGCGGTTGCGATCGACCTTTTCACGGGCGCTGTCGAGAGCGACCTTGGCCTGGGCGGCGGCAATCTTCTGCTCGTCGCTGTCAAGCCTGGCAATAACTTGTCCCTTTTCGATGCGGTCGCCGGATTTTACCAGAATTTCCGTCAAATTGCCGGTCGCAAGCGGCGTGACGCTGACCGACAGGATGGCCTCGCCGGTGCCGATGGCATTCAGCCGGTCGTTGACAACAGCGGTATCGGCCGGCTGCGTGACGACAAGCGGCGCACCGCTGCCTTGGCCGCGTCCACCTTGGTTCTGGCCGCCCTGCCCTTGTGCTTCACCTTGTTTGGCGGCATCCACCGGTTTCGCAACATAGGCCAACAGCTTCTCCGGCACACCGGCTTTGGCCAGCATCGCACCCGCCCCCGGCACGAAGCGAACCCAGATGCCAAGGCCGACGGCAAGAATGACCAGACAGATCAAAAGCTGCTTCCAAAGCCGCATGCAAAACTCCAAATTGATTAGGCGTGTTTCGGCCACTATGGCGCGCGAAACCCGTTATTGCGGCAACTATCTCTTTTTGCTGCACTGCAGGCAATGCTAGAATGCCATCATTACGCAATTGTAACAAAAGCCCTTTTCGGTCCCTCGGGCCCTTCACGGCGCTCGACAAGACGCCTCACGGTTCTAGCCTGGGCCGATCGGAGGACCCCCATGAGCACCATCGCAAAACACCCGGACCCGGAATCCAATCCGCGCGTCAAAGCCGTCTTTGACGACATCCGCGCGACCCGTAAATCCGACTTCATCAACAATATGTGGCACTATCTCGCCTTCGATGCCGATCTGCTCGAAAAGACCTGGGCGGAAGTGAGAGCCGTGATGGCAACGCCGTCGGCGCTCGATCCGCTCGTCAAGGAAATGCTCTATATCGCCGTTTCCGTCACCAATGGCTGCGGCTACTGCGCCCATTCCCATACGGCAGCCGCCAAAGCCAAGGGCATGTCGGGTGAACAACACGCCGATCTGCTGCGCGTCATCGCGCTTGCCGCCAAGACCAACCAGCTGGCGACAACCCTGCAGCTTCCCATCGATCCCGTCTTCAATGCCGATCATCAGCCCTGATCGCGGCCAAAAAGCGGTTGTCTCCACAAGCAAGCTGGACATTCTGGAATAAAAGCAGAACGGAATTCTGGCCTTTCGGCTCCGAATCACTACATTGAGCCGCATGAGCAATGGTTTTGACGATATTCCCTTCTTCGATGAGGAACCGGCGCCGCGCCCGCAGCGTGGCGTGAGCCCGCAGCCGGCCCCGCCTGCGCCCACAGGCGGCATCGCCGCGCGCGCCATGGCAGCCCGCGACCAGCACCGTGTTCCCGACTATCTCTCCGGCCTCAACCCGGAACAGCGCGAAGCTGTGGAAGCGCTGGATGGCCCGGTTCTGGTGCTTGCCGGCGCCGGCACCGGCAAGACCCGCGTGCTCACCACCCGCATCGCCCATATCCTTGCGTCGGGCCGCGCCTTCCCTTCACAAATCCTCGCCGTCACCTTCACCAACAAGGCAGCCCGCGAGATGAAAGAGCGCGTCGGCGTTCTCGTCGGTGGCGCCGTCGAAGGCATGCCGTGGATGGGCACGTTCCATTCGATCGGCGTCAAACTTTTGCGCCGCCATGCCGAACTGGTCGGGCTGAAATCCTCCTTCACCATTCTCGACACCGACGACGTCGTGCGTCTCGTCAAGCAGTTGATCCAAGCCGACGGTATCGACGACAAGCGCTGGCCGGCCAAACAGTTTGCCCAGATGATCGACGGCTGGAAGAACAAGGGTCTTGGCCCCGCCGACATCCCCGAGGGCGACGCCCGCTCGTTCGCCAACGGAAAAGGCCGCGAGCTCTACGCCGCCTACCAAGCCCGGCTGATGACGCTGAATGCCTGCGATTTCGGCGATCTGCTCTTGCACCCGATCCGCATGTTCCGCGCTCATCCCGATGTCTTGCGCGAGTATCACGACAAGTTCCGCTATATCCTTGTCGACGAATATCAGGACACCAACACCGCCCAGTATATGTGGCTGCGCCTGCTTGCCCAGCGGCCGAAGGGCGTTCCTCAGAACGTCTGCTGCGTTGGGGACGACGACCAGTCGATCTATGGCTGGCGCGGAGCCGAGGTCGACAACATCCTGCGGTTCGAGAAGGATTTCCCCGGCGCCAAGGTGGTCAAGCTTGAGCGCAACTACCGCTCCACCGCGCACATTTTGGGTGCCGCCGGCCACCTCATCGCCCATAATGAAGGCCGTCTCGGCAAGACGCTGTTCACAGACCGCACCGACCCCAATGACGACAAGGTGCAGGTCCACGCCGCCTGGGATTCGGAAGAGGAAGCCCGCGCCGTCGGCGAGGAGATCGAACAGCTGCAACGCACGCAGCACCCGCTCAACAATATGGCGATCTTGGTGCGCGCCTCCTTCCAGATGCGCGAGTTCGAAGACCGCTTTGTCACCCTCGGCCTGAACTACCGCGTTATCGGCGGCCCGCGCTTCTACGAGCGCCTCGAAATCCGCGATGCGCTCGCCTATTTCCGCCTCGTCTGCCAGCCAGCCGACGACCTCGCTTTCGAACGCATCGTCAATACGCCCAAGCGCGGCCTCGGCGACACTACGGTGCGTGCCCTGCACGACTATGCCCGCAAGCGCGATATCCCGATGCTTGCAGCCTCAGCCGATATCATCGAAACCGACGAGATGAAGCCAAAACCGCGCAAGTCGCTGTTCGATGTCGTCTCGATGTTCCAGCGTTGGCAGGGCCTGCTTGAAAATACACCGCATACCGAGCTTGCCGAGACCATCCTTGAGGAGTCCGGCTATACGGATATGTGGAAGAACGACAAATCGGCCGAAGCCCCCGGGCGGCTGGAAAACCTGAAGGAACTGATCCGCTCGATGGAACAGTTCGAAAGTATGCGCGGCTTTCTCGAACACATCGCGCTGGTGATGGATGTCGAGCAGAATGCCGAGCTCGACGCCGTCTCGATCATGACCCTGCATTCGGCCAAGGGCCTTGAATTCGAGACCGTCTTCCTGCCCGGCTGGGAAGAAGGCCTGTTTCCGCACCAGCGTGCGCTCGATGAAGGCGGCCGCTCGGGGCTGGAGGAAGAACGCCGCCTTGCCTATGTCGGCCTGACGCGCGCCAAGCGCCGCTGCCACATCTGGTTCGTCTCCAACCGCCGCATCCACGGCCTGTGGCAATCGACCCTGCCGTCGCGCTTCCTCGACGAACTGCCGACCACCCACGTCGAAGTCTCGGAGGCCGAACAGTCCTATGGCGGCTATAATCGCGGCGGCTACGGCCAGTCTCGCTTCGACAAGCAGGAACCGTTCGCCAACACCTATTCCACCCCCGGCTGGAAACGCGCCCAGGCCAACAAGACCGACGCCACCCGCGACAATTGGGGCAACCGCTCCGGCGTCTCGATCGAGCGCATCGGTTATGGCGAAAGCGGCCCAAAGGCCCGCACCATCGACGGCGAACTGATCGCCAAGTCAAAGATCGACGAGCCCTCGAAATTTGTCGTCGGCGACCGGGTGTTCCACATCAAGTTCGGCAACGGCAATATTGCCGTGATCGAAGGCAACAAGCTGACGATCGACTTTGACCGGGCGGGACAGAAGCGGGTGCTGGACGGGTTTGTGGAGAAGGTGTGAAGTCAGAATAAACCTGAACGGCGAATTAGCGCCATTTACTAGGCTGGGCGAATGTTCTGCTTGCTACCCCTAGGTGTCATCCAGATCAGCGTTAACCAGCACATTCGCTCCTTGCCCGGCGTGCGCAGGTTTCCATCCGAGGAGAGCTGGGTCTGCACAATCACGCAGGCAGACCCAAGAGATGCGGTTCAGAGGAGGTTGGTCGCAACTTCGATATTGCCGTGCGTCGCCTTGGAGTACGGGCAAATGCTGTGTG
Source organism: Pararhizobium sp. PWRC1-1 (assembly GCF_049897905.1). Taxonomy (NCBI): domain Bacteria; kingdom Pseudomonadati; phylum Pseudomonadota; class Alphaproteobacteria; order Hyphomicrobiales; family Rhizobiaceae; genus Pararhizobium; species Pararhizobium sp. PWRC1-1. Next base: position 531,809 of record NZ_JAFCXE010000001.1, on the reverse strand, counting down.
CGGCAACGAGCAGTTCGCGGGCGACCGCAGGGTCGACGCCCGGTACGCTGACGTTGAGGCGTGCCCGCAGGAAATAGGCGCCTTCGTCTGAGTTCAGATCGATCTCGGCATCGACCGCTGTACCCGGCGGAAGCTTGATGTTTCTCTGGGAGGCGGCGACCTCGATCGCACCCATGTAGCAGGCCGACCAGGCGGCACCGAAGAGATTTTCGGCGGCCGGATGCGGCTGCTTCATCTTGATGTCCAGCAGGCCGTCGCTGCTGCGTGCCCCTCCATCGCGACCGCTGGTATTAGGAGTCTTGCCAGTGAAAAGAACTTTCTCAGTCATAACGAAGTCCTTCCTGTTATTGTTGCCGCATGCCGATGAACGGGTTCCGCTGCACCCCGGCATATGGTGCAGCGCTGCTCGAGACTGCTGCACTCGCAAATTCTGCCGGGCCGAGATCACGGGGCATTCCAACGGTTACTTAGGTGCATCATCGCGATGGTCCCTTCTCAGATTGCCGTCGTTAACTCAGCCGACACCACTTTGGCGCGGCCAATCTCGAAGCGCGGTCCTGAGCGACGCTGTGATCAACGCCGGTTCCGAGGCCGCGAAGTATCCGTCTCTGTCGAGCTTGTTGTAATGGATGCGTTTAGGATAGGCCCGCTCGGCCCATTACGTTACCCGCCTTCGCAACAGCTAGGCCCTTCGTCTCCACGGTCGAAAAATACGCCCGAGAAATTTAAGCGTCAACTAATATTTGGCTTCAATCCTGGGGTCTGACTGGCGCCGTTAGACGACCGGTCAGAAATATTCACCCATCTGGTTGACTATCGACCGCACAAGATATACTCAACCACAAGGGTGAATGAATGGACGATGATGCTCTTTCACGGCTTCTGAAGGCCGCTGGCGATACCACGCGGCGGCATATTCTGACGTTGCTCGTGCAGGAGGGACCGTTGAGGGTGACCGCGCTCGCTGCCCATTTCGACATGTCGCTGAATTCCGTTTCCAAACATATCAAGGTTCTGGAGGAAGCAGGGCTTGTCACGCGCCGCACACTCGGCCGCGAACATTTCATCGCGGCGGAGCTCGACCCGCTCACGCTTACCGAGAACTGGTTCTCGCAATTGAAATCCATCTGGGACCTGCGCCTTTCGGCGCTTGAAAAACTACTCGTTTCAAAGGATCAGGACGATGAAAGAGCTTGAACTGACAGTGAGCCGCAAGATCGCCGCCTCGCGCGAAAGAGTGTTCAACGCCTGGCTTTCGCCGCAGATGCTGGCAAAATTCATGATGACGCCTTTGCCGGGCTCCAAGCCGGCCAAAGTCAGCAATGATCCGATTAAGGGCGGACGCTTCTCGATCGTCATGGTCACGCCCGAGAAGGAAATCCCGCATGGCGGTACCTATCTGGAGATCGATCCCTTTGCCCATCTATCCTTCACCTGGGAATCTCCCTACTCGCTTGATGACAGCGTGGTGACCATAGACCTTGCGGAACTTGGCCCGGAGAGCACGGAGATCATCGTGCGGCATGTGAAATTCAAAAGCGAGGAAGCACGCCAAGGGCACGAACAGGGCTGGACAGCGATCCTCGGCAATCTGGCGGCACAATTCGGCTGAAGCCAAACGCCGGGGCCAACGGGTGATGCCGGACGCCCCGGCTTCGGATCGGGGTGTTGGGAGAGGAGCCTACTATCCGGGTTCAGACCAGATCCCGGGCCTCGCTCAGGATCAGTTTCGACGCTGACACGGTCATGTTTCGTCCACCCGCCTTTGCGTTCAGCAGTGCCGCATCGGCCCGCGTCAGCAATGTCGGCACGGTTCCACCAGCGGGCGCTGACGCCACGCCGATCGAAACAGCCACCGAGCCCAGGATCCGGCCGCGATGCGACAGCGGCGCGGTGCCGATCCTGGTCCTCAGCTGTTCGGCAAAGTCGAACCCTGCCGCCTCGGTCATGCCCGGCAGAAGTACCGTAAACTCCTCGCCGCCGAAGCGGTAGGCGCTGCCGGCCTCGCCCACCGTGTCGATGACGATCTGCGCCACATATTGCATGACCACATCACCCGCGTCATGGCCGAACTCGTCGTTGAAACGCTTGAAATGGTCGATGTCGACCATCAGGCAGACCAGTGGATTGGCCACTTCTTCGCGGGCATGCCGGTTGAGGGTTTCATCCAGCCAGCGCCGGTTGAACAATCCGGTCAGCGCGTCGCGCACAGCAAGTTGGGTCAGCTTTTCGCGCAACTGCAGATTGGCAACGGCCAGACCAATATTTTCGGCGATCAGTTCCAGATAAAGCCGCGACGTCTCGACCTGCGCCACAGCATCGGACCGTTCCTCGAAATAGAGCAGCCCGATCGTATCGCCCTGCGCCGTCAGCGGCACGCAGAGCCCGGCGAGATTGCTCTCATCGAGATGCTGGCAGGCAATGTCACTATGGCCGCGATTGCTCAGATGCGGCCGCCCACGGCGCAGTCCCCAGCAGGCGCTGGACGCAAAGGAAGCTGCCGATTGATGCGGATCAAGCCAGCTTCCGGCCGTCGTCAGCAATGTCCTGCTTTCATTGAAAATGTAGAGATGTCCGGCAAGATTGGGGAATATCTGCGGCGCGAACCGTGCGACGACATCCGCCAGTTCACCCTGCGTTTGACAGGCCTGCAGCCGGTGCATCATCTGCAGGATCAGATCCTTGGTCTGCTGATCGAGCCGCCGTTCCGCATCCAGGCGGTCGCGCTCAAGGCCGTTGGTGCGGAAAATGTGGATGGCGTCATTCATCTCGCCGATTTCGTCACGCCGGTGGTCCAACGGAACTTCCACCGCATAATCCTGCTTTGCCAGCCGCGCGACGATACCCGTCATGCGCATCAGCGGCATGGCGATGCGGCGCCTGAGCACGAAGTAGAGAACGCCGAGAAATAGCACTGCCGTCAGTCCCAGCATGGTCTTGGCGACAATGCCGAACCAATCGCTCCTCAACCGGGCATCGTTCAGTGCGGCACCGGTCCGGGCGCTGGTCAGATCGCGAAATCGCGCCACACTTTCCAGCAGATCCGTCTGCAGACGTTCATGTTCAGCGCCAAAGAGTGCCTCCTGTGCAGCCGCCCGGTCGCCGTTGCGATAGGCGTCGATTGCGGCAACCTCGATCTTGTCCAGCGCCTCGGCATTCTGCTCGATCTCTTGAAGTTCTGCCAGTTCCGCAGATGAAGCGCCCTGTGCCCTGACATTCTTGATAGCCACCTCCCGGCGGCGCTCCTCACCCTCCTTGACATGGAACGCTTCCAGATGGCGTTCATCACCGCGCATCACGTATAGACGGGCTTCGTCGCTTCGCTCTTCGGCCCCGAGCGCCAATTCTTCCGCAAGCGTATCCAACGCCAGATGCTCTTCGACCGCCAGCCGCTCCTCATTGGCGCTGTTGGCCGACAGGATGAACGCACCGCCGGAAAGCACGGTCAGGACGAATGTCACGCCATAGGCCCAATTCGTGATCGCATTGATTCGCATGAAAGCCGCCCCCAAAGAGTGCAGATGGGATTAGAGCACGGTGCTGACGGTGGCAATTCCCCAACCTTGCGGGCACATCCCGTGCTGCCCTCCGGCTCCCACCGCTGTATCAGAAAAAGGCACGCACACCGCCGGACATGCCTTTTTCCCATTGACGTCGCACGTGTTAAGCTCCGGGACCTTGGGGGCGGATGGCGTAGATGACACGCGCGCAGCAAATTGGCGTCATTGTCGGTCTGGTGATCGTAGCAGTCCTGACGATCCTGCGAGCAAGCGATCCGCAGGTGATGAGACAGGCCCGCGAAGTGGCGTTTGATGAATATCAGCGCATCGTGCCCCGTGCCTTTCAGGATATGCCGGTTCGCGTGGTCGATATAGACGAGGCCTCGCTGAAGGAATTCGGTCAGTGGCCGTGGCCAAGGGACCGCATGGCCAAGCTGGTTGACCGGCTTTCCGGCATGGGTGCATCTGCCATCGCCTTTGACATCCTCTTTTCGGAGCCCGACCGGCTTTCCCCCCGCACAGTCGTTCGTGACATCGCAGGGATAGATCCGTCGCTCCTGGCACGGCTGCCGGATAATGACGAAACTTTCGCGCACGCGATTGCCGGAAAACCCGTGGTGCTCGGCTTTGCACTCTCGAATGAAGGAAACAGCCGTCCCGGGATGAAGGCCGGCTTTGCCTTTACCGGCGAACCGCCATTCAACGCGCCGCCCCGCATCCTCAGCGCAACGCCGCTGCGGCCGCAGCTTGAGGCCAATGCCGCAGGTATCGGGCATATCAGCCTCAACCCCGGCGATCCATCAGCCGTCGTGCGCACCGTGCCATTGTTGTTGAGCGACGGTAAACAGCTCTACCCCAACCTTGCGCTGGAAGCATTGCGCGTCGCCCAGGGAGCATCCACCTATCTGCTCGCGGACGCCCCCGATGTACCGGACACGATAACCCAGATCAAGATTGGCGAATTCATCGTCCCGGTAACAGCAGCGGGAGAATTGTGGCTCTATGTCACGCCTGACAATGCCGGCAGGTATGTTTCCGCAACCAACATCCTCACGGACAGTGATATCCCGGCCGGGACAGCAGCGAAGATAGACGGCAGTATCGTGTTCGTCGGCACATCCGCCGCCGGCCTTCAGGATATCCGCACGACCGCCCTCGGCCAAAACGTACCCGGTGTTTCGCTACAGGCCCAGATCGTCGAGCAAATTCTGTCGGGCCGTTTTTTGTCGCGGCCGGATTGGGCCGACGGGCTTGAAATCCTCGGCATCGCGCTGGTCGGCACGGTGCTCGTCGTCCTGACAACGTTCGTCAGCCCGGCGATGGCGCTTGCCTGCGGCCTGCTGATCACGGCGCTCGCTCTTGCCGCCTCCTGGCTCGCTTTCCTCTATGGCGGCCTTCTCGTCGACCCTTTGGCGCCGATCATCAGCGGGTCGATCACGCATTTTTCCGCGACCGCATTTCGCTTCCTGGTGATCGACCGGGAGCGCAGGGCAGTCCGGGCCGCCTTTGGCCACTATCTTTCTCCCTCCCTGCTCTATCGCATCGAACATACGCAGAATGCCCTGCGCCTCGGCGGCGACGATCGGGAGTTGACGGTGATGTTCGTCGATGTCCGAAACTTTACCGAGATCAGCGAGCGGCTGACGCCCGCCGCGGTCGTCGGGTTTTTGAACACCTTCCTTGACGCACTCAGCCGCCACGTCATCGCCAATGAGGGAACACTCGATAAGTTCATCGGCGATTCGATCATGGCCTTCTGGAATGCGCCTGTTGACGTTAACGACCATGCGTCCAAGGCTGTCCATGCGGCGCTGGCTATGCGGCAAACGCTTGCCCGCCTCAACGCCGAGGATGCGTTCGGCTTCGGCGGCGGCCAAACCGTCGGCATCGGTATCGGTGTCCATACCGGGCTTGCCTGCGTCGGCAACATGGGCGCCGAAACCCATTTCAACTACTCGGCTGTGGGCGACACGGTCAACATTGCCGCGCGCATCGAAACGGCATGCAAGGACGTTTGCTTCGATATTCTGGTATCGGAAAACACCGCCAGCCTCGCCCCGCAATACGCCGTGCTCGAAGCCGGAGCCCTGCCCCTGAAAGGAAAGAGCACGCGAACCCGCACCTTCGCCGTGCTAGGAGATGAAAGTCTCGCCCAATCGGCCGAGTTTATCGAACTGAAACACGCTCACGCACGAATGATCGAAGCGTTGGCGGCGCGGTCGCCAGCCGCGCGGGAAACGGTGCGTGCTGCCACGCGCAAAGCCGCAGTGTTCCAGACAGATATGGTGGAATTCTATCGCCGAATCTCGCGCAGGACCGAGCATTTTTCGCACAAGGCGCCCCAAGGGGATGACACGCCGGCGAAATAAACTGCGCGACGTCGAGGAATGAAGAACAAGCTTTCCCTCCACACATTTAAGGCCGATCGCTAATCGTGATTCGCCTTGTCGCGGTCGCCCTTGTGACCATGGTGGGAGCGTCCGTCGTTATGGTCCCTTCCCCCATGTTTGCCACGATCATTGTTGTCTCCATCATGCTTGTCGTTGTTGCTGTCTCCCCCATCATGCTGACCATGACCACCGGGCTTGTCATCGCCATCATCGTGATGTTCGTGATGTTCGTGATGTTCGTGATGCTGCTTATCGTTGCCGGGTCTGTCACGATGGGGTTTATCGGGCTTGTTATCGCTCCGCTTGTCAGGCTTGTCGTCATTGGGCTTCTGTTCTTCCGGCGTATCAATTTTGCCAGGACTGTTCGGGGTAGGACGCACTTCCCTTTCATTGCGGGGCGCACGGTCATCACGCTGGACATCAACCGCCGAAGCAAGACCACAGCCGCCATAGCCACTGCTACCCGAAAGCTTCTGATTGCCTGACAGGAACGGCAGTGCCCTGGCATTACCCAATGTCTTGAAAACGGTTCGATTGACGCGGCGAACATCGGTCATGTTGCCGTTGCGCTTGGCAATGATGCAATCGCAGCGCCGGGTCAGTTGCTTGCAGCCACCCGCACCGCAAAAACTAGCCGCGCCTCCGAGCATGACCACTGCCGTTGTGCCATCGGCACCGACGTAGAAATCGAAGGCAGTGCCGCGCACGCCGATCGTCCCGGCCGGCGTCAAAATTTCATAGGCCGTGTGTTTGGATTTTCCGCTCACCCAGCGAAACGTTCCCTTGGCAGCCTTGATTGTCAGCTTCTTCACGGAGTTGGTGTCGTCGAAAACGAACTTGTCGACAACCACTGACGAGCCCCAGCCGACAGCAAGCTTGGTACCATCCCGGAACACGAACTGACCAAGGCCTGATTTGGACGTCCGAATACGCTCGTCCCGGTGCACCGGATCGTTGATCGAAAAATCTCCGCCAGCCCCTGTTACCGCAGTCCTGATCTCGACGGCCTTGCCGATCGGCTCGGCCGCCATGATCAATGTCGCGCTACAGTACAGGAATCCAAACGCAACAGCGCTCACCCTATAAGGAGTTAACATGTCCCCCTCCTGATGCCCGTACATTAGCATATTATGAAGGAGCGTGTCTTCTGATCTGCGAGTGATCTGCGAGCAGCATATGGGAGTATGGGAAACAGGCGGCTGAGATCACCGTGTGTAGCCCCTACAGGGCACATTGTGGCGGCAAGGATCGTGGAGCGATCCCTATCGGCATCACCCACCGTCTCACGGCCGCGGGATCAGACCGCCCAGACGCGAAGAACCGGTCAGGCGCCCTTGGAAAACAGCGATGCAAAGGTGCGCTTCGGCGCGGAAAAGCCCTTCATGCTCTTGACGATGACCATATGGCTGATCTCGCCACGCTTGAAGGCCTTCAGGAAGCGGGGATATTCTTCGAAGGCGACGCATCCATGCGAGTCGCCCCGGTTTCTAAGAAGATAGCTGTGCGCCAGCAGGCCGTCGCGGCCATGTGGCGCGACGCCATCCACCGGCGTCAGCCGCACGGCGGCAACGCCATGGAAGAGCGATTCGCGCATCGTCACTTTATAGGTGCCGGGCGGCGTCGGGCCTTTCATTTTGACATGAACATAGTTCGGATTGTCACGCATCTTACCGATGCCGGAATGCGCTTCCAGCTTCTCGCCGTTCGGCATATAAACCACGCCAGCCGAGATATCGTAGTAGGCAACCCCCTTCTTGCCACTGAAGGACGGACGAACTTCGTTGTCGTCATCCATGGGGAAGTCCGGCTTGGCGTAGGCAAGTTCTTTGGCTGCCGGCTTTTTAGCCCGTTCGTCAGGCCTTCCGGCCACATCTGCAAGGCTTCGCGGCTTGGCGAGCGGCAGCGGCCCCAGATCGGGAAGCGTGCCGTCGAGAGCCGACGATTGCTCCGGCATAACCAGACTGAATGGCTTGGCAAGACCCTGATCCTTGAGCGAGACGGTTTCGACCAGCGCGTTGGCCGAAACCGGGGTCGAGCCGGTGATCACAGCATCGCCCCTTGCTGCCGCAGCATTCGCCAGCGCCAGAACCTGTGTCTTTTCGACGAAGTCCACGGCTGGCTTGACCATGGCGATCGCGGCCAGGCTCTTTTGCGGTGCGGCATGGGCGACGAGGTTCATGCGCGGCAGAACGGTGAGCCGCGAAAACTTGGAAAGACGTACAATACGCTGCTGGGGAGCATCGTGCATGATCGGGTTAAGTCCGAGCGACGCCTCCAGCCGCGGCCCTTTGCTGGACGGCAGCGAAGGCCCCATGCTTTGCATCGCTGCAAATGTCGCGACCATCCAAACCGAGGCTGCAATGCCGATGCCGACAACGGTGGCGCCGGAGAGAAACCGCGACGATTGCCTGGAACGCCCCCCTGCCTTGCCGGAAGGGGTAACGTGACTGAACTTTTCGACCGCAAACGCCATGATACTCGTTACCCGAAACGCATTACTCAATCGGAGAGCAACAAGACACATTGCCGCCGAGGCCGGTCCAAAGCCCACGATGCGCCGAACTGCGCGCTTGCCGGGGCCTGCCGGTCGATCAAAAGAATGACAAAGTATGGTAACCAATTCCTTTACACGGGCTCCAAGAATATCAGGGAGCAAGGTGGACATCGGAGAAACGGAACAGCCGCAGGCAAAAGCGGTGAAGGCATTCTTCCCGCCCAGAAATAACGGTATCGCGAGCCGTAACAACGCGGGAATATCCCCGCGCATTGAACTTGAAGCTCAAAAAAACTGCATTTGCGTCCGGTCTCAGACCCTTTATTTTTGGCGAGAATAAGGAGACGCTCAGATGAGCCATGTTTTTCTCGACATCAGCCTGTCGCTCGACGGCTTTGCCGCAGGCCCGGATATCTCCCATGAACACCCGCTCGGCAGGAATGGCGAGGCGTTGCATGCCTGGCTGTTCGGCACTGAAGCGACGCCACCTGATGCATTGGACCGGCAGGCAGCAGAGGATATGTTTTCGCAGACCGGCGCCTTCATTATCGGCCGGACCACCTATGATGTCGGCGTACCAGAATGGGGCGAAGATGGAGCCTTCGGTATGCCATGTTTCGTCATGACGCACCGTTTGCGCGACAAGCATGTGATGGGCCCGACGACTTTCACCTTCGTCAATGAGGAGCCCGCGGCTGTACTCCGGATGGCCAAGGCAGCGGCGGGTGATAAGTCCGTCTGTGTCATGGGTGGTGCGACAACCGCCCGGCAGTTCGTCGAAGCGGGTCTGCTGGATGAATTGTGCATTCACATCGCCCCTGTCCTGCTCGGCCGGGGCACACGATTGTTTGATACACTCCCCGGCGTAACCTATTTTCAGGCAACATCCATGGCATCAACCCCTCTGGCGACCCACTTCCGGTTTCGGCGCAAAAGCCACCCCTTCCCCCTGCCACCACAACAAACGGCAGAATGAAACTCGGGGTCGCGGAAATACTGCACGTGCATATCGGTACTCCCAAAATCATAGGTAGATATCGATTGCACTGATGTCGCGGAAAAATAGTGGTGAAAACCCATAAACGCGGGCGGATTGGCTAAAATTGCAGCGAATTTCGGCGGAAAAAATTAAAACGGCGGCACTACGAATTCGGGCTTATCCGCATGAACGGACCTGAACCTTTTTAAGCACTCATTCGGCAGGAATTCGCATCTATGAGCTTTCTTTCCGCCATCGCAGCCATCTCTCTCGCGGTCATGTTTCCAGTGCTTCTGTCCCTGCGCAAATCAAGTGTGCCGGGTACCGCCAGTTTCGGCGCCGCCTGCGGCATTGAAATGCTGGCAACAGCCTTCGATCTGACTGCAAATATTACTCCCGCGTGGTCCCACGCAGGGTTGGGCTCGATATCGACAGTGATAGCCTGTCTGCTGATCCTGAACGGCTTCAGGGTGTTCCTTGGCAGGCCGTCGCCCAGCGGCTGGCCACTCGCCGTTGCGCTTGCCGTCCTTGGTGCCGTTCTGCTGTTCCTCAGCCGTGCTGCCGGCCACGTTTCGGCACAGACCGCCATTGGCACCGGCCTTTCCAGCCTTGTCTGCCTCTTCATCGGAATGACGATCGTCCGCCATTGGCCGAAAGAGCAGGCGATCGCGCCCTATATGCTATTCTGCTGCATGGCTGCATTCGCCGTCGCCGCCCTTCATGCCCTGCAGCTTGCAAGCCTCACCACCGGTTTCGGAATGTTTGGAAATGTCATGGATCCGCACATTGGGGCAACGGCGCTACTGGCTGCACAAGTTCTCAGCATGCCATTGTTTTTCCTTGGTATCACCCTGATGCTGCATGGGCGGATGATCGCCAATCTCCGCCATTTGATCGCCCATGACGACCTGACCGGTGCGCTGTCGCGCCGCGCTTTCATGGCGAAGTTCGAGCGGATGCTCGCAATTGCCGCGGCATCCGGCCGACAGACCGCATTCATGCTGCTCGACCTTGACCGCTTCAAGCAAATCAACGACGCCCATGGCCACCCCGGTGGTGATGCAGCTCTCAGGCATTTTACCCGGACCATCTGCGAAACTCTTGCCGGGCGCGGCATCCTTGGGCGGCTGGGGGGCGAAGAATTCGGCGTCGCGCTGAGCGGCATTGGCAGGCTCGAAGCAGCCGAACTTGCCGACGCGCTGTGCACCGCCGTCAGAACGGCACCGGCAGGAACGGATCGAGGCTCAGATATTGCGCTGACTGTCAGCATCGGCATGGCAATGGCCGATCCGGGCGGGTCCCTGGCACAGGTTATGGTTCAAGCCGATATCGCGCTTTATGAGGCCAAGGCACTGGGACGCGACAGGTTGAGCATCGCCGGATCCCTGCATGCAACCTCTACCGCGAGTGCCCGGGCGCTGGCAGGGGCAGCAGCCCAGATGCGAGCGGCCGCAGATGGAAGCATGGAATCGGCCCGGCCACTATCCAATACCGGCTAAAACGCCTATCGAACGGCGTTGGCCATCCTTCGGCCTGCGGCACCAACACCGATGCGCCATCCACGCGCGCGCCGCTTGCATTGCCCGCCGCCCATCCTATGTCTGTGGCATCGCATCCGGAGAACCAACAATGCCGCTTCCCATCCGTTTCATCAGTGCCTGCGCCTTTCTTGCGACAAGCCTTGCCGGGTTTTCCACGCAAGCCGAAACGGTCGGCGAAGTCGGCGTCGACTGGCTCGGCAACGACATTACCATCGATGCCGTGAGCGATCCGAAGGTCTCGGGCGTCACCTGCCATGTCACCTACTTCGACCGCAGCGTCATTGACCGCCTGAAGAACGGCAACTGGTTCGAGGACCCGTCAAACAATTCAATCTCCTGCCGCCAGACCGGACCGGTGACGATCGGCGATATCGAGCTTGGCCAGGAAGGCGAGGAAGTGTTTCGCGAGGGGCTTTCCCTCATCTGGAAGAAGCTTGTCGTCACCCGCGTTTACGACAAAAAGAACAATACGCTGATCTACCTCGCCCATTCGCGCGAACTGACCGACGGTTCCGCCAAGATGTCGATCTCGACCATTCCACTGTTCGAACAGCCGGTTACCTGGGAAAAAGGCGCTCCGAAGTAGAAACACCGTCCTTGGCTTCAGCCATCACGCCGGCAGACGTGACGATGGTTGCCCCCGCAGCCGACATACCGGCGATAGCCGCTGTAACACCTTGCGGATCAATGCCTCGGCACGCATCGACGACGAGCCGAACGGAAATACCGGGGATCAGCAGAATTGCGTCAAGGACCGAATCCCTGACGCAATAGTCTGTTGCAAGACCGCAGACATCGAGTTGATCGACGCCACGGTCGACCAGGTAAACGGACAGCCCAGTCAGCGCCTCGTGATCATTGTCACGAAAAGCCGAATAGCTGTCGACGTTACGGTTTTCCCCCTTGGGCTGAACGTGGTCTATGCGAGCCCTATCCAGTGCCGGATGGAAATCGGCGTCAGGCGTCCCCTGCACACAATGATCCGGCCAGAGCATCTGGGGCTTGCCGTGAAGCATACCCATTTCGAATGGGTGGCGGCCCGGATGCTGCGAGGCAAAGCTGCCATGGTCAGCCGGATGCCAGTCTTGCGATGCAACGACCAGATCATAGCCGCCCTCAGCCATCAGCCGGTTGGCGACAACAACGACCGCTTCGCCATCCGGGACAGCGAGGTTTCCGCCGGAGCAAAAGCCGTTCTGGATATCGACGAGCAGCAAGCATTTCACGGGCAATCTCCTGGGGTTACGCATCGCACAGGAATGCTATTCGCAACTGCTGCAACGCACAATGCGGGCGACACATTTCGCAAGCATCCAACTGCCCAAACTCCAAAAGACGCCAACCGGTTCACCGATGGCGTCTTTTTCTGCTCAAGGCGGCTGAATTAAGCAGCCTGCGCCAGTTCGTCGGCGATGACGGTATCGAGATTGAGGAAGCAGACCATGGTCTTTTCCAGGGCAACGATGCCGCGGCAGAAGGCGCGCTGCGCTTCCGGAATGATTTCCGGAGCCGGCTGCAGTGCTTCGCTCTTGATCGTCATCATGTCGGAAACCTGCTCGACCAGCAGACCGACCAGCTTGCCGGCGATGTCGGTGACGATGATCGCCGAACGTTCCGACGGCTCCGTCATCTTCATGCCGAGGCGGCAGGCCATGTCGATGACCGGGATAACGGCACCGCGCAGGTTGATCAGGCCCAGCACGTAAGGCGGCGTGTGCGGCATCGGCGTCACCGGCGCCCAGCCGCGGATTTCGCGGATCGCCATGATGTCGATGCAGAATTCCTGATCGCCCAGATGGAACGACACGATCTCCAGATAGGCACCGGACTGCTTGATTGCGTTTGACATGATCAGAACTCTTCCCAATTTTCGGCGGAACCCGATGCCTTTGGCACGGATGACGCGGGGCTGTTGAAGGCGCCCGCCAGCTTGCCCATCAGGGCTTTGGCGGGGGATGGTGCGGGACGCGTGGTCGCTGGCGTGGCGACGCGAATAGGCTGATGGATGGGGCGGGCAGACGCGCCACTGAGCTGGAACTGGCCGATCAGTGCGGTCAACCCCTCGGCATCCTGCGCCAAAGTATGGCTTGCGGCATTGGTCTGTTCGACCATGGCGGCATTCTGCTGGGTCATCTGGTCCAGCTGACCGATCGCGGTGTTGATTTCCTGGAGGCCAACCGACTGTTCGCGCGCGGCACTGACGATCGACGTCATGTGTTCGTTGATCCGCACCACATCCGTGCCGATCCGGCCGAGCGCTTCGCCGGTTGCCTGCACCAGCTTGACGCCCGTTCCGACTTCGCTGCTGGAACGGCCGACAAGCACCTTGATATCCTTCGCTGCACCGGCAGCCCGCTGGGCAAGCTCGCGCACTTCCTGTGCCACAACTGCAAAGCCCTTGCCCGCCTCACCGGCGCGGGCGGCCTCGACACCGGCATTCAGCGCGAGCAGATTGGTTTGGAAGGCGATCTCGTCGATCACATTGATGATCTTGCCGATTTCCGCGGATGCGTTTTCGATCCGGGCCATGGCTTCGACGGCTTCGCCGACGATACGGCCGGATTCCTCGGCATTGTTGCGGGTTTCGCCAACCATCCGGCTGGCTTCCTCGGCGCGCTGTGTGGCGGTACGCACAGTGACGGTGATCTGATCGAGAGCGGCAGAGGTTTCCTCGAGCGAGGCCGCCTGCTGTTCGGTGCGCTTGGCAAGATCGTCGGCGGCACCACGCATCTGGCGGCTGTTCGACTGGATCGAACTGCTGTTTTCCTGAACGTTGGATAGGACGCCCTGCAGCTTCTCGACGGTGTGGTTGAAGTCCTGACGCAGCGTTTCCAGGTCCTGCCGGAACGGCTGATCGATCGTCGCAGTCAGATTGCCGTCGGACAGGCGGTTAAGCCCCTGCCCGAGGGCAACAACTGCGCGCTGAACCTGCCGGGCCTCTTCAGCACTTGCCGCATCGCGCGCTTCGCGCTCCGCCTCATGCTCATTGCGGTTGGCAGCGACCGACAATTCAATGCTCTGCTTTTCAATCGCAGCCATCCGGAACATTTCGACTGCGCGGGCCATCTCGCCGAGTTCGTCGCCTCGGGCCACACCATCAACGGATGCCTGATCGTCACCCTTGAGAATGCGCTGCATGCTGTCGCGCACCGAAAAGATGCCGCGACGTAAAACGTTGCCATGAAAATAGAGCAGGCCCAGCAGCGAGGCCATAGCAGCCAGGCCAAGCCCGATTTGCAGCAGGATGGATTGGGCGGAAAGACCGGTTGCTTCGTTGAGACGCGAAACCAGCAGTTGACCAGCCTCGTCGGAGAGCTTGTCCAGGGAAACAGTCATCCGCTCGCCAGCACCGTCGATCGCGTCGTCGATGGCGCCGAAGGCCTCGGGCGCCGCGCCCTCCTCCACCATCCGCTTCAGGTCGATTTGCGCGGCCTGCGTCAGTTCGGCAAGGTCGGCGTCGAACGTCGCCATGATCTCCGGCTTGCTAACCGAGGCAGCCAGGGCAACAGCGTCTGCCTTGCTGGCGTTCAGCGCGGCAATCGAATCGGCGATGATCTTCAATCGTTCGGGTGAAACCTTGCGCTCATCCCGGTCGACAATTGTATCCATGGCCGCCAGAACGATCTCGATGCCGGTCAGCCGCATGCCGCTGGCATTTTTGATGGCGCTCTGCGCGACGGCGGCCTTGTCCAGAGCCTCGTTTACTTTCGAATTCTGATACCAGCCAACCGCCAGCATCGCACCGAAACCGACAAAGGCCGCAAGGCCAAGCGTTCCCAGGCGCTGACCGACAGACAGTTTGCGATCGAACTTTTCAAATGACGTCATGCAGCATGTATCCAGTTCTTGAATGCAGCAAAAGATTTGCAGACATGGGGAAGGAGCGATGATGCGGAAGACCGGACTGGATAAAAACCGGCGACGTCATGTCAGCAAGGGGACAGGCACCCCTTCACGCGCCTAGAACATGGCAAACAGAAATTAAACTTTTGCTAAAATGATCGCCGAATTCTTGTGCGGGGACAGGCTAGAGAGGCCTTCCGCCGCACCATAGCCGGTGCGAAACGGCTTTCAATGTCGAAGCCCACAGGATATCATTGCTTCATGCACGACGATGATGGAAGAAAGCCGCGTTCCCTGATGATCTCTGCCCTTGGCGGTGTCGGCCTGCTTCTGTGCGTTGCCGGTTTTCTCGGGTGGATCGTCCAGGGTCCGGAAATGCTGCTGACGATGGCTGAAAACGGCATATCCTGGTGTTTTTGACGAAGCCTGCCGCATTTTGACGCTGGCAGCGTAATGTTTTGCAACGTCCGAACCAAACCGCTATCTGAACAGCGATATTTGGCAGGTTTGAGCGGACATCATCATGAAAACACTTCGCATCGTTCTTTGGGCGGCCGTTGCCGTCGTCGCAGCTGCACTTGGCTGGATCAGCTTCCAGATGACCACGGGCAAGGAAGAGATCGCAGCCGGTCCGTTCGGTGTCCCCTTTGAATTGGTTTCACAGACCGGACAGCCGATCACGCAGGCCGCTTTCACCGGCAAACCATCGGCCTTGTTCTTCGGCTTCACCCATTGCCCGGAAGTCTGCCCGACCACCCTGTTCGAACTGAATGGCTGGCTGGAAAAGGTCGATCCCGACGGCACCAAGCTGCAGGCCTATTTCATCAGCGTCGATCCGGAACGCGACACGCCGGAAGTCCTCGGGCAATACGTCTCCAACGTCTCCAAGCGCATCACCGGCATTTCCGGCCCGCCGGACAAGGTCATGGAGATGGTCAAGGGTTTTCGCGTCTATGCCAAGAAGGTGCCGCTGGACGAAAAGAATCCTGGCGGCGACTACACGATGGATCATACTGCATCGGTGTTCCTGCTCGACTCCAAGGGCAAGTTCAGCGGCACGATCGCCTATGAGGAAAATCCGGAGACCGCAGTCAAGAAACTGGAAAACCTGACCAAGAAATAAACGGTCATCGCGAGGGGCTAATGGGTGAAGGCAGCGGAAAGTCCATCCTGATTGCTGGAGCCGGGCCAACCGGACTTGCCTTGGCACTCGAACTGGCGCGGCGGGGTTTCAAATCCCGCCTCGTGGCAAGGGCCGCCGGACCGACACCCATCCACGAAAGCCGGGCACTCGGCGTCAATGCCAGAACCCTGACCCTGCTGGAAGCTTCCGGCGTCAGCGCTTTGATCCTTGCCAAGGCCCGGCGGCTGACGAAATTCAAAATATCGGCGGGCGGAAGATCGCTGGTAACGCTGGAGACCGAAACCTTCCGCAGCCACTATTGCCCGATCCAGATCCTGGCCCAGGGCGAAACGGAACGGCTGCTGCTGCAAAAGCTGTCGGCGTTCGGCATCGTTCCGGAATGGTCGACCGAACTCACCGCGTTATCCGGCGATGTCAAAAAGCCGATGGTCACGCTCCAATATACCGATGGCCGCATCGAAACGGTGGAGCCGGACATGCTGATCGGTGCGGACGGAGCCCA
The DNA here is from genome assembly GCF_049897905.1 of Pararhizobium sp. PWRC1-1. NCBI lineage: Bacteria > Pseudomonadati > Pseudomonadota > Alphaproteobacteria > Hyphomicrobiales > Rhizobiaceae > Pararhizobium > Pararhizobium sp. PWRC1-1. Next base: position 515,416 of record NZ_JAFCXE010000001.1, on the reverse strand, counting down.
TTCCGCCGTGCGCAAGGCCTTTGGGTTTGCCTTCCTGGGCAATGCCATCGAGAGCCGTTTCTTCCTCGCCGACTACCGCTATGCCCAGCCGGTCGATACCGGCTTCATCGAGATGAACTTCCTCAATCCCGGCGTTCTGGGCCGGTTGCCGGTGAATGAGGATACGCTGCGCTACCTTTCAACGGACGAGGATTTCGAAACTCGCATCGACCATCCAGCCATGGTGCTGGAGCCGACCTGGAGCTCGGAATTCCGCATCAGCTTCCGCCATGTCGAGACCATGAGCCGCGGCAATGTGTTTCTGGCCGGAGATGCCGCCCATGTGCATTCACCAGCCGGTGCGCGCGGCATGAATCTCGGCATCGAGGATGCCTGCTGGTTGGCCTTTCTGATATCGGAAGGCCGCGAGCAGGATTATTCCAGCCTGCGGATGCCAGCGGTCAAAACCGTGCTCAGGGATACCCGGCGAAACACGGCTTTCATCAATCTAAAAAATCCGGTGCTGACAAAGTTGCGCTCGCTCCTGCTGCCGCTGGTCAATCATATCCCCAGCGTCTCGACGGCCTTTCTGCGCAATGCTGCCGGTCAGGACACCCCGCCACCGCCCTGGATTCCCGGCGCGCAATAGGCGCTGCGCTTTACCTCGCATCGCCCGGCATGCTAGAGCGCCGCAAGCCGTCCCGACGGCAAGCACTTGCCGACAAGGACAAAGACATGGCCGACCTGCGCCTCTTCATCACCACGACCGAAAAGCTCTCCGAAGTCGTTTTGGACCTGATGACCGATGCTTTCGAGGACGAAGGCTATGCCATCGCCACGATGGAAATGGACGAGAAGAAGGACATCTGGGAAGCGTCGCTCTATCTCGACTTCGACGAAGAAGAAGAGATGCGGGTGCGGTTCGCCGAGGTTGTCGCCGCCCGGTTTCCGGATGCGACGATCGAGCGGGAAGTCATTCCGGATGTCGACTGGATTGCCAAATCGCTGGAGGGCCTGTCGCCGGTGCGCGCCGGACGTTTCCTGGTGCACGGCTCGCATGACCGCGACAAGGTCAGGCTGAACGATATCGCCATCGAGATCGACGCCGGTCAGGCATTCGGCACCGGCCATCACGGCACGACGGCAGGCTGCCTTGAAGTCATCGAAACCGTCATGCGCGCCCGCAAGGTTCGCAATGCGCTCGATCTCGGCACCGGCAGTGGCGTGCTGGCTATTGCGGCGCGCAAGATCAAGCCGGTTCCGGTTCTGGCAACGGATATCGACCCGATCGCCACGCGCGTTGCCGCCGAAAATGTCAAACGCAATGGCATCGCCACCGGCATCACCACGGTGACGGCGCCCGGCTTTCACTCCCCGGCTTTTGCGGCGCATGGCCCATTCGACCTGATCATTGCCAACATCCTGGCACGGCCGCTGATCAAGATGGCACCGCAGCTCGCCAGCCATCTGGCACCGGGCGGCTCGGTCATTCTGTCGGGCATTCTTGCGTCACAGCGCTGGAAGGTGCTCTCGGCCTATAATGGCCAGCACCTGCGCCATGTCCGTACCATCTGGCGCAACGGCTGGGTGACGATCCATCTCGACCGGCCATAGGCCGGCGGCAATTGCAAAGACTATAAAAGGAAAACCCGCCTGTCCGTCATGGACAAGCGGGTTTTTCAATACAGAGGCGATGCCGAAGCATCGCCCGCTGACCGGCAAGCCGGTCATGTCCGCGAGCTTGAGGAGGAGGAGCGCTCAAGCGGACTCTTCACAGTCTGAAATCGGCCACCCGGGAGGGAGGAGGAGAAGGATGACCAACCATGTTCAGACCGTGCAGCTCTTGCCTTCCGGCATTCGCGTGAACAACAGATTTGCGTCCGTGTTCGTTGACCGGGTTTATAGACTATTCTGAAAACTGGTCCAGATGCATTGCAACATGGGTGCCATGCGCATGATGCATACGTTCGACAACACGAAAAGATCGTTCAACAAACTGCAGGCCATAAAGACGGGCTTTCGCAGCGCCGGTTGTTTCCGTTAGACTGCCCGCATCTTTTGAGGAATCGATCTGCCTCGCACCGCGCGATCCCGGTCCGGTTCTTCCCATCGCAGGAAAAATCCATGTTCCAGTCTTTTGCAGTCACCTCCACTCCGCAATTCGGAAAAGAGCGCGTCCATGCGCTGCGCGTTGCGCTCGCCGCCCTGGATGTCGATGGCTTTCTCGTCCCCCGCGCTGACGAGTTCCAGGGAGAATACGTGCCGGCGTCGGCCGAGCGCCTGTCCTGGCTCACCGGCTTTACAGGTTCCGCCGGTATCGCCCTCATCACGCTGCAACAGGCGGTTGTCTTTGTCGATGGCCGCTACGTCACCCAGCTCAAGGAACAGGTCGATGGCACGGTTTTCACCGGCGGCGACCTCGTCGGCGAGCCGCCGCATCTGTGGCTGGAGCACAATGGTAAAAAAGGCTTCCGCCTCGGCATCGATCCTTGGCTGCACACGGGCGCCGAGGTTCGTAAGCTGGAAAAGGCTCTGGAAGGGCTTGGCGGTTCGCTGGTCTTCCTCGACCACAATCCGCTCGACCGCCAATGGAAGGATCGGCCAGCCGCACCACTCGGCCGCGTCAAGATCCAGCCGCTCGATCATTCCGGCATTCTCGCCAAGGACAAGCTTGCAACGATGGCCACAGAGATCGCCAAGGCCGGTGCCGATGCCGTCGTTCTGACCGACCCGTCGTCGATCGCCTGGACCTTCAACATCCGCGGCCGCGATGTTCCACACACCCCCCACCCCCTCGCCCGCGCCGTTGTCCATGCCGACGGCACGGCCGAACTGTTCCTCGACAAGCGCAAGGCCGGGATCGAGGAGGAAGCCTACCTCACCCAGCTCTCCAACCTCGAGGCACCATCCTCCTTCGACGACAAGATTGCAGCCCTTGCCGCGACTGGCAAAAAGATCATGATCGATCCTGACCATGCGCCTTTTGCGCTGGCCGAACGCATTCGCGTCGGCGGCGGCACGATCATCGAGGCCATCGATCCCGCCCGCCTGCCCCGCGCCTGCAAGAATGCCGCCGAGCTAGAAGGCTCAGCCCGCGCCCATCTGCAGGATGGCGCCGCCATGGTCGAATTCCTCGCCTGGCTAGACCAGACACAGCCCGGGACGATCAGCGAGATTGCCGCCGTCGAAAAGCTGGAGGCCTGCCGCGCCGCTGTTGGCCAGCGGATGCAGAACCCTTTGAAGGACATTTCCTTCGATACCATCTCGGGTGCTGGCGAACATGCCGCGATCATGCATTACCGGGTCACCACCGAAAGCGACCTCACTATCGCCGATGGCACCATGTTCCTGATCGATTCCGGCGGCCAGTACATCAATGGCACCACCGACATTACCCGCACCGTCGCGATCGGCACCGTGCCCGAGGAACAGCGCCGCTTCTTCACGCTGGTCCTGAAGGGCATGATCGCCATCAGCGTTGCCCGCTTCCCGAAAGGTTCGCGCGGCATCGATCTCGATCCCTTGGCGCGCATCGCGCTGTGGAAGGCAGGCGCCGATTTCGCCCATGGCACCGGCCACGGCGTCGGCTCCTATCTATCGGTGCATGAAGGCCCGCAACGCATTTCCCGTGCTTCCATGCAGGAACTGCTTCCCGGCATGATTCTCTCCAACGAGCCCGGCTACTACCGCCCCGGTGCATTCGGCATCCGCATTGAAAATCTGGTTCATGTATTTGCGGCCAGCGAAATCGATGGCGGCGACTTGCCGATGCTGGGCTTCGAGACGCTGACCTTCTGCCCGATCGACCGCCGCCTGGTGGTCACAGCCCTGCTGACGGACGAAGAACTGTCCTGGCTGAACAGCTATCATCAGGAAACGCAGGAAAAGCTGTTGCCGCTGATTTCGGATGAAGCGGTGCAAACCTGGCTGAAAGCGGCGACAGCGCCGCTCAGCCGCTAAAAAATCAGGCCCGCTTCGCAGGGAGCGGGCCTTTTTACTAAAGCGTGTCGCGTTTAACCTGCCTCGCATCCTGCGGCTTTGAAGTAGTTTCTGCATTCTGTGACGGAGAAGAGATTGCAGATTTCGCCGAGGGCTTGCGTGATGGCATCGAAGCTGCGGGCAGCCCGCTTTCGCAGCAGTGTCTTGAGTTTTGAGAAGGCCATCTCTATGGGATTGAGGTCGGGACGATAGGGCGGCAGAAACAGCAGCCAGGCTCCCTTTGCCCTGACCAGTTCGTCGGCCCGTTCGCTCTTATGAAAGGCGACATTGTCGAGAATGACGACGTCTCCAGGCGACAGGGTCGGCGCGAGTTGGGTCTCTATCCACGCCTCGAAGATGCGGGCATTCATCGGCCTGTCGACGATCCAGGGGGCGACCATGCCAAGCGATCGCAGCCCGGGGATGAAGGTTTGGGATTTCCACGAACCGAAGGGTGAATGCGTTCGATAGCGCTGGCCTCGCGCAGACCATCCCGACCGCTTCGTCAGCTTTGTGTTCGTTGATGTCTCGTCGATAAAAACCAGCCGGGCCAACCCTTTGTTGAAGAAAGGCTTGCGCCGTGCGGTCCACAGTTCACGCGCCCGCGCGATCTCCGGGCGCAGCTGCTCGGCCGCCTGCAGGCTTTTTTTTATGGCTCAACCCAAGCCGATGCAGAAGCCGTCCGACACTGGAGCGATGGACGATGACGCCACGTCCGCAGAGTTCCACGCAAAGCTCGTCCAGCGTCAGTTCGCCATTCTGTGCCAGCCGCTCTCCAACCCACCCGTGCTGTGCCGAAAGCTTGCCGCCGCCAAGGTGCCCCTGCCGGCGGGGGAGAAGCGAACCTGTCTCGCGCTTCAGGATCACCAGATCGTTCACAAAACGCGGCGACACCCGAAAATGCCGGGCGGCCTCCCGATGGCCATGGCCTTCTTCAACAAACGCTACGACACGCTCACGCAACGCAATCGGATGTGACTTGCCCAGGGTGATCTCCCTTCACATCAAAGGGAATCACGGATGGACTGATTTAAGAACCATGAATCGCAAAAACAGCGACACGCTAGACCAGCAGATGCCGGATCGCCATCACGACAAGCCAGCCGGCCAGCAGCATCCAGAGCGACGAATAGCGCAGGCCGATGACCAGCGCGACAAGCATGGCCACACCCACGTCCCAGCCACCGGAGAGGAAGGCTGGCGCAACCAGCGTCGACAGCACGGCTGCAGGCACGGCATTCAAAGCCGCCTCCATGCGCGGCGGGATGCGCTTCATCTGCGTGATCATCACATAGCCGCCGATGCGGGTAAGGAATGTCGCGACGGCGGCAGCAAGGATTACATAGATCAGCTGCATATGTTCTGCGTTATCCATGATCAGACCTCATGCTCAAGCGTCACCGGTTCTTCATGCCGTTTCGACAATGGCAGGCAGGCGGCAAGCAGGATGCCGGCGATGGCGCCGATGCTGACATGCCAGGGCGAGCCGACGAAATGCATCGCGGCAATCGAGGCCAGTGAACTGACCGCCACGACCGGCAGCCAGTTGTCGCGCTTGCGGAAGCCGAGAACCAGCCCCATAAAATAGATCGGCAGGAGGACATCGAGACCGATGGCCTTCGGGTCGCCGATCATCTGCCCGAAAATCGCTCCAAGCAGCGTCATCAGCTGCCATGGCAGATAGATGACCAGCCCGAAGCCGAGATACCACGCAAACGTCACCGGCTCGCCGCGCTCTGCCCGCTTTTCGGTCTCGGCATATTGCGGATCGACCAACAGGAAGAAGGCAAAGAATTTTTGCAGGCCGGAGAAATGGCGGATATGCCGGGCAATCGACGCCGAATACAGAATATGACGGAAATTGACGGCGAAAATCGACAGGATGATCAGCCAGGGCTGGACGTTGTGCCCAAAGAGCTCCAGACCAACCATCTGGCTGGCACCGGCATAGACCGTGGCACTCATGAACACCGCGTCGAAAACGGAAAACCCGTTATCGACCGCCAGCGCACCGAACAGCGCTCCGAAGGGCGCGGCGGACACCATGACGGGAAAACCGCCACGCACGCCCTGCCAGAAATCGTCTTTTGTCATTGAAGGAAACTTTCCGGAGCGACGGCGGCCATAGGCAAGGTCACACGTGCCGAGATGCGTTCGTGATGAAACGCACAGATAGGCCCGGCGGGCCTATCGAACAATTCAATAAGATTGATGCAGTGATCCAAAATTATGATCAGAAGGAAGCGGACAACGTCCGGCCCATTCAGCGGATCAGCGCTTGACCTGAAACGTGTGCTCGATACCCGGAAACGTTCGCGCCTTGACTTCGCTGGCATAGGCTTCGAACGCCGCCGACATCTGCGGTGCGAGCTCGACGAAATGCTTGACGAAACGCGGCTTGAAATCGCTGAAAATGCCGAGCATGTCGTCGGTGACGAGGATCTGGCCATCGCAGGCCGGCGATGCGCCGATGCCGATGGTCGGAGCCCGCAACGTTTCGGTGATCTCGCGTGCCAAAGGCTCGATCGTGCCTTCGACGACGATGGCAAACGCCCCGGCATCGTCGATGGCCTTGGCGTCGCGCCTGATCTTGGCTGCTTCCTTGTCGTTGCGGCCAAGCGAGCGGTAACCGCCCATCGTATTGACCAGTTGCGGCATCAGGCCGACATGGCCGAGCACCGGAATGCCGCGCTGGGTGAGGAAATCGACGGTTTCCGCCATCTCCGCACCGCCTTCGAGCTTGACCGCGCTGCAGCCGGTTTCCTTGAGGATGCGGGCGGCACTGTTGAAGGCCTGTTCCTTGGATTCCTGATAGGAACCGAACGGCAGATCGACGACGACGCAGGCCTTCTCCGAGCCGCGCATGACGGCCTGGCCGTGGGCGATCATCATGTCGAGCGTCACACTGACGGTCGAATCGAGACCGTAGAGCACCATGCCGAGGGAATCGCCGACCAGCATGAAATCCACATGCGGATCGAGCAGCCGGGCGATCGGCGTCGTATAGGCCGTCAGGCTGACGATCGGCCGTTCGCCCTTCAATGCCTCGATGCTGCCGGGGCTCAGGCGCCGCTTAATTGCCTGTACACTCATGCTCATGCCACCTTTGCAAATTTTGCGGTTTTTGGGCTGAAAACCCGGTTATCGAGCAGCTTCGTGCTCCCGAAGCGGATAAAAAGCAACAGAAGAACCGGCTTTTCGCCGATTTCCGTCAATTCATGCAGTGTTTCTGGATCGCGCAACGCGACCACTTCCGGCCTTGCCAAGGGCTCGGATGCGATGAAATCGATGACCGCCTTTTCAAGCGCTGCCACATCCGTCACTCCGCCGGCGATCAGTCTTTCGGCCTCATCAAGCGCCTTCGGCACGATTGCCGCGGCAGCACGCTCGGCCGGCGTCAGATAGACGTTGCGCGACGAACAGGCCAGCCCGTCGGCTTCGCGTACCGTCGCCACGCCGACCACCTCGACTGGTTGCGCCATATCCTCGACCATGCGGCGGATGATCTGCAGCTGCTGGAAATCCTTCTCGCCGAAATAGGCGCGGTCCGGCTGGACGATGTTGAACAGCTTGGTAACGACGGTAGCGACACCGGCGAAATGACCGGGGCGAGCCGAGCCTTCCAGCTCGCTGCCAAGCGTCGGCACATCAACCACGGTTTCCATTGGCCGCGGATACATATCTAAGACGCCTGGTGCAAAGAGGAAATCAGCGCCGCCCTCGACAAGCATTGCCTGATCGCGGGCAAGATCGCGCGGATACTTCGTCAGGTCCTCATTAGCGCCGAACTGCAGGGGATTGACAAACAGACTGACGACGACGATGTCGTTTGCCGCCCGCGCCCGGGCAACCAGTTCCATATGGCCGACATGCAGATACCCCATGGTCGGGACGAGACCAATGGTTTTTCCGGCGCGGCGATGATCGCTCAGGCGCGCGCGCAGTTCGGCAATGGTGGTGATTGTTTCCATCTCGGGACCCTCCAATCCGCAAGCATGCCGCCTTGTTCACGGCGGCTGACCTTGCCAGTTTTCGCTGCGAGCATCCGCACGAAACCCGGCGCGGTTTTCCTAACGTGTGCAGTGCAAAAAGACAATTCAAGAATTGAAGGCAAGAATTGTCAGGCGGAAAAACGGGTTCCGGGGTCCCCGGAACCCGATCCCGTCATTTGTTGCGCGTTTCGACCGTCTGCTCGATAGCGCCGAAGATGGAATGTCCCCTGCGGTCGTTCATCTCGACGCGAACCACGTCGCCCAAGGTCAGGGCCGAGGTGACAAGGCAGGAACCGGTGGCAACGATACTGCCCGCGACCAGCGAACGCTTCCCAGCCGCAGCCCCAACGGCAGCTGCGCACTCTTTGGCACTGCCCTTGCCACCATCGACCGGCTTGCCGTTTTGGCGAACAAGCAAGGAGAGATCCACCCCGTCGTCCAACTCGTCCGGGGTGACTGCAACCGGCGAAAACGACGAGGCGGCGCCCGCGCCATCGGCTGAAACATCGTTGGCGAGCAGAACGAGGAGGATGGCCTGCTTTGCTTCGTCAGCGCCCGCCTGCACGTCAATGTCATCGACGATCACGGCAAGTTGGGCCGTCGCCGACACACTCGAAGTGCCAGCCTTTACCGAGATAGGATCGCGTGGACCGGCAAAACCGCCGGATCCGCCGGCCCAGAAAAATGCGCGTGGCAGCGGCGAAGCGGCATCATGCTCGTGAAACCGCATGGTCGGCTGCGCTCCGGTCTCAAGGCCGATGGCAACCCGAGCCAGCCGGGGACCGGCATGGGCCCAGTCATCGAGTGCAGCCTGAAGGGTGCGGGCAATATGGCCGACTTCCGAGCAGCGGGTCAGATCCTTGGAGACGACGACGAGTTTGCCGTCGCGGGTACTGTCTTTCAGAGTGGCCAGTTTCATCGCTTGCGTGTTCCTCGGGTTCTGGTTGACACCGGCAGTTCTTTGACCGCCTGCCCCCATAGGATACTATTTGACGGCGGGTGTCGCGCCGAATTTACGGGCAGAGCCCGCAAGTATTGGTGCGCCAAAACGGGGCAATTTCCGTCCATCATGCCGGCTGCATACCACGTGAACGAATGCCGGAGCGCTCTGCAGACGGCGTTTACTGACTGCGCCGCATTGCTACCATACAATAATACACGCAAAAGTGATATTTAATACATACCACACTATTTGTTCAGTGGTTGCTAACGGGTTCTGATTACTTTGAAAAAATACCGGCCAGCGACAGTCGATAGCCGGCGGGGATACTGCCACTGCCATTGAGCCAAATCGGGATTTCGAATGGGCACTGAAACGGCTGACGCGGACACGAACGGCGATACCGAACTCCACCGTTTGGAGGCGCTGGCGAACTTGTGGATCGCCGGGACGGCGCCGGAACCGCGGTTCGACACGATCGCACAACTTGCCGCCCAGCTTTTCGAAGCACCGATGGCCTTTATCACGCTGGTTGAAAAGGATATGCAGCGCTTCAAGGCGATGCATGGGATCAATGTCCCCGACATTGCCCGTTCCATATCCGTCTGTACCCATACGATCGAGAGCGGCCAGGTCCTCGTTATTGATGATATGCTGGCAGATCCCCGCTTTGCCGGTAATCCTCTGGTTACGGGAGCGCCCTTCCTTCGTTTCTATGCGGGTACTCCTCTGACAACCGCCGAAGGCTTCCGCATCGGTGCGTTGTGCATTGCAGATACGGTGCCGCGCCTCGATTTCGGAGAACGGCAACGGACGACGCTGGAACTTCTCGGCACGCTGGTCATGGAACAGATGCGGCTGCGCCGGACGGAGATCATCCGCTCGACAGTGATGAATTTTTCCGGGGCAACGGAACTGGCCTTCTTTGCGATCGATGCGACTGGGCGGATCGAATTCGTCAATCGCGCCGCGCTGAACCTCTTCGGTTATCATCAGGACGAGATGATCGGCCAGCTGATCGACATCATCATTCCCGACCGGTTTCGTGGTGCGCATCATGCCGGCCTTGCGCGGGTTCTCGCGGGTGGCACGACGAAACTGATCGGCAAGACCGTTGAGGTAGTGGCCCGCAAGCGCGACCAGACCGAGGTGCCGATCGAAATTTCGCTGTCGCTCTGGAACGACGAACGCGGGGTCGGCATGGGGGCGGTTATCCGTGACATCACCGACCGGCGCGAGCGCGATGCCCGGCTGCTCAGAATGGCCAATCAGGACACGCTGACAGGGCTTAGCAACCGGCACAGCTTTGAAAATCTGCTGCAGGAAGTGCTGTCTGAAAAACGGACTGCAACCGTTGCCCTGCTCGACCTCGACGGCTTCAAGGATGTCAATGACAGTCTCGGCCATGCCGTCGGGGATGCCCTGCTGCAGGCTGTCGCCGTCCGGCTTCCATCGGTTCTTGCCGCAGATGTCACCGTGGCACGTTTCGGCGGTGACGAATTTGCGATCCTGTTGCCCGGTCACAGGCATGCCGATGAAGCGATGGTTGCGATCGAAGCAGCTCTTTCGGCCTTCGAAGCACCGTTTGATGTTGGCGGCAACGTTTTCCAGCTCGCGGCCACCATTGGCATTGCGCTTGCGCCGCAGCATGGCACTGATGCCGAGGAACTGCTTGCCAGCGCCGATTTCGCACTCTACCGGGCAAAGCAGGCCGGTGGTGGTACCATGCTGATGTTTGAGCCTGAGATGCGCAGCGATTCGCTCGCCCGGCGGGCTACCCAGGACGAACTCCTGCGCGCGCTGAAGAATAATGAACTGGTGTTGTACTATCAGCCGCAGGTCTCCCTGGAAGACGGGCATATCCTTGGGGTGGAAGCGCTGATCCGCTGGCAGCACCCCCAGCACGGCCTGCTCTATCCCGGCGATTTTCTGCCGGCAGTGGAATCAAGTTCGCTTGCTTTGCCGGTCGGCTGGTGGGTTCTGCGCGAAGCCTGCCGTCAGGCGGCGGACTGGCGGGCAAGCGGCCTGCCGCCCATCAAGGTCAGCGTCAATCTCTTCGCAGCCCAGTATCGTGCCGCCACCCTCGTCCAGCATGTCACAGACGCGCTTGCTGAACACAAACTTCCGCCGTCCGCCCTTGGCCTTGAGGTAACGGAGACGATCGCGCTCCTCAACGACGACAACGCTTTTGCCGCCGTGCGCCGCCTGCGCGATCTCGGCGTCGGCATCGCCTTTGACGATTTCGGCACCGGCTTTGCATCCCTGAGCTCGCTGCAGCGGTTTCCGCTGACGACACTGAAGATCGACCGGGCCTTCATCCGCGAGATGACGGAAAATCCGCATGATGTCGCGATCACCAGGGCAATGCTGATGATGAGCATCGAACTTGGGCTCGAAACGATCGCCGAAGGCATCGAGACCGAGGAACAGGAGCTGGCATTGCGGCTGCTCGGCTGCAAGGCCGGCCAAGGCTATCGCTACGGCAAGGCGCTTCCGCCAGACCAGACGGCTGTGCTTCTGGCCACCGGTATCAGGGGGCAGCCGGCAATGCGGACAAACTGAAGCGCGGCGCCATCTTTTCGATTGGCTATCCTCGCTTCGGATCTTTGATTGACGCTCGTCGCTCCATGGCGGCCTGCTCGCTTAAAGCAGTCCCGCAGCAAAATAGAACAGCGCGGAGATCAGCGCCGCCGCCGGCAGAGTGACGATCCAGGCAATCAGAATATTGCCCGCAAGCCCCCAGCGCACCGCCGAGACACGCCGTGCCGCTCCAACGCCGATAATGGCGCCAGTGATGGTGTGTGTGGTCGAGACAGGTATCCCCAGCCATGTTGCGGCAAAGAGCGTGATGGCGCCGCCCGTTTCGGCACAAAAACCCTGCATCGGATTGAGCTTGGTGATCTTCGAGCCCATCGTGTGCACGATTCGCCAGCCGCCGAACAGCGTGCCGAGCGCCATGGCCGACTGGCAGGTGATGACTACCCAGAACGGCACGTAGAACTTGTCGCCGAGATAGCCCTGGCTGAACAGCAGCACGGCGATAATCCCCATGGTCTTCTGCGCGTCGTTGCCGCCGTGGCCGAGCGAGTAAAGCGAGGCCGAGATGAACTGGAGACCGCGAAAGCTGCGATCGACGGCAAACGGCGTCCGGCGAAGGCAGATCCAGGAGACGATCAGCACGAGCAGTAGCGCCAGCATGAAACCGATCATCGGCGACATGAAGATGGCAGCCACGGTTTTCAGAAGGCCGGAGAGAACGATTGCATCGCCGCCGGTCTTGGCAAGGCCCGCGCCGACCAGTCCGCCGACCAGTGCATGCGATGAGCTCGACGGGATGCCGAAAATCCAGGTGACGATGTTCCAGATGATCGCCCCCATCAAAGCGGCAAAGATCACCTGTGGCGTGACGATGGACGGGTCGATGATGCCGGTTCCCAGCGTTTCGGCAACATGCAGGCCGAAAAACAGGAAGGCGATGAAATTGAAGAACGCCGCCCACATGACGGCGTATTGCGGCCGCAGAACCCGCGTCGAGACGATCGTGGCGATCGAATTGGCAGCGTCGTGCAGGCCGTTGAGAAAATCGAAGAACAACGCGACGCCGATCAGGGCGATGAGCAACGGCAGGGCGAGTGTCGCGTCCATCAGACGTTCTCGATCAGGATGCCGCTGATTTCATTGACGACGTCCTCGAAGCGGTCGACGACCTTTTCGAGTTCGCCATAGATCTCGCTGCCGATAATATAGGCCATCGAATTGGAGGCGCCGTGACGGCGGAACAAATCCTTGAGGCCTTCGTCGTGCAACTGGTCGGAGCGCTCTTCAAGCCGGTTGACCTCCTCGGCAATGGCCGTCAGGCGCGGAACATTGGCACCGATCCGGTCGAGCAACGGGATTGCTTCAGCAACCAGCTTGGCGGAATCGGCGATCAGAATACCCATTTCGCGCATGCCGGGATCGAAATTCGTCTGCTCGAACAGGCGGATGGTCTTGACCGTCTTGTGCATCATGTCGATGGCGTCATCCATCGACTGGATCAGGTCCTTGATATCACCGCGATCGAACGGCGTGATGAAACTCAGGCGGACCGCAAGCATGACATCGCCGGTAATCGCGTCGGCCTGGTCTTCAAGGGATACGATACGGTTGCAGTGTGCATCCAGGTCGCCCTCTCCGGCCAACAGCGCCTTCAGTGCGTCGGCCGCGCCAACGACCGTGCGCGAATGCGCCTCGAAAAGCTCAAAGAACTTGTCTTCGCGCGGCAAGAGCTTGCGAAACCAACCCAGCATTGTTCATCCACCTATCTTCGCGTTGTCACGAAACTGTCACAAATCTGGCAGCCGTCATAGAGAAGACAGGGGAACGGGGAAAGCTTTTAAGGCAAGGGAATGGGTATTACCCACCGATTAGGAGAAACCAGCCGTCCTCATCGGTGGTTTCAACGCCGAGTTCGCGGGCTTTTTCAAGTTTCGAGCCGGCACCGGGGCCTGCGACCAAAAGATCGGTCTTCTTCGACACGGAGCCAGCGACCTTCGCACCCAGCCGTTCGGCCATAGCCTTGGCTTCGTCGCGCGTCATTTTTTCCAGCGATCCGGTAAAGACGACGGTCTTGCCGGCGACTGGGCTTGAGCTTGCCACCGGCACTTCAGCATCCTGCGGCGTCACCTCGTCAAGCAGGCGCGACACCACATCCATGTTGCGCGGTTCCTTGAAGAACTCGACGATCGCGCGGGCTACGACATCGCCGATACCGTCGATCGTATTGAGGTCGCTCCAGGCTTCCGAGGTGACATCACTGGCGGCCTTCATCGCATCCGCAAACACCGCATAGCTGCCATAGGAGCGCGCCAAAAGCTTTGCCGTGGTTTCGCCGACATGGCGGATGCCGAGCGCATAGATCAGCCGGTGCAACGCCACTTGGCGCCGGTCGTTGATCGCGTCATAAAGCTTGCGGACACTGACCTTGCCGAACCCGTCGATATTTTCGAGCTTGGTCAGGGCCGAGGCATTCTGCCGCTTTTCCAGCGTGAAGATGTCGGGCGCGGTTTTGATCGACAGTGCCGGATCTTCGGCCTCGAAGAAGAAATCGATCTGCTTGGAGCCCAACCCTTCGATATCGAAGGCATTGCGCGAAACGAAGTGCTTCAGGTGCTCGACCGCCTGCGCACGGCAGACGAAGCCGCCGGTGCAGCGCGTGACGGAATCGAGCTTGCCGGTCTTTTCGTTTCTCTCGCGCACGGCATGGCTGCCGCAGACCGGACACACCTTCGGAAACTGATACCGCTCGGCCGTCACCGAGCGCTTCTCCATCACCACGTCGAGAACCTGCGGGATGACATCCCCTGCCCGCTGAACAATGACGGTATCGCCGATGCGGATGTCGTGATCCTCCTCGCGGATGCGCTCGCCGCCATTGCCGATGCCTTCGATATAATCGGCATTGTGCAGCGTCGCATTGGTGACGACGACGCCGCCGACCGTCACCGGCGTCAACCGCGCCACCGGCGTCAGGGCACCGGTACGGCCCACCTGAATGTCGATATTCTCTACGGTGGTGAACGCCTGTTCTGCCGGAAACTTGTGCGCCGTCGCCCAGCGCGGCGAGCGCGAACGAAAGCCGAGGCGCTGCTGCAGGTCGAGCCGGTCGACCTTGTAGACGACGCCGTCGATATCGTAATCGAGATCGGGGCGTTTGAGGCCGATGTCATTATAGTGTTCGAGAATAGCCTCGATCGAAGACAGGCGCTGCGTCAGCGGATTGACCGGGAAACCCCATCGTTTGAACACTGCGACCATGCCCGACTGGGTATCAGCCGGCATCTCCGAGATTTCACCCCAGGCATAGGCGAAGAACTTCAGCTTGCGGCTGGCAGTGATCGTTGGGTCGAGCTGGCGCAGCGACCCGGCCGCCGTGTTGCGCGGGTTGACATAGGTCTGCTTGCCCTCGGCCACCATCTGCTCGTTCAGCGCCAAAAAGTCGCTCTTGCCCATGTAGACCTCGCCACGAACCTCGACGATCGCAGGTGCATCGGCTGGCAGTGTCTGCGGGATTTCCTTGATGGTGCGGATATTGGCGGTAACGTTTTCACCCGTCGTGCCGTCGCCGCGCGTCGCGGCGTTGATCAGCCTGCCATTTTCGTAGCGTAGCGACATCGACAGGCCGTCGATCTTCGGCTCGGCGGTAAAGGCAATGGAATTGTCAGGCAACAGGCCAAGGAACCGATAGACGCTACCGATGAAGTCCCGCACGTCCTCGTCAGAAAACACGTTGTCGAGCGACAGCATCGGACGCGCATGAGTGATCTGCTGGAAGATGCCGGATGGGGCTGCACCGACCTTGCGCGACGGACTATCGGAACGGACAAGTTCTGGAAACCGCGCCTCGATCTCCTGGTTTCGCCGCTTCAGCGCATCGTAATCCGCGTCCGAAACCTCCGGCGCATCCCTGCCGTGATAGAGCGCGTCGTGGCGGGCCAGTTCGCCGGCCAGCCGTTCCAGCTCTATAACCGCATCTTCAAGCGTCAAATCTTCAACGGCAATGGATAAGGTCGACATGCTGAAACTCCTGATTTGGGAGTCGTTTTAGAGAATTTTAGAAGAATGGGAAGATGCCGGTTCTCCACCTCCCCTTGAGGGGGAGGGTAAGTTCATACGTTGCCGGCCAGCAAGCGCGCCGCAGCCGCCCTCGCTTCGTCGGTCACCGAGGCACCGGCGAGCATCCGGGCGATTTCTTCCGTTCGAGCCTTGTCGTCCATGCGGGCGACGCGGGTGGCTATCGTTTCGGACTTTTCCGCCGAAGGCCCCTTGGAAATCAAAAGATGTGTTGCAGCGCGGGCCGCCACCTGCGGCGCATGGGTGACGGACAGGACCTGAACGGTTTTCGACAGCCGCTTGAGCCGCTGGCCGATCGCATCCGCGACAGCGCCGCCGACGCCGGTGTCGATTTCGTCGAAGACGAGCGTCGGCGCCGAGCCGCGATCGGCGAGCGCCACCTTCAGTGCCAGAAGAAAGCGCGAAAGCTCGCCACCGGACGCCACCTTCATGATAGGCCCAGGCCGGGTGCCCGGATTGGTCTGGACGTGGAATTCGACCACGTCGATGCCCTCAGCCGCAGCCGCAGCCGAATCGGACGTGACCTCCGCCATGAACCGCGCGCGCTCAAGCTTCAGAGCCGGAAGCTCGGCCATGACAACTTCTGAGAGAGCCGTTGCGGTATTGTGGCGCTTGGTCGAGAGTGCCACTGCCGCCGCGTCAAAAGCGCCCTTGGTCAGGCCGAGCTGCGTTTCCAGCTGTTTCAGCTTTTCTTCGCCAGCGTCGAGATCGGCAAGATCAGAGATCATCCGGACGGCCAGCGCCGGCAGCGTCGTCACCGGAACGGAATATTTGCGGGCGGCGGCGCGCAGCGCAAACAACCGCTCCTCGACCCGCTCCAGTTCCTTCGGATCATATTCGGTTTTCCGCAGCGCCACCTCGACCGCCATCTGGGCGTCGGAAAGCTGGTTGAGCGCAGCGTCGAGCAGCTCGACGGTTTCTTCGAGAAGGCCCGGCGCTTCGTGGCTCTTGCGCTCCAGCCTGCGCACCATTGACGCAATCAGAGGAACAGGCGAGCCATTGCCATTGAGAAACTCGCTCGCCTCGTTGATATCGACAGCGATACGCTCGGCCTTCATCATCCGCGAACGGCGCTCAGCAAGGTCATCTTCCTCGCCGTCCTGCGGTGACAGAGTTTCCAGCTCCTCGACCGATGAACGCAGATAATCGGCCTCGCGGGCAGCTGCCTCGACCTTGTCACGATGCTTCTTCAGCGTCCGCTCGGCATCCTTCCAGATGCGGTAGAGGCCGGAGACGGCCTGCGCCTCGTCGGCAAGACCGCCGAAGGCATCGAGAAGTGTGCGATGGGCATGGGTATCGACAAGGGCACGATCGTCATGCTGGCCGTGGATCTCGACCAGCAGCTGGCCTGCCTGGCGCATCAGCTGCACGGAAACCGGCTGATCGTTGACATAGGCCTTGGTACGGCCATCGGCCGATTGCACCCGGCGAAAGATCAGGTCGCCATCGTCGTCGATGCCGTTTTCGCGGACGAGAAGCCGGGCCGGATGGCTCATGCCGACATCGAAGACCGCCGTCACCTGCCCCTTGTCGCCGCCATGGCGAACGAGAGAACCGTCGCCTCGCCCACCGAGCGCCAGCGACAGACTGTCGAGCAGAATGGATTTTCCAGCCCCGGTTTCGCCCGTAAGCACGGAGAGGCCAGCATCGAAAGACAGATCAAGCCGTTCGATCAGGACGATATCGCGGATCGAAATCTGTGAGAGCATCCAGGTTCAAATCTCTTCGCTGTCGGTCCCGGTCCTAGGCGCCCAGAAGCTGCTTGCCCGCACGCGAAATCCACGAATTGCCGTTTTCACGCGGCTCCAGCCCGCCGGACTGCAGGAGCTTGTAGCTATCGGCATACCACTGGCTGTCTGGATAGTTGTGCCCGAGAACAGCTGCTGCCGTCTGCGCCTCAGTGGTGATGCCCATGGCGAAATAGGTCTCGACCAGACGCGCCAGCGCCTCTTCGACCTGATTGGTATTCGGATATTGCTCGACGACGGAGCGGAAACGCGTGATCGCGGCCAGATATTCCTTGCGCTCGAGATAATAGCGCCCAACCTGCATTTCCTTGCCGGCCAGCTGGTCCTTGGCAAAGCGGAGCTTGGCCTGCGCGTCCTCGACATATTCGGAATCGGGATATTTGGTAATGACCGCCTGCATCGCTTCGATAGTCTTGAAGGCCGGCTTCTGGTCCTGCGTCACCGCCGGGATCTGCTTGGAGTAGGCAAGGCCGACGATGTACTGCGCGTACGCTGCATCTTCGGATTCGGGATAGAGGTTCAGGTAGCGGCTCGCCCCGTTGATGGCGTCCTGATACTGGCCGTTGCGGTAGTTGATAAACGAACGCATGACCAGCGCCTTGCGGGCATATTCGGAGAACGGATGCTGCTTGTCGATCGCGTCGAACTTGCGCGCCGCTTCCGTCGTCTTGCCCGCGTTCAGATTGGCCAGGCCCTGATTGTAGAGCACTTCCGGCGGATCCGTTTCCGCGGCCAGCTTGGTGATGTCGATATCGGGATCGTTCTGGCAGGCGGTGATCAACACGCTGGTCGCGGAAGCCGCAAGCGCAATGACAACAACACGTGCCATCTTCTTCAATTCAAACTGGCCTGCAATTACCATTCGTAAATCCCAACTCCCGCACCGGTAAGAATACCGCCGCCTATGAACCGCGTTTTAGATCAAGATGCAACAAGACCGCAATGTCATGATGATTGATTAACGCAATTTTGTGGCGGTCTTATCATGAAAAAGCCGGTCAAAAGACCGGCTCTCATCAAACTTCAGATCAGATATTCCCTTTCAGGAACAAATGGCTGCGCATTACGGTGCGTTGACCGCAATCACTTCGCGTGCCGCCTGGCGCTGACGCTGCGGGGCATTCTCGACGATTTCGTAGGCCGTCGGATCGCTCATCAGCGCCTTCAGCGCGTTGGCATTCATCTTGTGGCCACCGCGATAGGAACGGTAGCAGCCGATGAATGGTGCACCGGCCAAAGCCAGGTCGCCCACGGCGTCCAGCGTCTTGTGGCGAACGAACTCGTCCTTGTAGCGCAGGCCTTCCATGTTGATGACCGTGTTGTCATCGGCAATGACGACCGAATTTTCCAGCGACGAACCGAGGCCCCGGCCAGCGGCCCACATGCGCTCGACATCGCGCATGAAACCGAAGGTGCGGGCACGCGACAATTCCGTCTTGAACACCGAAGGCGTGATGTCACCCTTCCAGGCCTGACGGCCGATCAGCGGGCTATCGAAATCGATCTCCACTTCGAAGCGCATGCCGTCATAAGGCGTGAATTCCGACCAGGAAGCGCCTGATTCGATACGGACAGGCTTCAGGATGCGGATGTACCGGCGCTTGACCGAAAGCGCCTTGATGCCGGTCTGCTCGATAGCGTCGATGAACGGAGCCGAGCTGCCATCCATGATCGGCATTTCAGCGCCCTGCACTTCGATCAGAAGGTTGTCGAGACCGAGCGCATAGATCGCCGCCATCACATGCTCGATCGTGGCGATCGAAGTGGCAGGCGAAAAACCGAGGATGGTGCACAGATCCGTATTGCCGACCTGCGAGGAAACCGCCTTGAATTCGCTGATCGTCTGTTCGCCGACGACACGCTGGAAAACGATGCCGCTGTCTGATTCTGCCGGATGAAAGGTGATTGCTACTTCGGCGCCAGAATGTACGCCCGTGCCGCTCAGAGTTACAGAGTGTGCAATCGTTGTCTGAAATCCAAGCAGTCCAATTCCCAGTCCCATGCTTATCGCCTTCAAATGCTACGTGGCGTTGCCGCCGAATGTCTCGATGGGACAAGAGCCGCGCGTTTTCCAAAGCCGCAAGACACACAGTCGGAAAGCGACGCTTTGCCGTCACCATCCGGTCCAATATGCAAGCTTTCGCGTTTAGAATCGCAATGCTGCCCCATCAGTCCTGATTGTGAAGATAATTGCAGTGGGCCGTCATTCCAAATCACTGTTTCTTTCGCTTTGTTACGCGACGCACACACGGTGCTTAGATATTGGAAGAATTCAATAATTCATAAAAAATGCCCGGGCGCAAACCCGGGCATTTCGGCAAGGAGGAAGGTGGGCAAAAAAATCAGTTCGACTGGCGGCGCAGGAATGCCGGGATTTCGAGCTGATCGTCTTCATGTACACGCGGCTGCGAGGCAGCGCGGGCACGGTCATCGAGAGGAGCAGCCCGGCGTGGCGCATAAACGCTGGCTTCGGGCGACAGCGGACGGCGCTGCTGCGAGGCGGCGGCCGGTGCACCGGCTGTCATGTCCGACGCGACATCATGCGTTTCTTCTTCGCGGCGTGCGAGCGAATTGGTGATTCGCTTGAGCAGTCCCATCGGGCCGCGCTCTTCATGCTGAACCGGCTGTGCACGGTGCTCGGCTTCGGCTTTCACCATTGGCGGGAAGTCTTCGACCCGCGGCATGCGGACCTGTTCGGCCTGCTGGCGGATCACCGGAGCGATCGCCTCCTGGCGAACCGGAGCCTGGGCAACCGGCTGCTGGTAGACCGGCGTCTCGATAGCCCGCTGAACCGGAGCCGCCTGGAGGACAGGCTGCTGTTCTACCGGTGCGGCGCCGGCGAAAAGCTTGCTCTGGGGACGGAAATCGTCCTGAACCTGCTGAACCGGTGCGGCTGCACCACCGCGCGGCATGGACAGGAACAGTTCGCGTTCGAGTTCGGCTGCACGGATGGCTTCGGCGATCGAATCGCTGGTTTGCTGGACCGGCTGGGCGGCCTGCTGCAGAGCGACTGGCTGCTGGGCGGCCGGAGCCGGCTGCTGCGGAACCGCAACGGTCTGCTGGACCGGAGCTGCCGGTATAGCGATGGACGGGCGAATGATCGGCTTAGCTGCTACCGAACGAAAGTCAGCGGAACGGCCAGCCACCTCTGCGGCCGTCCGATCGATACCCGTTGCCACGACCGAAACGCGGATGAGGCCTTCGAGTTCTTCGTCGAATGTTGCGCCGAGAATGATGTTGGCGTCCGGATCCACTTCCTCGCGGATGCGGGTTGCAGCTTCATCGACTTCGAACAGGGTCAGGTCACGGCCGCCGGTGATCGAGATCAACAGGCCTTGAGCGCCCTTCATCGAGGTTTCGTCAAGTAGCGGGTTGGCAATCGCAGCTTCGGCTGCGGCCATTGCACGGCCTTCGCCGGATGCTTCGCCGGTCCCCATCATGGCGCGGCCCATCTCGCGCATCACGGAGCGAACGTCCGCAAAGTCGAGGTTGATCAGGCCTTCCTTGACCATCAGATCGGTGATGCAGGCAACGCCCGAGTAGAGAACCTGGTCGGCCATTGCGAACGCGTCGGCGAACGTTGTGCGGTCATTGGCGATCCGGAACAGGTTCTGGTTCGGAATGACGATCAGGGTATCGACGGACTTCTGCAGTTCCTGGATGCCCATGTCGGCGAGGCGCATGCGGCGCTGGCCTTCGAAGTGGAACGGCTTGGTGACGACGCCGACCGTCAGGATGCCCTTGTTGCGGGCAGCCTGGGCAACGACCGGAGCAGCACCGGTACCGGTACCACCACCCATGCCGGCGGTGACGAAGCACATATGCGTGCCATTCAGGTGATCGATGATCTCATCGATGCACTCTTCAGCCGCCGCACGGCCGACTTCCGGCTGCGAACCGGCGCCCAGACCCTCGGTCACGGCAACACCCATCTGGATGATGCGCGATGCCTTGGTCATGGTCAGCGCCTGGGCATCGGTATTGGCGACGACGAAATCGACGCCTTCGAGGCCTGCGGTGATCATGTTGTTGACAGCATTGCCGCCGCCGCCGCCGACACCGAAGACGGTGATGCGGGGCTTCAGCTCGGTGATATCCGGCTTTTGCAAGTTGATCGTCATTGTACCCGTTCCTTCCTGGTTTCTGGCCGCCTTGCCGAGCCGACCAAATCACTAAATGCCGTATTGCATCCCGTCAGCGTGAAGCTGAAGGGCTCAAAAGCTTTCCTTCAGCCATTGACCCATGCGGGCGATACGGCTGTTGTTTCCTGCAAGCGACGAGAGCAGACCGCCCTGCGCCGCATGTGTTTCCATATCCGCGACCTGCGGATAGATCATCAGACCGACGGCCGTCGAAAAGGCCGGGCCTTTTGCTGCTGCCGGCAGTCCGGAGACGCCGAGCGGACGGCCGATGCGGACGTTGCGGGCGAGAATGCGGCGCGCCGATTCCGGCAGACCGGTCAACTGCGCAGCACCACCCGTCAGAACGACGCGCTTGCCGACGATCGGCGAGAAGCCGGACCGCTGAATGCGGTCGCGGATGAGTTCCAGTGTTTCCTCGATGCGAGCCCGCACGATGCGCGAGACAAGTGCTCGCGGCACATGGGTCGGCTGATCGCGGTCGTCTTCGCCGATCGGCGGAACGGACACGATGTCGCGCTCGTCGCCGCTGTTGGGCAGTGCCGAACCGTGAACGACCTTCAGACGCTCGGCGTCCTCGATGCGGGTGGACAGGCCACGTGCAAGGTCTGTCGTGACGTGGTGACCGCCAAGGCTGATCGCATCGGCATGAACCAGCTTGCCCTCGGCAAATACCGAGATCGTCGTGGTGCCGCCGCCCATGTCGATGGCAGCACAGCCAAGTTCGACTTCGTCGTCGACCAATGCCGCAAGACCGCTTGCGTAAGGCGTCGCAACAATGCCCTCCACCGACAGATGAGCGCGGTTGATACAGAGTTCGAGATTCTTCAGCGCGGCGCGTTCCGCCGTCAGCACATGCATATCGACGCCGAGCGAATCGCCGAACATCGCCAGCGGATCGCGGATGCCACGCTCGCCGTCGAGCGAAAAGCCAGTCGGCAGCGAATGCAGGATGACGCGGTCCTGGCGCAGCGACTGCTGGCCGGCAGCAGCCAGAACCTTCTTCAGGTCGGCAGCATCAACTTCCTGGCCTCCGAGATCGATGGAAGCGGTGTAAATATCGCTCTGCAGGCGGCCTGCAGAAATGTTGACGATCAGGCTGTCGATGGTCAGCCCGGCCATACGCTCGGCGGCATCGACGGCGAGACGGACGACGCTTTCGGCGGCGTCGAGATCGGCGATCACACCGTTCTTCATGCCGCGCGACTTGTGATGGCCGATACCGATGATCTCGATCGAATGGGTGCGGCCCGGCAGGATGGCGCTTTCCGCCTTCGGCGTCAGACGGCCGATCATGCAGACGACCTTGGTAGAACCGATATCGAGCACGGAAACGACATGCGACCGCTTGGAAGAAAGCGGCTTCAGACGCGGCAGCCCAAAATTCGAGGAGCCGAAGATGCTCATGTACGGCCTTCCTTTTCCTGCTTCTTCAACATCTTCGTGCGGGCTTCCAGAACAGTCTGGCGGCGGGCAGCAGCTTCAGGGGTCAACTGGACCGTGGTGCGGTCCTCCAGCCGGAGATCAACCGCAGCGATGTCACGTTCGAGCAGTTGCTGCCCCTCTTCCATCGTCGACAGCACCTGCATGGCGCGGTCCAGATCGTGCTCGGGCAGCTTGATGTTAATGCCGTTGTCGAGGATCAGGTCCCAACGGCGGCCAGCGACGCGAACATAAGCTTTGACGCGCTTGCTGATTTCGGGCCACTGCTCGAACCGGGCATAGAAGGCGGCAGCGGTGGTCTCGGCATCACGGCCGACGAACAGCGGCAGCTCGGAGAATTTATTGTCACGCAGCGGCGCAATCACGCTGCCGCTTGCCTCGATCAGCGAAAGATCGGAACCGTGCTGCCAGATGCCGAACGCCTTGCGCTCCTTGAGATTGACCTCGATCGTGCCCGGATAGACCTTGCGCACGGCAACGGCCTCGACCCAGGGCATTTCGCTGATCAGCTTGCGCGCCACGCCGATATCGAGGGCAACCAGCGAGGTTGCACCATCAAGACCCAGTTGCTGCAGGATGTCGATTTCCGAGGTCTGGTCATTGCCGGACACCTTGACGTCCTCGATCGCGAAACCGACGGCCGTGGTGGTCGTCTGGGCGAAATCCTGGCTGTGGCCGCCGAGCGACATGCCGTAGAAACCAGTCGCAGCGAAGAATGCGACAGCGGATACAGTGCCGGTATACGGTACAAAGTGGATGCGGCCCGTTCCGAGACTGACGAGAAAACGCACGGCGCGGCGCAGCGGCCGTGGCAGAACGCGCTGACCATCAAGATCAGCCGCCTCCAGCGGAGCCCGTCCCCGACCTGCTTTCCTGCCTCTCAACGCAAACACGACGCGTCCTCCACGATCCACTTGAGGAATTCACCAAACGTATGGCCAGCATGAACAGCCATTTCAGGCACCAGAGAGGTGGGAGTCATTCCGGGCTGGGTATTGACCTCCAGCCAGATAAGCTCTCCTTCTGCAGAGAAACGGTCGTCGAAGCGGAAGTCGGAGCGGCTTACGCCGCGGCATCCAATCGCCTGATGCGCCATGACTGAGAGTGTTTGTATTTTTTGGTAAATATTCGGTAAAATATCCGCCGGGATGACGTGTTTTGAACCGCCTTTCACATACTTTGAATCGTAATCATAAAAGGCGTGTCCCTGGGGTATCACTTCCGTGACTCCAAGGGCGATGTCGCCCATGACGCCGCAGGTGAACTCGCGGCCGTACACATAGCGCTCGACCATGACCCGGTCGCCATAGCGCCACTCGCTCGAGGTGACGATCTGCGGCGGATGCGACTGATCCTCCTTGACCATCACCACACCGAAGCTGGAACCTTCGCGAACCGGCTTGACCACATAAGGCGGCTTCATTGGGTGATCGGAGCCAAAATCGTGGCGATCCATGACGCGCGCTTCGGCAACAGGGATGCCGGCGGCACTGGCAACGAGCTTTGCCTGCGCCTTGTCCATGGCGAGCGCCGAGGCAAGAACGCCGGAATGCGTATAGGGAATCTGCAGATATTCGAGGATGCCCTGGATCGTGCCGTCCTCGCCGAAAGGGCCATGCAGCGCGTTGAAGGCAACATCGGGATGCAGATCAGCAAGAACGGATGCAACGTTGCGGTCGACGTCGATTCGGGTGACGCGGTAGCCCTCGGCCTCCAGCGCATCGGCGCACGCAGTCCCGGAGGACAGGCTGACCGGCCGCTCCGAAGAAAATCCGCCCATCAGGACAGCTACGTGCTTTCCACTCATAAAAACCCCCGACATTACGCCAGCCTTACAAATCGCCGCTTGCGCCTGGCTTGTTCACGCAGACGAGTCGCGTCCTTCAGGCACAGCTCCACTAGAGCGGCATTATAGTTAATGAACCGTTTACTTTGGTTAACCCTATCCAAGACATGGGTAAAATATTTCGCGCCGACTCATCTCAGCGCTCCGATTCATCGCTTAGAATCAGAGTGTTAATTGCAGCGCAAGAGAAAGGCCGGTGACAGGGCTGATAAAATGGAAAGGCCCCGCGCTGTTTGCGCAGGGCCTTCGTAAAAAAAATGTAGCAGATGGCGGCGTCTCAATCGTCTTCGCCGACGACCTTCCAGATGACGGCGCCGATGGCAGCACCGACGATCGGGGCGAGCCAGAACAGCCACAATTGCTGCAACGCCCAACCGCCGACGAACAGGGCCTGACCGGTGGAACGGGCCGGATTGACCGATGTATTGGTGACCGGGATCGAGATCAGGTGAATCAGTGTCAGGGTAAGACCGATGGCAATCGGCGCAAAACCGACCGGCACGCGGCCGTGGGTGGCCCCCAGAATGATGAAGATGAAGAAGCCGGTCAAAAGCACCTCGATAACCAAAGCCGAGGTCAGCGAGTAACTGCCCGGCGAATGTTCGCCGTAACCATTGGCAGCAAAACCGCCGAGCTGGAAGTCAGCCTTGCCGCTTGCAACCAGATAAAGGGCTGCGGCTGCGACGATGCCGCCCGCCACCTGGGCAATGATATAGCCGGGAAGCGAAGAGGCCGGAAACTTGCCGGCAACCGTCAAGCCGACCGACACCGCAGGATTGAAATGGCCGCCCGAAATGCCGCCGACCGCATAGGCCATTGTCAGGACGGTGAGACCAAAGGCAAACGAGACACCGAGCAGGCCGATGCCGACTTCCGGAAAGGCCGCCGCCAGAACCGCGCTGCCGCACCCGCCAAACACAAGCCAGAATGTTCCTAAAAATTCCGCAGAAAGCTTCTTGAACATGGTTTCCCCTTCAAACGGAGCAAATGCCCCTAAAGCGCCCGATGCGCATCATCTGCGCCTCCATCAGACCCCCTGAAGGAAACGCATGCGCATCCCAGCATGTTTGCTACACCCGGTTACCGAGTGCACAACCCAAGATTTGCGACAATTCGATTCTGGTCAAGGATTGAGCACGCCAGGAGCGCATCAGGTGGCATTTTTAATCAACCTTGCGAAATGGAAGGCGATACGGCTGCGGCTTTGACGACACTTTTATGATCGGTTCACCCCTAAATCTTGCCGATAGTTGCGCTTGAAGGGTTTTATTGCCGGTTCGTCTGCGTTAAAGCCGGGCGGCTGCCTCCCAAGACGGCAATAACATTCCGAATACGGACACATAACAATGAGCGACACAGTATCCACGTTGTCGCCGGCGGCAGCGCCGTTGAACAAGGGCCCGCTCAATTCGCCAGCCCGCGTTCTTCTGGCAAGCCTGGTCGGCACAACCATCGAATTCTTTGACTTCTACGTTTACGCCACCGCCGCCGTGCTGGTATTCCCGGCCCTGTTCTTCCCGAACACCGACCCGACCACGGCACTGCTGGCGTCCTTCGCGACCTTCTCGATCGCCTTTTTCGCACGCCCGCTCGGTGCCGTCGTGTTCGGCCATTTCGGCGACCGCGTCGGCCGTAAGACCACATTGGTGGCGGCTCTTCTGACTATGGGTGTCTCTACCGTCATCATCGGCCTTTTGCCCACCTATGAGCAGATCGGCGTGATCGCACCGCTACTGCTCGCGCTGTGCCGCTTCGGTCAGGGCTTTGGCCTCGGTGGCGAATGGGGTGGCGCCGTCCTGCTGGCAACGGAAAATGCGCCGGAAGGCAAGCGCAGCTGGTACGGCATGTTCCCGCAGCTTGGCGCCCCTGTCGGCCTGTTCCTGTCCTCCGGCGCCTTCTGGCTGCTGCTGCACCTGATGACCCAGGAGCAGTTGCTCAGCTGGGGCTGGCGCATCCCGTTCATTGCCTCGATCATCCTGATTGCCGTCGGTCTGTGGGTACGCCTGTCGATCACCGAGACACCGGCGTTCCAGAAGGCCATCGACGAGCATAAGCGCGTCGATGTGCCGGTGGTGGAACTGTTCCGCAACCACAAGCGCAGCCTCTTCCTCGGCACTTTCGTGGCGCTGGCGACCTTCGTGCTGTTCTATATCGGCTCGGCCTATCTCCTCTCCTACAACGTCAAGGTCCTGAAGATCCCGTTCCTCGATGCGCTGGAAATCCAGATCGTCGGCTCGGTCATGTTCGGTATCTTCATCCCGATCGCCGGCAAGCTGGCCGAACGCTTCGGCCGCCGTGAGGTGCTGATCGCAACGACCGTCCTGATCGGCATCTTCTCGTTCTTCCTGAACGGCCTGATGACATCGGGCGAAGGCGCGATCTTCGTCTTTGCAATCATTGCCATGGCCCTGATGGGCCTGACCTACGGCCTGATCGGTACGGCGCTCGCAGCCCCCTTCCCGACCAATGTGCGCTACACCGGCTCGTCGATCACCTTCAACCTTGCCGGCATTTTCGGAGCCTCGCTTGCACCCTATGCCGCGACCTGGCTGCAGGTGAACTACGGCATGGCCTATGTTGGCTACTATCTTGCCGCCGCAGCCGTGATCACGCTGATCTGCATCCTGCTTTCGGGCAAGGACGAAGTCTGAGCGTCAACAAAACACCAAACACCAAAAAGCCGCCGCGGATCACTCCGCGGCGGCTTTTTTCATTTCAGAGTATTGGCAACTCAGGCCGTCAGTTCGCCCAAAAATTCCTTGACCTCGTAGCCCGGCATGAATGTGCCGATGCGCTTGATTTCCCATTCGAGCGAGATGCCCGAGGTTTCAAACACGCGCTGGCGTACGGTCTCGCCGAGATATTCGAGCTCGTAGCCGCTCGCCTGCCCGGTGTTGATCATGAAGTTGCAGTGCATCGGCGACATCTGCGCGCCACCAATCATCATGCCGCGGCAACCGGCTTCGTCGATCAGCTTCCAGGCGGAATGACCGTCCGGGTTCTTGAAGGTCGAACCGCCGGTCTTTTCACGGATCGGCTGCACGGTCTCGCGATGCTGGCGCACCGCATCCATGTCGGCACGGATCTTCGCCTTGTCTTCCGGATACCCTTCGAAAACGGCATGTGTGAAGATCAGGTCCTTGGGTGCCGACGAATGACGGTAGCTGTAGCCCATGTCGACATTGGAAAGCACATGTGTATTACCCTTGCGGTCGACCGCATGGACCTCGACGACGCGCTCGCGTGTCTCGCCGCCATTGGCGCCGGCATTCATGCGCAGCGCACCGCCGATCGTGCCGGGAATGCCGTAATAGAATGCGAAACCGCCGATACCGTGATCAAGCGTCATTGCCGCCAGATTCTTGTCCGGGCAGATCGCTCCGGCCTTGACCCGCGTCTCGGAGACGAGTTCGACATCGCCAAAGCCCTTGGCCGACAAGCGGATGACGATACCCGGGATGCCGCCGTCGCGGACCAGAAGGTTGGAGCCGACGCCTGAAGCCATGACAGGCACTTCAGCGGGCAGCATCTTCAGAAACGCGATGAGATCATCAGCGTCATGCGGCTGGAACATCAGCTCGGCAAGACCACCGGCACGAAACCAGGTGACGCGGTCCATCGGCGCATCCGGTGTCAGACGTCCGCGCAATTCCTTGACGCTGTCCCCCAGAGAGGCCAGCAACTTTTCTCCGTGTACCTGTTTCATGCGGAATGTCCTGAAATGCCTGCGAGTTCCTTCGGAAGCGCGGCTGCCCAATAGGTGATGCTGCCAGCCCCCAAGAGAACCACAAAGTCACCGGGTTGTGCAATGGCCGATACAATCGGCGCGATTGCTTCCGGACCTTCGATGAAGCGCGCGTCGCGATGACCCCCGGCCTTGATGCGGGACACGAGTTCCTGCGAATTGATGCCCTCCATCGGCTCTTCGCCAGCCGAGTAGACCGGCGCCAGAAGGATCGTGTCGGCCTCGTTGAAGCACGCGGAAAAATCCTCGAACAGGCTGTGAAGACGCGAGTACCGGTGCGGCTGGTGCACGGCGATGACGCGGCCCTGGCAGGCTTCGCGCGCGGCGCTCAGCACCGCCTTGATCTCGACGGGGTGATGTCCATAGTCGTCGTAGACGCGGACATTGTTCCATTCACCGGTAAAGGTGAAGCGGCGCTTGACGCCGGCAAAGGCGGCCAGTCCCTTGGCGATATCCTCCGGCGAAATGCCCAGGCGCTGGGCAACGGCAATCGCCGCAGTGGCATTGGAGACGTTGTGGCGGCCGGGCATCGGCAGGCGCAGATCCTTCAGCTGGATCACCTTGCCTGTGCGGCGGCGACGGATCTCGACATCGAATACCGAGGTGGCGCCGTCCATCCGGATATTGGAAAAGCGCACGTCGGCCTGCGGGTTTTCCCCATAGGTGATGACCTTGCGGTCTTCGATCTTCGACACCATCGTCTGAACTTCAGGATGATCGAGGCACATGACGGCGAAGCCATAGAACGGCACATTCTCGACAAACTGGCGGAAGGCTTCACGCACGGCATCGAAATTGCCGTAGTGATCGAGATGCTCCGGATCGATATTGGTGACGACAGCCACGTCGGCGGGCAGTTTCAGGAACGTGCCGTCGGATTCGTCGGCCTCGACCACCATCCACTCGCCCTCGCCCATGCGGGCATTGGTGCCGTAGGCATTGATGATGCCGCCATTGATCACGGTCGGATCGAGACCGCCAGCTTCGAGCAGCGTAGCAACCATCGAGGTCGTCGTGGTCTTGCCGTGGGTGCCGCCGATGGCAATCGCGTTGCGGAAGCGCATGAGTTCGGCAAGCATTTCGGCACGGCGCACCACCGGCAGCAGCTTTTCGCGCGCGGCGATCAGTTCCGGGTTGCTCTTCTTGATGGCAGTCGAAACGACAACGACTTCGGCCTCGCCGATATTCTCGGCTTTATGGCCAACGAAGACGTCGATGCCCTTGTCACGCAGCCGCTGGACATTGGCGCTGTCGGACTGGTCGGAGCCCTGGACCCTGTGGCCGAGATTATGCAGCACCTCGGCGATACCGCTCATGCCGATACCACCGATACCGATGAAATGGACCAGGCCGATTGTCTGCGGCATCTTCATGAGCGTGTTTCCTTGAACTGTGCAATCGTCGAACCGCTGGCAATAGCTTCAACCATGGCGGCAAGCAAGCGCGCGGCATCGGGTTTGCCAGCCTGTTTGGCGTTTGCCGCCATTGTGGCGAGCTTCTCCGGGTTGGTCATCGCCCCGCTCAGGATCTTGCTGAGTTTTTCCGGCGAAAGTTCGGCCTGGACGATCACCTTGGCACCACCGGTCGCAGCCAGTGCTGCGGCGTTGGCTGCCTGATCGTGGTCCAGTGCATAGGGGTAAGGCACCAGGATGGCCGGGCGTCCGATCACCGCGATCTCCGAAACCGTCGAGGCGCCCGAACGGCAAATGACCAGATGCGCCTTGGCGATCCGGTCGGCCATGTCGGTGAAGAAAGGAGCGATGTCGGCGTTCATCTCGAGCTTGGCGACACACCCCTCGACCATCGGCATATCTTCGGCACGCGCCTGCTGCGTTACCTTCAGCCGCCGTCTCAAATTGTCGTCGAGCAGGCTGATCGCGGTCGGCACGGTCTTGGAAAAATACTGTGCACCCTGGCTGCCACCGAACACGACAAGGCGAAACTCCTCGCCTTCGCCCGATGGCTGATAGGGAACCTTTGCCGCTTCCAGAATCGCCGGACGCACCGGGTTGCCGGTCGTCACCGTCTTTGCCGCATAGGGTCCATCGGTTTCAGGCAGGAAACCGCCAGCAATCGCCCGCACGCGGTTGGCAAGCGCCTTATTGGCGCGGCCCATGACGGCGTTCTGCTCGTGGATCATCGATGGTATGCCCATGCCGGTGGCAGCCAGCAACGGCGGGATTGTCGGATAGCCGCCGAAACCGACGACGACCTTCGGCCGCACCTTCGCCATCAGCCGGCGGGCGATGCGCATACCCGACCACAGCGTCCATAGCGACGACGCAACTTTCAGCGGGTTCTTCGATCCGATCGTTGCCGACGGTACGACATGGATTTCATCGGCCGGAAATTTGCCCGCAAACCGTTCGGCGCGGCTGTCAGTTACCAGATGAATGGAATAGCCGAGCGCCTTCAATTCGTGCGCCAGCGCTTCCGCCGGAAACAGATGGCCGCCGGTACCACCGGCGGCGAGCATGATAATGCCTTTGGTCATGTTCAGTCCTTATTTCACCGGCCTATTCGGCCGGAACGCCCATGCCGGAACGAAACAGGCTACGCTCGACAGCGCGCTTTTCCGGACGATGGCGGGTCAACGCCAGGATGAATCCCGCCGTCACGCAGATCGCCACCATGGACGAACCGCCGTAGGAGATCAACGGCAGGGTCATGCCCTTGGCCGGCAGCAACTGCAGATTGACGCCGATATTGATCATCGACTGGATGCCGATCTGCAGCACCAGGCCGGCAACGGCAAAACGGGTGAAATCATTGCGCTCGCGAAACGCATGGCTGAGGCCCCGCATGACGAGAAATGCAAAGATCAGCACGATCGCCATGCAGAAGACGATGCCGAATTCCTCGGCCGCGACCGAGAAGATGAAGTCGGTATGGCTGTCCGGGATGATCCGCTTGACAATGCCCTCGCCCGGCCCCTGACCGAACCAGTCACCGCGGATGATGGCCTGCAGTGCCGTGTCCACCTGGAACGTATCGCCCTCGCCGGTCATGAACCGGTCGATACGGCCGGCCACGTGCGGCAAAAGAGTATAGGCAACCACGAGACCGCCGACAGCAGAGCCGCCGAGCACGACGATCCACAGCCAGGGCATGCCGGCCATGAAGAACATGCCGCCCCAGACGGCAGTGGTCAGGATCGTCTGGCCAAGGTCGGGCTGGGCCACCAGAAGTGCCGCGACGATGCCGAACAATAGGATGGCAAACAGATTTCCGGGGATTTCAGGCTGGCGGGCATGTTCGGAAAACAGCCAGGCACAGACGACGACGAAAGCCGGCTTCATGAATTCCGATGGCTGCACCGACAACCCGGCAAGCGAGATCCAGCGGCGCGATCCCTTGACCTCAGCCCCGAAAAACAGCGCCAGAACCATCATGGCGAGCGACGCCACCAAAAGGATCATCGCGGTACGGCGCACTTGGCGCGGTGTCATGAAGGAGATGCCGATCATCACGGCCAGCGACGGCAAAAGGAAAGCCGCGTGGCGCTTGACGAAATGGAAGCTATCGAGATTGAGCCGCTCGGCCACCGCCGGGCTTGCCGCGAAGGACAACATGAAACCGATGCCCATCAATAGAATGAAGGTCGCCAGGAAGAACCTGTCGATCGTCCAGAACCAGTCGGCCACAGGGCCACGTTCGGCACGGCTTACCATTTCTTCGTCCCCTTCAACGGCGCGTCCGGCGCCAATATCTCAAAGTCAGGGTCGTCACCCTCAAATCAGCATCGTCACGCCGTCAATCGCAGCGACATGGCTGACGAAGGCATCGCCGCGCACTTCAAAGTTCTTGTACTGGTCGAAACTTGCGCAAGCCGGGGAGAGCATGACGGCCGATTGTGCCGCCTCATCCCGTGCGGCATCGGCTGCTGCATGGGCCACCGCCCATTCCAGCGTTCCGGAAATCTCGAAAGGAACCGTTTCCCCAAGCGCCGCCGCAAACGCGGGTGCGGCCTCACCGATCAAATAGGCCTTGGCGATCTTCGGAAAGAATGGCGACAGCGAAGTGATCCCCCCCTCCTTGGGCAGGCCACCGGCAATCCAGTAGATTCGCTCATAGCTCGACAGCGCAGGTGCTGCCGCATCGGCATTGGTCGCTTTGCTGTCGTTGACGAAGACAATCTTGCCCTTGCGGCCAACCGGCTGCATGCGGTGCTTCAGCCCCGGAAAAGAGGAAAGCCCGGCAAGGATTTGGTGCTCGGAAACGCCGACAGACAGGCAAGCAGCAATGGCCGCCGCCGCATTCTGGGCATTATGATTACCGCGTAGCGTTGCAATACCATCGAGATCGGCAACAACGGTCGCCAAACCACCTTCGGCGCGCTTGACGCGCGTTCCATCGGCATAAAGCCCTTCGCCAAGCGCGCGGTGGCGGGCGATGCGGATGACGCGGCGACCGGCAAGCGTAGCCCGGTCGGCGATTGCCTCTGTGTAGACGTCATCGACGCCGACGATCGCCGTGTCGCTGCCGGCAATCAACCGCTCCTTGATTTCGGCATAGTGTTCCATGCTGCCGTGCCGGTCGAGATGATCGGGTGTCAGGTTAAGCAGGATGCCGGCGGACGGGTTGATCGTCGGAGCCAGATCGATCTGGTAAGACGAGCATTCGACGACGTAGAACCGGTTCGGCGCCGGTGGATCGAGCGTCATCACCGCCGTGCCGATATTGCCGCCGAGTTGCGTATCGCGGCCGCTAAACTTGAGGATATGTGCGATCAGCGCCGTAGTCGTGGATTTGCCGTTGGTGCCAGTGATGGCGACGAACGGGCAATCCGGCGCATGGACCCGCCGCTCGCGCACGAACAGCTCGACATCGCCGATGATTTCGACACCGGCAGCATGGGCAAGATCGACCGTCCAATGCGGCTTTGGATGCGTCAGCGGAACGCCGGGCGATAGGACGAAGGCGGAGAAATCCGCCCAGTTCGCCTGATGGAGATCACCGGTGCCGATCCCTGCAGCGGATGCCTTGGCCACGCTTTCGGGATTGTCGTCCCAGGCCGTGACAACGGCGCCACCGGCAACCAGTGCCTGCGCCGTTGCCAGTCCCGAACCGCCGAGCCCGAACAGTGCGACCTTTTTGCCGCTGAATGTGGTGACCGGTATCATTGTCTCTTACCGCAGCTTCAGGGTCGAAAGGCCGACCATGGCGAGAATGACGGCGATGATCCAGAAGCGGATAACCACTTGGCTTTCGGTCCAGCCGAGTTTTTCGAAATGGTGATGGATCGGCGCCATCAGGAAGACACGCTTGCCGGTGCGCTTGAACCAGAAGACCTGAATGATCACCGACAGGGTTTCCATGACGAACAGGCCACCGATGATGACCATGACGATTTCGTGCTTGGTGGCGACGGCAACGGTGCCGATCAGGCCGCCCAGCGCCAGCGACCCGGTGTCGCCCATGAAGATCGCCGCCGGCGGGGCGTTGAACCAGAGGAAACCGAGCCCGGCGCCTATCACCGCACCAAGAATGACGGCAAGCTCACCCGTACCTGGCACGAAGTGGATCTGCAGATAGTTTGCAAACACCGCGTTACCGGCGAGATAGGCAATGACACCGAAGGAGGCTGCAGCAATCATCACCGGCACGATGGCGAGGCCATCAAGCCCGTCGGTCAGGTTGACGGCATTGCCGGCACCGACGATGACAAACCCACCGAAAAGAATGAAGAAATATCCGAGATTAAGGGTGAAATCCTTCAGGAACGGGAATGTCAGCGACGACCCGAAGGTCGAGCCGGCCACACCGGCCGAAAGCGCTGTCCGCATCATGAAGAAGACAGCGATACCGGCGACCAGGAATTCGATCCCGAGCCGCGCCTTGCCGGAAAAGCCCTTGTCGGACTGTTTCGTCACCTTCAGATAATCGTCGTAAAAGCCGATGGCGCCAAAACCCAGCGTCACCAGCAGCGTCGAGACGACGTAGACGCTGGAAAGATCGGCCCAGAGCAGCGAACTGCCGACGATACCCGCAAGGATCATCAATCCGCCCATGGTCGGCGTACCGGCCTTCTTGAAATGGGTCTGCGGGCCATCCGCGCGGATCGGCTGACCGCGTCCCTGCCGTACGCGCAGCGACGAAATCATCCGCGGCCCGAACAGGAATACGATCAATGCCGAGGTGAACAGGGCGGCGCCCGTCCGGAACGTAATGTACCGGAACAGGTTGAAGAATTGAAAATGGTCCGCCAGTTCGACAAGCCAGATGAGCATGAGGGACCTTTCCCCAAAGGTTCGTTGCAGATTCTTCCATCAGAATCACCTGATGGAAGGATAACTGCGTCCTATCAAAAGTGTCAGCATAGAACAGCGGCGAAGAATGCCTTGTCCTGTCTTTATTCAGCGCGGTCCGGACTTGCAGAGGCCGGATATGTCTCCAGAAGAGCTGAAACGATCCTGCCGCAGCCCGTGCCCTTCGACGATTTGATCATCACCACATCCCCGG
Organism: Pararhizobium sp. PWRC1-1; assembly: GCF_049897905.1. Classification (NCBI taxonomy): domain Bacteria; kingdom Pseudomonadati; phylum Pseudomonadota; class Alphaproteobacteria; order Hyphomicrobiales; family Rhizobiaceae; genus Pararhizobium; species Pararhizobium sp. PWRC1-1. Next base: position 480,532 of record NZ_JAFCXE010000001.1, on the reverse strand, counting down.
GGGCGATAGAGCCGAGCGCAAATTCCTTCAGCTCATCGACCGACAGACGGTATTCGACATGCGTACCGTCAGGCAGTGCATCACGCAGATGTGCCATTTCTTCTCCGGCGAGCCAGATATCGGTGATCCCGGCCTCGACCAGCGGAGCGGCCAGTCCGGCATGGATTTCGCTAGTGGATTTGCCCATTTCCAGCATGTCGCCGAGAATGGCGATCCGGCGCGCACCCTCCGGCAGGACTGTATCCTTCAGCAGCGCGATCGCGGCTCGCATCGAAGCCGGATTGGCATTGTAGCTTTCGTCGATCAGCACGAACGCTCCTGACCCGATCGCCAGGCGATGGCGGGCGCCACGTCCTTTTTCGGGTTGCAGCGTTGCAAGCGCGGCAAGGGCTGCATCCATGTTCGCACCGACAAGGCTGACTGCCCCCAGCGCCGCCAGTGCATTCTCGGCGATGTGTCGTCCGGGCGCGCCCATCGGGATTTCCAGCGTCTTGCCGTCAAGCGCTGCCCACAGCACACCTCCCTCGGAGCCGCCTGTATATTCGACCATGCGGAAATCAGCCTTGGCGCTGCTGCCGAAGCTATGAACATGGGAAATGCCCAGCGCAATCGCGGTCTTCTCCAGCCCGTCGAACTGCTCGTTGTCGCGGTTGAGGATCACGTGGCCATCATCGACGAGGCCTTCCATGATCTCGGCCTTGGCGGCAGCGATCTCCTCCAGGTCCTTAAAATTGCCGAGATGGGCGGCGGCAATCGTGGTGATGATGGCCACATGTGGACGCACCATCCTGACCAGCGGCCGGATTTCGTCGGCATGGTTCATGCCGATTTCGAAAATACCGAAATCAGTGTTTTCGGGCATGCGCGACAGGGTCAGCGGCACGCCCCAGTGATTGTTAAACGACGCGACAGACGCATGCACCCTGCCCGATGGCTCAAGCATGTGCCGCAGCATCTCCTTGGTCGTGGTCTTGCCGACGGATCCGGTAACGGCGATGATCTTGGCGGCACTGCGATCACGCGCTGCACAACCAAGCCGTACCATCGCCTCCAGAACGTCATCAACGACGATCATCGGTCCATTCAGCCGCCCAAGTGCCGGAATTTTGGCTTCACTGACAACCAGAAGCGTTGCACCGTTGGCCAAAGCGATGCCAGCATAATCATGCCCATCGACGCGGTCGCCCTTGATGGCGAAAAAAGCCTCGCCCTTGCCCAGAGACCGGCTGTCGATCGAAATGCCGGTGATGCCCTCGGGCAGATTGCCCCGCGGGCGGCCGTGCATCGCCGCCATCAGGTCGCTTGTTGTCCAGAGAAAGCTCAAATCAATGCCCTCCCAATGCCTTGCGCAATTCGGCGTGATCGGAGAACGGCAAGGTAATGGAGCCGACGGTCTGCCCCTCCTCATGCCCCTTGCCGGCGACGATCAGCGTGTCGCCCGATTTCAACATATCAACTGCGGCCTTGATGGCCTCGGCACGGTCGCCGATCTCGGTGGCGCCCTTGGCCGCAGCCATGATCTCGCTGCGAATAACGGATGGCACTTCCGAGCGCGGATTGTCGTCGGTGACAATCACCACATCAGCCAGCCGCGTGGCGATCTCGCCCATGATCGGACGCTTGCCTTTGTCCCGGTCGCCGCCGCAGCCGAACACCACGATGATGCGGCCGGTGGTGAAAGGGCGAACCGAGGTCAGGACGTTTTCCAGCGCATCCGGCTTGTGGGCATAGTCCACGTAAGCAAGCGCGCCCTCCTTGGTATGGCCGACGAGTTCGAGACGGCCCGACGCGCCCTGCAGCTTTTCAAGTGCTGCCATCGTCGCCCTGGCGCTGACGCCGGTCGACATGGCAAGGCCGGCTGCGACCAGCGCGTTCGATATCTGGAAGTCGCCGGCGAGCGGCACATGCACTTCAAAAATCTCGTCGCCGACATGGATTTCGGCAATCTGCTTGTGACGGAAATGCTCGACGCGCTTGAGCGACAGATAGTCGCCCTTGCGGCCGACAGTCAAAACCTCATGTCCGCCTGCCTTGGCAGCAGCAATCGCCTGCGCCGACCAGGGATCGTCTGAGAAGATCACCGCCGGCGAACCCTTCGGCAACACACCGTCGAACAGCCGCATCTTGGCGGCCATGTAGTCCTCGACGGTCGGGTGGTAGTCCATATGATCACGGCCAAGATTGGTGAAACCGGCGGCTGCAAGCCGAACACCATCGAGCCGGTTCTGATCGAGCCCGTGGCTTGAGGCTTCCATCGCCGCATGGGTGACACCGGCGTCAGCCAGTTCGGCCAAAAGTTTGTGCAAGGAGACCGGATCCGGTGTCGTCAGCGAGCCGTAGTCGTTGCGGCCAGGCGCAATCACGCCGGTCGTGCCGATCATCGCAGCGGCAAACCCAGCATGCGCCCAGATCTGCCGGGCAAAGGAGGCAACAGAGGTCTTGCCGGCCGTGCCGGTGACGGCAACCATCGTATCGGGCTGACGGCCGTAGAAATTGGCTGCGGCAATCGCCAGCACGCGGCGTGGCGTGAAGGCCGACAGAACCGGAACAGGTGTATCACTTGCAGGCTTGATCCCGGTGACAATGGCTGCCGCACCGCGAGCGATTGCCTCATCGATAAAGGCCTTGCCGTCGGCCTTGCTTCCCGAGAGAGCCACGAACAACGACCCCGGAGCAACCTGCCGGCTGTCGGCAGTAATGGCGGCGATATCGATATCACCGGCCGCATTGTCCAGCTGTGACGCAATTTCCGGGAAATCCTTCCCGATCAGGTCTTTGATCTTCATGGATGCACTTTTCAATTATACCGACGCGCCGGGCGGCGAATCCTCCAGATTGTCATTCCATGGTCAATAAGACACAAGCAAGGCAGAACCGTCTTCGCCGAACTTCGGCTCGACGCCGAGAAGCGGCGCCGAACGGCTGATGATATCGCGCACCATCGGTGCAGCGGTATTGCCAGCCAGTGCCGCGCCATTGCCCTTGTCGGTTTTGGGCTCGTCGATGAAGGTCAGAACCACATAGCGCGGATCATCGATCGGGAAACCGGCCAAGAAGGCGTTGAAGTTAGCATCGTTCGAATAGCGGCCGTTCACGACCTTGTCGGCCGTACCGGTCTTGCCGCCGACATTGAAACCCGGCACGCGCGCATTGCGGCCCGAGCCGTTGACGCCGTTCCAGCGGAACAGGAAGCGCATGTCGTCGCTGGTCGATTTCTTGATGACCTTCGTCGAGGCAGCCTGCGCCTGTTCCACCGTGCGCGGCAGGAAGGTCGGCTCGATCAGGTTGCCACCGTTCAAAAGGGCTGCACCGGCCACCGCGGTCTGCAACGGCGTGGTCGAGACGCCATGGCCGAAGGAGATGGTGATCGAGTTGATCTTTTTCCATTCGCGCGGCTGGCTCGGCGTCTTCACTTCCGGCAGTTCCGTCGGCATTTTGGTCAGCAACCCAATGCGGGTGAGGAATTCTTTATGACCTTCGATGCCGACGATGTCGGCCATTTTGGCAGTACCGATATTGGACGAATACTGGAAGATTTCCGGCACGGTCAGGACGCGGCGCTTGCCGTGGAAGTCCTTGATGGTGAAGCCGCCAATGCGGATCGGGTTGGTCGCATCAAAACTGTCGGTGAGCTTCACCTTGCCTGAATCGAGTGCCATCGCTGTCGTAAAGGACTTGAATGTCGATCCCATCTCGAACGTACCGTTCGACATGCGGTTCATCCAGCCTTCCTTGGCGCCATCGGCTGGCTTGTTGGGATCGTAGTCGGGATAGGAGACCATGGCGAGAATTTCGCCGGTCCTCACATCCATCACCACGCCGCCTGCGGCGAGCGAGCGGAACTTCGTCATTGCATCGACGACGACATCGCGCAGGATATTCTGAACGCGCAGATCGATCGACAGCTTGACAGGCTCGAGCTTGGCGTCGCTGGTCATGCCGATGGCGGCGAGATCGGCGAGCCCTTGGTTGTCGATCCAGCGCTCCATGCCGGCGATGCCGCGGTTGTCGACATTGACGTGGCCGACAATATGCGAGGCGGTGGCGCCGCCCGGATAGAAACGGCGCTTTTCCGGCCGGAAGCCGATGCCGGGAATACCGAGCGCCAGGATTTCGCTCTGCTGCTTCGGGGTCAACTGACGGCGCAGCCACTGGAAGCGCGATGGCGATTTAAGCTTGTTGTAGATGTCGGCGACATTCAGACTGGGCAGTACCGTCGAAAGCTGCTCGACGGCTTCGTCGGCATCGACGATCTTGTGTGGTTCCGCATAGAGCGAAACCGTACGGATATCAGTCGCCAGAATTTCGCCGTTGCGATCGAGAATGTCGGGGCGCGACGCCATCAGATTGTCGGCGCGGCCAATGCTGGAGACGGTCTCCGGCTGGGCCAGACCATATTGGACCAGACGGCCACCGATGATGCAGTAAACCGCCGTAAAGCTGGCGATGACGATGGCAACCCGGCTCTTCGCCTGGTTGCTGGTCCGCTTGCGCGTTCCCTCGAACGGCCTGCCGAGGTCGCCGGGATGATTGTTGCCGCCGGCGGAGAAATGCGCCTTGCTCTTGACGACCATGATGCGGGAGAGAAAAGACATCAGCGATCCACCGAACCCGTTGCGATATCGTCCGTGTCGACCACCGGCTTCTTTGGCTTGCCATTGCCCTTGGCCAGCCCCATCGCCTCCAGAACATCCGCCGGCGGCGGCAGATCGGCCTTCAGCATCGGCAATTCTTCCGGACGGGCAAGCTGGGTCGGGTCGGTGGGCGAAAGTTGCAGATCCTGCTGATAGACGCCGACGAGTTTCTCCAGCCTGTTCGGTTGGGTCAGCAGCGCCCAGTCGGCGCGAAGCAGATCGATCGTGTCTTCCTCAAGCTTGATGCCGGCTTCCAGCTTGCGAACTTCTTCGAGCTTGTTTTCAGCCTGATGCTTGATCGTGTAGGTGACCGTGGCAGCCGCGGTCATGACGACGATCAGGACGATGTCAAAACTACGCAACATGACTTAGCCCCCCAACTTTCCAAGGCTTGCAAGGTTCGGCAGATCGAAAATGGACAGATCATCTGCCTCAGGCGGAGCATCGGTGCGGGCACCAACCCGCATTTTGGCGGACCGGGCGCGTGGATTGCGGGACGCTTCTTCTTCGCTTGCCGCTACCATAGATTTCCCAACTGGTGCGAAAGTTGCGGCACGTTCGTGGGCGATCGGCAGATGGCGGGAGCCTGACGCCTTGCCGGCGCGGTCCTGGAAGAACTTTTTGACGATCCGATCTTCCAGCGAATGGAAAGTGACCACGGTCAGCCGCCCGCCGGGCTTGAGGGCACGCTCAGCCGCAAACAGCGCCCGGGCCAGTTCCCCGAGTTCGTCATTGACGAAAATGCGCAGCGCCTGAAACACACGGGTGGCGGGATGGATCTTGTCCTTGGCCTTGCGCGGCGTCACAACCTCGATCAAACCGGCAAGATCGCGGGTCGTCACGAACGGCTCTTCAAGCCGGCGCTTTTCGATGGCGCGGGCGATGCGGCCTGACTGCGGCTCTTCGCCGAGAAAGCCGAAAATGCGGGTAAGATCGGTTACCTTGGCGCGATTGACCACATCGGCCGCAGAAACGCCATACGACGACATGCGCATGTCGAGCGGCCCCTTGCGCTGAAAGGAAAAGCCGCGATCTGCTTCGTCGATCTGCATCGAGGAAACACCGATATCGAGCACGACGCCATCCAGACCACCATCAGGAGCATGCTGTGCGAGATCGGAAAACTGCGAATGCACGAGAGTGAGATGACCGGCGCTCGCCTCTACCAACGGCTGACCGCCGAGAATAGCCGCCGGATCGCGATCAAGCGCGATGACATCGGCACCCGCAGCGAGGATCGCCGCAGTATAACCGCCCGCACCAAATGTCCCATCAAGAATGATTTTGCCTGGAGCAAGATCCAGACTGGCGAGAACCTCGGGGAGAAGAACCGGAATGTGACGGACCGGTCCGCCTTCGGCATCGGTAAAACCTGTGCCTTGATCCGTCATCGTTCCGCCTCTCCACTCTAGCCCGAACGCAGACCTCGCAATCTGTGCTCTTCTCTTGCCGCTGCCTGCGTTTCCGCAAACACGTGCGGCGCCCACAACTGAAAATGATCCGCTCGCCCCACGAAAGTAACTTCCGTGTCGATGCCCGTGAAATCGCGGATGAAATCCGTGACCATCAACCGGCCTTCCTGGTCGAGCTTCATGAAGACCCCGCCCCCATGAACGAGGAGCGACATCTGATTGGCCTGCAGCGAGAATGGATCCTCGCCACTGATTTGCCTTTCGAAACGGCCCAGCAATTCTGGACCGCCGGCGCTGATAGCCGGAAAGACGAAATCCTGAAAGCAATAAAGCTCCCGAATATCGAGCGCCGACAAGACAGACCGAAACATCGAGGGAACGGAAACCCGCCCCTTGGAATCGATCCGGTTTGTCGCATGCGAAAGGAAGCGGTTCATGACGCGATACAGCCGTTCCCGGTGGACATGCCAGCCCCAACAGCCCACACACACCATCAAAAGGACGCACAGCACCCCGCAGCCGGGCGACATGCCCGATCGAAAACCCCTTACGGAGCGACCCCGAAACTTGCGGTGAGTAGGCTTGAATCAGCCCGTGTGCAGTACATGAATGGGATAACATGGGACCATATGGGCGTCAATGGGATTTGCTCTATTTCAGCACGCGTCGTTAGCAAATATTGATAGTCCGTTAAGTTTAACAAATGGTTACAAAGACGCAGTCAAGACTTTGGATTCACCGTCGAATCGCTCTTCGCGGATTCCGTGTATTATATTTTAGTAATTCCTAATTAAAATAGCTATTTAGACAGATGCGCGATTTTGAAAGCCGCCGTCTGCAACATTTAAAAATAAGGGAAATTTGCCAGTTGGCCTGTAAGCCGGGTTCTGTATGGCTCCGGCCCGAAAGCCGGAACGTGGCAGCCATTCATCTGGGACAACGCTTGCGCGCTGCCTCCTGCAACCCACCCGGATGACTGACCCGGAAAAGGCCGGAACGCTTGCGCGAACCACGTCATCCCTATTCGGTTTTGCTCCCGGTGGGGTTTGCCTTGCCACCCATGTTGCCATGCGTGCGGTGGGCTCTTACCCCACCCTTTCACCCTTACCTGCGTAAACGCAGGCGGTATCCTCTCTGTGGCACTTTCCCTGGGGTCGCCCCCGCCGGACGTTATCCGGCACCGTTTTTCCGTGGAGCCCGGACTTTCCTCCCCCCGCAACCTTTCGGTCCTAGCGGAGCGCGGCTGCCCGGCCAACTGGCAGGCGGTGCATAGCCGAGGTCTCCGCCAATTGCCAGTGACAAAAGCAAAAAGTGTGTGATCCGCTGCCCCTACCGGAAGCAGACCGCAAAATCCGTATCGTATTCGGGCGCATCGAGCACGCCGTTCAGAAGCAGTGACGCCCCGAGCCGGCCGATCTCGTCCGAACTCTTGGCCGCAGCGCCATTGCCGCCGGTCAAAACGGCGATACGATCCGTATCAACAAAGCCGATATAGGGATAGCCGTGCCGGGTGAAGGTGGTGACACAGGGGCTCCACCGGAGCGAAGCGGGCGTAAAGGACGGCATGGCGCGCGACAGAAGACCTGACATATGATCCGCTGCAGACCGGTTGGCTTCGCCCCGGAACCAGGCGCGGACCTCGGGCTCGGAGCCGATATTGATATCGCTCGGATCGCCGCCGATCTTGACGTAGAATTTGCCGTCGGGATAACGGATCGGCGGCAAGAGATAATAGCTCTCGTCCTGCTGAAGTGCCGAGCCAATCAGCGACGGCATCCCGGCAAACCTCTCCAGATCAGCCTGCGCCACCTCGGCAAACAGCACGGTGCGCGCCTTGACGGTGAGATCGAGCGGCCGGGCGAGCAACTGCCCGGAAATCGAAAATCCGCCAGCGGCGATGACTGCACGGCCGGCCCTGAAGATGGCTCCGTCAACCGTTCGAACATTCACACTGCTTCCGACACGGGCAACGGCCGAAACCTCCGAGCGGACGATCGTAACGCCGGCTTGTTCGGCAAGAATGACCTGCGCCTTGACCAAGGCACGCGGATCGATGTGGCCCGCATTGCGCGGCTCGAACACACCACCATATCCGGGCGGAAACCGGAACCAGGGAAATCGATCGGCAAGATCTTGTTCACTGACAAAAGGTGCCTCGACACCAAGACGGTTACGGGCCGCAATCACATTGTCGAGCGTGCTTTCCTCGCCGCCTGGCAGGGGCGCTGCGATCAGGCAGCCGGCTTCGCTGTAGAATTCGACGCCGCTGCCCGTTTCGATAGCGGCATAGCGTTCGATCGAGCGCTGCGCCAGAAGCGTCCAGACCGGGTCGGGATCGATCGTGCGGGTGATGCGGCCATTGTCGTAGTGGCTGCTGAAGACCCCACCATGGTTTGCCCAGTTTTCCGGCTCGTCCGGCCCGATCAGCGCGACCTTTGCGCCGCTCTTTGCCAGGTGCCGGGCCGCCGCTGCGCCCATCATGCCTTTGCCAACAATGATGAAATCGAATGTGCCTGCCATGCTACACCCTCAGGAAACGATCCTTGGGGAATATCATGGCATTGGCCGGCTGACATCTGCGAACTTGAAAAATACCAGTGCGGGAAATGCTCTCCGGCACTCCTACCGCATCAATTAATGATCGCCTGAACCTTGCCACAATAACGGCGCGACACCGGGTTCATCTTCTTGGCACCGTGACCGGCGTTGTAGCGCAGGATCGTGCCGCAGGTGAAACCGCCGGACAGTTCGTGCGCCACGGCGAGATATTTCATGCCGAATTTGATGTTGGTCTCGGGATCGAACAGGCCACGCTTGGCGCCGGAATAGCCCATCATCCGCGCCGTCGCGGGCTTGATCTGCATGAGGCCAACTTCACCGGCGCTGCCGCGGGCCTTGGGGTTGAAATTGCTCTCGACTTTGATCACCGCATGGGCAAGATCGACCGGCACGCCATATTGCTTGGCATAAGTCTGGATCAGGCCGCTATATACGGAAGATTTAAGCGAGGTGACGCCCGGCGCAGCATAACCGGTCGTTCTAGTCACTGGCGTGATGGAGGATGTGATGGTCTTGTCGGTGCCCCCGGCATACGACGTTTCAACCCCGGAAAACAGCATGCAGAAGCATGCCGCCGCCGCAGCAAGATGCGATATTCTCATTTAGTTTGAAGTCTCCACTTTCGGGCGCCGCGGCCGTGTGGGCGCACCCCGCCCTGCCGTCTCACATCACGATTTTCGTCATCAACAGGAAGGGCTGGAGGCCTGAATTACCTGCGGTTTGGTATGGCCGCAAAAGACCCCGGCATCATGGTGATGATGTGGCAGTGCACAAAATTTGTCAGGAGACGGCCGGAAACAACCTCTCGAATTGCCGGCCCGGCACCTGTTCAGCGGCGGAAATTCGGCAGGCCAGAAAGCAGTCTGTGGAGCGTGTCAAGCGTCGAAATATCGGCGATACCATCCACCTGCGCCGGGCGGAAATGGCGCTGGAACGCAGCCACGGCACCTTCCGTCTTCTCGCAGAAAACACCTGTCACTTCAATTCCGTAGCCATAGAGCGACAGCATTGTTTGCACTGCCTCGACCGGCTGGCCCTGGTCGCCCCGCTGGAAAAACCGTCCGCCACCGATCGGGGCCGGTGGAACCCAATGCCCGACGCCCCCGGCATGCAGCCGTTCCCATGGAAATTTTTCTCCCGGATCAACCTTGCGAATAGGAGCGATATCGCTGTGTGCCAGCACCCGTTCGGGGGCGATTGACCACCGTTCACCACAGTTTTGACACAGTTCGACGACCGCATCGATCTGCACAGGAGGGAAATCCGGCAGTCCGCCGGGATGGCCGGCATTGGCAATTTCGATGCCGATCGAGCGCGAATTGATGTCGGTCTCGCCCTTCCAGTTGCTCTTGCCCGCATGCCAGGCGCGCCTGTCCTCGGCGACCAGCTGATCGACCCGGCCATCCTCATGGACGAAATAGTGACTGGAAACCTGGCTTTCCTCGCGGCAGAGCCAATCAAGCGCAGCGGCTGCCGTTTCCATGCCGGTATAATGCAGGATGATCATGTCGGGCTTCAGCCCACCTGCCCTTTCGCCATGATTGGGCGACGGCACCCTGTGTGCAGCAGGGTAGTCACAAGCGAAGTCCGTCATGCGGCGCGACGTTCTTTCTCGATCGCCTCATAGGCGGCATTGAGTTCGGCCATGCGATCGTTGGCGATCGCATGCTGTTCTTGCGGGACGCCACGCGCAACCAGGATGTCCGGATGGTTCTCCGACACCAGCACGCGGTAACGCTTGCGGATGATCGAAAAATCGTCCTTTGGCGAGACACCGAGGATCTTGTAGGGATCGGCGCCGGCGCTGCGCACGTGGCGGGCCATGATCTCCTGAAAACGCTCTTCCTTCATATGGAAGATCTCGGCCACCCGCGTGAGGAAGTTCAGTTCCTTCTCGTGAACGGCACCGTCGGACTTGGCGATATGAAAGAGCCCGTCGATGATATCTTCTAGCACCGGGCAGTTCTGATCGCAGGAGACGCAGAGCGATGCCAGCTTCTCGGCATAGGATTCATAGCCGGCGACGTCCTGGCGGGCCAGATTGTAGAGCCGGGCGACGTTCTGTGCCTGGTCGTCGGGAAACTTGAAGATATCGCGAAACGCCGACACTTCGGCCTCGGTGACGATGCCGTCGGCTTTTGCCATCTTGGCGGACAATGCAATCATGGCAACGGAGAAAGCCACTTTGCGGCGCGTCTCCGGATCGCCTTCAAACAGCGTCCGCACAGCCTCGATAACACCGGCGAGCGCATTGCCCGTCGCGGTGACGATGCTGAGGATGCTATCCCAGAATGACATAGGCACGTTCTTTCCCATAGTAGGCTGATCCACGTCGTTGAGGTGGGGATGGCACGGGCAAAACGTCCATGCACAAATGCAAGGTGGCTCGCACGGCTGTGCCGCCACGACAATCATGCAGCTCACCAAACAGCATGACCAGATGTTGGAACGGATTGCAAGACGCCAGAGCCGCGCATTCGGCTCAAATGACGAATTTGTGATGGCACCTCACTATTATGGCATTCGTTGCCGTGATCATCCAATCATGCAAATGAATTTGACTTCAAACCGGCCAAGGTGCGACCGGACAATCAACTTTCCGTTGGAGTTCCGATGCGCATTTCCACCCACCCGCAGGCCATGGGCATGGCACTCGGCTTGATCGGCGTCACCATTTTCGGCGTCACCCTGCCGATGACGCATATCGCGCTTGGCGGTTTTTCTCCCTTCTTCATCACCTTCGGCCGCGCCGTGATCGCCTCGATCGCTGCCGGACTGACACTGCTGCTGATGCGAAAAAGGTGGCCAAAGGGACAAGGGGCGATGCTGCTCGGCGCCGGCATCTGCGTCGTCTATGGTTTTCCGATCTTCTCCACCACGGCGATGCAGACCATCCCAGCCAGCCATGGCGGCGTCATTCTCGGTATCCTGCCGCTGTTGACCTCGATCTTCGCTGCCCTCGTCGACGGCGAGCGGCCGGGTCCGGCCTTCTGGGCCTATGGTCTTGCGGGTGCGGCACTCGTGGTGTTTTTCTCCGTTCGCGATAGCGGCTTTCACCTGCAGGCCGGCGACGTCTGGCTGTTTCTCGCCGCCGTCACCGCCTCGCTCGGCTATGTATTGTCGGCCAAGGTCTCGCGCATCATCCTGGGCTGGGAAGTGATTTCCTGGGCATTGATTATCACCGCACCGCTCTCCATCGTCGCCACGCTTTTGGTCATGAAGGGCGGAATTCAAACCCCGACACCCGCGGAACTTGGCGCCCTCTCCTATCTCGGCCTGATGTCGATGTTCTCCGGCTTCATCTTCTGGAATGCCGGGCTGGCGCTCGGCGGCATCGCCCGCGTGGCACAAGTGCAATTGCTGCAGACGTTCGTCACGCTTGCCGTCTCCGCCGTGCTGCTCGCGAAGTCATCAGCCCATCGACAATTGGCTTTGCTGTGGCTGTAGCCCTGATCGTCTGGCTCGGACGAAAAGCGCGCATTGCCTGAACCGTCCACCACCATACCTGAAGCATGTCATTTAACTTCCGTGGGAATTGCGCTAGAGAGACCGCGAACGATCTTGCCGCAATCCCCGAGGAGGACACCATGGCCAAAAAGAAAGTTGCAATGCTGACTGCAGGCGGGCTCGCGCCATGTCTGTCTTCTGCCGTGGGTGGCCTGATCGAGCGCTATACCGATATCGCGCCCGATATCGAACTGGTTGCATACCGTTCCGGCTACCAGGGCCTGCTGCTGGCCGACCGCATCGAAATTACCCGCGACATGCGGGAAAAAGCCCATATCCTCCATCGTCATGGCGGTTCGCCGATCGGCAACAGCCGCGTCAAGCTGACCAACACGGCCGACTGCATCAAGCGCGGCCTGGTCAAGGAAGGCCAGAACCCGCTGCGGGTTGCGGCTGAACGGCTGGCTGCCGACGGCATTACCATCCTGCACACGATCGGCGGTGACGACACCAACATCACGGCTGCCGACCTTGCCGCCTATCTCGGCGCCAATGGTTACGACCTCACCGTCGTTGGCCTGCCGAAGACCGTCGACAACGACGTCGTGCCGATCCGCCAGTCGCTCGGCGCTTGGACTGCTGCCGAATACGGCGCAAAGTTCTTCGACAATGTCAGCAACGAACAGAGTGCTGCCCCACGCACGCTCGTCGTCCACGAAGTCATGGGCCGCCATTGCGGCTGGCTGACAGCTGCGACGGCACGATCCTACATCCAGCATATCGACGACCGGGAATTCGTCGACGGTTTCATGATGAACCGGCAGATGAAGAATATCGACGGCCTCTATCTGCCCGAGACCGCGTTCAATCTGGAAACGGAAGCCGAACGGCTGCGCGCCGTCATGGACAAGACCGGCTTCGTCACGCTGTTCGTCTCGGAAGGCGCCTGCCTCGATGCCGTCGTTGCCGAACGCGAAGCAGCCGGTGAAGCCGTCAAGCGCGATGCCTTCGGCCACGTCAAGATCGACACGATCAATGTTGGCGGCTGGTTCACCAAGCAGTTCGCTGCCCTTCTCGGCGCCGAGCGCTCGATGGTGCAGAAGTCCGGCTACTACGCCCGCTCCGCACCGGCCAACGCCGACGACCTGCGCCTCATCCAGGGCATGGTCGATCTCGCCGTCGAAAGCGCGCTCAACAAGGTCTCCGGCGTCACCGGCCACGACGAGGACCAGGGCGGCAAGCTACGCACGATCGAATTCCCGCGCATCCGTGGCGGCAAGCACTTCGATACCTCGGTGAAATGGTTCGGCGAAGTCATGGACGCAATCGGCCAGAAGTGGTCGCCAGCCAACTGATATCCGGCTCATAAATGCCTATTGACGGCTCCGTTTGCGCATGGCTTCCTCGATCGAACGCCACACCCAAACGGAGCCGTTTCCATGTCGATCGAACACTGGCTGGCCTTTGTCGCCGCATCCTCCATCCTGCTCGCCATTCCCGGCCCGACCATCCTGCTCGTCATCTCCTATGCGCTCGGGCATGGACGCAAGGTCGCAAGCGCTACGGTCGCCGGTGTGGCGCTGGGTGATTTTACTGCGATGACCGCTTCGATGCTCGGCCTTGGCGCACTGCTTGCAACATCGGCGGCGATTTTCACCGTTCTGAAATGGGTTGGTGCCGCCTATCTGATCTGGCTCGGCATCAAGCTTTGGCGCGCACCAATTGCTGTCGAGGCCGCCGATGGCACCATGTCGGTGCCGGCAGAAAAACCGCTGCGGATATTCCTGCACACTTATGTCGTTACCGCGCTCAACCCGAAAAGCATCGTCTTCTTCGTGGCCTTCCTGCCGCAGTTTCTCGATCTCAGCCGTCCGTTGTTCAACCAGATGCTGATCTTTGAAACCACATTCCTGGTGCTCGCAACCCTCAACGCGACGCTCTATGCGCTGATGGCATCGGCTGCGCGCCAGACGATTCGAAAGCCCAAAGTTCAGGCCATCGTCAACCGCACGGGCGGGTCGCTTTTGATCGGCGCAGGCCTTCTGACAGCGGGCTTGCGGCGTGCCGGTGCCTGAAAAGGCGCCCGGCGCTTGCGGTTCACCGTCTCATAGGTTAATGACATCACGCGCATGGTGGCCTCTGGCTGCTGATTTGCACAGGGCTTTGGGGCCTGACAGCACGAAAGTGACAGCATGGCGAATTTCCGTTTTTCCGTTTCAAAACCGGCTGTTACGGCCTGTGCTCTGATCTCGGCATCGCTTGTCAGCGGGTGTTCGAGTGTCGAGCGAACGCCGATGGAACAGTTGATGGCGTTGCAGACGGTAACGCCGCTGCCAAAGCCCGGAACGGAAATGACGGCTTACGCTCTCCCGACGCCTGACGGTGTAGCTGCAACGACCGCAGCACTCGCAGCCGAGACGGCGATGATGAAGCCCGGCGAAACGGCAGCGACCCACGTCGCCGCTGCCAATCAGGCGACAATGCCGGCGACTGCCGCCAACGCACTCGTAGCACCCCAGACATCTGCAGCGGCGCAGGCGGCAACGGCTGCCGTGCTGCCCGAAACGGCGAACACGCTGCCATCCGCAAAGTCCGATAGCGTACCCCAGATTCCCGAAGGCATGATGATGGCCGCGATGGAATCGGATTTCGATACCGGCGAACCCGTCGGCCTGGAAACGCTGGTTGCCAGGCGTATGATCGTCCCGATGGCCAAGCCGTCGATCGGTGCCAGCGCTTATGCGATGGCGAAGTCAATACCCGCGTCGTTGGGCATCACGGAAAAGCCGACCAGCTCGCGGCCGGAACTCGATCGCCTGATCGCCTACTACGCCAAACTCAACAACATCCCCGAGGCGCTGGTTCATCGCGTCGTCAAGCGCGAAAGCACCTACAATCCGCGCGCCTACCATTCCGGCAATTACGGCCTGATGCAGATCCGTTACAACACCGCCAAGGGCCTTGGCTACGAAGGCCCCGCCGAAGGCCTGTTCGATGCCGAGACCAACTTGAAATATGCGACGAAGTATCTGGCCGGCGCTTGGATGGTGGCCGACAACCAGAACGACGGTGCGGTCAAGCTCTACGCCAGCGGCTACTATTACCACGCCAAGCGCAAGGGCCTGCTCGAAACACTGGGTATGAAGTAAGGCCGTTCGGCTTTTGCCGGAACGTTTCCATTTGAGAGGCGGTCAATTCAGTTGACCACCTCTATTATTTTGGCCTCCAGCACGCGGACATCGTAACCGCTGCGCGACGGCGTCAATCCGAGCCGCACCACAGCCAGGCCGAGCGATGGCACCAGCATCACCGTCTGTCCGTCATGCCCCTGCAGCCAATAGGCGTCATCCGGCAATGGCGGGCCATCATCACTTCCGAACTTCGTCCAGACCTGCCCCGCCCCATAACGGCCGCCGGATGCCTGGGTCGGCGTGCGCATATAGCTGACAAAGTCCTGTGGCAACAATTGCTCGCCGTTCCAGCTGCCGTTCTGCAGCAGGAACAGGCCGAACCGTGCCCAATCCCGTGCTGTCGCATACATGTAGGAAGAGCCGACAAAGGTGCCATGAGCGTCCGGCTCAAGAACGGCACTGGTCATGCCCAGGGGCCGGAACAGGGCCTCGCGTGGAAACGTCAGCGCCTCACGGGCGCTGCCGAACGTGTCCATCCAGAGCCGCGACAGGATTGTCGAGGTGCCGCTGGAATAGCTGAACCGTTCGCCCGGCTTTGCCTCAAGCGGCTTCGTCGCCGAGAAACTGGCCATGTCACCTTCCAGATAGAGCATGCGCGTGACGTCGGTCACATCGCCGTAGTCCTCGTTGAACTGAAGCCCGCTCTGCATCGCCATGAGATCGGCAAGCTTGATCTGGCTGCGCGGATCATTGCGCCATTGCGGCAAGAGTTCTGTCCGGTCGAGTGCCATCTGGCCATCGCGGATCCTCAAGCCGATCAGGGCGGCCGTCACCGATTTGGTCATCGACCAGCCGAGCATTGGCGTCGCGTTGTTGAACCCCTCGCCATAGTTCTCCGCGACGATCCTGCCATCCTTGACGACGACGATGGCGCGCATGCCCGGCCCGGCGAGCTGTGAATCAGTCAATAGGGCCTGGACTGCGGGATTGACAGCCGTGCCACTACCATCGGGCCAAGGCTTACCATCATCCATCTGCGGCGCGCGGCGGCGTAACTGCCTGTTGCCGGGAAAGGCTGCGAACTCGCCCTGGGTAACATTGGTGCATCCCAACCCCTCGCGATAAATGGCGTGGCCTGGCGCTGCAAAACCGAACATGCGGGCGGTCACCGTCTTGCGAGTTTCGTCCACGGAGATACGAATGAGACGCAGGAGAGGATGCCCGGGCGCCTGCACGTCCTGAGTGAGAACCGCATTGGCGTCCCTGCCCGCGACGAAAACATTGGAGCAGACGATCTTGGCGGCATATCCATCGCCGACCTCGAGCAGGTCGGGTGGCGCAATGACCAGCCAGCCAGCAACAGCCGCAATGGCGGCTGAGACCGAGCCCGCAAGCCATAATAGTTTTCTGCGCATCCGCACTGCCCCTGCTTCGTTGCCGCCACAAGAACAGGATTCCACGCATTTAGGAAGGCTTTATGGCAATCACTTTGGTGCGAGAAATGTTTCTAACTTATTGATCGCAACACGAGCTTTTCAGGTTCACGCTGGAGGATCGCGATCGCACCTTCTGCCGAAACCGGTCTGGAGATCAGAAAACCCTGCGCTTCGGAGGCTCCCAGTGCTCGCACGAACTCCATCTGCCCCTCCGTTTCGATCCCCTCTATGGTCGTTGAAACCTGGAATGTGTTTCCGAGCTGCAGGATGATATCGACGATTTCCGCGTCACGCTGATTGCCAAGCATCGACTTCGTGAAGGAGCGATCGACCTTGAGTTGATCGAGCGGAAAACGCCTCAAATTGTTGATCGACGAAAACCCGATGCCGAAATCATCCAGCGCGATGCGCACGCCATGGGCTCGGAGCTCGCTGAGACTGGCACTGATGATATCCGCATCAACATAGAAGATCGATTCCGTCACCTCGATGGTCAGGCGCCCGGGCGCCAGCCCGGCTTCTGCCAGGCATGCCCTGACGTAAGGTACGAAGGCCCGGTCCTTGAACTGATCACCGGCGACATTGACGGCGACGCCGGTCGGCGCCGGCCAGCGCACGGCTTCGAGGCAAGCGGTTCTCAACACCCAGTTTCCAATCGGCAGGATTAGTCCCGTCTTCTCGGCGGCACCGATGAAATGATCCGGCGGTATGATGCCTTTTTCCGGGTGGCGCCAGCGAATCAGCGCTTCAAAGGAGCGCACAACCCGGCTTTCGATACCGACGATCGGCTGGTATTCGAGAAAAAACTCGCCGGCAGCCAGGGCGCGGGAGAGGTCGTATTCGATCTCGCCTTGACGCGTTGCCTCTTCAGCCATCTCCGTCTCGTAGACGACATGGCTGTTTCCGGCAATGTCCTTGGCCTTGTAGAGAGCAAGGTCGGCCCGCTTGAGAACGGCCGATATCGAGGCATCCTCGGGCTCGAGATAGGCCACGCCAATGCTGCCGCCGGTCCAGAACTGCCCGGCGGAAAGCTGGAAGGAGTCGGCAAAGATGCTCTTGATGGTCAGGCAGATGTCATCAACCTTGCCGTCAGAAGGCGTACCGGCAACGAGGATGACAAATTCGTCGCCGCCCAGGCGGTAGACGGTCCCGACGCCTGACATCGCCTGCGCAAGCCTTTGACCAAGCGCAACCAGCAATTCGTCGCCGGCATCATGCCCCATCGAATCGTTGACGAACTTGAAACGGTCGAGATCAAGCATCAGGAGCGCCGTGCGTCCGGCAGACAGCTTGCCCGCCGACAGGCGTTCCCGAAGGTCGCGCTCGAGGGCTACACGGTTGGGAATACCGGTCAGTTGATCGGTGTGCACGACGCACGACAGATCTTCCTCGGTTTTCCGCCGCAGTTCCAATTCCCGCACCAGACGGCTGCGAGCGCGTGCCCCCTGGAAAAAAAGAGCCCCGCAGATAAGCGGCACGAGAACGGCAGCAGCGGCCGTAGCTGTCGACATACCGGCAACCCCGGCGGCGTCACTATTCAATCGGTCATAAACAATACAAATCGCGGGGAACAATGCCCCGATCACCGTGCCGGCGGCAGCATACCGCTGCTCCGACTTCGGCAGAAAAGCCTTCAACATCATGTCAGCGCCCCGAAAAATATGACCTTATCTAACACTTACAAACTTAATCAATTCTTATAGATGAGAAATCATATAAATCATGCGTCATCAAAGTGTAGCGGACTCGTCTTAGAAGCACCTCCAACTTTAACGGATGGCAGGATGACATGACCGATCTCGCACCCGATGCAGGCTACGGCAAAAGAAACCGCAAGCTGAAGACCGCTCTGATCCAGCATAAGGCGCTGAGTTTGGAGGGCCTGTCGGAGCGTCTTTTCGGCCTGCTCTTCACCGGCCTCGTATACCCGCAGATATGGGAGGATCCGGCCGTCGATATGGCTGCGATGCAGATCCGTCCCGAACATCATATCGTTACCATCGGTTCCGGCGGCTGCAACATGCTGGCCTATCTCTCGGCGGCGCCCGAGCGCATCGATGTCGTTGACCTCAACCGGCATCACGTGGCGCTGAACCGGCTGAAGCTCGCCGCCTTTCGCCACCTGCCCGGTCATGCCGATATCGTCCGCTTCCTGGCTCGCCACGACCTTCCCAGCAATGTCCAGGCCTATGATCTCTTCATTGCGCCAAAGCTGGACAACGCGACCCGGGAATACTGGAGCAGCCGCGGCCTGACCGGCCAGCGCCGCATCAAGGTCTTCGGCAAGAACATCTACCGCACCGGGCTGCTCGGCCGCTTCATCGGCCTTGGCCATCTCTTGGCGCGCCTGCATGGCGTCGACCCCAGCGAGCTTGCCAATGCCCGTTCGATGCGTGAGCAGCGCCAGTTCTTCGACGAGCGCCTTGCTCCGCTATTCGACCGTCCGGTGATCCGCTGGATTACCAGCCGCAAGAGCTCGCTGTTCGGTCTCGGCATTCCGCCGCAGCAGTTCGACGAGCTGGCGAGCCTCAGCGCGGAAAAATCGTTGGCAGGCGTTCTGCGCCACCGGCTGGAAAAGCTCTGCTGCCATTTCCCGCTGAAGGAAAACTATTTTGCCTGGCAGGCTTTCGCCCGCCGCTATCCGATGCCGCATGAGGGCGACCTGCCGGACTATCTGCAGGCCGGCCGCCACGAAACGATCCGCAACAATGCCGAGCGCGTGCATGTGCATCACGCCAGCTTTACCGAGCTTCTGGCCAAGAAGGCTGCCGGTTCCGTCGATCGCTACGTCCTGCTCGATGCCCAGGACTGGATGAACGACCGCCAGCTCAATGACGTGTGGAGCGAAATCACCCGTACATCCGCAGAGGGTGCCATGGTGATCTTCCGCACCGCCGCCGAAGCCAGCATTCTGGAAGGCCGCGTCTCCGAAAACGTGCTCGGTCAGTGGCAGTACGATGCCGATCAGTCGCAGGCGCTCAATCTGAAAGACCGCTCGGCAATCTATGGCGGCTTCCACATTTACAGGAAAGCGGCATGACGGCGATCGAGACCGGTGCGGGCAGCAGCCATGCCGACCGCATGGACCGGATGTATCGCACCCAGCGGCATTTCTACGATCTGACCCGCAAATACTATCTGTTCGGGCGCGACACGCTGATCAACGAGCTGAACGTTCCGGCCGGTGGCAGCGTGCTTGAAGTCGGCTGCGGCACCGGCCGCAATCTGGCGCTGATCGGCCAGCGCTTCCCACATGCAAGGCTCTTCGGGTTTGATATTTCCGCAGAAATGCTCGTCTCCGCCGAGGCAAAACTCGGCAAACCCGGCCGCACCAGGACGGTGCTGCGCGTCGCCGACGCGACCGACTTTCAGGCTTCCGAATTCGGCGAAACCGGTTTCGACCGGATCGTCATTTCCTATGCCCTGTCGATGATCCCGGACTGGGAAAAGGCAATCGGCGCGGCAATCGCGGCGCTCAATCCAGGCGGATCGCTGCACATTGCCGATTTCGGCCAGCAGGAACGCCTGCCGGGGCTGTTCCGGCGCGGCCTGCAGGCTTGGCTGCACCGTTTCCACGTCACCCCGCGCAAGACGATGGAGACGGTGCTCAGATGCAATGCCGGCAAGTTCGGCGACACCCTGGAATTCCGGCCGATCGGACGCGGCTACGCCTGGCTCTTCACCTACCGGCGCGCGGCACAATAAGCCGGCGCAAGCCCCACGACATCATCGCGTTCTACTGTCGAACCGTCGGCAAATGCGTGCCGTTGGCGTTTTGCTGCGCCGCTTTCGCAATTGCCGCTTGAAACTAACGCAATTTTTACGATGATATGGTGAAAATGAGGTTCATGCCTCCTGGGGGATTCACATCAGCGGATATCATCGTGTGAGGCAGCAACGTCGATCGTTTCAGAACGGAAACCTCATGCGCCGGCTATTCCTGGCTCTTCTGCCTATTGTCTCGCTGCTTTCCGCCTGCACATCGACAGACTACGATCTCGTCTCCACCGCATCGATCCCGCCGAAATTCCAGGACAAGGATCCGCAGAATTTTGGCGTGCGCACGCCGCAGCATCACAATATCCACGGCATCGACGTGTCGAAATGGCAGGGTGATATCGACTGGGCCAAAGTCAAAGGCTCGGGCGTCTCCTTCGCCTTCATCAAGGCGACGGAAGGCAAGGACCGGATCGACGCCAAGTTCGGCGAATATTGGCAGCAGGCCCGCGCCGCTGGCCTGCCCTATGCGCCCTATCATTTCTACTATTTCTGCTCGACGGCCGACCAGCAGGCCGATTGGTTCATCGCCAATGTGCCGAAGAGCGCCGTCTACCTGCCGCCGGTTCTCGATGTCGAATGGAACGGCGAATCCAAGACCTGCCGCTACCGGCCATCACCGCTGACCGTCCAGAGCGAAATGAAGCGCTTCATGGACCGGCTGGAAGCCTATTACGGCAAACGCCCGATCATCTATACGTCGGTCGATTTCCACCGCGATAACCTGGTCGGCCAGTTCAAGGACTATCATTTCTGGGTTCGCTCAGTCGCAGCACACCCGACGGAAATCTACACCGAGCGCCGCTGGGCCTTCTGGCAATATACCAGCACCGGCGTCATCCCCGGCATCGACGGCAATGCCGACATCAACGTTTTTGCGGGCTCCCAGAAGAACTGGAAGAGCTGGGTAGCGGCCGTTTCCAAACCCCGCGCACTGGCGCAAAACTGAGACAAACGCGGCGGCATTTCTTCTTTCCGCCCCATTGCCGTGCGACAGCCGCTGCCATATTTTCAGCGAAACAAAAGCAGCCATTTTCCCGCTGCTTTCGGCCGGTTCCGGCCTTACAACAAGGACTTGCGATGACACGCAGCACTCTGCGCTCCGTTCTTTCGATCGGTTTTCTCACCCTCTTGACCTCATCGGCGCTGGCGCAGCAGGCAGCAAAGCCTGCCACACCGGCAGCCCCCTGCGGCGGCGATCTCGCCACCTTCCTGCAGGGCGTCAAGGCTGAAGCGGTCGCCAAGGGCATTCCGGCCGACGTGGTCGATCGTGCGCTGGCCGGTTCTGTCATTTCCGAAAAAGTGCTGAGCCGCGATCGCGCGCAGGGTGTGTTCAAGCAGAGCTTCACCGAATTCTCGCAACGTACCGTCAGCAAGGCGCGGCTGGATATCGGCGCCAAGAAGATGAAGGAATATGCCGCAGTCTTCGAACGGGCGGAAAAGGAATTCGGCGTTCCAGCTCCGGTGATCACCGCCTTCTGGGCAATGGAAACCGATTTTGGCGCAGTCCAGGGCGATTTCAACACCCGCAACGCTCTGGTAACGCTGGCGCATGATTGCCGCCGCCCGGAAATGTTCCGTCCGCAGTTGATCTCGGCCATCGAGATGGTCCAGCACGGTGATCTTGATCCGGAAACCACGACGGGTGCCTGGGCCGGTGAAATCGGCCAGGTCCAGATGCTGCCGGAAGACATTATCGCGCAGGGCATGGACGGCGATGGCGACGGTCATGTGAACCTCAAGCAGAGCTCGCCGGATGCGATCCTGACCGCCGCCAAATTCATCAAGAGCCTCGGCTTCACCGCCGGCCAGCCCTGGATCCAGGAAGTCAACCTGCCGGAAAACCTGCCCTGGGAGAAAACCGGGCTGCAGACCGGCATGACGGCGGGCGACTGGTTCAAGCTCGGCGTCAAGCCGCGCGACGGCAACACAGCATTCCCGCAGCTCGCCTCGTCGCTGGTGATTCCGCAGGGCCGCCATGGCGTCGCCTTCCTGACCTATCCGAACTTCAATGTCTATCTCGAATGGAACCAGTCGTTCATCTACACGACCTCGGCCGCCTATTTCGCCACCCGGCTTGCAGGCGCTCCGGCTTACGACACCCACACCCCGGAACCGGGATTGACTGACGAAGGCATGAAGGCGCTACAGACGAAACTGCAGGCCATGGGTCATGACGTCGGCAAGATCGACGGCATCCTTGGCTCCGGCACCCGTGCGGCGCTTCAGAAGGAACAGCAGCGCCTTGGCATCCCAGCCGATGGCTGGGCCACGCAAGCGGTTCTCAGCGCTCTGTAGTATCCGTTTCAGGCTTGTTTTCAGATTTTGCCCGCCGCCGATGGTGGCGGGCAAGCCGCAGCGCACGGTAGCGCAGCTTCAGCGACCAGCGGGCACCGGCAAGCGCCGCCCCCCGTTTCGACACTTCGCTCAGTTCGCGCGCATAGGCGACGGCAAAGGCCTTGCGATAGGTCAAGAGATGCTCTGAAGCGATGTTTTCCAACCGGTGCATCATGCTGACCCAGAGCGGCGAGACCAGCAGCGACACGGCAGTCACGGCAATCGCCACCTTGTAGGTATCGAACTGCAGGACGCCAGCGCCAAGGCCCGCGGCGGCAAGCACGAAGGAAAACTCGCCGATCTGCGCCATCGACAGGCCGGCGACCAGGGCGATCTGCGGCGATGAGCCGGTCTTGCGCAGCAGGAAAATGTTCAGCACGGTCTTGGCCGCAATCACAATCAGCGCAGCGCTCAGCACCGACCAGAAATTCTCGCCGATGAAGGTCAGGTCGATCAGCAACCCGATCGACAGGAAGAACACCACCAAAAGCACGCTCTGGATCGGCTCGATCACCGGTATCACCCGGCTGCGCAGCGTCGAATTGCCGATCACGATGCCGGACAGAAACGCGCCATAGGCGGGTGACATGCCGGCAAGACCGGAGATCGCTGCCGCGCCGAAGCAGACAGCAAGCGCACCGAGCGCCAAGATCTCAACCTTGTCCTCGACAGCCTCGCTATAGGGAACACGCAACTTGCCATGGCGGCCGAACCACCAGAGCAGAGCCGCCAGAATGGCGATGGCGATGACCATTTTGATCGCGATGATGCCGATATGCAGTTCCCCGCCGCCAAGGCTTGAGACCAGGATCAGCATCGGGACCACAGCAATGTCCTGCGCGATCAGCACGCCGACGGCGATCCGGCCGGTCTCGCTGCGCAACTCGCCCATGTCCTCCAGCATCTTCATGGCAACGACGGTGGAGGACATCGCGATGACGAAACCGAGGATCAGCCCTTCGGCCGCACTTGCGCCTGTGATCAGCGCGATCAGCCCTGCCGCCGCGATGGCTGCGATCACCTGCCCGCCGGCCACCAGCAAAGCTTGACGCAGGCTGAGCACGAAGGCTTTGATCGACAGTTCCATGCCGATGAAGAACAGGAGTACGACGACGCCCATTTCGGCAAGCAGCGTGACATTGGCGCTGTTGGAAATGAAACCGAACCCCGTCGGCCCCAATGCAACGCCGGCCAGAATGAAGCCGACCAGCGGCGGCTGGCGCAGGCGCAGGAACCCCAGCCCCAGAATGGCTGCGACCGCCACCACGATGGCGATGGAGATGAGCCCTTGGCTGTCATGCGCCACGGCAGCGATCGATTGTGTCGTCAGGGGCTCCAGCAGTTCGTCCTTCATATATGTTGCACGGCACATCTGTGGCACGGCTCAAGAATCGGGTGGATAAATCCCGGCTTACGCCTTAACCGTCGGTATGTTCCGAATGAGGCAGGGGAAGGTCAAGTCACATGCATGCGAAAACGGACGGTTTGCAGAATCGCATGACGCTTGCCACCTGGGGTCTTCTGGCTCTGCTCGGGCTGATCTGGGGTGGTTCGTTCTTTTTCGCGCGCATCGCCATCCAGCATGTGCCGGCGTTTACGCTGGTTCTGCTGCGCGTGGCGCTGGCAGCCCTTGCACTGCATATCTACATCTTCGGCCGCTATGACATCTACCGCGAACTGAAGGCCCGCTGGCCGCAATTCCTGCTGCTCGGGCTGATCAACAATGCCATTCCGCACACATTCATCTTTCTCGGCCAGACGCAGATCGGCGCTGGTCTCGCGGCCATCCTCAACGCCACCACGCCGGTCTGGACCGTGCTGATCGCCAATGCGCTGACGCAGGATGAGAAGCTGAGCCTTGTCAAGATCATCGGCTGCCTGCTCGGCCTCGCCGGCACAGCGGTGCTGATCGGTCCGAGCGCCCTGCCCGGCCTGACGCAGGCGGGCAGCAACATTCCACTCTGGGCGCTGCTCTTTCCGGTGGCCGCTGCAATCAGCTATGGTTTCGCAGCGACCTATGGCAAGCGCTTTCGGGGACTGGCAGCACCCGTCACTGCGGCTGGACAGCTCACTGCATCGACGCTGATCATGCTGCCGCTCTCTATGGTCGTCGATCAGCCATGGCAACTGGCCTTTCCGCCGATGACCTCGGTGCTGGCGATCCTGGCCTTGGCGCTTCTGTCGACGGCCTACGGCTATATCCTGTTCTTTCGCATCATGAGCCGCGCCGGCGCCACCAATACGTCGCTGGTCACGCTTGTGGTACCACCGAGCGCCATTTTCCTCGGCGTCCTGTTTCTTGGGGAAACGCTGGAAAAAACCGACATTGCCGGCATGCTGCTGATCGCCGCCGGCCTCGTGGTGCTCGATGGCCGCCTGCTGCCGGGCCGCCGGACCTGACCACCGATCATGGAATCAACAGACGACCCGGCAGTACCGATGCTGTGTCCAATCGGCCACTCACAGCGCATTTCAGCGCGTTACATTAACCAGAGTTAAGACATTGTGAAAAAATTGTGGCAACGGACAAAACCTTTTCCGATCATACCCTTAACCCTGTGAATAAGCCTTTTGCACAGTCCCGTTGCCGCAGCGCAGCATAACTTTTCCTTTCATGCGTGACATTTTCCCCCTATCTTTCGGATGTCAACGCAAGGAGGGCCGGTTATGGGAATGACACATTCGTTGAATGTCCTCATGATAAGTGCAGCGTTCGTATTCGTTGCAACCATGCTTTTTATCTAAAAGCATCAGCATATAGTCCAGTCGATACAGAAGGACTTTAAAACCGCAATCCATTGCAGCAATATCCAGCAAGGCAAAGTGCTCCAGGAAGGACCGCAAAGCTGAAGCTGCCAAGCACAAAAAGCCCTTGAAACCATCCGGTCTCAAGGGCTTCTTTCTGTTTGCAGCAGTGCCTCGCTCGCCCGTTTCAGGCAGCGGCACCCGCCGAACGCGATTGAACAGCAGCGGGTCCCACCCGTTCAAACCCAACCAGATCGCACACGGCCGCCACCAGGGGCGAACGGTTCATCGTATAGAGATGGAAATCGCGAAGGCCACGGCGCGCCAGATCGACGATCTGCTCGGCGGCGATATGGGTCGCTTCCTTGAAGCGCTCTTCCGGGCTTTCATCGAGATGGACCAGCCGGGTGACGATGGCCTCGGGAACCTTTGCACCACAGAGTCCGGCAAACTTGGTGATCCCAGCCAGATTGTTGATCGGCATTATACCTGGGACGACCGGAATATTGATGCCCGCTCTCCGGACGCGCTCAAGATAGCGCTCGAAATCATTGTTATCGAAGAAGAACTGGGTGAGCGCCCGCGTCGCGCCATTGTCGACCTTGCGCTTCAGCATATCGATATCGGCATCGACATCCGGGCTTTCGGGATGCTTTTCCGGATAGGCGGACACGGAGATCTCGAAATCCCCCTTGGCCCGAATGGCTGCCGCCAGCGCAGCAGCATTCTCGTAGCCGCCCGGAAATGGCTCGTAGCGTGCACCAATACCGCCCTGCGGATCGCCGCGCAAAGCCACGAAATGGCGCACGCCATTGTCGATGAACTCGTCGACGACGGCATCCACCTCCGCCTTCGGCGCCCCAACGCAGGTCAGGTGAGCCGCAGTACTGGCGATCCCTTCATCGTGGATCATCCGCTGCACGGCGGTCAGCGACCGCGCCTTGGTGGAGCCGCCAGCGCCATAGGTCATCGTCACGAAGGCCGGATCAAAGGCGGATAGCTCTGTAACTGTCTGGAACAGCTGGGTTTCCATGTCGTCGTTTTTCGGCGGGAAATACTCGAAGGAAAGCCGCAGGTTTCCGCGTTCGGCCGGGTAAAGGGTGTGTATCGGCATGTCATGTCCTCCCGGCATAGGCGAGAGCGCGCTTGCCCTCGGGTGTATCGATTGTAGCAGTCTGCCGCTGATCGCGGGCAAGCCAGATGGTCACCGTTAGCTGCCGGTCCCGATCCGTCTCCGGGGTCAGGTCCACCGTCTCCTCGACGGAAAGCCCGGCCTTCTCCAGCCAGTCAGCCATCGTCTGGCGCGAAAAGCCCAGACGCATATGCGCATGCTCATCACGCAGATATTCCAGCGTATGCGGAGCAAGATCGATGATCGCCAGCCGGCCGCCGGGCACAAGCATGCGGGCAGCCTCGGCAATCGCCGCTTGCGGTTGCGGCAGGAAGTGCAGGACCTGGTGGATGGTGACGAGATCGAACTGACGGCCGTCGAGCGGCAGGTTGAAGATATCGCCATGACGGATCGAGGCCTTGGTGATGCCGGCGCGATCAAGATTGGCGCGGGCCACGGCCAGCATGTCACGGCTGGCATCGACGCCGACACCACGGCGATACAGTCCTTCGAGAAGCTGGAGGATGCGGCCGGTGCCTGTTCCGAGATCGAGCAGGCCATCGACCGGCTCCGTACCGACAACCTTTTTCAAGGCCGCCTCGACATCCGCTTCGCTGACATGCAGACGGCGCAGCTCGTCCCATTCGGATGCATTGCGGCTGAAATAGTCCTGAGCCTTCTCGGAGCGCGCCTGTTTCAGCGCCGCCAACCGCTCGCCGTCACGCGTCAGAACCGCGTCGGCAATATCGGAAGCCGAGAGCAGGTCGCGTACCAGCGCAACGCCCGCCCCCTCGCCCCTCAGGCGAAAATAGGCCCAGGCGCCTTCCTGATAGCGATCGATCAGCGCGACTTCGGCAAGCAGCTTCAGATGGCGGGAAATTCGGGGCTGCGACTGACCGAGAATTTCGGTAAGATCGGTGACGGTCAGGTCGCCGGCAGCTAGAAGCGCCAGAAGACGCATGCGCGTCGGCTCGCCCGCTGCCTTCAGCACGTCGACCAACTCGTCCAGCCCCAGCCCGTGTTCTCGCGCCATCATCAACCCCATCAACACATAAAGATATGTTTATGTGATTTTCGGATTTTCTGCAAGTTGAAATGTCGCATTGGCCACAGGCAGCAGGACAGACAAAAGGCGGCCCGAGCGGACCGCCTTGATCTGTTTTAGCAGGCGAAACAATTGGCTGCTTCACAACGATGGCGCAGCCAATGAAGCCCGATTTTGCCTATCGCGTCAGGCGCTTGTAGCTGACGCGACTTGGGTTGACCGATTCCGGGCCGAGGCGGCGGATCTTGTCCTTCTCGTAGTCCTCGAAGTTGCCTTCGAACCACTCCACATGGCTGTCGCCTTCGAAGGCGAGGATATGCGTGGCCAGCCGGTCGAGAAACATCCGATCGTGGCTGATGATCACAGCGCAGCCGGCAAAGTTTTCCAGCGCGATTTCAAGCGCCGCCAGTGTTTCCGTATCGAGGTCGTTGGTGGGTTCGTCGAGCAGGAGCACATTGCCGCCGGCCTTCAGCATCTTGGCAAGGTGAACCCGGTTGCGCTGACCGCCGGAGAGATTGCCGACCTTCTGCTGCTGGTCGGTGCCCTTGAAGTTGAAGGCGCCGCAATAGGCGCGCGAATTCATTTCCAGCTTGCCGAGCTTTATGACTTCGGCACCGCCGGAAATTTCTTCCCAGACGGTCTTAGCTCCATCGAGCGCATCGCGGCTCTGGTCGACATAACCGAGCTTGACGGAATCGCCGACGCGGAATGTGCCGCTATCCGGCTTTTCCTGGCCGGTGATCATCCGGAACAGCGTCGTCTTGCCGGCGCCGTTCGGTCCGATGACACCGACAATGCCGCCTGGCGGCAGCTTGATCGACAGGTCGTCGATCAGCACGCGGTCGCCGTAACCCTTGGTAATGTTCTCGGCTTCGATAACCACCTGACCGAGGCGCTCGCCGATCGGAATGATGATCTGCGCATCGCCAAGACGCATCTTGTCGGCTGCATCGACCAGTTCGTCATAGGCCTTGATACGGGCCTTCGACTTGGACTGGCGGGCTTTCGGGCTGGAAGCGATCCATTCCTGTTCACGGCTGATCGCCTTCTGACGGGAGGCGTCCTCGCGGTTTTCCTGCTGCATGCGCTTGGCCTTGGCAAGCAGGTATGCGGAATAGTTGCCTTCGTAAGGAATGCTGCGGCCACGGTCGAGCTCGAGGATCCAGCCCGTGACATTGTCGAGGAAGTAGCGATCGTGGGTGATCATCATCACGGCGCCGGCGTACATGCGCAGATGGTTTTCCAGCCAGCCGATGGTTTCGGCGTCCAGATGGTTGGTCGGTTCGTCGAGCAGCAAAAGGTCCGGCTTGGAGAGCAGCAGCTTGCACAGGGCCAGACGGCGGCGCTCACCGCCGGAAAGGCTGGTCACATCCGCATCGCCGGGCGGGCAGCGCAGAGCCTCCATCGCCATTTCGACCTGGCTTTCGAGATCCCACAGGTTCTGGCCGTCGATGATGTCCTGGAGCTTGGAGCCCTCTTCCGCCGTCTCGTCGGAATAGTTCATCATCAGTTCGTTGTAGCGCTCGAGGATGGCGGTCTTGTCGGCCACGCCTTCCATGACGTTTTCCATCGCCGTCTTGGTGGGGTCGAGCTGCGGCTCCTGCGCCAGGTAGCCGACGGTCGCACCTTGAGCGACCCAGGCTTCGCCGGTATATTCCGTGTCGATCCCGGCCATGATGCGCAGCACGGTCGACTTACCGGCGCCGTTCGGGCCGAGGATGCCGATCTTGGCGTCCGGATAGAACGACAGATTGACATTCTCCAGCACCTTCTTGGTGCCGTAGGACTTGTTCAGCCCGGACATATGATAAATGAATTGACGTGCCATAGAGAGAACTGCTCCGACGGAATGGGATTTTGCCCGCTATGTAGGCGAATTATCCCGGCGGAGCAATGAAGAAACCGGTTTTAGCAACGCCATTCACTGAATGCCGGCTGCATCGACGGTCCCTTTTGCGCATTTGAAATCGGTATCACCGGCGGCAAGGATCAGACTTGAAAGGCCGGCATCGGCGGAAATATCGCCCGACAGGCCGATCGTGAGCCCGGTGACGACGCTGCGCGCGCCGGCTTTCTGGCACCGCATCCTGACGCGGTCACCCGCCCCCTTGCCAAAACTGTCGTCAAAGGCCTGCTTGACCTCGCTTTCCGTCACATCCAGTCCGAGCCGGCCGGCAAACAGGGTGCGCACCGCCGAGCCGTTGATTTCATCGAGAAGACGAAGCTGCACTGCAAAATAGTCCTGCGCGGTTCCGCCGTGGCATGTGCCGCTGCGCAGCCATTGGTGCCGGTCGAGCCCGGATTGCGTTCCCGGCATGGCCACCACCAGTTGAGCTGCCGTCTTCTCAGCCATAGCCGGTTGCGGCAGGTCCAGCCAGTCGCCTTTCTGGTCGCGGGCCTTGATATCCGCAGCGACGCCGCAATAGCTCTTCTTCACCGGCCACAGGCCATGCAGGGAAAAATGCGTCGCGTCATGGCGCTCTGCGGTCTGTCCGGCACATTCCTTGCGGGTCGGGCGGGTCTCGCAAAATCCCGGCTGCCAGCTGATAGCGAGAATGTATTCGGTCTTGCCCTTGGCGGCTGTGGCTTTTTCCTCCGCAAAGACCGGTGAAACAAACATTGCGGCTATCATGATCAGCCCCAGACGATGCAGATACGGCACGAAGATAGTCCTCACATTCCCTTGCATGCAGGCCTCCTCCAACAAGAACAAAACAAGATCATTTAGCGATTAAAACGAGAAAATTGCAACCTGAAATTCATGCCCGATCGATTTTTTCCTGACCTGATGTCAAACAAGCACCAAGCGCTTGTTGCCTTTGGCTGGTAAATCAATTTGATAGCGGTTAAGCGCAGGAACTTCGCCAGGGAGTATCTAAGGGGTGTTCACCACGGTCGAAACGCTACAAAGCCCGAGCGGAGCAGCCCTTGCCTGGCGCCACTGGCCTGCCGCCGCGCCGCATAAAGGTGTGCTTATCGTCAGCCACGGGCTGGCCGAACATTCCGCCCGTTATGCCCGCTTCGCCGAAGTCATGGCCGCCCACGGTTTCAACGTCTATGCGCACGATCATCGCGGCCACGGCGCAACAAAAGCCGCCGATGCACCGCTCGGCCGTTATGCGCAATCGCAAGGGGCAGCCAAGGTCGTCGACGACGTCAGGGCAATGCGCATGATCACCGCCAGCCGTCATCCCGGCCTTCCCGTCATCCTGTTCGGCCATTCCATGGGAGGCCTGATCGCGCTGAACGCCGCGGAAACGGATCCGGGCCTTTACGATGGACTGGCTGTCTGGAACTCGAATTTCAATCCGGGGCTTGCCGGACGCGCAGCGCAAGTCGTGCTTGCCATCGAGAAAATGCTGAAAGGCTCCGATGTGCCGAGCGGGCTGCTGTCGAAACTGACATTCGGCGCCTGGGCCAAATCGATACTCGACCGCAAGACCGACTATGACTGGCTGTCGCATGACGCGGTGGAAGTGGCAAAATATATCGACGATCCGCTCTGCGGTTTTGATGCCAGCGTTTCGATGTGGATCGACCTGTTCACGCTGACCTTCGACGGCGCAAAGCCGGATCGGCTGAGCCGACTGCCGAAAAACTTGCCGATCCACCTGGTCGGCGGCGGCCAGGACCCGGCCACCAACGGCGGACGGGAAATCCGCTGGCTGGAACGGCGCATGTTGGCCGTCGGCTTGAAGCGCGTGACGACAGTTGTTTACCCGTCGATGCGCCACGAAACCTTGAATGAAATTGAGCGCGATGGTGCCATGCAGGATTTTGCCGCATGGTGCATTTCCGTCGTGGAGCAACGGAAATGAGCAAAGACCTGGCATGACCGACATTTCTGCAAAAGCGGCCACACGCAGCAACGATGTTTCCTTCGGCCTCAGCCTGATGGTCATCGCGGTGCTGATCTCGCCGCTGATCGATATCTTTGCAAAGCTCGCGATCACCACAATTCCATCGGCTGAAATCACTGCCGTCCGCTTCGTGCTGCAGATGATCTTCATCCTGCCGATCGTCATCGTCCGCGGCACGCTGTTCGATCTGACCTGGAAGAAAACCGGCCTGCATATGCTGCGCGGCGGCCTGCTGGTCGTGACCATGCTGTCCTTCATCACCACGCTGAAGGCGATGGAAGTCGCCGATGCCATCGCCATCTTCTTCGTCGAACCGATCATCCTGACGATCCTCGGCAGCATCTTCCTCAAGGAAACCATCGGTTGGCGGCGCTATACCGCCTGCGGCGTCGGCTTTTTCGGAGCGCTTTTGGTCATCCAGCCGAGCATGCAGGAGGTCGGCTGGATCGCGCTTTTGCCTGTTGTCTCGGCCTTCGGACTGGCGATCTTCCTTTTGGTCACCCGTCTGGTCGCACAGAACGAGGATCCGTGGTCGATGCAGTTTCATGCCGGTGTCTGGGGCGCGGTGTTCTGCGGCATCCTGCTTTACATCGGCGACGGGACCGGCTCGGATATCTTCGATCCGATCGTGCCGGATATGACCGCCGGCCTTTATCTGCTCGGTGTCGGCATTACCGCGACGATCTCCGGCGTGCTCGGCGTCTATGCCTATCGTGCCGCGCCCGCCTCGGTGCTGGCGCCACTGCAATATCTGGAGATCGTTTCGGCGACGATCTTCGGCTGGCTTGTGTTCGGCCATTTGCCGGACGCGCTGAAATGGCTGGGCATCGCGATCATCATCGGTTCCGGCCTCTACATCATCTGGCGCGAGCGCCGGGTCAACAAAACAGCAGGTATAGCACCGGCATCGCCGGCCATCTGACAAACGTGAGTGAAGTGCTTTGGGAGGAGCAGACATGAAGACAGGCGGAGAATTGATCGTTGAGGCGCTGAAGGCGAATGGCGTCAGGCGGGTGTCCTGCGTACCGGGCGAAAGCTATCTCGCCGTGCTCGACGCACTCTATGATACCGACATAGACGTCGTGGTCTGCCGCCAGGAAGGTGGCGCCGCGATGATGGCTGACGCCTGGGGCCGGCTGACCGGCGAACCCGGCATCTGCATGGTGACGCGCGGTCCGGGCGCCATGAATGCCTCTGCCGGCCTGCATATCGCCCGCCAGGATTCCATCCCGATGATCCTGTTCATCGGCCAGGTCCAGCGCGATGCCCGTGAGCGCGAGGCATTTCAGGAAATCGAATATCGCCGCGCCTTCACCGAAATTGCCAAATGGGTCGGTGAGATCGACGATCCCGCCCGTATCCCGGAATTCGTCACCCGTGCCTTTGCGGTCGCCACATCCGGCCGCCCCGGTCCGGTGGTCCTGACACTGCCGGAGGATATGCTGATGCAGAAGACAGAAGCTGTCACCGCGAAGCCATATCAGCCAGTGGAAAGCCATCCCGGGCCAGGCCAGATGCGGGCGCTGGAAGCCCTGCTCACTAAAGCCGAACGGCCGATCGCCATTCTCGGCGGCACCCGTTGGAGCGAACAGGCAGTCCGGCAGTTCCAGTCCTTCGCCGAGCGCTTCGACCTGCCGGTCGGCTGCTCCTTCCGCCGCCAGATGCTGTTTGACCACCTGCATCCCAACTATGCCGGAGATGTCGGCATCGGCATCAATCCGGCGCTGGCCAAGGACATCCGTGAAGCCGATCTGGTGTTGTTGATAGGTGGCCGCTTCTCCGAAATGCCGTCTTCGGGCTATACCCTTTTGGAGGTGCCCTACCCGAAGCAAACGCTGGTGCATGTGTATCCCGATCCCGGCGAACTCGGCCGGGTCTACCGTCCGAATCTGGCGATTGTTGCAGCACCCGATGATTTCTCAGCCGCCCTTGAGACCCTGACACCGGCGCAACCATATCGTCGGTCCGAACGGACGGTACGGATGCATCAGTCCTATCTCACTTGGTCTACCCCGCCCGAAACAGGTCCCGGCGATGTGCAGATGGGGCCGATCATGCGCTATATCGAGGCGAATACGGCAAAGGATACGATCTTTGCCAATGGCGCCGGCAACTATGCCACCTGGCTGCACCGCTTCCACCGGTTCCAGCAGTTCGACACGCAGGCGGCTCCGACATCCGGCTCAATGGGCTACGGCCTGCCGGCCGCCGTCGCCGCCAAGCAGCTGTTTCCAGAACGTGAAGTGATCTGCTTTGCCGGTGATGGCTGCTTCATGATGCACGGGCAGGAATTCGCCACCGCCGTGCGCTACAATCTGCCGATCATAACCCTGGTGATCAACAACGGCATCTACGGCACGATCCGCATGCATCAGGAGCGGGAATATCCGGGCCGGGTCAGCGGCACCGACCTCACCAATCCGGATTTTGCAGCCTTTGCCCGCGCCTATGGCGGCCATGGCGAACTCGTCGAAAAGACGGAGGATTTTGCCGGTGCCTTCGAGCGCGCCCGCCAAAGCGGCAAGCCGTCGATCATCGAGATCAGGCTCGATCCGGAAGCAATCACGCCGACGCTGACGCTGAGCCAGATCCGGAACGGCTAGGCTTCATCCAAGGACGACCGGCGCGCAATCGCAAGAATGCGCGCCGTCAACGATATCAGCCGCGAATGTGCTGGGTCTGCTGATAGACATTGGTCGAGCGGGCTCCGGAGCGGCAATAGCCGAGCATCGGCCGCTCGAACGTATCCAGCGCATCGACCATTTCGCGCACGGCATCGGCGGTCACGCCCATTGGGCCGACCGGGATATGGGTGATGTCGAGGCCGAGTTCCTTGGCGCGGGCGGCGATCGTTTCGAACTGCGGCTGATCGGGCTGCTCGAAATCCGGGCGATGGCAGACGACGGACTTGAAACCCAGCGCCTTGATCGTATCAAGGTCCTCGACGGAAATCTGTCCGGTGACCGAATATTCATTGTTGATCTGGCGAATGTCCATGGCTGTGCCTTCCTCAAAATAATGCCCGGACTGATGTAAGACCGGCGGCTTCATGCGTCAATTGGAAAGGCGGGCTCAGCGGATCTGGAACGCCAGCGCGTATTCGATCGTCTCATCCGGCGCGAGCATCGGCATTTCACCGGCGGCAGCAAGCGCCTCGCGCCTGGCGATACGGTGCGAAACCGGCTCGATGCTGATGACATCAGCCGATCCCCGCTGGCATCGCCACATCTGCAGGAATGGCAGGGTCGCCGTGGAAAAGCGGACGATCAGCGAGCGGCTGGACAAGGCTTCGAATGGTCCAAGCGCCACCTGCGCCCAGCCGCCGTCGGCCTTCTCTGCGGCAGGCACGCAGAAATGTGCGCTCTCCCCCTCACCGAATCGCCACGGGCGCTTCTCGTCACCGAACATCGTTCCCGCGATATAGGTGTCATCGCCGAGCAGCCAGCCGCCGATATTCATGTGATACATCAACATCGGTGCAAACGGCGTATCACCGGTATTGGTGACCCGGTCGGCGAGCAGCACCTCTGCGGCATCGGCATTGACGGTCCATCGTCGTGAGAGCAGAGCGGAACCGCCATTGGCAAGCTGGACTTTGGTTTCGGCAAGGCACCCTGGAGGTTCATCCTCTGCCGCCATCTCCGTCCGGCTGACCGGCGTTCCGCAAAGCGACCCGTGCAAAGGAAACAACCGCCCTTCGCCGTCCGCTTCAATGGGTTCCGGATGGCGGATATGATCGGGACCGCAGGTGAAGAAGAAGCCCTGAAGCGCGTGGTCGATGCGCCGGTCGCCATCGGACGGGATCGACGTTCCCGGCGAGACATCAATACCGTCGACGGTAAAAGCGCCGATATCCAGCGCCGATTGCCAATCAAGGAGAATATGGAAGTCACCTTGCCGGTCGCCGCCGGACAGCTTGATCGCCATTGCGTCCTCTCCCGTATTCCCGCGCCTTGAGATCCCATCAGGGGTGAGTAGCGGCCTGCACCGTGGCAGAATGAGGTCGCTAGAAAACTCTCTGGAGGCCAATCATGCCGATGACAGCAGATCAAACTCAAGCACAGACCGCTACTCTCATCGATCTTGGAGCAATTTTCGTCTCGTTGGAATTGAGCAAATCGACATGGCTCGTGACAGCTCTATCGCCGGGAAGTGAAAAGATGTCTCGCCATACAGTTACCGGAGGCGATATCGCCGGCTTGTTCTCGTGTTTTGCCGCCCTTCGCCAGAAAGCCCAGCGCCGTAAGGACAAGCTTTATCCGCTGGTGGTGATCCAGGAGGCCGGCCTTGATGGCTTCTGGCTGGGGCGCGTTCTCAGCAAGGAAGCCTGGATCGAGAGCCATATTGTGGAAGCTGCATCTATTGCCATGCCACGCCGCCATCGTCGGGCAAAGACGGATCGCATCGACGGCGAAACACTTATACGCGCCTTGATGGCTTGGAAACGAGGCGAGCCGCGGGCGTGCTCGATGGTCAAACTTCTCACCCCCGAAGAGGACGACAACCGTCGACTTGGGCGGGAGCGGAAAACCCTGATTGCGGAACGTGTCTTTCACGTCAATCGCATCAAGGGGCTGCTCTTCACACAAGGAATACGAGATTACGAGCCTTTACGTCGGGATCGCCGTCAGCGTCTGGACGAGCTTCGAACTGGAGATGGCAGAGTGCTGTCCAAGCATCTCGAAGCCGAAATTTGCAGAGAACTCGATCGTCTAGAATTGCTGCTAACGCAAATCAAGGCCGTGGAAGCAGAGCGAGATGCGTTGATCGTCTGCGAGACACCGGAAACGCCGGCAAGAGCGGTCGCGCTTTTGAAGGTCAGAGGAATTGGTCCCGAGTTCGCGACGATACTCTACACGGAAGGTTTGTTCCGACACTTCGATAATCGGCGGCAAATCGTATCTTACGCGGGCCTCGCCCCCTCCCCTTGGCAAAGCGGCAACGTCAATCGCGACCAAGGTGTATCGAAAGCGGGAAATCCGCGCCTGCGAGCGACAATGGTCGAGCTCGCCTGGTTATGGCTCCGCCATCAACCGAGCTCGGCGCTGACCTGCTGGTTCAAGGAGCGCATCGCCCGCAACAGCGGTCGCCTCAAAAAGCCGATGATCGTGGCCTTGGCCCGTAAGTTGCTTGTTGCACTCTGGAAGTACGTGACTTCCGGCGTCGTAATCGAAGGTGCGATCATGAAAGCCGCGTGAAGCACGCGGCTATGGAATGCAAAATCTAATCCTCAGGGCCTGATCAGCCCTGACGGATCCAGGTGAACGGACCGGGATTACTTTTGGCCTTAACCGCCGATCTTGAGATTGGTCCCGTTCTCCTGAGCCCGTGCCCGCGAAAGCGGGAAATTGGTGCAGCCGCGGACGCGGCGACCGGATGTGAGGTTGTACAGGCCCGAAAACGGGCCGGTAATTGCTATGGGCTCAGACCGTGGATCCGACTGCGAAGGAGAAATTTGATGCCAATAGAATGAACCATTGACAAAAATCCTGATGTGAGGGAATCGATCGTCCTCTACATCAAGGCTAACGCAAACACGGCGCAGTATCACCTCCTTGAAACCGGCAAGTTACCGAATTAGATGGATTTTAGGGAACTGTTCATAATGAATTCAGTTTATTCATATTACCGTCCCATTTGATTTGTACGCCCCGAGTTCAACTGCCAGACAACAGGTTTCATCGTGACGTTCGTTTCCAGAACCGGCTTTGCCCTTTTTGCCGCTGCCAGCGTGCTTGCACTTGCCTCTGCCGCCAAGGCGCAGGAAGGCTTTGGCCGCCTGCCCGCCAATGCGGTGCTGGTGACACCACAAGGTGAAATCCTCGATTACACCCCCGAATCAGGCGACGTGCGGATGACGCGCGACAGCCGCGGCCGCACCGTTCTGGTCGATGCGTGGGGCAATGTCGTCGCGACAGTGATGGGATCCGGCCGGCAGCAGCGCGATGCACAACGCCCGCGCCCGCGAAACCGAGATGTCTACACCAATCCGGACTACGGCTACTCCGACCCGGCCTTTACCGATCAGGGTTATTCGGAGCCTGGCGACGTGACCGGGTCGATCCCAGATTTCAGGGAGACCACACCGCGAAGCGTCGAGCGCGAGCAACTGCCGGACGGAATGTATTCGCCGCCGGACGAAAACGACATGGCGGCCCTGCCGCCGGAAGATGCAGCGCCGCAGCGCGAGCCTCTGCCCGCGGCAACGCGAATTACCAAGAAATCGAGCGCCGAAATCACCGCGCTGCAAGTATTTCTCGACCGGGAAGGTTTTTCTCCGGGCGTGATCGACGGCAAGACGGGATCGAATGTCACCAAGGCCATCGAAGCATGGCAGAAGGCCACCGGCGAGACGCTGGATCCAAACAATACCGATGATATTCTTGAGCGGCTGCGCTTTACCGGCGGCCTGCCGATCACCACCTATACGATCACGGCAGCCGATGCGGCCGGTCCCTATGTCGCCTCCATTCCGGAAGACTATGCCCACAAGGCCGTCTTGCCACACCTGTCGTTTACATCGACGACGGAAATGCTGGGTGAAAAATTCCACATGGACGAGGCCTATCTGCGTGAGCTGAACCCAGGCATCGATTTCACCATTCCCGGCACAATCATCAAGGTGATCAATCCGGGCGAGGTCAAGACGGGCAAGGTCAGCCGCATCGTCGCCGACAAGTATCGAAAGCAAGTGTTTGCTTATGACGAAGCGGGCACGCTGGTTGCCGCCTACCCGGCAACGATCGGCTCCTCTGATACGCCATCGCCCTCAGGTACCGTGCAGGTCGATCGCATCGCGCTTAATCCCGGTTATACCTATAATCCGAAAATCAATTTCAAACAGGGCGAGAACGACAAGGTCCTGACCCTGCAGCCCGGACCGAACGGCCCCGTCGGTACGGTCTGGATCGCGCTGTCGAAGCCCACCTATGGTATCCACGGAACCCCGGAACCGTCCAAGATTGGTAAAACCCAGAGTCACGGCTGCGTACGCCTTACCAACTGGGACGCGACGGAACTTGCCAAAATGGTAAGCGTCGGAACGACGGTCGAATTCATCGACTAAAAACCCTTAAAAATTATGGGATTCTCCCCCATTTGGGGGAGTGACGAAAGCCGAAAGCCGTTGAAAATGAAAACGTCTGAGGTGCGTTCAGAACCGTATCTTGGGCACTTTCAACACGTAATCATTTCCGGCTCGGCCAGTCGACCCGGTCAAAGCAATATTGAAAATTCTTTTCGAGAAGACGGACTTTGGCACGCAAACGGAATCGGGGTCGCGGCGCGGAGCTTGGAGGCACCGCGGCCCCTCCGCCGGATCAAACCCGGCAACATCCCCGCGGCTTCATGACTTGATCAGATTTTGTCATTAAAAAACATTGCCGCAATGCTTTATCTGTCGGAAAACTGAAAGACCAATTCCGACAGATAAGGAATGCCGAAATGGCTGCCGAACGCTCCCTTCCCAATCTCTGGCATGCAACGGCACCGGCGGCTCCCGGCACAGGTCCGCTCACGGGGGATATCCGCGTCGATGTGGCGATTATCGGCGGCGGCTTCACAGGACTTTCGGCAGCTCTTCACCTGGCGCAAAAGGGCGTCACCGTTGCTATAGCGGAAGCGAAGATGATCGGCTTTGGCGGCTCCGGCCGCAATGTTGGGCTTGTCAATGCCGGCATGTGGACCAAGCCGGAAGACTTGATCGCCACGCTGGGAGCGGACGTCGGTAAGCGTCTGTTGACGGAACTCGGCGACGGTCCTTCCTTGGTTTATCAGCTTGTCGAACAGCACGGCATTGCCTGTGAAGCCGTGCGTAATGGCACGCTGCATCTCGCCGTCGGAGCGGAGGGGCTGAAGGACATCCAGGACCGCGAGCGGCAGTGGAAGACGTTTGGGGCACCTGTCGAGGTAGTCAGTGCCGATCGCGCCAAGTCGTTGACTGGCGCAGCCGGTTTTGCCGGCGCACTGCTCGACCGGCGGGCTGGAACGATCCAGCCGCTGGCCTATGCCCGAGGCCTTGCCCGCGCCGCCCTTGCAGCCGGAGCCCCGATCTATACCGAAACGCCGCTGCGCTCCGCAGAACGCAAGGGCGACCTCTGGAAGCTGACGGTCGGTGGCGGCACCATCACCGCCAAATCCGTTATCGTCGCCACCAACGCCTATGGTGATATGCTCGCCCAAACGCCATGGACGTCCTATACCCAGGAACTGACGATCCTGCCCTACTTCCAGTTCGCGACGAACCCGCTCTCCGACAACATCGCCCGCACCATCCTGCCCGAACGCCAGGGTTGCTGGGACACAGGGCTGGTCATGACCTCGTTCCGGATGGATCAGCAGAACCGCCTGATCTTCGGCAGCGTCGGCCGCCTGGATGCACTCGCCGAAGGCACCCACCGCGCCTTTGCCGAGCGCTCGCTGCGAAAGCTGTTTCCGGCACTCGGCAATTTCCGCTTCGAATACTGGTGGGACGGCCGCATCGGCATGACGACGAACAACCTGCCGCAGATGCACGTGATGGCCCCGAACGTCTTTTCCGTCAGCGGCTATAACGGCCGCGGCATCGCACCCGGTACGGTCTTCGGCCGCGCACTGGCAAACCACGTCATGGGCGAGCCCAACGCGCTTCCGCTGGCCGAAACGCCAGTCACTCCCGATCCGTTGCGCGGCGTCAAATCGGCCTTCTATCACGCCGGCGCACAGGCCAAGCATTTCATCGACCGCAGGTTTTAATAGCGGATACAAAAACGCCGCGCGAAGAAGCGCGGCGTTTGAAATGTGTGATGGCTAGTAGACCCTCAAGCAGCGCGGCGCATGCTGCCGGTCAGCCTGAGTGGAACGAGCCTACGCACTTCGTCGCCGAAAGCGCGGGCGTTCTGACAGGCCTTATCGAGATTGCTGACCCGCATCGCGTCCATCGTCTGCAGAGTGCCACCACAATCGAAGATATCGCGGAAAGCCGCGCGCTCGATTATCGGCGTATCAAGCACCGGCACGGAACGCTCGGAGAGCAACTGCTTGACCACCTGTAGGGCCCGGGTCGTCACCAGCGAGTTGACGCGCGTCAATACGACGGAGTGATTGATGCGGATACCGGCCTTCTCTTCGAGATAAGCGAGCAATTCCAGCACCTGAGCGCCGCCCTTGGCATCCATGGCACAGCCCTGGATCGGAATCATCACATGATCGGAAAGTCCAATGGCGGTTGCCATCAGTGTGTTGCGCGCACCGGCGAGATCGATGATGAAATAGTCGGTCTTTGCCCTGTTATCGTTGATATGCGTCTGGATCGACGCCATCGTCACATAGGAGATCACCTCGATATTCGGTACCTTGCCCGAAATGTCGTGCCAATGGGAAATCCAGTGCTGCGGGTCGGCATCGAGAATGGTGACACGGGCGCCGTTGCGCGCCAGTTCTGTCGCCAGGATCAGCGCAGCGGTCGTCTTGCCCGCTCCACCCTTGGTATTTGCGAATGTAATGACTGGCATGTCTGTTCCTGTCTGAAAGGTTAGAGCCCCTGCATGGCTCCCGGAGAACGCAGATCACATCGCGCTTCGATTAACCAAACCTTTCAGATCGTGGTTAACAAAGACTGAATGCGCCCCTCCCGAGAATTAACGATTGCCCTGCCGCCAGACACGGAAACTCACCCGAAACCGGCGACGGACATATTCGGAAATTGAGAAGACACACCGATGACCGGCACTTTATCACATCAAAGCGGCAGTGCGGCGCGGACGGCAAAAGAAGGCTCGGCCGTGCTCACAGACAAAGGGCTGCCCGCCAGCGTCTTGTGGCACATGCGAGCAAAAGGCCCGCTCGATTGCGGATAGGATGGCGTGCCCAGAAAATGCCGAACGTCGAGCACCAGAGCCTGCATGTTCCGCTGCGCCTTGGCAAGATTGCTCACCTTGGCCGGGTCGATCGTATAGAGCGTCCCCCCATGCTCGAACATATCGCGATAGGCGCTGCGTTCGATGATCGGCGTGTCCAGAAGGTTTATGTTGCGGCTGGCCAGAAGCGCCTTGACACTGCGCATAGCGCGCGTCGTCACGAATGAGCTGACGCGGGTCAGCACCACTGCATAATTGATATCGCTATGGGCATTGGTTTCGACCTGCCCGATCAGATCAAGCACATGGGCAGCTCCCTGCGCATCCATGGCGCACCCCTGCACGGGAACGAGAACGAGGTCGGACAAGCCTGCCGTCAGCGCGATCAGCGCGTCGCGCGCACCGGACAGGTCGATGATGATATGGGCGCTCTGCCCCTGTTGCGCACGCAGGTTGCTGCCGAGATTGGCGAATGTGATGCCGGTCACCACCGAGATCGCGTCAACCCCGCCGCGCAACCGGTGCCATTTGGCTGCAAACGCCATTGGATCGCAATCAAAGATCACGACCTTCTCGCCCCTGTGCGCAAATTCCATCGCAAGAAGCAATGCGACAGTGGTCTTTCCAGCCCCACCCTTGGCGTTTGCAATTGAAATTACAGCCATATCATTCCCGCCGGCATGCCGGAGCTGCCATCGCTTCTCGCCGCCTCCATTCGCGGAAGAGCATCCTCAAACACGAAGCCTTGCAAAACACGATTAACGAAGAGCAAACGAACGCTCAGAAATAGCGTGTTCCATGACATTTCAATGACGATTTTACGACAAAAGCACACAAGGGAAACTAGTAGTTTTCATGATGTGATTTTATTAGCCGGAAAATGAAAATGGAGCCGGCATCGCATGCCGGCTCCATTCGAAAAAACAAGACCGCTTTAACGAAGGCAAGTCTGCCCAGCGGTATAACGAAAGCATTGATCATGACGTCTTGGCGAGCGCCATTAAACCGGATTGCATGATCCGACGTATTTGGGCTGCACGCGGCCCGCCTTCAGATCGGCCAGCTGGGGAATCGTCGGATCATGGCCACCGATAGTGGACTCGAACACGGCACGATCGATTTTAACCATCCTTCCGCTCGCCGTGAAACTGACCATCCCGCTCTTACCGGAATACGCCATGCTCACCTTCATCTTGCAAAAGAACCGCTTGCTGTTGCTAGAGACAGCCCAGCCCAAGGCGCCGGACTTTCCCTGGCCAAGCTTTCCAACAGAATAGCCTTGTTTTGACAAAGCAGTAAAGGATTCGGCGTTGGCAACATC
Organism: Pararhizobium sp. PWRC1-1; assembly: GCF_049897905.1. Classification (NCBI taxonomy): domain Bacteria; kingdom Pseudomonadati; phylum Pseudomonadota; class Alphaproteobacteria; order Hyphomicrobiales; family Rhizobiaceae; genus Pararhizobium; species Pararhizobium sp. PWRC1-1. Next base: position 437,881 of record NZ_JAFCXE010000001.1, on the reverse strand, counting down.
CGGCAAGCAAGACGCTAACGCTATCGTAGCAACCATCACGTATCGAAACGAAAGAAGCATTAACCTGGAATCCTTTTTAAATGCACTCGAGAAACAATTTCTTGGCAGAATCGAGCGTCAACTCGACCGGATTGCCGCCGGCCGTTGGATCGACGATTGCCATTACTGCCATTTCATCGATGCGGTCGGTGCCGACGCCGAGCGCCGACAGCTTGTCCGGCACGCCGAGTCCTTCGCGCAGCTTCAGCACATAATCGTAGAAACCATCGAAGCCGCCGGAAATGCCGAGATAGGCAGCCGCCAGGCCGATTTTGGCCTCGATCGCCGGGCGGTTGAAGCGCAGCACCGGCGGCATGACGACGGCATTGGTCATGCCGTGATGGGTGTTGTAGATGGCGCCGACCGGATGCGACAGCGAGTGGATGGCGCCGAGCCCCTTCTGGAAGGCAACAGCCCCCATGGCCGCGGCCGACATCATGTTGGCGCGGGCTTCGATATCCGTGCCGTCCTTGTAGGCGCGCGGCAGATATTCCTTGACGAGGCGAAGGCCTTCAAGCGCGATACCAGCCGACATCGGATGGTAGAACGGCGAGGAATAGGCTTCCAGGCAATGGGCAAAGGCATCCATGCCGGTGCCGGCCGTGATGATCTTCGGCATGCCGACCGTCAGTTCCGGATCGCAGATGGTGACGGCAGGCAGGAACTTCGGATGGAAGATCACCTTCTTCGTATGCGTCTGCGAATTGGTGATGACCGAGGCGCGGCCGACTTCCGAACCGGTACCGGCTGTGGTCGGCACAGCGATGATCGGCGCGATGCCCTCGACGCTGGCACGCGTCCACCAGTCGCCGACATCCTCGAAATCCCAGACCGGGCGGCTTTGCCCGGCCATGAAGGCGACGCACTTGCCCAGATCAAGGCCCGAACCGCCGCCGAAAGCGATGACGCCGTCATGGCCGCCGGTCTTGAAGGCTTTCACGCCGGCATCGAGATTGACGTCGGTCGGATTGCTGTCGACATCGGCAAACAGCGCGCGGCCAAGACCGGCAGCGTCAAGGATATCGAGCGCATTCTGGGTGATCGGCATCGGCGCCAGACCACGGTCGGTGATCAGCAAAGGCTTCTTGATGCCGAGCGCCTTGCAATGATCGGCAAGCTCCTTGATCCGGCCTGCGCCGAACTTGATGGATGTCGGGTAGCTCCAGTTGGCAGTGATGGTCATGGTTCAGGCTTTCTTCAGATGGTAGGATTTCGGGCGGGTCAGGTTCTGGAAACCGATGACCGACAGCGAGCCGCCACGGCCGGTTTCCTTGACACCAGTCCAGCACAATGCCGGGTCGAGATAGTCGGCTCGGTTCATGAACACGGTGCCGGTTTCGAGATCGTTGCCGATCCGGGCAGCCCGCTCCGGGTCCTTGGTCCAGAGCGAGGTGGTCAGGCCGTATTTGCAATCGTTCATCAATGCCAGCGCTTCAGCGTCGTTCTTCACCTTCATGATGCCGACAATCGGGCCAAAGCTTTCTTCGGTCATCACCTTCATCGAGTGATCGACATCGACCAAAACCTGCGGGGCGAGATAGGCGCCGCCATCATCCTGCGGAAACAGTTTTGGATCGACCAGCGCCTTGGCACCCTTGGCAACAGCTTCAGCGGTCTGCGCGCGCACTTCGGCGGCAAAACGCTTGTGCGCCATCGGCCCGAGCGAGGTTTCCTGCTCCAGCGGATTGCCAAGCTTGTAGGCAGAGGCAAAAGCGACGGCTTTCTCGATGAAATCGTCGTAGAGGTTTTCGTTGACATAGATGCGCTCGATGCCGCAGCAGCACTGCCCGGAATTGAACATCGCGCCGTCCATCAGCGTATCGACGGCTGCATCGAGATCGGCGTCTTCCATGACATAGCCTGGATCCTTGCCGCCGAGCTCGAGGCCAAGACCGGTGAACGTACCGGCCGCTGCCCGCTCGATGGACCGGCCGCCCTCGACCGAACCGGTGAAGTTGACGAAATCGAAGCTCTTTGCCGCAATCAGCTGCGAGGTCGTTGCGTGGTCAAGGAAGATGTTCTGGAACACGTCTTCGGGAACGCCAGCCTCGACAAAGGCGCGCACCATGCGTTCGCCGACCAGGATCGTCTGGCTGGCATGCTTGATGATCACGGTATTGCCCGCCATCAGCGCTGGCGCCACCGTGTTGATCGCGGTCATATAGGGATAGTTCCAGGGCGCAATGACGAAGACGACGCCGTGGGCGACGCGCTCGATCCGGCGCTCGAAACTGGCGCTGTCCTCGACAATGATCGGCGCCAGTGCATCGGCGGCAATCGTTGCTACGTAGTTGGAGCGCTCGTTGAAGCCGCGGAATTCACCACCGTAACGGATCGGACGTCCCATCTGCCAGGCAAGCTCCGGCACGACCTCGTCGACCATCTCGTTGAGGCGGGCAACACCCGCCAGCACCAGCTTGACGCGGTCCTCGATTGGCCGCTTGGCCCAGCTTTTCTGCGCCGCACGCGCACGCGCAACGTTCGCCGAAGCGACGGCGGCATCAACCGCCGGCCGTTCCGCGTAAACCTCCCCGTTCACCGGGGAAATGCATTGGATCATGGTCATTCGTTGTTCACTCCAAAAGCCTAACAGGCAAGTGTCTTGACGTGACCGGCGGCGCCATAGGCGAGGATCGCGCGGTCACGGGTGATAATGGTCAGGTCATATTCGCGGGCCGTCGCGATGAGAATGCGATCCGTCGGATCGTTGTGAACTGGCGTGGGCAGGAAGGATGACTCCACTAGCAATTGAGGCGTTACATCCAACACGGCCACGTCAGCATCTTTCACAAAATCCGCAAACCAGCTCAGCGCATTCCTTTTCGTCGGCAAACGCCTTTTCGCAATCAGCATCCCGATTTCCCATGCCGACATCGCTGAAACATTCAACTGCCTTTGCGCAGGAGGCTTGGCATTCAGCAAGAGGGTTGCTTCGTTGCTCATAGGCGAAAACTGGGCAGCCCAAATCATGGCACAGGTGTCTAACAGATAAGCGTCAGTCGTCCTCATAGACTTTTCCCCAGTCCGGATCAGCGGGAGCCGTTAGATCCAGATCGTCGGGAATCGTCATTGTCCCCTTCATGCATCCAAAAATCGGATGAAGTTCCAGGAGGGTTCCGTCCGGTCTTTCCATCCAGCGTTTGCCGTCCTTGTAGACAACATCCGCTTCGGTAAACATCTTCACCGGCGGCTCGTGCCGGGCATCCCTCGCCGCCGAATACGGTTCCTGTTTCGATTCGGAAAAGCCCGAAACATCGCCCCGTCGATGGGCCGCGACCTCTTCAAGACTGAGGCCGAAGAAATCGGCAATTCGGTCCTGTTCTTCCGCACTCATTCTGCGTTCACCTTTCAGCATGCGGGAGACTGCGCTCGCATCAATATCCATGAAGCGCGCAAGGGCTCGTACCGACTGGTTGCGCGCTTCAAGTTGTCGATGGAACCACGCAGTATCAATACTCAGCATGCCTTCGACCTTCGAATAATTCGACCATCCGAGTAACATAAAGGGATCATCAATTATTCGCAACATGTTGTGATAATCTCACGCCCGCTCGAATCCTCGTGCAACTTCCCAATCCGTCACGCGGCGGTCATATTCCTCCTGCTCCCATTCGGCAGCGCGGGTATAGTGTTCGATGACATCCTCGCCGAAGGCGTCGAGCAGCATCTTCGACGAATTCATCGCCCGCGTCGCATCGCGCAACGTGCCGGGAATTTCGCGGATGTTCTTGCCGCCATAGGCATCGCCGACGAAGGCCGGTTCCAGTTCCATCTTGGCCTCGATCCCGGCAATACCGGCCGCAATCAGTGCCGCCATGGCGAGGTAAGGGTTGATATCGGAGCCGCCGACGCGGCATTCGATGCGGATCGCCTTGGTACCTTCGCCGCAGAGGCGGTATCCGGCCGTACGGTTGTCCTTCGACCAGACGGCCTTGGTCGGCGCGAAAGTGCCGGCCATGAACCGCTTGTAGGAGTTGATATAGGGTGCCAGAAAATAGGTAATTTCGCTCGCATGCGTCAGAAGCCCGGCGACGTAATGGCGCATCATCTCCGACATGCCATATTTGGCTTCCTTGTCGAAGAACTGCGGCGTCTTGCCGTCGGCGCTCCAGAGCGACTGGTGGATATGCGATGACGAGCCGGCGGCATTGTAGTTCCACTTGGCAAGGAAGGTGATGGCCTTGCCCTTGCTCCAGGCGATTTCCTTGCAGCCGTTCTTGATGATCACGTGCCGGTCGGCCATGGTCAGTGCGTCGGCGTAGCGCACATTGATCTCCTCCTGGCCGGCGGATGCCTCACCCTTGGAGTTTTCAACCGGAATGCCCGCGCCCTGCAGCCCGTTGCGGATTGCCCGCATCACGTCTTCTTCCTTGGTCGTCTGGAAGATATGGTAGTCTTCGTTATAGCCGCTGGCGAGCTTGAGGTTGCGATATCCGCTTTCGCGTGCTGCGTCATAGCTCTGGTCGAAGAGGAAGAATTCGAGTTCGGTCGCCATATAGGCTTTGAGGCCCATGGCCTCCAGCCGGGCGATCTGACGCTTCAGGATGGCGCGCGGCGAATGTGGCACTTCCTTGTGGGTATGATGGTCGAGCATGTCGCACAGAACCAGCGCCGTGCCTTCCAGCCATGGGATGCGGCGAAGCGTCGAGAGGTCGGGCTTCATCGTATAGTCGCCATAGCCGGATTCCCAGCTAGTCGACTTGTAGCCGCTGACCGTTTCCATTTCCAGGTCGGTCGCCAGGAGGTAGTTGCAGCTGTGGGTCTCTTCCCAGGCGCTATCGACGAAGAACTGCGCGTGAAAGCGCTTGCCCATCAGGCGTCCCTGCATGTCGACCTGGCAGGCCAGGACCGTATCGATGCGGCCTTCGGCAACATCCTTCTTCAATTCTTCAAACGAATAGCTCGCGCTCATTGCAAAAAATCCCGTGCTTGATCGTAACGCGGCCTTGCGCGGCTGCGTCCCATTGACGTCTGGTGGAAGCCGCAAGAGCGCGGCTTCCACCTTGTCTTATTGGATCATCTCTGCCCAACGGCCTTTTCGGCCGCTGCAATTTCAGCGGAGCGGCGCGCAACTTCGTCGCCGATCGGCGGGCCCTTGAAACGGCGGCGTTCAAAGCCGAACCAGACGATACCGGTCAGGACCAGGAAGCCGACGGTCACGTAGAGGGCCGGAGTGTTCGGAGGCTGGACGCCGAGCACGAAGATCAGGATCATGGCGAGGATCGTCAGAACGGCAAACAGCTTGAACGCGCCTTCGCCGAGGTTCCACGGACCCATCTTGTCCCACTTTGACGTTCCCCAGGCAAAGAGGCCCAGCGTAATCGGTATCGCGAAGGAGAAGAACAGGAAGATGACCGTGCAGGAGACGACGATGGTGTAAACCGGCGTCTCGCCGATTGTGACAAGCGACGAACCCCAGACGAACAGCACCGACAGGATCGAGCCGGTCCAGATCGCAGCAACCGGCGTGCGATAGGCCGGGCTGACCTTTGCCAGTGCCTTGGAGGCCGGCAGGCCACCGTCACGCGAGAAGGCGAAGATCATGCGGGAAACGGACGTCACCGTTGCCAGGCCGCACAGCCATTGGCTGACCAGGATGGCGAGGTAGAGGATGTCCTTGATGGTCGAATTGACCTGCGTATCCATCGCCCAGAAGAACACGTTCCAGCCCTGCTTGGCGGCCTCATCCATGCTGGGGAGCAGCAGAACGAAGCTGCACAGCATAATGTAGCCGAACAGAGCCGACCACAGAACCGAAGAGACCATACCGCGCGGAACCGACGTTGCCGCCTTGACGGTTTCTTCCGACGTATGGGCGGAAGCGTCATAGCCGGTGATCGTATAGATCGGCAGGAGCAGGCCGAGCAGGAACACCCAGGTGCCCGACGTTGCCGGCCAAACATTGCCGCCGGCTTCGCCCGAATAGTTGGAGAAGGTGAATAGGCGGCCGAACTCGTAGGTATCCGCAGCAGCCAGGCACACGACCGAAAGCGCGATCGCCGTTGCGAAGATCAGATAACCGGAGAAGTCCGTAAGCTTGGCCGTCAGCCCGATTCCCATATGGTTGACGATCGCCTGAGCGCCGGTGATGACGACCAGAAACAGGATACGGATGGTCGTGGTGTCTTCCAGGCCGAAATAGGGTGTGCCGAAAGACCCCATGAAGAAATAATAGGTGCCGACATTGATGGCGCCGAGAACCGTGACGAGACCGAGCAGATTGAACCAGGCGGTAACCCAGCCGGTGAACCGGTTGCCGAGGATGGAGCCCCAATGATAGAGGCCGCCGGCAGTCGGATAGGCGGAGCTGATCTGTGCCATGGCAACGGCAAAGACGAGAGAAACGAAGCAGCCGAGCGGCCAGCCGATACCGATCGCGGCACCGCCCGCGCCCGAGGTTGCCTGGGCGAGCGAGTTGATGCCGCCGGAGAGAATGCAGATGATCGAGAAGGAAACGGCAAAGTTCGAGAAAGAACTCATGCGCCGTTCGAGTTCTTGCGCATAGCCCATCGAATGGAGGACCTTCATGTCCTCATGTTTATCGGTATCTGAATAGTCTGACATGTTTTTCCCCTGTATCAGCCAGCCTCCGGCGGTATTGCCAGATGCCGAAATGCCAGTTTGTCCATGGAAGCCCATGGACCAGTCTCCGCGGACATGCCGCTCCCCAGGTCTTTTTATTGCGACAGTGCAGACAGGCTTTCGCCGAGGATGCCTGTCAGATAATCGACCATGACCTTTTGGCCGATTTCATTTGAAACGAGATCGTTGCGGATCTCGATCATTACGTTGAGCAGGCCATTCTTCAAGCCATGCTGGATCAGAGTATGCGTCACGCCGTCTGCCGGTCCATAGGGCTCGTTCCGGCGTACCGCATAACGTTTCGTTTTCCCGGCAGCAGCCAGCATCGCGTCGGCCAGACGGCTATCCTCGTCATGCAGGATACCGATTTCGACGTCGCGCTGCTTGCCGTGATAAACCGGCGTGAACGTGTGCATTGTGATCAGGACCGGCGGGCGTCCGGCGGCCTTTCGCGTGGTGATGAAGTCCGAGAGAGTGTTGGTGAAAGGCACATAAAGTGCTTGCGTACGGGCCATACGTTCGGCGGCCGAAATCCCGGCATTGCCAGGTATTTCAAAGATCTCGCTGACGGGCGGCATGGCAGCTTCAGCCTCCGGCGGACGGTTGCAATCGTAAACCAACCTCGAAAAACGCTGGTAGATCAGCGCTGCATCAAGACTTTCGACCAAAAGCTGCGACACGGCGAGCGCACCGGGATCCCAGGCGATATGGCTTTTGAGAGCGTCTTCGGAAAGCCCAAGCGAACCCATCTTTTCCGGAAGGTGGCGCGAGGCGTGTTCGCAGACCAGCAGCACCGGGCTCAACGCCTCCGGGTTTTCCACTGCTACGGGCGATCCATCCGCCTCTGTCAAAAGTCCCGTCAAATCCGGTCCCCTTCCGGTTGCCTGATCGGCACCACGAATATCTCGGACAGGCTGGAAGCCGCTGAAATCATACGTGGAAGCAAGAATCGAACAGCCGGTGATTTTCCTCAACTCACGCTTGACCGTCGATACTGAAAAGAATTCTTCACGTTTTGACCTGTGTCAACCGGAATCTGAAACGATCTCTTCAAAAAATCCATTGACTCGAATTGTGACAGCGATGTTTACTCTGTCACAAAGCTGGCAGAGACCAGCCGGGGGATGAATTTTGACCAATACCGCAGGCACCATGACGGTGTCGGATGTGATCAACGCCCACTTTGCCGTACTCACCCGTGCGGAAAAACAATTGGCAGCGACGCTTCTCGACAACTATCCGGTTTCCGGACTCGGCAGCATCACGACTGTGGCCGAGAATGCCGGCGTGTCGACGCCGACGGTTGCCCGCATGGTGCAGAAGATCGGCTTTCGCGGCTTCCCGGATTTTCAATCGCGGCTGCATCAGGAACTCGAAGCAACCATTTCCAACCCGATCAGCAAGCACGACCGCTGGGCCGCCAATGCGCCGGGCACGCATATCCTCAACCGCTTCGCCGATGCGACGATGAACAATCTGCGCGCGACGCTGGCGCAGCTGGAAACGGCCGAGTTTGACGGCGCCGCCGCGATGATCGCCGACCGCAAGCGCAATGTCTATCTTGTCGGCGGACGCATCACCCGCGCCCTTGCCGACTATTTCTTCACCCATCTTCAGGTCATCCGCTCCGGCGTCACCCAGATCGCCTCCAATTCCAGCTCCTGGCCGCATTACGTGCTCGACATGAAGAAGGGCGACGTCCTGATCATGTTCGACATCCGCCGCTACGAGCAGGAGATGGAAACGCTATCGCGCATCGCCCGCGAGCGTGGCGTCGAAATCATCCTGTTTACCGACCAGTGGAGTTCGCCCATCGCCAAATCTGCGCGGCGCGTCTTTCGCATCCAGATCGAGGCGCCTTCGGCCTGGGACAGTTCGGTCGTGACCCTTTTTGCCGTCGAAGCGCTGATCGAGGCCGTGCAGAGTTCCATCTGGGACGAGACGCATGACCGCATGAAAACGCTCGAAGGCCTGTTTGATTCAACGAGGCTTTTTCGAAAGCCGCTTTAGGAGGAGCAAGTGGTACGGAACGTGGCGCCGGCTTGACCGGCGCGGGGACGCCACGGTCCGCAATTTAGGAATGCAACAAAACGCCAGCGCCCGGGCGAATGTAAATTTTGAAAATGAAATGAAGGTGTTCCGCCTGCGAACGTAGGGTCGCAAAGGAGACAACACCTGTCACATAAGCTTCATAGGACCCCAGTATCAGCTTCATCGAAGTTGACTGATATAACCACAAGGAGAAGACCAGTGATTTCACACATGCGCCGCCTGCTTTCGCTTTCGACCGCCATGGTCATGGCATCGACCGCCATCGCCGCTGCCGAGCCGAGCGCCGAACTGATCGCCGCTGCCAAGGCAGAAGGCACCCTGACGACCATCGCCCTGCCCCACGACTGGTGCGGCTACGGCGGTGTCATCGAGGGCTTCAAGGCCAAGTACGGCCTGACCGTGAACGAACTCAACCCGGACGCTGGCTCGGGCGACGAAATCGAAGCCATCAAGGCCAACAAGGACAACAAGGGCGACCAGGCTCCTGACGTGATCGACGTCGGCCTCTCGTTCGGTCCGTCCGCCAAGGCCGAAGGCCTGATCCAGCCGTACAAGGTTGCGACCTGGGATTCGATCCCGGACACAGCCAAGGATGCTGACGGCTACTGGTACGGCGACTATTACGGCGTCATGGCCTTCGAAGTGAACAAGGACCTCGTCAAGGAAAGCCCGAAGGATTGGGCCGACCTGTTGAAACCGGAATACGCCAACATGGTGGCTCTTGCCGGTGATCCGCGCACTGCCAACCAGGCGATTTCGGGCGTTTTCGCAGCTGGCCTTTCGGGCGCTGCCGGTGACGTTGCCAAGTCCGGCGAAGCAGGCCTTGCCTTCTTCAAGGAACTGAATGCCAAGGGCAATTTCGTTCCGGTCATCGGCAAGTCGGCTCCGCTCGCCCAGGGCACAACCCCGATCATCCTGCGTTGGGACTACAATGCGCTGTCCGACCGTGACACGCTTGCCGGCAACCCGCCGGTCGACGTCGTCATCCCGGCTACGGGCGTTGTTGCCGGCGTCTACGTCCAGGCAATTTCGGCCTACGCTCCGCATCCGAACGCCGCAAAGCTGTGGATGGAATACCTCTATTCCGACGAAGGTCAACTCGGCTGGCTGAAGGGCTATTGCCATCCGATCCGCTTCAATGATCTTGCCAAGAACAACAAGATCCCGAAGGAACTGCTCGACAAGCTGCCGCCGGCCGCTGCCTATGAAAAGGCCGTGTTCCCGACGCTCGCCGAACAGGAAGCCTATAAGGAAGTCATCACCAAGGGCTGGGATACAGTCGTTGGCGCCAACGTACAGTAAGACTGTCGCAACAAGGCCTTCCCGCGATCGCGCGGGAAGGCTATTTTTCAATTTTCACAAAACGGTTTCGCGATGAGCGCCAACAGGGCCATTGATTTGAAGAAGACGGCCATCGACTGGCTCGGGATCACACCGTTCCTGCTGTTTGCAGTGATGTTCCTGATCGCCCCGACGCTCTATCTCGTCACCGGCGCCTTCCTCAATCCGGCGGGCGAATTCACTTTCGAGAACATTGGCGGGCTCTTTACCGACAAGATTCTCGCCTCCTACTGGATCTCCATCAAGATCAGCCTCGCCTCCTCGATCGGCGGCGCCCTGATCGGCTTCTGGCTCGCCTGGGCCGTGGTGCTCGGCGGCTTGCCCTCCTGGATCCGTTCGTCGCTCCTGACCTTTTCCGGCGTCGCATCCAATTTTGCCGGCGTTCCGCTTGCCTTCGCCTTTCTGGCAACACTTGGCCGCACCGGTCTCGTGACGATGATCCTGCGCGACTGGTTCGGCATCAATCTCTATGCCTCCGGCTTCAATCTGCTGAGCTTCATCGGCCTGACGCTGACCTACATGTATTTCCAGATCCCGCTGATGGTGCTGATCATCACCCCGGCGCTTGACGGTCTGAAGAAAGAATGGCGCGAAGCCGCCGAAATTCTTGGCGCGACCAACACGCAGTATTGGACCAAGGTCGCCCTGCCGATCCTGTTCCCAAGCATCCTCGGCACGACGCTGCTCCTGTTCGCCAACGCTTTTGGCGCGATCGCGACGGCCTATTCGCTGACCGGTTCCACCTTCAACATCGTCCCGATCCAGCTCTATGCGCAGATCCGTGGCGACGTTCTGCACAATCCCAATCTCGGCTACGCGCTCGCCCTCGGCATGATCGTCATCACCGGCATTTCAAACCTCATCTACATCTGGCTGCGCATGCGTGCCGAACGGTGGCAGAAATGAAGACACAAAAAATCGGCGCCTGGCTCGCGATTTTCTTCGGTGCGTCCTATTTCATCGTACCGCTGATCGCCACGTTCGAATTCTCGCTGCGTATGCGCCGTGGCGAATATTCCTTCGATGCCTACCGCTCCGTCTTTTCGGACGTCCAGTTCCGCGAATCCTTCAGCTACTCGATCGTCATGGCGATCCTGACGATCATCTTCGGCGTACTTCTGGTGGTACCGACCGCCTACTGGGTTCGCCTGCGCCTGCCGCAGATGCGGCCGGTGGTCGAGTTCATCACGCTGATGCCGCTGGTCATTCCGGCCATCGTCATCGTCTTCGGCTATCTCCGCATCTACAACTCATCCTCGTACATACCGTTCACAGGGTCGGCGCGCGGCACCGATGCGCTTTTGATGTTCTCGTTCATGACGCTGTCGCTGCCCTACATGTACCGTTCGGTCGATACCGCGATGCGTACCATCGACGTCGGCACCTTGACCGAAGCGGCGCAAAGCCTTGGCGCGTCCTGGCCGACCATCATGTTCAAATGTATTTTTCCCAATGTCATGAGCGGCGTTCTATCCGGCGCCTTCATCACCTTTGCCATCGTCATCGGCGAATTCACCATGCCGTCGCTGCTCAACCGGCCGGCTTTCGGTCCCTACCTGCAGCTGATCGGCGCCAACCGCGCCTATGAGCCGCCGGCGCTCGCGGTCATCGCGTTCGCCATCACCTGGGGATGCATGGTTCTTCTGCAGCTCGTCTCCCGTTTCAGCAAATCGGCTCCCGCTAAGCCCTGAGGTATTGATCGTCCATGTCCTTTCTCGAACTCTCAGGCATTCAAAAGAGCTTTGGCCCCGTTCAGGTCGTCAAGGATTTCGATATGACCATCGAAAAGGGAGAATTCGTCTCCTTTCTCGGACCGTCAGGCTGTGGCAAGACGACAATTCTCAGAATGATCGCCGGCTTCGAGACGCCGTCGGCCGGAACTGTCGTCATCAACGGCCGCAACCAGAATGAGCTGAAGCCGAACCAGCGCAATATCGGCATGGTCTTCCAGGCCTATGCCCTGTTTCCGAACATGACCGTGCACGACAATGTCGCCTTCGGCCTAAAAATCGCCGGCATGGAAAAATCGGCTGTTGATACCCGCGTCAAGGAAATGCTGGGGCTCATCCATCTCGACCATCTCGCCGATCGCTATCCCTACCAGATGTCCGGTGGTCAGCAGCAGCGTGTGGCGCTTGCCCGCGCCTTGGCACCCAAGCCGCAGGTCCTTTTGCTGGACGAACCGCTGTCGGCGCTCGACGCCAAGATCCGCGTATCGCTGCGCGAGGAGATTCGGGCGATCCAGCAGAAGCTCGGCATCACTACGGTTTTCGTCACCCATGACCAGGAAGAAGCCCTTTCGATCTCCGACCGTATCGTCGTCATGAACGGCGGCCGCGCCGACCAGATCGGCACTCCGTTCGACATTTACAACAAACCGGCCACACGCTTCGTCGCCTCGTTCGTTGGAACGCTGAACTTGATTGAAGCCAAGGTCGTCGATCCCGCATCAAACCGGATCATCATTGGCGATCAGCAGATCACCTTGCGCGAACCGCTTGGCTCGAGTGCCAAGGCGGGCGACAAGGTTTCGCTGGCATTGCGCCCGGAAGCGGGATCGATTGCCGAAGGCGCCAAGGGCGACACTGCGCTGACCGGCGCAGTCGTCTCCTCGAACTTCCTCGGCTCGGTCATCCGCACCCGCATGAAGGTCGGCGATGCCGTCATCTCCTTCGACATGTTCAATGCGCCGGGCCTGATGCCCCCGGCTGTCAGCGAGATCGCCACGCTGCGGTTCACCGCAAGCGACCTGCTGATCATCCGCGAATAGCTGCGATACCCGAAAAAATATGTTTCAGGCGACGGATTTTGAGAAAAAATCTGTCGCCTTTTTCATTGTACGCGTCGCTCACCGCATTTGACGCCTGCCAGCCAATCCTTATAGTTGGCCTTGCACGTTCTCAGGGCGGGGTGAAACTCCCCACCGGCGGTAACGGGAAGCAATTCCCGGAGCCCGCGAGCGCTTCATGTTCCTATGTTAACATAGAGGCATGAGGGTCAGCAGATCCGGTTGAATTCCGGAGCCGACGGTTAAAGTCCGGATGAAAGAGAGCAAGCAGACCAAGTGACACCTTGTCAAAAGGTGCCGCTGCTCCTGCGTGTTCGCCCAAGGGGATCATTGAAAAATGGCAACCTTGAAAGGCCAGACTGACATGACAATCGCTTCCCATCCGACCCAGAAAATCGCCATCATCCGCGCGCGCTGGCACGCCGATATCGTCGATCAATGCGTCAATTCCTTTATTGCCCACTGGCAAAAGCTCGGCGGCAACACAGCCGATGTCGAGATCTTCGACGTCCCGGGCGCGCTTGAAATTCCGCTGCACGCCCAGACGCTGGCCAAAACCGGCCGATTCTCGGCCATCATCGGCTCCGCCTTCGTCGTCGATGGCGGCATCTACCGCCACGATTTCGTTGCCGGAACCGTGCTCGACGGCATGATGCGCGTCCAGCTCGACACCGGTGTGCCGGTGCTCTCGACCGTCCTCACCCCGCATCACTTCCAGGAATCCGAACAGCATATCCGATTCTTTACCGACCATTTCGTCGTCAAGGGCGTCGAAGCGGCCAATGCCTGCTCGCAGATTCTGGCTGCACGCGCGCAGCTGGCGCTCGTCGACGCCTGATACCAAGCGCTTCGGAAAGGCAGGTTAGCCTGCCCTTCTCGCTATCGCCGTTCATCCAGCCAATACTTCCGGGCACACCCAAACCGGTGCGCAACGCGATCATTAGAAATGGCGGTCAATGCCTGATGTTGCTTGCGGCCGTCCTTGACCGCGCGGCTTGGAACGACGGTGTATCCATTATTGACAAGCTGCAGCTTGAATTCGTCGAAATGGCGCTTGAAGCCGATTTTCACATGGCTCAAGGGGTATCGCCATCCGCTTTTGCAGGCTTTGATCAGAATGGCTGAGTAGAGCCGCGCGCTGATAATCCGGGCGTCGTCCTCAGAGATCACTTTGTCAGGAGAGAGCTCGTCGTCCGGCAAAGTCGGCGGCACACTCGTGAAAATCAGAACAAGCGCGATACATCCCCCCAATGTCGCTTTCACGGCAACCTCCCTCGCAGCCTCAAGCCAGCCCGTCCCCTCCGCTTTTCAGGCCGGAGTCAGGATGACACGTGGAGGGCAGAGTACAAACTATTATTTTAGATAAATGGAATATACTTAGCTATGAAGACGGACGCCGTTAGTCGAGCGCGATATACCCGATCCCTTTCTTCTGTATCTCCTCGTGAGATTCCTCATAACCCGCATCGGCATAGCGGATGACGCCGAGCGACGTGTCGTTGGTCAGCGCATGGCTGAGCCGCTCCGTTCCAGCCTCCGTGCCATCCGCAATCACGGTGACACCGCAGCTGGTCATATAGCCGGCATAACCACCGCCGCCGGAATGGACGACGACAAGGTCGGCCATCGACGAGCAGAGCAGCATCGCATCGAGCAATGGCCAGTCGGCAATAGCGTCGGAGCCGTCCTTCATGCGTTCGGTCATGATGTTCGGATGCGCCATGGCACCGGCATCAAGATGGTCGCGGGAAAAGGCAATCGGCCCCTTGAGCTCGCCGGATGCGACCAGCGCGTTGACCGCCACCGCCAGTTGCGTCCGCTCGCCATGGCCGAGCCAGGCAATGCGGGCCGGCAGCCCCTCGAAGGGAACGTTTTCGCGGGCGAGACGAATCCAGTTGGTGACGATCTTGTTGTCCGGAAACATCTCCAAAAGCAGGTCGTCGATGCGGGCGATATCGCTCTCCTCCCCCGACAGCGCCATCCATCGGAAGGGGCCGATGGCGCGAGCGAACAGCGGGCGTAGATAGGCTTCGGTAAAGATGCGTATATCGAAGGCATTGACGACGCCACCCTCGCGCGCCTGGGTGCGGATCAGGTTGCCATTGTCGAACACTTCCGAGCCCTTGGCCTGGAATTCGAGCATCGCCTTGACGTGGTCGACGATCGAGGCACGGCTGGCAGCCATCAGCTGCCCCTGCCCGTCAACGCGAAGCCGCTTCACCTCATCGATGCTCATGCCCTTCGGCACATAACCGTAAACCAGATCATGGGCCGAAGTCTGGTCGGTAACGATATCCGGTACGATGCCGCGCCGGGCGATTTCCGGATAGAGCGCCGCTGCATTGCCGACAAGGCCGATGGAGGTGGCGCGCTTCTCCTTGACCGCCTGATTGATCATCTCAAGCGCTGTATCGAGGTCCGGTGCCACATGTTCGAGATAGCCGATCGCCTTGCGCTTTTCAGCCCGGACGGGATCGATGTCGATACAGAGGATCGCCGCCCCCGCCATCCGGCCCGCCAGCGGCTGCGCACCACCCATGCCGCCCAAGCCCGCTGTCAGAATGAACCGCCCGGCCAGATCTCCACCAAAGCGGTTTTCGGCAATGCGCATGAAGATTTCATAGGTGCCCTGGATGACGCCCTGGCTGCCGATATATTGCCAGGCGCCCGCCGTCAGCCCGCCCCAGCAGATCAGCCCCTGCTTCTCCAGCTCGTAGAACACCTCGGCCTTTGCCCATTGGCCGACAATGTTGCAATTGGCCATGATCACCAGCGGCGCCTTGGCATGGGTCTTGAGCAGCCCCACCGGCTTGCCCGACTGGATGACTAGCGTCTGGTCCTCATCCATCTCCAGAAGCGTCTTGACGATTGCCCGATGAGACGCCCAGTTGCGGGCCGCCTTGCCGAGCGCTGCATAGACGATCAGATTGTCCGGATCCTCGCCCACCGACAGCACATTCTCCAGAAGCCGCAGCAAAGCCTCCTGCCGCCACCCCTTGGCACGCAGCTCCGGGCCGCCGGGGATGGGGAAGTTGGGGTGGCGAGGGTTTGGTTTGGGCATGGTGTTGTCCTTGATCGCTTCGTTGCACGAGCCGTTGCGGCAGTCTCCCACCTCCCCTTGAGGGGGAGGTCGCGCGGAACGCGCGGGTGGGGTGATCGTAAGGTGAGCAAAAAATCACCCCACCCCGGCGCTACGCGCCGACCCTCCCCCTCAAGGGGAGGGTGAAAGCGCATATCTCGCCAGCTCAATCCCCATCGCCTTCTCCACCGAAGGATAGACGCTTGGATCAAGAACGCTCGACGCCAGCGGAATGACGGTCTTCGGCACATGCAGCACGAATATCCTCATGCCGACCTGCAGCTGCCCGACGCTCAGCGGCTCACCGTCCGGGGACAGCGTGGTGATGACGTCGGGGAAGGTCGCGCGCCGCGTGCCGCCGGCATCCGCGACGGCCATATATTCGTTCATGACGTGGAGTACCGTTGAGTCATCGCCCTTGCCGAGCGTCACCGTGCCGATATCGAAGGCTTCCTTGGTGTAGACGACCGATTTGTCGGTGATGACGCCTTCCGCGAGGATCGTGCCATTGGTGGTCTTGGCGATGGTATCGATGATGGCGCTGCCGCCCTTGCCTTCCGCCGCGATGATCGCCTCTCCCAGAGTCAGGGCCAGCGAAATGCCGCCGAGTGCTGCATTCTTGCGGACGTAGGAAGCGCGCAGCGGATTGCGGCAGGAAGCGATGAAGCCGCCGGACATGTCGGAGGCGGTGCGCAGGATCGGCGAGACCTTTGCCGTCGCGCCGCGCACGACGAGTTCGATATAGCGGTTCTCATCGCGATTGCCGCCGACTGCGGTCTGGATCATCTGCTCGGGCGAACCTGCCATGCCGATCGACCCCATGTCGCCGGTCGGATGCGCCCGCATGTCGCCGACGGCATCCAAAACCTTGGTGCCGAGGATCGCCGATGGCAGCCAGCCGTTCAGCGTCGAGGACTTGCCGTTCTGCCCGACCATCAGCGCCGCAACTTTTTCGCCGAGCGCTTCCTGCAGCAGTTCCACGGCCTTGACGTAGTCAACACCACGCATTTCCCAAGGCGTGGTCGAGGCTGGCGCACCGATGGCAGCGGCCGTTGCCACCCAATCGTTGTCATCGAGTTCATCAATGGAGACCAGCTCCGGCTTGCCGATCGACACGGCAGCGTAGCCCAGCATGCGGCCATGATCGGCCCAGCCACCACCGCCCGCCGCATAGACCGAGCCGCCCTTGACCGCCGCCTCGACGTCCTTTTCCGTGAGTATACGGCCCATCACTGCTCTCCCTGTAAATCGATATCGAGTTTGCGGACGGCCTCAAACAGAACGGCCGTGCCAAGCGCAATGTCGTCATTTTCAGCCCATTCGTCCGGCGTATGCGAGCGTCCCTCGCGGCAGGCGATGAAGATCATCGCCGACCTGGAAATCCGTGCCATCCAGGCAGTATCATGACCGGCACCGGAGGCCATGCGGCGGCGCTTGGCACCGACACGGTCACAGGCCTGTTCGAGGTTGCCCATCACCAGCGGATCGGCGGGCGTTGGAAAGTTGTCCGAAATCAGCTTTGGCGAGGCGATCGACACGCCGGTTTCCCGCTGGATATCAACGGCGAGTTGATCGATCTCGGCAATGAACCGCTCCATGTCCGGCCGCAGCTCCGCCCGTGCATCGATCAGGATGCGGGCGCGCGACGGCACGACATTGGCGGCATTCGGCTCGATCGAGAATTCGCCGACGGTCGCCGTGAAATGCCCCTCGCCTTTCGCATAGCCCGTGGCCAGACGTTCGACCTCGCCGACCATGCACGCGGCCGCCACCAGCGCATCGCGCCTGCGGCCCATCGGGGTGGTTCCGGCATGATCGGCCTGACCGTCGAAGAGGATTTCGATGCGGGTGATACCGGCGATCGCCGTGACGATGCCGATATCGCAGCGCTCTGTTTCCAGCACCGGCCCCTGCTCGATATGCAGTTCCAGAAACGCCTTGATATCCGACCGCTTCTGCCTTGCCAGCCGTGACGGGTCGCCGCCAGCATCGATCATGCCCTGACGCAGAGTCAGCTCCCCTTGCGTCCTGCTCAGCCACCCGTCCGGGATCAGCCCCGCCAAACCACGGCTGCCGATGCAGGAGACGCCGAAGATCGACACCTCCTCAGCGAGGAAATCGACAACCTCCAGATCATGATCAAGCCGGATGCCGGCATCGTTCAAAGCCTGCACGACTTCGAGCGCCGCAGCCACACCGGCAATGCCGTCAAAGCGGCCGCCTTCCGGCACCGTATCGGAATGCGAACCGAGCATGATCGTCCCGAGCGCCGATTTACGCCCCTTGCGGCGGCCGATTAGGTTTCCGGACGCATCGATCCGGGTTTCCAGCCCGGCTGCCTTGAAGCGCTGTTCCAGAAAGGCGCGGCCGTCGAGAAACAGCGGCGTGAAAGCACGGCGCGTGTAGGGTTTGTCCGGTTCGGTGATGCGGGCAAGGCCCTTGATGATATCGGCAATACGGCCGGCATTGACGGGAAGATTGGTTTCGACTGCAGCCATCAGACCGCCTCGCGCAGCGGCAGGCTTGACAGTGGCCGGACGAACTGGCCGGTACCGGGCGCCGCCAGCACCGTCTTTCCGTCGAAAACCTGTACGCCCCGGTTATAGGTCGCAGCCACCCGCCAGGGCAGATGAATTCCATTATAGGGTGACCAGCCGACGACATTGTTGCCGCTTGCCGCCGCGTCATAGCTGTAGGGTTCGGGCGTCAGCACGACGATATCGGCATCCTTGCCCGCTTCGAGCGCACCCTTCCGGTAATCCAGTCGGAAATGCCGGGCCGGATTGAGCGCCATCAGTTCGGCCGCGCGCGTCAACGGAATACCGCGCTCGAGCAGACCTTTGACGAACAAGGGGATCATCACCTCCAGCCCCGGTACGCCCGACGCGTTGGCCAGCATATCCGGATTGGTCTTACGGTTTTCCGACCAGCTGACGTGATCGGTCGAAACCAGCGTCACCTTGCCGTCGGCCACATGCCGCCAGAGTTTTTCGACCTCGGCGCGCGGCCGGATCGGCGGATTGATCTTCGCCTTACCGCCCAGCCGCTTCACATCGTTTTCCTCGTCGAGAACAAGATAGTGGATGCAGCATTCGATCGTGGCGCGAAAACCCTGTGCGCGATAGGCGCTGGCGATATCGTAGCCGCGCCCAACCGAGCAGTGCACGACATGGGCCGGGCAGCCGGTTGCGGCACCTGTTTCGTAAATCTGGTTGGTGGCGAGCAATTCCGTCAACGGCGGGCGCGACAGGCCATGGGCGCGGTAATCGGTAATACCCGCCGCCTTGACCTTGCCGATCGCGGCTCGCACCGCTTCGTCATCCTCGTTGTGCACGCCGGCTGTCAGGCCGGTTGGCGCAATCACTGCAAAACAATCTTCCAGCAGGGCCGCGGGAATGCGCGGAAACCGTTTCGGATCCGTACCGAAAGTGGAGAATTTGAAAGCGGCGACGCCGGCCTCGACCATTTCGCCGATCCGCGCCGGGCCTTCTTCCGGATCAATCGTGCCGTAGAGCGCGAAATCGACGCGTGCCTGTTTGCCGGCATGATCGATCTTGCGCCGAACGGCATCGGCCGAGCAGACCAGATCGCCTTCATCATAGGGCATGTCAACGATAGTGGTGACGCCGCCTGCCGCTGCCGAGCGCGTCGACCAGATAAAATCCTCCTGGTCCTTCTGCGAGAGCGAATGCACCTGCGCATCGATGGCGCCGGGCAGGATCAGCGCGCTGCCGAGATCATGGCGTTCGCGGCCACTCGGCATCGCACCTTGCCCGACAAAGGCAATCTTGCCATCACGCACCGCCACAAACCCGCCCTCGACGATGAGATCGGCAAGAATCACGGTGCCTTTGAGAACCAGATCGAAGTCAGACATCGGTGTCTCCCTTACTGTCCGAGCGCGAAGAAATCGTCGAATTCGGGCATCGGCGCCGCCGCCACGATCGCCTCCAGCAGACGCCCGCAGGCAAAATCGTGGTGGAGAAGCTCGATCTCCCGGGAGAGCGGCCGATCCTTGAGATAGATCGGGCTGACGGCCCGCACCCGTTCATAGGCAATCTGGCTAACACCCTGCGGCGTATCACCGAGCAGATCTATGGCCTGAGCAGACAGCATGGCCTCGATCGCCGCCATCTGCCGGAGGTCCCGAACCTGCGTTTCCATGCGCTCGACGATCAAAGGCAGGAAAGTCGCCTCTTCCTCCAGACCACCGGCAACGACGATCGATTGAGCAGACAAGGGAACCGCCAGCGACTGGACGCGCATGTAAAGTTCCACCACCAGCTTCATCACCGGGCCGAGGCCACTGGCTATTTCGCCGGGTGCGACCAAGTTGATCGGCAGGTTTCGCCTTACCCCATTGGACAGGAGGATGCAGCGGTTGAGCACATTGCGCGCCACATGCGAAAAGGCGATCTGCGCCGTCTCGATATAGAGCGTCGTCGTCAGGGGCAACGAAGCACCGGACGCGTGCACCTGTCCGCCCAGCACCACCGGATTATCATCAGACAGATAGGTCGCATCGACCAGCCGTTCGGCAGCAACCAGCAGCGTATCGACGGCGGCACCAAAAACTTGCGCGGTCATGCGCAGGCTCAAGGGATCATGGATCGCCGTTGCCAACGGCCAGTCGACACAATCGGACTGGCCATAGAGCCATGAACCAACCAGCGCTTCGCCGCGTGTTCCCAGCGTCGCCGCCACTCGCCATGGATCGGCGGAGGCACCGAGCGCCAGCGACGACATCAGGCCGGTGGTCATCAGCACACGCACGGCCGAGGCGGCTTCGCGCAGCACGTCGGCGGCGGCAGCAAACGCCGTCGCGTTGACGCTGAGGGCAGCCAGGGCATCGCGCGGCAGCATGACGAAGGGTTGGAGCCCGGCGCGGCGCAGGGCTTCGCTCGCATCGAGCAACTCGCCCTCGAAGAAGGCCTCGCCGGTGCCGGTCAGCACCGAGGCGACCTGCCCCATCAGGCCGATATCGGCGCAACCGATCGAGCCGTGGCGATGCACCGCTGGCACGACACCGCGCTCCAGCAGCGCCAGGAACGCCTTGACGAGATCGACACTGCAGCCGGTATGGCCGCCGAGAGCCGTATTGATGCGGATGGCGATGGCCTTGCGCACGATGGCCTTGGAAAACAGCGGACCGGTGCCGAAATGGTGGGCCTTGACCAGCGCCGTGTTGAATTCCGCGAGATCATCGACCGTCCACAGCCGATCCTTCATCGAGCCGACGCCAGTATTGGCGCCATAGACCGGCAGGCCCATGGCGATACGATCGGCAATAACTTTGTGTGCGGCCTCCACCCGTTCGAACGACTGTTCGGCGACGACGGGCACGAACAGGCCGGAGCCGATTTTCTCCAGTGCGGAGAAGTCCAGCGGGTTGCCGTTGAGGACGATGGTTTTCACCGATGCATGCATGCTTTGACTCACCTTGTTGGCGCCATGCTATGCCCAATATCCCGGTTTGTGTTATATCCCAAAAATGAAACATGGGATGCCGCTAACCGTACAGTCGGCCCCAGCCTGTCATTTCGCGTGTGAGGATCAAAACCGCCCATGGACATCGCCACGCTCGCTCTTGTTCACGCGATCCTTGCCGAGCGCGGAATCCGCCGGGCGGCAAAGGCGAGCGGCAGGCCGGCCGCAAGCGTCAGCGCCGCCTTGACACGCTTCGAAGCCGCCATCGCCGTCCCGCTTGTCCGGCGCGAACGCGGCAATCTCGTGCCGACGCTGGAGGCGCAGAGCCGGATGGCCGACCTTGCGGCGGCAAAAGAGGCAATCCAATCACTGTTACGGCCTGCACCGAATTCAGGTTCTCAGCCAGAACCTCGGCCAGAACCACCGCGATCGAATAATTTTCAGTCGGCTCCCTCTTCTCCCCAGCGGGGAGAAGGTGGTCCGCAGGGCCGGATGAGGGGGACGGCTGGCTCCGAAATCGCGGAAAGCCCCCCCTCATCGCCTCGCGGACGCTCGGCACTTCTCCCCGCCGGGGAGAAGAGGGAGACCTTCGCCAACGCTGACAATCCATGTTCGATATCCGTTCGACCAATACCATCCATCAGCCTGACCGCGCTGGAACGCTTCGTCAGCGTCGCCCGCAGCGGCAGCATTCGCGGCGCCTCAAAAGTGTCGGCAACCGGTCAGCCGCAGTTGACACGGCAGATGAACGACTTGGAACGGGACCTTGGCCATACGCTGCTGATCCGTTCGCCATCCGGTATCACCTGCACGGCCGAAGGCTTGGCGGCGATCCCGATCGTCGAAAACCTGCTCGAGATCTGGCGCAGGCTGTCGCGCGCCTCCGGCGACCGGTTTCGCCGGGCGGCTGCGACCTGGCGTTTCGGCTCGGTGATGCCGCTCGGGCCGGAAAGCGAGATCGCCCGCATGCTGGCGGCACTGACCGCTAAGTGGCATCGCGCCCGCCCACGCCAGCCGCTGTTCGTGTCCAGTACGACCGCCGACGAACTGATTGCCGGTTTGAAGAACCGCCGCTTCGACGTGGTGCTGCTTGATCTCGAAACCTTCCCGTCGGAGTTCGAAGGCAGGCTGATCTCGCGCACGCCGCTGTCGCTTGCCGGCCACCCCTCGCTGTTTGCAAAACACGGCGACGATATCGCCGCATTGCTGCAGGCCAATCCCATCGCAGTGCCCAGCCTCAAGAGCGGGCTGCGCCAGCAGGCGGCGCATTTCATCGAGGCGACGCTCACCGAACAGGAGCGCAACCGGCTGACATTGACGGAGGTCGATTCGATCCCCGTCATCCTCAATCTGGTGATGGACCATGGCTATCTCTCGGTGCTGCCGGAAAGCTCCGCCGCCCGCGTCCGAAATCCGCCGGCGATGCGCAGGCTGGGTCCCGGCTATTTGCAGAGCCTGTCGCTGGCATGGCAGAAAAACGCGCTTTCCCGGCAGGTGGCGGAAGCCATGCTGGGCATGATGCTGACGGATGAGACTTCCGGCACCGCCGATGCTCCCGATTGAATCACTTTGCGCACGACGAACGCCAAACCCCTGACAGGACTCACAAATCCGCCACCCGTTGAATCACTGCATGAACTTGCCATCTCAGCTCTTCAGCTTGACCCGCCTGCGCGTCTCGCTCGGGCTTTCGCGGTAGTGAGCGCGATAACTGCGGGAAAAAGCCGAGGAGGAATTGAAGCCGGTGGCAGCGGCAATATCGGCAAAATCGGCGCGGGTCTCGATCACATTGCGGCGCGCCGCATTCAGCCTGAGCGCCAGATAATGGGCATGCGGCGCCACCCCCATCGTCTCCTGAAACAGGTCCTGCAGATGGCGCGCGCTGACCCCTGCACGACGCGCAAGACGGACAAGCGTCAAGGGCGCATCGACGGTCTCCTCCATCAGCTTGACTGCCGCCCCCACTCGGGCGTCGACGATCCGCATATTGCCGATGGCGGGCATCTGCAAAAGATCGCCGCGCGTGCGCTCCTGTTCGTAGATGAACAGGCGCGACACTTCGAGCGCCAGCGAATAGCTGTGCTGGCGGCGGATCAATTCCAGCATCAGGTCGAGCGTCGGCAACGACCCCCCCGTGGTGATCCGCTTTCCATCGATGACGAAACGCTCGCGCACCATGATGATCTGCGGATAGGCGGCGGCAAAATCCTCAAAATCCTCCCAGTGATTGGTGGCCGAAAAATTGTCGAGCAGGCTGGTTTCGGCCAGAAACCAAGTGCCGGCCTCAATCCCGGCCACGACCTCGCGATGCCTTGCCGTTCGAGAGAGAAGCATCTTCAGTTGCGTGGTCGCATAGGCCCGCCAGTTATAGCTTGAGAGCACGAACAGCGGCGCCGTCTCATTCTGTGGCCGGAAAGGCCCGGAAACCGGGATCGGGATACCACTCTTGGTCTCGATCGCCTGGCCGTCGGGACTGAAAATCGCCCAGTCGTAGAGCACCTTTCCCGCAATACGGTTTGCCGCGCGAAGCGGCTCGATCACCGAAGCAACAAGGATCAGGTTGGTTTCCGGCAACACCAGCAAGTCGAGGTGCTGGGTTCCATCGCTTGGAACGAGCATTCGTGCATCTCCGGCCTCTAATTCCGAAAATGTATAACACACATCCACAAATGAAAAGCAGCGCCGTTCTTCTTGGCTCGTAATGCACGTCAAGAACAAGGGGAGGCCTTTTATGCCATTGAGCATGAACCGCGACGTTTTCATCACCTGTGCAGTCACCGGATCCGGCGATACCGCCGGCAAGTCGCCGCATGTACCAAGATCACCAAAACAGATTGCGGCCTCGGCCATAGATGCCGCCAAGGCCGGTGCCGCCATCGTGCATTGTCACGTGCGCGATCCCGAGACCGGCGCACCGAGCCGCCGCAATGACTATTACAAGGAAGTGACCGACCTCATCCGCTCCGCCGATGTCGATGTGGTCTTGAACCTGACCGCCGGCATGGGCGGCGACATGATTTTCGGTAATGTCGAAAAGCCGCTGCCGCTCAACCCCAACGGCACCGACATGGCCGGCGCCACCGAACGCGTGTCCCACGTTGCCGAATGCCTGCCGGAAATCTGCACGCTCGATTGCGGCACGATGAACTTCTCGCTCGGCGACTATGTCATGACCAACACGCCGTCGATGCTGCGCGCTATGGCCAAGATGATGACCGATCTCGGCGTGCGTCCGGAAATCGAAGCCTTCGATACCGGCCATCTCTGGTTTGCCAAGCAGCTCGTCGAAGAAGGCCTGATCGAGGACCCGGTCCTCATCCAGCTCTGCATGGGCATTCCGTGGGGCGCGCCCGACGACCTCAACACCTTCATGGCGATGGTCAACAACGTGCCCGCGAGCTGGACCTTCTCGGCCTTTTCGATCGGCCGAAACGCGCTCGCCTATCCAGCTGCAGCCGTTCTCGCCGGCGGCAATGTCCGCGTCGGGCTGGAAGACAATCTCTATGTCGGCAAGGGCCAGCTCGCCACCAATGCCCAGCTCGTCGAAAAGGCCGTCGGCGTCATTGAAGGCATGGGCGCGAGGATCATCGGCCCGGCGGAAGTGCGTGAGAAGCTGAAGCTGACGAAACGGTAAGAACAAAACCCCTCCCAACCCTCCCCACAAGGGGGAGGGCTAAATATGCGGCACCGTCCGCGCCAGGAAATTGAGCGCAGAGCAAGCCGAAACGTTGATGTGGATTGATGTTGGAGCGGCGAGTTAAGCCCCTCCCCCTTGTGGGGAGGGGTTTGGGGCGGGGCCTTAAAACAACAAGGTGGAACACCAATGACCAAAATCACCAAGGCGGCCTGCATCGGCGGCGGCGTTATCGGCGGGGCCTGGGCGGCGCGCTTTATTCTGGCCGGTATCGACGTCAACATGTTCGACCCTCATCCGGAAGCCGAACGCATTGTCGGCGAAGTGCTTGCCAATGCCGAGCGCGCCTATGCCATGCTGACCATGGCGCCGCTGCCTCCGAAAGGAAAACTCACCTTCGTCAAGAGCATTGAGGAAGCCGTCGAAGGCGCTGACTGGATTCAGGAAAGCGTGCCCGAGCGGGTCGATCTGAAGCGCAACGTCATCACCCAGATCGACGCTGCCGCCTCGCCGACGGCGCTGATCGGCTCGTCCACCTCCGGCATCATGCCGACCGACCTGCAGCGCGACATGAAGCATCCCGAGCGCATGTTCGTCGCCCATCCCTATAATCCGGTCTACCTCCTGCCGCTCGCCGAGTTGGTCGGCGGCGAAAAGACCGCCAAGGCGACACTGCAGGATGCCAAGGCCAAGCTTGCGCCGATCGGCATGAAGGGCGTGATCATCAACAAGGAGATCGAGGCCTTCGTCGGCGACCGTCTTCTCGAAGCCGTCTGGCGTGAAGGCCTGTGGTTGATCAAGGACGATATCTGCGACACGGAAACGCTCGACGACGTGATCCGCTATTCCTTCGGCATGCGCTGGGCGCAGATGGGCATGTTCGAGACCTACCGCATTGCCGGCGGCGAAGCCGGCATGCGCCACTTCCTCGCCCAGTTTGGCCCCTGCCTTTCCTGGCCCTGGACCAAGCTGATGGACGTCGTCGATCTCGACGATGAACTGGTCGACAAGATCGCCGGCCAGTCTGACGCGCAATCCGGCGCGCGCGGCATCCGCGATCTCGAGCGCATCCGCGACGAAAACCTTGTCGGCATCATGCACGCCCTGAAGAGCGGCGACGGCGGCAAAGGCTGGGGGGCAGGCAAACTGCTCGCCGATTTCGAAGACAGCCTTTGGGCCAACGCCGAAAAGCCGCAGACAGATCTGGGCGAGGCCAAGCCGATCCGCATCCTCGATACCAAGGTCAATGCAGCCTGGGCCGATTACAACGGCCACATGACCGAGCACCGCTACCTACAGGTGTTCGGCGATACGTCCGATGGCCTCCTGCGCCTGATCGGCGTCGATCTGGATTACGTCAAGAACGGCCACAGCTACTATACAGTCGAGACCCATATCCGCAATCTCGGTGAAGCCAAGCTTGGCGATGCCCTCTACTCGACTTGCCAGGTCCTTTCCTATGACGAGAAACGCCTGCACATATTCTCGACCATCTACAACGCCGCAACGAATGAGGCGGTGGCGACAGCCGAACAGATGATGCTGCACGTCGCCTCCAAGGAAAGCAAGGCGGTGCCTGCACCAGCCTCCGTGCTCGATAGGGTGAAGGCGGTAGCAGAGGCACATGCGTCGCTGCCGACGCCGGATGGTTTCGGACGGAGTGTTGGGCAGAAACGATAGGGCTCCCTCTTCTCCCCAGCGGGGAGAAGTGCCGAGCAAAGCGAGGCGATGAGGGGGTGGGGCCGCAACCTCTCGGGACGTGGCCCCCTCATCCGGCCCTCCGGGCCACCTTCTCCCCGTTGGGGAGAAGAGGCCAATACCCAAAACAAGAATACGAGGGAACACATCATGAATTTTGCACTGACCGAAGAACAGCAGATGATCGTCGACACCGTTCGCGGCTTTGTCGAGACCGAAATCTATCCGCATGAGAACGAGGTCGAGCGCACCGGTATCGTGCCGAAGGAGCTCGGCCAGGAGATTGCGCAAAAGTGCAAGGATCTCGGCTTCTTTGCCTGCAACATGCCGGAAGAGGTTGGCGGTGCCGGCCTCGACCACCAGACCTTCACGCTGGTCGAGCGCGAGCTTGGCCGTGGCTCGATGGGTCTCACCGTGTTCTTCGGCCGCCCGTCCGGCATCCTCATGGCCTGCAATGACGAGCAGCGCGAAAAATACCTGATCCCCGCCGTCAAGGGCGAGAAATTCGATGCGCTCGCCATGACCGAGCCGGATGCCGGTTCCGACGTGCGCGGCATGAAATGTTTTGCCAAGCCCGATGGCGACGACTGGATCGTCAACGGCACCAAGCACTTCATTTCGCATGCCAATATCGCCGATTTCGTCATCGTCTTCATCGCTACCGGCGAAGAGGAAACCCCGCGTGGCCCAAAAAAGAAGATCACCTGTTTTCTCGTCGATCGCGGCACACCGGGCTTTGAAATCCGCAACGGCTACGATTCAGTCTCGCATCGCGGCTACAAGAACTGCATCCTCTCGTTTGACGATTGCCGCCTGCCCTCGTCCGCCATTCTGGGCGAAGTCCACAAGGGTTTCGACATCGCCAATGACTGGCTCTACGCCACCCGCATCACCGTTGCCGCGACTTGCGTCGGCCGCGCCCGCCGGGTGTTCGACTATGCCCTGCGCTATGCCGCCGAGCGCAAACAGTTCGGCAAGCCGATCGGCGCCAATCAGGGCGTCTCTTTCAAGCTCGCTGACATGATCACCGAGATTGACGCCGCCGATTACTTGACATTGGCGGCCGCCTGGCGGCTCGACCAGAAGCTTCCGGCCAACCGCGAAATCGCCTCGGCCAAGCTCTATGCCTCGGAGATGCTGTCGCGCGTTACGGACGAGGCGATCCAGATCTATGGCGGCATGGGCCTGATGGACGACCTGCCGCTTGCCCGCTTCTGGCGCGATGCCCGTGTCGAACGAATCTGGGACGGCACCTCGGAAATCCAGCGTCACATCATCAGCCGCGACCTCCTGCGTCCGCTGGGAGCGTGAGGATGATCATATTTTCCATGTCTCTGTTTCAGACGGCGCGGCAGTCTCCCCCTTCTCCCCAGCGGGGAGAAGGGGGCGCAACGCGCCGGATGAGGGGGGCGAAGCCATCGCCCCGAGCCGGTGCGAATTATAACTCCAAGGCGCAACCTCGCCATTTCTGCGCTTTGCGCTCCCCTCATCCGGCCCTCTCGGGCCACCTTCTCCCCGCTGGGGAAAAGAGGAACGGCGTGTTCGGAGTAAGATCATGACGCGCTCCCTCGATCGCCTGATCCGGCCCAAATCCATCGCCGTCTTCGGCGGCAAGGAAGCACGCCGGGTCATCGAACAATGCCACAAGATGGGGTTCACCGGCGATATCTGGCCCGTGCATCCGAAACAGGACGAAATCCTCGGCCGCCGCTGCTATCGCTCGGTGGCCGAACTGCCGGCAGCTCCCGACGCTTCCTTTGTCGGCGTCAACCGCCAGCTCACCATCGAGATCATCCGCGATCTGTCCGCCCGCGGCGCCGGCGGCGCCATCTGCTATGCTTCCGGTTTCCGCGAGGCTGTCAGCGAGCTTGCCGATGGCAACGACCTGCAGGAGGCGCTGGTTGCGGCCGCCGGCGATATGCCGATCGTCGGCCCCAATTGCTATGGCTTCATCAATGCGCTGGACGGTGCCCTGCTCTGGCCTGACCAGCATGGCATGCAGCGCGTCGAACGCGGCGTCGCCGTTCTCACGCAGTCGTCAAACATCGCCTGCAACATTTCCATGCAGATGCGCGGCCTGCCGCTCGCCTATATCATGACCGCCGGAAACCAGGCGCAGACAGGTCTGTCGGAACTCGCCATCGCGGCACTCGAAGATCCGCGCGTTACCGCCGTCGGCCTGCATATCGAGGGCTTCGACAGCATCGAGGCCCTGCAGCGGCTGGCAACGCGGGCGCGCGAACTGAAAAAGCCTGTGGTCACATTAAAGGTCGGCAAGTCCGAAGCCGCACAACTGGCGACGGTCTCGCATACCGCATCTCTTGCGGGCAATGACGCCGTTTCCAGTGCCGTCCTCGAACGCCTCGGCATCGGCCGGGTCGATACACTGCCGGAACTGTTGGAAACCCTGAAACTACTGCACTTGCATCCGCCGCTGAAAAACTATGACGTTTCCTCGATGAGCTGTTCCGGTGGCGAAGCTTCGCTGATGGCTGATGCCGGTGTGAAACGGAAGACCGTGTTCCGGGCGCTGAAAGAGGAGCAGCGCCAGCCGTTGCGCGAAAGCCTCGGCGAAATGGTCACCATCGCCAATCCGCTCGACTATCACACCTTCGTCTGGGGCAACCTGGAAAAGCAGACGACGGCCTTTACCGCGATGATGAAAGGCGATTATGCGCTCAATCTCATCGTTCTCGATTTCCCTCGCCAGGATCGCTGCGACGCGGCCGATTGGAATACCACTTGCGAGGCTGTCATCGCCTCCGCCAAGGCGACCGGGGCCGTTGCCGGCATCGTCGCCAGCCTCGGTGAAAATATGCCCGAAGACACGGCCCTGTCGCTGATGGCGTCTGGTGTCGTCGCCTTTTCCGGTATTGACGAGGCGCTGGCCGCTGCCGAAATCTCGGCCGGTATCGGTGCCATCTGGGCAAAACCGGCCCCAGCGCCGCTCCTGTCCGCACATGCGGAAGACGGCGAGATCATCACCATCAGCGAAAACGAGGCAAAGGCCGAGCTGGCAAAATTCGGTCTAGCGGTCCCGACGGGCAAAGCAGCCTCCACTGCAGATGAGGCAGCAGATGCCGCTGAAATGCTCGGATTTCCCGTGGTGCTCAAGGGCCTCGGCGTCGCCCATAAGACTGAAGCTGGCGCCGTCAAGCTCAATCTTGGCGACCGCCAATCGGTTCTGGACGCGGCAGACGCCATGAAAAGCGTCGCATCCGCCTATCTCGTCGAAAAAATGATCGCAAAACCCGTCGCTGAAATCATCGTCGGGGCGTTGCGTGATCCTGTTGCCGGTCTGGTGCTGACCATCGGTGCAGGCGGAATCCTGGTGGAATTGCTGGAGGATTCGGCGATTTTGACCCTTCCAACCATACCGGAAGCCATTATCGAGGCCATTTCCGGCCTGAAAATCAAGAAACTGCTCGATGGCTATCGCGGCGGCCCAAAGGGCGACATTCAAGCACTCACGGCCTCTGTCGCTGCCGTCGCATCCTATGTCGCAGCAAACGCTACAATACTCGAAGAACTCGATATCAATCCTATCATGGTGTTACCGCAAGGGTCCGGGACCGTTGCAGCCGATGCCCTGATCCGTCGAAGGAAATGACGCCTATGACCGGACCTATCAGAACGCGCCGCGAAGGCGGCATTCTCGAAGTCACCATCGATCGGCCGAAGGCCAACGCGATCGATCTGGTGACCAGCCGCATCATGGGCGAAATCTTTGCCGGTTTTCGCGATGACGCAACGCTGCGGGTCGCCATTATCACCGGTGCCGGTGAAAAATTCTTCTGTCCGGGATGGGATCTGAAGGCGGCCGCCGGCGGCGACGCTGTTGACGGTGACTATGGCATTGGCGGCTTCGGTGGCATGCAGGAACTGCGCGACCTCAACAAACCGGTCATCGCTGCGATCAACGGCATCTGCTGTGGCGGTGGTCTGGAAATTGCCCTATCGACCGACATGATCCTTGCCGCCGAACACGCGACCTTCGCGCTACCGGAAATCCGCTCCGGTACCGTCGCCGATGCCGCTTCGATCAAGCTGCCCAAGCGCATCCCCTATCATATCGCCATGGACATGCTGTTCACCGGCCGCTGGCTGGATGCGGCAGAAGCTCACCGCTGGGGCTTCGTCAACGAGATCATAGCAGCAGATAAGCTTATGGAGCGCGCCTGGGAGCTCGCCCGCCTGCTCGAAAGCGGCCCGCCGCTGGTCTACGCCGCCATCAAGGAAGTGGTCCGCGCTGCCGAAGGCGAGGATTTCCAGACGACGATGAACAAGATCACCAAGCGCCAGTTCAAGACGGTCGATATCCTCTATTCGAGCGAAGACCAGCTGGAAGGCGCACGGGCATTTTCGGAAAAACGCGATCCCGCCTGGAAGGGAAAATAACAGCCGGGAAGCGTTTGCTGATGGGAAAGACAGCCGGTTACCTACGCCGGATTGCCATAAGCCTTATTTATGATAACTGCAGAATTTTTATATGAATACAGAGATCTACTGACACGATACCATTAATTTTAACGGGTATTTTGGCAACAGAACGCGCCCACCTTGGAAAGGTTTTTGATCGCGGCAGAGCAATCCGCAAAAGTGACTGGCATCGCTGCCTTTGGGCATGCATTCTAGCAACCACCTGATCGACATCGATCGAAAAATAATAATCAAAAACGGCGAAAAGCCATTCAACAAAGGGAACAGGGGAATGAGTGATTACAAGAACTACCTCGCCAATCAGGTCATGATGGGCAAGATGAACCGCCGCGAATTCATAGGCCGCACCGTGGCTGCGGGTGTTGCGCTCTCCAGCGCCAGCACTTTGTTTGCCTCTAGCGCTGAGGCACAGGAGCCCAAGAAGGGTGGCCATCTGAAGCTTGGCCTGGAAGGCGGCTCGGCCACCGACAGCAAAGATCCAGGCAAGAACCTGTCGCAGGTCACCTTTGTGACCAGCCACAACTGGGGCGACCTTCTCGTCGAATCCGACCCCTTCACCGGCGCGCCTGTACCATCGCTTGCCGAATCCTGGGAACCGTCGAAGGATGCCGTCACCTGGACCTTCAAGATCCGCAGCGGCGTCAAATTCCACAACGGCAAGGATCTGACGGTCGATGACGTCGTCGCGACGCTGAAGCGGCATTCCGACGAAAAATCAGAATCCGGCGCTCTTGGCGTCATGAAGTCGATCAAGGAAATCAAGGCCGACGGCGGCAATCTGGTGGTGACGCTCAACGAGGGCAACGCTGACATGCCGCTGCTGCTCAGCGCCTATCATCTGGTCATCCAGCCGAACGGAGGCCTCGACGATCCGGAAGCCGCCATCGGCACCGGTCCCTACAAGATGACCAGCTGGGAACCGGGCGTCCGGGCGACCTTCGAAAAATTCCCGGAATATTGGCGTACCGATCGCGGGTTCGTCGATTCCGTCGAGATCATCGTCATGAACGACGCGACCGCCCGCATGGCAGCCCTGTCGTCCGGTCAGGTGCATTTCATCAACCGCGTCGATCCAAAAACGGTCGGTTTGCTGAAGCGCGCACCGAATGTCGAAATTTTGTCGACCTCGGGCCGCGGCCACTACGTCTTCATCATGCATTGCAACACCGCACCGTTCGACAATAACGACCTTCGTCTGGCCCTGAAATACGCGATGGACCGCGAAACGATGGTTGACAAGATTCTCGGCGGCTACGGCAAGGTCGGTAACGACTTCCCGATCAACTCGACCTATGCCCTCTTCCCGGACAGCATCGAGCAGCGCACCTACGATCCGGATAAGGCTGCCTTCCACTACAAGAAATCCGGCCATGACGGCTCGGTTCTCTTGCGCACGTCGGACGTCGCCTTCCCCGGTGCGGTCGATGCGGCCGTGCTCTATCAGGAAAGCGCCAAGAAGGCCGGCATCAATATCGAGGTCAAGCGCGAGCCGGGCGATGGCTACTGGACCAATGTCTGGAACGTACAGCCGTTCTCGACCTCCTACTGGGGTGGCCGTCCGACGCAGGACCTGATGTATTCCACCGCCTATCTGTCGACGGCAGACTGGAACGACACCCGGTTCAAGCGGCCTGATTTCGACAAGGTGCTGCTCGAAGCCCGCTCCGAGCTGGACGACGCCAAGCGCAAGGAACTCTACACCGCGATGGCAACGATGGTCCGCGACGAAGGCGGCGTCATCCTGCCGATGTTCAACGACTTCGTGAACGCCAGCACCAAGCAGGTGAAGGGCTACGTCAAGGACGTTGGCAACGACATGTCGAACGGGTTCGTCGCAACCCGCGTCTGGCTCGACGCCTGATGGCGGGCGGACCGGTCACGGGTCCGGCGCATACAACGGGCACTGCTGCGGGAGGCGAAAGCCTCTCGCAGTCCACCCCCGTTTCCGGAACGATGGTGACGCCACCACCCGGCGTCGTCACCGGCACGTTCTGGCGCCGTTTCACCCTTCGCCGCCCTTTGGCGGCGCTCATCATCCAGCGGCTGGGTTTAAGCGTTGGTCTCCTTTTTGCCGTATCGCTGATGATCTTCGGCGGAGTGGAAGCTCTACCCGGTGACTTTGCCACGACCTATCTCGGTCAGTCGGCAACACCGCAAGCCGTAGAAAACATCCGCAAGGATCTCGGTCTCGATCGTCCTGTGACGGAACGGTATGTCAGTTGGCTTGGCAGCGCGCTGAAGGGTGACTTCGGAAAATCCTGGGCCAGCAAGAATTCCGTCAGCGAGCAGATCGGCAAGCGTCTCGGAAACTCCCTGTTCCTCGCCTTCTTCGCCGCGATCATCTCCGTTCCGCTGGCGGTCGGGCTCGGCATGCTTGCCGTGCAGTATCGAAACCGATTGCCGGACAAGATCATGAACGTCGTCTCTCTGGCGGCCATCTCGCTGCCCGAGTTCTTCGTTGGCTATCTCCTCATCCTGTTCTTTGCCGTTCAGATGGGGGTCGCGACCTTCCCTGCCACCGTTTATGACGGCATGACCTTCGGCGAGCGGCTCTCCGCCATCGCCCTGCCGGTGGCAACGCTGGTGCTGGTCGTTCTCGCCCACATGATGCGCATGACCCGCGCCGCCATCCTCAACGTCATGTCCTCGGCCTATGTCGAGACGGCGGAACTCAAGGGCCTCAGCGCTTTCCGTATCATTGCCCGGCACGCCGCTCCCAACGCCGTCGCCCCGGTCATCAATGTCATTGCGCTCAACCTCGCCTATCTCGTGGTCGGCGTCGTCGTCGTGGAAGTGGTGTTCGTCTATCCGGGCATGGGCCAGTATATGGTCGATGCGGTGACGGTGCGCGACATGCCGGTGGTGCAGGCCTGCGGCCTGATCTTTGCCGCCTTCTACATTTTCCTCAACATGGCTGCGGATATTCTCGCCATCCTCGCCAATCCGAGATTGAGGCATCCACGATGAGATTGAGTTCCATTCCCCTCAGCGCCTGGGTTGGCATTATCGGCATTGCGCTGGCCCTGTTCTGTGCCATCTTCGCGCCCTGGATCGCGCCTTTCGGCGAACGCGATGTCGTCGGCGATATCTGGCTGCCCATGGGCGGCGACTTCCTGCTCGGCACCGACAATCTCGGCCGGGACCTTCTGTCCCGCCTGATTTTTGGCGCGCGAACCACGATCTTCGTCGCCCTGGCCGCCACGGTCATCTCGTTTTCGCTCGGCATGCTTCTGTCGTTCACCGCAGCCGTCACCGGCGGCCTTGTCGATCAGCTGTTCTCGCGTTTCAACGATCTGATGATGGCGATCCCGACGCTGATCTTCGCCCTCGTCGTGCTTGCCGTCCTGCCGCAGCAGCTGTGGATCCTCATTCTGGTCATGGCCATCCTCGACAGTACCCGCGTCTTCCGCATCGGCCGCGCTGTTGCTCTCGATGTGGCGGTCATGGAGTTTGTCGAGGCAGCACGTCTGCGCGGCGAAGGCACACGCTGGATCATTTTTCGGGAAATCCTGCCCAATACCCTGTCACCGCTTCTGGCCGAGTTCGGACTGCGCTTTGCCTTCTCGATCCTGTTCCTGTCCACTCTCTCCTTCCTCGGCCTCGGCATCCAGCCGCCGGCCGCCGACTGGGGCGGCATGGTCAAGGACAACAAGGACGGCATCATCTTCGGCATCTCGGCGGCCCTGGTGCCGGGCGGTGCGATTGCCGGCCTTGCCATCTGCGTCAACCTCGTCGTCGACTGGCTGATGAAGCGAACCTCGAGCCTCAAGGGAGGGCGCGGCGATGCGTGAATCTTTGCCTAAGAACGGTCTGCTGTCTGTAAAGGACCTGAAGATCGAAGCGACAAGCTATCCACCGGGCGAGCCGCCGAAAACGGTAACCCTGGTGGAAAACGTCTCCTTCGATGTCCAGAAGGGCAAGGTGCTCGGTCTGATCGGCGAAAGCGGTGCGGGCAAATCGACCATTGGCCTCTCCGCCCTCGCCTATGGCCGCGGCGGTGCTGCAATCACGGGCGGGCAGGTCCTGCTCAACGGCAAGGACATCCTGACGCTCGGCCGGGACGGCGTGCGCACCATTCGCGGCTTCAAGGTCTGCTATGTCGCCCAATCGGCAGCCGCAGCCTTCAATCCGGCCCACAAGCTTGGCGAACAGGTGATCGAGGCGGCACTGCGCCACAAGATCATGACCCGGCCGGAAGCCGAAAAACGGGCCTTGTATCTGTTCCAGGTGCTCGGCCTGCCCAACCCGGAAACGTTTGGCAACCGCTATCCCCACCAGGTTTCCGGCGGCCAGCTGCAACGCGCCATGACCGCCATGGCGCTCTGCCCCAATCCGGAACTGATCGTCTTCGATGAACCGACAACAGCGCTCGACGTCACTACCCAGATCGACGTGCTGGCGGCGATCAAGCATGCCATCGAGGAGACGCATACGGCTGCGCTCTACATCACCCACGACCTTGCCGTCGTCGCCCAGATTTCCGACGACATCATGGTGCTGCGCCATGGCAAGACCGTCGAATACGGCACGACCAAGCAGATCATCGAAGCGCCGAACGAGGACTATACGCGAGCGCTGGTCAGCGTCCGCCAGGCGCGGCGCGAGGAAGCCAAAGACCAGAGCAACACGCTGCTGAAGATCGACCATATCAGCGCCGGTTACGCCAATGGCTTCAAGGTGCTGCACGATGTGTCCATGCATCTGCCCAAGGGCCAGACGCTGGCGATCGTCGGCGAAAGCGGTTCCGGAAAATCGACGCTCGCCCGTGTCATCACCGGGCTCCTGCCGCCCTCGGAAGGCACGATCACCTTTGATGGCAAGGTGCTGCCGAAGGCGCTCAGCGGGCGAAGCAAGGAAGAGCTGCGCCGCGTGCAGATGATCTACCAGATGGCCGATACGGCGATGAACCCGCGCCAGACGGTGCGCGATATCGTCGGCCGGCCGATCTCCTTCTACTATGGCCTGCACGGGGCGAAGAAGACGGAGCGGGTCAAGCAGCTGCTCGACCAGATCGAGATGGGCGACCGTTTCCTCGACCGCTATCCGGCGGAACTGTCGGGTGGCCAGAAGCAGCGTGTGGCGATCGCAAGGGCGCTGGCCGCAAAGCCGGAACTGATCCTTTGCGACGAACCGACCTCGGCGCTCGATCCGCTGGTGGCCGAAGGCATCCTGAATCTTCTTCTGAGGCTTCAGGAGGAAACCGCTGTTTCCTATGTCTTTATCACCCACGACATCGCCATTGTCCGCGCCATTGCAGACTCGGTTGCCGTCATGCATCGTGGCAAGCTGGTGCGTTTCGGGCCGAAGTCGAAAGTGCTCTCGCCACCCTTCGACGACTATACCGATCTACTGTTGAAGTCGGTTCCGGAAATGGAGATCGGCTGGCTGGAAAAGGTCCTGACGACGCGCCGGATGGAAAGCGCTGGCAACTGACGAAGCGAAAACCGCCTTCCCTTCGCGCATCTGTGAAGGGAAGGAATGGCCGTCAGCCGGTCATTTGGTCGTGCAGCTGACGTCGCCCAGCCGCTGCATCGGGTGATTGTTTGCCGTCACCGTCGTTTCGCCCTTGGTGGCACAATCGGCCTTTTCCAATAATCCGGAACGCACCCGAACAAGTGGCTGACCTTCGATCATGATGCCTGGAACGATTTCGTAGAGATCGGCCGGACAATTGACCACATCCGACAGTCTCAATGCCGGCGCCCCGCCGATGAAAACACTCGATGCACCGGACATCGCGCAGCCGGCAAGCGGCGAAGGTGCGGCATCATCGGCCAGAACCGGCCGGGCAAAAAAGCCAAGCAGCATCAATACAGCAACAACGGCCTTCGACATCATCACATCCTCCCGTTTGCGTCGCTCAGATCCTATGACCAAACGGGCAACAGTGCGACGGGCTGCTTAGAAATTCTCCGGAACGGACAGGATGCCGGATGACGGCGCGTCAAGATAGCTGCGCACGGTTGCCGGCAATTGCCGTGAGTTTTCCGGCAGCACGCCGCAGCGCGACAGAACCTGACGCTTGTCCGGATCGGTGCCGAGATGACGCCAGATGACGCGCGATGCATAGGGCAGGTTTTCCTTGCGCCAGGAAACACCCATCGTGACGCCGCGCAGGTAGACCCGCTGATGCACCTCGAACGGTATCAGGATCGTCTGTGACATCATCGGCTGCCGGCTGACGCTTCGCTCGGTGATGAAAATGCGGTTTCGCAGGAAAGCCGCAAGGCCGACATATTTCGAGTACTGCTGGATCTCATGGGCCGCATCACGGATGCGCTCGATCGACTTGACATGAACGGAGCCGTTTTCCTCCAGAAGTCTCGCACAGGAACAGACGATAAGCCCGGGCCATGACGGCGAAAAATGGTAGGTCTGGAAATAGCCCAGATGCCGGCGAAGCGACGGCAGATCGCCCGGAAGCCCTTCCAGCAAAAGCCCGCCATCCACCCTCCGCTGATCCGGGCGCATCATGCGTGTCTGGAATACCGACGAGGCAAGGGAAAAGTCCTGAGCCCCCACGCCGAAGAACACGGCGATGCGGGCAAGGTTGTGCGCCGACGGCCGGGCTTCGCCGGAAATATAGCGGTTGAATTGCTGGCGATTGATACCGATCTCCCGGCAGATCTGCGAAATCGACGGCCGCGTAGCGCAGGCAAAGCGCAGATTTTC
This sequence comes from Pararhizobium sp. PWRC1-1, assembly GCF_049897905.1. Taxonomy (NCBI): domain Bacteria; kingdom Pseudomonadati; phylum Pseudomonadota; class Alphaproteobacteria; order Hyphomicrobiales; family Rhizobiaceae; genus Pararhizobium; species Pararhizobium sp. PWRC1-1. Next base: position 400,129 of record NZ_JAFCXE010000001.1, on the reverse strand, counting down.
GGTAAAAGTATCGATATCGGACAGGGCAGTTCCCTTCGCAGTTCTGCATAGCGTAAAGTCACGTCAATCAGCGTCAAGTCGCGAAATTGTGCCGTATGCGTTTACCACTACGTTTCCTCATGAAAACCAGCCATAAAGGGAACAGCGAATGCGTGATTTCACCCAGAAGCCCGATAGTCTGATTGCGAACGGTGGGGTCAACCGCCGAACCTTCCTCGGCGGCACCGTGGCACTCGGTCTTGCGGCCGGCTTCTCCGGCACATTGATCGCCGGCACGGCACGCGCGGAAGAGCCCAAGCGTGGCGGTCACCTCAAGCTCGGCCTCAAGGGCGGCGCCACCACCGATTCGCTCGATCCGGCCACCTATAGCGGTTCCGTCCTGTTCACCATCGGCCATCTGTGGGGCGACACGCTGGTGGAGTCCGACCCGGCGACAGGCGCAGCCCTGCCTTCGCTTGCCGAATCCTGGACACCTTCTCCCGATGCGTCCGTCTGGACGTTCAAGCTGCGCAGCGGCGTGACGTTCCACGACGGCAGCCCGCTGACGATGGCCGATGTCATCGCCACCCTGAAGCGCCATGCCGACGAAGGCTCCAAATCCGGCGCACTCGGCCTGATGCGCTCGATCAAGACGATCGAGGACAAGGCCGGCGAGCTCGTCCTGACGCTTACCGAAGGCAATGCGGATCTGCCGCTGATCCTGACCGACTACCACCTGATCATCCAGCCGGGCGGCGGCGTCAGCAATCCGACCTCGACAATCGGCACCGGCCCCTACAAGCTTGTAAGCTATGAAGCCGGCCTGCGCGCCACCTTTGAAAAGAACCCCGCCGACTGGCGCTCGGATCGAGGCTTTGTCGACAGTGTCGAGATCATCGTCATGAACGACAACACGGCACGGGTCGCGGCACTGGCCTCCGGCCAGGTGCATTTCATCAACAACATTGATCCGAAGACGGTCCCGATGCTGAAGCGCGCGCCGAAGGTCGAGATCCTGAAAACTGCAGGCAAGGGTTTCTACAGCTTCCTGATGCACTGCGACACCACGCCCTTCGACAATAACGACCTCCGTCTGGCGCTGAAATACGCGATCGACCGCCAGGCAATTCTCGACCGTATCCTTGGCGGCTACGGCAAGATCGGCAATGACTATCCGGTCAACGAGAACTATGCGCTGGCGCCTGAAGGCATCGAGCAGCGCACTTACGACCCGGACAAGGCGGCATTCCACTACAAGAAATCCGGTCACGACCGGCCGATCCCGCTACGCACCTCGGATGCTGCCTTTGCCGGCGCCGTCGATGCCGCCGTGCTGTTTCAGGAAAGCGCCAGCAAGGCCGGCATCCAGATCAAGGTCCAGCGCGAGCCGGAAGATGGCTACTGGACCAATGTCTGGAACGTCCAGCCGTTCTGCGCCTCCTACTGGGGCGGCCGCCCGACGCAGGATTCGCGCTATTCGACATCCTATCTGTCGACGGCCGAATGGAACGACACCCGCTTCAAGCGTGAGGATTTCGACAAGATCCTGCTTCAGGCACGCTCCGAGCTCGACGAGACCAAACGCAAGGACCTTTACCGCACCATGGCACTGACGGTCCGGGACGAAGGCGGCCTCATCCTGCCTGTTTTCAACGACTATGTGAACGCCGCCTCGACATCGCTGAAGGGCTTTGTCCACGATATCGGCAATGACCTTTCGAACGGCTATGTGGCAAGCCGCGTCTGGTTCGACAATTGAAAAGCGGAATGACGAAGATGGATGGCATGTCCAAACGCAGCTTCACCCTAATCGAGAACGAGTGGATCATTCTCGCCGACGGCACGCGGCTTTCCGCCCGCATCTGGATGCCGGATGGTGCTGACACCAGCCCCGTTCCGGCGGTGCTCGAATACCTGCCCTATCGCAAGCGCGGCGGCACCAACGCCCGCGACGAGTCCACCTATCCGGTCTTTGCGGCCGCCGGCATTGCCGGCGTGCGTGTCGATATCCGCGGCTCCGGCGAAAGCGACGGCGTCATCGATGGCGAATACACGCCGCGCGAACTGAGCGACGGCTGCGAGCTGATCGCCTGGATCGCCGCCCAGCCCTGGTCAAACGGCAATGTCGGCATGATGGGCATTTCCTGGGGGGGCTTCAACTGCCTGCAGGTCGCGGCGCTGAAGCCACCGGCGCTGAAGGCGGTGATCTCCATCGCCTCCACCGTCGATCGCTACAATGATGACATCCACTACAAGAACGGCACGCATCTTTCCGCCCAGCTCTCCTGGGCAGCGACCATGCTTGCCTACCAGTCGCGCTCGCCCGATCCGGCGCTGGTCGGCGACAAATGGAAGGAGATGTGGCTGGAGCGGCTGGAGAACGAGCCCTATTTCATGGAGGAATGGCTGGAGCACCAGCGCCGTGACGCTTTCTGGGAGCACGGCTCGATCTGTGAGGATTTCGACGGCTTTCCGGTCCCGGCCATGGTCATTGCCGGCTGGGCCGACGGTTACCGCAACACGCCGATGAAGGCAGCCGAAGGTCTGGGCGGCAAGGTGAAAGCCCTGATCGGTCCCTGGGTGCACAAATATCCGCATTTCGCCTGGCCAAAACCACGTGCCGATTTCCATGGCGAGGCGATTGCCTGGTGGAACCATTGGCTGCGCGACGAAAAGACCGGCGTCGAGGCACTGCCGCAGATGCGCGCCTTCATCCTCGATGGCCCAAAACCGGCACTGCGACGCAATGTCGATCCCGGCTTCTGGGTGGCAAAGGATGAATGGCGCCCGCCGGAAATGCAGACCTTCTATGTCGATCAGTTCGGTAGCCTTAACGAGGGCATGCCGATCGCCGGTGCCCATGACCACAACGTCTACCTGAAATCGCCGCTCGATATCGGCACGGCGTCCGGCGAATGGTTCACCCTGAAACCCGACGCCGAAATGGCCGGCGACCAGCGCATCGACGATGCCGGTTCGCTCACCTTCGAAACAGCGCCGCTGACACAGGCAATGGACTATCTTGGCCAACCGGTGCTGACGGTCGAGCTGGCCTGCGACGCCGATTGGGCCAATCTCATTGCCCGTGTCGTTGATATCCATCCCGACGGCAGCGCCACCCGCGTCACCTACGGCGTCCTCAACCTCGCCCACCGCGACGGCAATGCCGAACCGAAGCCGATGGAACACGGCAAGAAAACCAGGGTGCAGCTGGTTCTCGACGCCTGTGGCTATCGTTTTGGCGTGGGCCACCGTATCCGGTTGTCGCTCTCAACCGCCTATTGGCCAATGATCCTGCCCGCCCCGTCCGATCCCGGCCTGACATTGGACCTCGCCTCGCTGGGGCTGGCCTTGCCGAAACTCGGCGAACATCAGGCCATCACCATGCCGGAGCCTGCCAATCGCGATCCGCTGCCGAAATATATCGAGCGCACGCCCGGCAGTACCAGCCGCCGGGTCGAGCGCGACCTGACGACCGGCCAGACGCACTACCATATCTACGAGGATGGCGGCTTGACCGAACATCCGGACAGCGGGCTCGCCACCCAGGATATCCGCGACGAAACCTGGACAATTGCAGCGGACGCCCCCTTGTCCATGACGGGCATCTCGACCTGGACCTGCATTGCCAAACGCGAAAACTGGTCGGTCAAGACCGTTTCGGTCTCGCGGATTGCTTGCACGGCAACCCAATGGCTAACGTCGGCCTCAGTGACCGCTTTCGAAGGGGAGACGCAAATCTTCGAAAAAACCTTCGATACGCGCGTGCCACGCGACTTCATGTAATGACGGGGGTGGCCTCTGCCAGGGCCGCAAGTGCCCGTTCCGCATCGTTTGCAGGCACGAAAATGTGGTCGTGGTGATAGGCCGCGACCACATTGGCGCTGATGCCATGCCGCGTCAGCGCCACCGCGACCGCCGCCGTCAGTCCGACGGCTTCAAGCGCCGAATGCACCGTCAGCGTGATACAGCGCATCACCGGGCCATAGGTCAGCCCCGCCTTGTCGGCATCAGCCTTTTCCAGAATCAAGGTCACCCCCTCGTCCTCCCGGAAGAAGCCCAGCGGCTCCAGTGAACGCCATGCGGTCTCCTGCGCCGGCACGCTGCAATAGACATAGTCGCCCGGACGCAAGTCCGGACGCATTTCACGCAACAGCGTTTTAAGATCGGTCATGCCGCTCATGCCAGTCTCCCTGCCCTAATCCCCGCCAGATCACACGGACGTGTATCCTCATCTGCGGCCTGTCACTTTGGCGTTACGCACGCATTTGCGATTTGACCAGCCCGTTCGGGTTGGCCACAGTTTGCTCATAAAGCAAGGGCGCATGTCGCTGCAATCGGCAGCGGGTGCCTGTGCCAACATCATCGTAGGAGGATTATCATGCCGCAGCTTGGAAAAGACAGGATTTCGAACACGGCCAAACGCCCGCTCATTTTCGGGCTTGCCGGCGTGACGGCCATTGCTGCTGCGGTGTTTTCGATGTCCTCGACATTCAGCAACGCCGCCGAAGAGGCCGTGGTCATTCCGCCCCCCGCCATCGATGAGGCAGTGACTGCCAGCACAGAGAAAGCCGTCTTCGCCGGCGGCTGCTTCTGGGGCGTGCAGGGCGTTTTCCAGCATGTGAAGGGCGTCAAGAACGCCGTCTCCGGCTATTCCGGCGGCGCCAAGGATACCGCCATCTACGAAACCGTCAGCGGCGGCGACACCGGCCATGCCGAGGCGGTCGAAGTCACCTATAACCCGAAGATGGTCACCTACGGCCAGTTGCTGCAGATTTACTTCTCGGTCGCACACAACCCGACCCAACTGAACTATCAGGGACCGGACCACGGCACCCAGTATCGCTCGGAAATCTTCACCACCAACGGCGAGCAGAAGAAGATCGCGCAAAGCTATATCGCCCAGCTCGACAAGGCAAAGGTCTATGGCGAACCGGTCGTCACCAAGGTGTCAGACATCACCGCCTTCTACCCGGCCGAGGAATACCACCAGGATTTCCTGACACTCAACCCGACCTACCCTTACATCGTCTACAACGACATGCCGAAGATCGAGAACCTCAAGGCGCTCTTCCCGACGGAATTCAGCGCCACTCCGGTTCTCGTCCTCAAAGCCAAGGGCTGATCAGAGCGTACCGACGAGTTCGCTGACACCACGGCACAGCCGCCCAAAGCCGTCCCGCGCGCCCTCGCTCATGTGACGGGCGCGCAGCCACGCATGGATCATCTGTGGCTCATCGCGATAGGTGACGTTGACACCCGCAGCAATCAGCCGTTGCGCATACAAAGCGGCATCATCGCGCAGCGGATCGAAATGCGCCGCCGTGATATAGGCGGGCGGCAGGCCGGAAAAATCGGCAGCTTTCAAGGGATGGGCAAAGACATTGTCTGCCGATGCTTTCAGTACATCCCGGTAATAGGCGACATCGGCGCTCGTCAGGCCCGGCGCCTCAGCCATCTCTTCATATGAACCCGAGACAAGATCACCACCGAGCCCCGGATAGATCAGCACCTGCCCAACGATACCATTGATTGCCTCGGCCTTGGCCTTCAGCACCATTCCCGCCGCCAGATTGCCGCCGGCACTGTCACCCGCCACGACCAGCGGCCGCCCATCGGCCAACAGCCATCGCAGCACCTCGAAACAATCGTCAAACGCGGCCGGCCAGACATGCTCCGGTGCCAGCCGGTAATCGATGGACACCAGTTCCGCCTTTGCCGCACGCGCAATCTCGGCACAGATGGCATCATGGCTGTCCAGCGATCCGACGACGAAACCGCCGCCGTGAATGTAGAAGATACGGGTCTGCGTCGCGATTTCTGCTGGCTGATACCGGCGAACCGGAATACGCCCGCCAACCGCCTCGTCCTGCCGCGTCAGCCCTTCCGGCGACGGTGCATCGAACTCGGCGCACAGCGCGTCATACCATGCGCGCTGTTGCTGGATGGAGGCATCGACGGCATCGGCCGGATAGAAATCCTGGCAGCGCTTGTGGAAGGCAAGAATGCCGGGTTCGGTGGGGATTGGGCGATCTTTGGTCATGAAGAAACGATCCTGATTTGGTACCCGAACATACCCGGATTTTTGGACCGTTCTGTCCTCAATCCGACATCCTGCAAATTCCCCAGCCGTCTGGGTATGACAATGTCATGCACCCATGTTAATATCTGCGCATGCGAACCAGCAAACCCATCACCGTCACGCTTGGAAAACAGCAGGCTCTCCTGGAGGATCGCCTGCAGTCAGGCGCCTACGAATCCGCCAGCGAAGTTATCCGCGCCGGTTTGCGTGCGCTTGACCGAGAAGAGGCTGCTTTGAGCCAGATCATGCGCGCGAAAATCCGGGAAGCAATCGACGATCCCCGGCCTGATGTAACGGCCGCCGATGTCTTTGCGCGCCTTCGCGCCCGTCATGCCGAAGGGCAGTGAGCATGGCCTACAAGATTGTCTTCCGTCCCTTTGCGGAAAACGATCTTGTCGCACTCTATGAGTACATCGCCGAAAACAGCAGCCATGATCGGGCCGGAGCCTATATTGCCCGTATCGAACATGCATGCATCTCCCTTGCTGAATTTCCCTTTCGTGGCGCAAAGCGCGACGACCTTTATCCGGGTCTGCGGATCATTGGCTTCGAACGGCGCGCATCGATCGCGTTCGTCGTGGAAAGCGAGACTGTTCGCATCCTGCGCATTTTCTACGGAGGCCGGGATTTTCCCGAGGACTGGGACGACAGTTGATCGAGAGGGTTACGCCAAACCTTTGTGAGCCTTGCCATCTCCCCCCGCAACCGTGTTAGCTAGGCCATGGCCTTCACGCTCCGTCAGCTCCAGTATTTCATCGCCGTCGCCGAACAGGGCTCCGTCACCCGTGCGGCGCAGAACATGTCGATCTCGCAATCGTCGATCACCGAAGCGGTCAAGGAGCTGGAGACCGATCTGGGTGTCGAACTGTTCGAGCGCCATCCGCGCGGGCTGCACATCACCCATAATGGCCATCAGTTCCTGCGCCATGCGACGAAAATCCTTGCTGGAGTTTCCGATGCCCGCCGGTCATTTTCGCAGGAGCGGGAGGAGCGTACCGGCGGCAAGCTCAATCTCGGCGTCACCTCGCTGGTCGCCGGTTATGTGCTTTCCGATCTGCTCGCCCGCTACCGCCGCGCCTGCCCCGGCGTCGAAGTCAGCGCCATCGAGGACAACGGTTCCTATCTCGAACATCTGTTGGTCGGTGGCGAACTCGATGTCGCCGTCATGGTGATCTCCAACCTGCGCGACCGCATGGCACTGCAGGCAGAGATCATCGAGACCTCGCCCTACCGGCTCTGGCTGCCGCTCGGCCATCCGCTGGTCTCCGCCGATATCATCTCGGTTGCCGATATCGCCAAGGAGCCGTTGATCATGCTGACGGTCGATGAAATCGAGGAAAATACCGGCAAGCTTCTGACAGCACTTGGCGCCCGCCCGCATGTAGCGTTTCGCACACGCTCCGTCGAAGCGGTGCGCAGCCTCGTCGCCACCGGCGCCGGCATCGCGCTGCTGCCCGATCTGGTTTACCGCCCCTGGTCGCTGGAAGGCGACCGCATCGAAAGCCGCGACGTCTCCGGCGCCCTGCCCGTCGTCCAAGTCGGCATGGTCTGGCGCAAGGGATCGGGCCTGCCGCAATCGGCTAAGGATTTTATCGGGGTGGCGGAAGCGCTGAGGAGTGGACGGCCGCGATAAAATCGAGAGATATCGGAAAAACCGATAGCGCCATTCTGATTAATGAATTTGCGAAAGCGGCGAAATAGAGGCACCTTTCGTTTTGGGAACAAGACCGAAAAATTCGGACACCAAAACGGGAGACTGAAGATGAAGCAGATTCTGAAATCCTGCACCGCGCTCACCCTTTCGCTCGCTTTCGCCACCCATGCTTTCGCCACTGAGCCCTTGAAGGAACTCGGCAAGGGCGAAGGCGAACTGTCGATCGTTGCCTGGGCCGGCTATATCGAGCGCGGCGAGACCGACAAGGCCTATGACTGGGTCACCGGCTTCGAAAAGCAGACCGGTTGCAAGGTCAGCGTCAAGACGGCTGCGACCTCCGATGAAATGGTCGCGCTGATGAACGAAGGCGGCTTCGACCTCGTCACTGCATCGGGCGACGCCTCGCTGCGGCTGGTGGCCGGCAAGCGTGTCCAGCCGATCAACACTGCCCTCATTCCGAGCTGGTCGACCATCGACGAACGCTTGCAGAGCGCGCCTTGGAATACGGTCAATGGCACCCACTACGGTACCCCATATGTCTGGGGACCGAACGTTTTGATGTACAATACCGAAGCCTTCAAGGGCGAGGCGCCAAAGAGCTGGAAGGTTGTTTTCGAAGAAATGCCCCTGCCGGACGGCAAGTCCAACAAGGGCCGAATCCAGGCCTATGACGGCCCGATCCATGTGGCCGACGCTGCCAACTACCTGATGTTCCACAAGCCGGAACTCGGCATCAAGGATCCCTACGAACTCAACGAAGACCAGTACAAAGCCGCTCTCGACGTGCTACGCGTCCAGCGCACCCTGGCGAACCGCTACTGGCATGATGCGATGATCCAGATCGACGACTTCAAGAACGAAGGCGTCGTCGCCTCCGGCTCCTGGCCTTTCCAGGTCAACCTGCTGAAGGCCGAAAAGCAGCCGATCGCCTCGGTCTTCCCGGAAGAAGGCGCCACAGGCTGGGCCGACACCACCATGTTGCATGCCGAGAGCGAACACCCCAACTGCGCCTATATGTGGATGGAACATACGCTGTCGCCCAAGGTCCAGGGCGATGTCTCGGCCTGGTTCGGCACCGTTCCCTCAGTACCTGCCGCTTGTAAAGGCAATGAACTGCTAACCGACGAAGGCTGCGCTGCCAACGGCTACAACGACTTCGCGAAGATCAAGTTCTGGAAGACGCCCGTTTCCAAATGCGCCAGCCAGAGCGAGTGCGTGCCCTATCACCGCTGGGTCTCCGACTATATCGGCGTCATCGGCGGGCGTTGATTTTACCTCCCCCTTGAGGGGGGAGGTCGCGCGAATGCGCGGGTGGGGGTGACCCACCGCATCATCAAAAGATCACCCCACCCCGGAGCTACGCTCCGACCCTCCCCCTCAGGGGGAGGGTATTGAACCGTCATGCCCGGTTCGCAACACACCAATTTCCGGAGTACCCCATGACCGCCGCCGTCCTGTTCGAAAATGTCTCGCGCCATTTCGGTGCCGTCAAAGCCGTCGATGCGGTCGATCTTGAAATCGTAGCCGGCGAGTTCTTTGCCATGCTCGGCCCGTCCGGTTCCGGCAAGACCACCTGCCTGCGGCTGATGGCCGGCTTCGAGCAGCCAACCGGCGGCCATATCGAGATTTTTGGCGAGACCGCCGAAGGCGTGCCGCCCTATCGCCGCAGCGTCAACACGGTGTTTCAGGACTATGCCCTCTTCCCGCATCTCTCCATTCTCGACAATGTCGCCTATGGCCTGATGGTCAAGGGCGTTGGCAAGGAGGAGCGGCGCAAGGCCGCGGAAGACGCGCTCGCCATGGTCAAGCTGCCGGGCTACGGCCAGCGCCGCCCGGGACAGCTGTCCGGCGGCCAGCGCCAGCGTGTCGCTCTTGCCCGCGCCCTTGTCAACAAGCCCAAGGTGCTTTTGCTCGATGAACCGCTTGGCGCGCTTGATCTCAAGCTGCGCGAGCAGATGCAAGAAGAGCTGAAAACCCTGCAGAAGTCGCTCGGTATCACCTTCGTCTTCGTCACCCATGACCAGGGCGAGGCCCTGTCGATGGCCGACCGCATTGCCGTCTTCAACGACGGCAAGATCCAGCAGCTCGGCACGCCGGAAGATATCTACAAGCGGCCGCAAACCCGCTTCGTGGCCGATTTCGTCGGCTCCTCGAATGTGCTCTCCAGCGCCACCTGCGCCAGGCTCGGGGTTCCGGCGAAAGCCGCCAGCCTGCGCCCGGAAGCCATCGCCATCGGCACATCCTGGGCCGAACAGCTGAGCCTGCCCGGCACTGTCACCGCCCGCAGCTTTTTGGGCGCGACCAACCGTGTCAGCGTCGATTGCAGCGGCGAAAAGATCATCGTCGCCAGCCCCGCCGCCATGCCGGTGCCCGATATCGGTGCCGAGGTGCAGCTGGCGTTTTCGCGCAACGACCTTCACCTGATGGAGGAAGCATGAGCGCGCTTGTCACCCCCGTAACCATCCTTCCCAACAGGCCCGGCCTGACGGGACGGCTGTCGGACTTCCTCTGGAAGCACCCGCACGTTCTTTTGGCGATCCTGCTCGGCCCGCCCGTCCTCTGGCTCGGCATCATTTATCTCGGCTCGCTGTTTGCCCTGCTGCTGCAGAGCTTCTTTTCGATCGACGACTTCTCCGGCCTGATCAATTACGAGTTCACGTTCGCGACCTACAAACAGCTGTTGTCGGACGCCAATTTCGACATCATCGTCCGCACCGTGACGATGGCAGCCGTGGTGACGATCTTCTCCGCCCTGATCGCCTTCCCGATCGCCTATTACGCGGCGCGCTATGCCAAGGGAAAATGGAAGGCGGTGTTCTATCTCGGCATCATGCTGCCGCTCTGGTCGAGCTATCTCGTCAAGATCTACGCCTGGAAGCTGATCCTCGCCAAGGAAGGCATCCTCACCTGGATCTTCGCCGAGCTGCATCTGCTCTGGCTGCTCGATGCCTGGCTGTCGCTGCCCGTCATCGGCGGCAATTCGCTCTCGGTCAGCTATACGGGCACCTTTCTCGTTTTCGTCTATGTCTGGATGCCTTTCATGATCCTGCCGATCCAGGCGGCGCTGGAGCGCGTGCCCGGCAATCTGATCGAGGCCTCCTCCGATCTCGGCGGCCATCCGGGGCAGACCTTCCGCTACGTGCTCCTGCCGCTCGCCCTTCCCGGCATCGTCGCCGGCTCGATCTTCACGTTTTCGCTGACGCTCGGCGACTACATCATCCCGCAGATCGTCGGCTCTTCGCGGCTGTTCATCGGCCAGGCCGTCTATGCGCAGCAAGGCACCGCCGGCAATATCCCGCTCGCTGCCGCCTTCACCGTCGTGCCGATCGTCATCATGGGCCTCTATCTCTGGATGGCCAAACGTTTGGGAGCCTTCGATGCGCTCTGACCGCTCCACCTCCGCTCCGCTTGGCCTGAAGATCGCCGCCATCGGCGGTCTCGCCTTTCTGCATATCCCGATCCTTTTGATCTTTCTTTATGCCTTCACCACCGAGGAAAAGAGCTACCAGTTCCCACCGCCCGGCCTGACGCTGCAATGGTTCGCCGTCACCTGGAACCGGCCGGATGTTTGGGCAGCACTGACCTTGTCGGTCAAGGTCGCCACCATCGCCACGGCGATTGCGCTGGTGCTCGGCACGCTCTGCGCCGCCGCCGTCAGCCAGACGCGTTTCTTCGGCCGCGAAACCATCTCTCTACTGGTCATCCTGCCGATAGCCCTTCCCGGCATCATCACCGGCATCGCGCTACGCTCGGCCTTCTCGTTTGCCGACATTCCCTTCTCGTTCTGGACCATCGTGCTCGGCCACGCCACCTTCTGCATCGTCGTCGTCTACAACAATGCCGTCGCCCGCTTCCGCCGGGTCTCCGGCTCGCTGATCGAGGCCTCGATGGATCTCGGCGCCGACGGTTTCCAGACCTTCCGTCATATCATCCTGCCGAACATCGGCACCGCACTTCTGGCCGGCGGCATGCTTGCCTTCGCGCTGTCCTTCGATGAGGTGATCGTCACCACCTTCACCGGTGGCCAGCAATCGACACTGCCGATCTGGATGCTCGAAGAACTCATCCGCCCGCGCCAGCGGCCGGTCACCAATGTCGTCGCCATGGTGGTGATGCTGGTTACCTTCCTGCCGATCCTGGCCGCCTATTACCTCACGCGCGACGGCGACCAGATCGCCGGTGCGGGAAAATGAATTTGAGCGAATAGGGGGTAGCGAGTAGCGAATAGGGTGTTACGTCCACGAGCGGTTTAAGACCCTGTTCGCTACTCGCTACTCGCTATTCGCTCCGTCAAAACAACGGAGAACTTCTATGGACACGCAATTGCTGATCGGATCGACATTCGAAGCCGGAACCGAGGCAGAGGAACTGATCCTCAACCCGCGCACCGGCGCCAAGATCATCGACCTCGCCGAGGCCTCGCAATCCCAGATCGAGCGCGCCGTCGAGGCCGCCGAAAAGGCTTTCGTTACATGGTCGATGACCACGCCCGGCGAGCGCTCGGGCTATCTATTGAAAATCGCCGATGCCATCGAAAAGGACGCCGATGCCTTCGCAGCACTCGAGGCACTGAACTGCGGCAAGCCGATCAATGCCGTGCGCAATGACGAACTGCCGGCGATCATCGACTGCTGGCGCTTTTTCGCCGGTGCCATCCGCACGCTGCATGCGCCTGTTGGCGGCGAATATCTGCCCGGCCACACCTCTATGATCCGCCGCGATCCCGTTGGCATCATCGGCTCGATCGCACCATGGAACTACCCGTTGATGATGATGGCCTGGAAGCTGGCGCCGGCGATTGCCGGCGGCAATACCGTCGTCTTCAAGCCGTCGGAACAGACGCCGCTAACCGCGCTGAAGATGGCCCGCCTCTTGGCCAACATTCTGCCGGAAGGCGTCGTCAATGTCATTCTCGGCCGCGGAGACACGGTCGGCAATACGCTGATCAACCATCCGAAGATCGGCATGGTGTCGATCACCGGTGATATCGCAACCGGCAAGAAAGTGCTGCAGGCGGCCGCGAAAACCGTCAAGCGCACCCATCTCGAACTCGGCGGCAAGGCGCCGGTCATCGTCTACGACGACGCCGACCTCGAAGCCGTCGTCAACGGCATCCGCACCTTCGGTTATTACAATGCCGGTCAGGACTGCACCGCCGCCTGCCGCATCTACGCGCAGGACGGCATCTACGAAAAGCTGGTCGCCGACCTCACCTCCGCCGTCTCGACGATCAAGTACAATCTAGCCGACGATACTGAAAACGAGATCGGCCCGCTGATCTCAAAGCGCCAGCGCGACCGGGTCGCAAGCTTCGTCGAGCGCGCCACCGAGCAGAAACATATCGAGATCACCACCGGCGGCGCAATCGGCAGCAAGGACGGCTTCTTCTTCCAGCCGACCGTCGTTGCCGGCGCCACCCAGGAAGACGAGATCGTCCGCCGCGAAGTCTTCGGCCCCGTCGTCTCCATCACCCGCTTCACCGAAAACGACCAGGCCGTGAAATGGGCGAACGACAGCGACTACGGCCTTGCCTCCTCCGTATGGACCAAGGACATCTCCAAGGCGATGAAAGCCGCATCCCGCCTGCAATATGGCTGCACCTGGATCAACACCCACTTCATGCTGACCAACGAAATGCCCCATGGCGGTGTCAAGCAGTCCGGCTACGGCAAGGATATGTCGATCTATGCACTGGAGGACTACACCGCCGTCAGGCACGTGATGATCAATCACGGATAGGCTGCCAGGCCACCAGCATCACCGGCCACGGGCCTCGCTCTATCAATGCGCGAGGCCTTTCCTGTATCTCGTGCAGCAATACGAACTGGTTTCAAGCAGCTGAGCCCTCTGCCACAGGGATCGGGAAATTTTCACTCGGTTGAATAGTTTTGCTTTTCCGGCCGAATAAACTTGATAGAAGAAGTCACCTTACAAGCGATTTAAAGCCCTTGCCATGTCCCCGCTATTGGTGCCGGCAGGCATCAAAATCATTGAAGACGACTGGTGATCTTTTGACAAACGCGACTGCTTCCACTCACGACACAAACACCTCCTTCAGGCCATCCGGCCTGAAGGAGGTGTTTGCCGGCGAGCATGCCTGGTGCGGCGAAAAGATGATGTTGTCGTCGGAGCTGGAAGGTGGCGTTCCGCTTGCCGAATTTTTCGGCTCCGGCGGCTTTACCGCTGCCCTTGATACCTATGCCAGCACCCATGGCAACCCCGACCGGCGCGCCGTTGCGTCCATGTGGTCGCTCTACTATTTCTCGATGCTGACGATCCCCTATATCGTTGCCCGCCGCGCCGAGCATGTTCTGCCGGTCGCAGCCAGCGACACGACCATCGCGCTTGCCGAAGACGGGCTGCCGCGCGCGCTCGGTCTCGCCCGTGAAGGCGATTGGAGCGAAGGCAAGGACGCGAGCCTTTTGTCCTTCGTCATGCCACTGGTCAGCCAGCATCTCGCCGAAATTGTTGTGCAATTGAAGTCACTTGGCGGCATTGCGCCAAAACTCGCCTGGAACAATGCGGCTGTCTATATCGACTACGCCTTCAACGCCACCGAGCGGGAGCGCCCGGCCGATGGCGACGCCTGGGCGTCGCGCGCGCTGTTTTCGCAGCCGCACCTGCCGGACGGCAGCGCCAACCCGTTCCTCGGCTGCCTGCGCCACGAAGTGGAAGGCGAAGAAACCCTCTGCCGCCGCAAGGTCTGCTGCCTGCGCTACCTTCTGCCGGGCATACCAAGCTGCGGCGAACTCTGCGCCCTGCCCGCCCAGAGAAAGCAATGCCAAAGAAAGCAATGATCGTGAAACGCCTCCTTCTGTTGACCCTCGGCCTGTTTCTGGCCTGTGCCGCCATGTTGAATGCGCAGGAGCGCTGGCCGTTGACATTGACCGACGCGATTGGCCGGCAGGTGACGATCAAGGAAAAGCCCAAAGCCATCCTGCTCGGCAGCGGCTTCAATCTGGTGGCGCTGTCGCTGATCCATCCCGATCCCGTCAGCCTGCTGGCCGGCTGGTCGGGAGACCTAAAGGGCGACAACCCGGAAATCTACAAAGACTTCGTTGAAAAGTTTCCGGCCCTGGCCAGCGTCCCGATCATCGGCAATGGCACCGGCGACGGCCTGTCCTTCGAAACCATCCTGTCTTTGAAGGCCGATCTTGCCATCATGGCCAACTGGCAGGCCGATACCGATCTCGGCAAGCGGGCGATCGACTATCTCGAAAGCACCGGTGTTCCGGTCTTCGTCGTCGATTTCAACAGCGATCCCTTGGAGAACACACCCGACAACATGCGGCTGCTCGGCAAGATCCTGGAGCGCGAAGAGCAGGCAAACGCCTTTGCCGATTTCTACGAGGAACACTTGAAGCGCATCACCGACCGGGTCGCCGCCAATCCGGAGCCCGGCCCGACCGTGCTGATGGACGCATTCCCCAATCCCGATCGCTGCTGCTATGCCTATGGCACAGGCGGCCTCGGCGAGTTTATCGGCATTACCGGCAGCCGCAACATTGCGGACAAGAACCTGCCGCGCCAGGGCGGCATTGTCAGCAGCGAGTATCTGATCGAGGCCGACCCGGACGTCTATATCGCCACCGCTTCGCCGGGCGGCACCTACAGCGTCTTTTCTATTGGTCCCGGCATTCCCGCCGACGAGGCCCGCCGGACACTTGGCGAAGCCGTGAAAAATCCTGTTCTGGCCAACCTCTCGGGCGTCCAGACAGGCCGGGTGCATGGATTGTGGAATTTCTTCAACGCCGTGCCGTTGAACATTCTCGCAGCGGAAGCCTTTGCCCACTGGCTGCGGCCGGACATATTTGCCAATGTCGATCCGGATCAGTCGCTAAACGAAATCAACGAGCGCTTTGCCGCGGTTCCGTTCCGTGGCTCCTACTGGATCAGCCTGCAATAGAATTGGCCGGAGATCGGTCTCCGGCCATTGTGGTGCAGTCCCGTTAAGCGGCTTTTTTCATCGCCGTTGCGTTGACTGAAGCTTCCGCCAGTGCGGTCAGCGCGTGATCGGTAGCGCCTTCCTGCTGCAGGGTCTCGTCCAGCAGCTTGACCGCATCTGTGAGTCCGAGCATACCGGCCCAGGTCTTCAGGGTGCCGTAACGGGCCATTTCATAATGTTCGACGGCTTGGGCTGTTGCCAACAGGCCGGCATCAAGCGCTGGTGAACCCTTGAATTCTTCGAGGATTTCCTCGCCTTCCTCGACAATACCGTCGATCGCCGGGCAGGTCTTGCCGACAGCGCGCTTGCCGAAGATTTCAAACACCTGCTGCAGGCGCTCGATCTGGCCTTCGGTCTCATCACGATGCTTTTCAAACGCCGCCTTCAGCTTCGGGCTCTGCGCGCCCTTGGCCATTTTCGGCAAGGTTTTGAGGATCTTGCGCTCGGCGTAGTAGACATCCTTGAGCATATCATAGAACAGGTCTTCCAGGGCTTTCTCGGCCATTGTTCTCTTCCTTTTCCGCAATTGAAACATGTCGGGGGCGACGAGCAAGTAACGGTCGATCCCGTACTTTGTTCCGCTGGCGCCTACGATCGCCGGTTCGTGCCGCAGCCGCTTCCATCGCGGCGCCGCCCCGCCTATATAGGAGGCTGGAGGACTTTGATGATCTGGATTTTCCCTGCGATAGCAGGCCTTTTAATCGTATATTTCGCCATGCGCTCATCGCGCTTCCGGCGCTTTGCAGAACCGGTGCTGAGCATTCTTGTCGCTTTGGGGCTTGTGTCGGCTTTCGTTGTCTGGATGAGAGACAGTGCTGGCGAGAGCAACGACAGCGATCCGCCCCCCTTCACCCAGAACCGTCCGGTCATCCTGCCGGAAGAGATTGCGCTGGAAGGCCTGCAGTTCACCCGCAACCGGCCTGATACGAGCTACCGGGTCACCGGTACGGTCGTGAACAAAAGTGCCGCCAATCTGACCAATTTCAATCTGACCGTGACGCTTCAGGACTGCCCTGATGATGTCTGCAAAACGGTCGGCGAAGACACGGCCCTGATTCTTGCCCGCGTTCCCGCCGGCCGGGAACAGGCGTTCGAAACCTTCTTCACCTTTCCCTCCCGCTTCGGCGTCGAGCCTGCAGCGCCGAAATGGACGGCGCAGATTTCCAACATCCGCGGTGTGGCAGTGCAATAACGCACCCGCTCTTGGTCAGGGCCGGCTGATCTCGTCGAGATACCAGTTGATATAGCGCAGTTCGTTCTGCTCCATCGGCGCGATCGGGCCGGGCACGAAATAATGCGAACGCACGCCGCGCGAAGTGTGCTCGATGATCGATTTGTCCTCGTCGGTGGTCACGGTCCAGAGCCATTTCAGCTTTTCGAGGTCGTAATCGACACCCTCTTCCGCTTCGCCATTGACCAGCCAGATCAGCTCCATCTCGCAGGCTTCCGGTCCTTTGGGAATGAACCGGTAGATCATGCCGTGATCCGGATAGCAGACGAGGAACGATGTGCCGCCGAGATGGACGGAGGTGACGCCACCGTCGAATTCGGTAAAGCGGCCCATCAGGGTGCTGAGCGGCGAACCGTCCTGGCTGCCGGTCTTGACGCCATCATAGAGCGCATAACGGAAGGCATGGATAGTTTCCTTGCCGTTTTCCGAGGTCTGCCAGTGGTCACCGGACCCGACCTGGATGCCGAGGGCGCAGGTGCGCTCCTCCATCGCCGCATTCAGCGCCTCGATCATGTGCAGTGGCTGTTCCAGCGCATGGGTCTGCGAATATTCCGGATGGGCCGGACCGCAATGGTAGCACTCGACATAGTTCTCGACCGCCAGCTTCCAGTTGGCATCGACCGGATAGCGCTGCCGGTAGGCGACCTTGGCCTGCCCCCAGCCATATTGACCGCAAGTGGCATGCAAAAGGTTTTCGACCTCGGTGAAATCCAGCGGATTGTCGGCAAAGGAAATGAACACCAGACCTTCGACCACACGCACATGCAGGTTCTTCAGCCCGTGATCTTCCCGCCTGAAATCCTTCGGCATCAACCGGGCTGCCCGCAAGGATCCGTCATTGCCATAGGTCCAGGCATGATAGGGACAGACGAAGACACGGGCATTGCCCTTGTCCTTGGTGCAGACCTCGGCGCCGCGATGGCGGCAGACATTGAGAATGGCATGGACAGTCCCATCCGAATGCCGCGTCAGGATCACCTGCTCGGAGGCCATGCGAAAGACCTCGAAATCGTTCGGCTTGGGGATGACGCTCTCATGCGCGACGCAGTGCCAGTGGCGCCGGAAGACGCGCTCCAGATCGCGCTCGTAGATATCCACGTCCCGGTAGAACGGCCGGGCGAGACCATGGCCGGGCTTGTGGGCGGCGACAAGCTGATCGATGCGGTCCATCGGCTTTTCGGTCGTCTTTGTTTCTGGCGCGAGCATGGCTTTCATCTCCTTGAAAACATCCGGAAAAATCGCGTTCCGGCGCGCGCACTCAATTCTGGCGGACAAAAGCCCCTCACCCTAGCCCTCTCCCCGTAAACGGGGAGAGGGGACGACAGAGGCCGCCGCATATCCCTTCTCCCCGTTTACGGGGAGAAGGTGCCCGACAGGGCGGATGAGGGGCAATCTTCATCTGAAGCCGAAAGGCTTAAACCCTCACCCGCTCCGACTTCGGATCATACATCGGCGCAAGCGACGCCGCCGCCTTCACCCGCGTCCCGGCAATCTCGATCTCGTAAGCCGAGCCCAGCACATCCGCCTCGTTCTCGCCCTTGCACGGCACATAGCCAAGCCCGATCGCACCGCCGAGATGGTGGCCATAATTGCCTGACGTGATCGTGCCGACGATCCTGCCATCACGGACCACAGCCTCGTTGTGGAACAACAGGGGCTCCGGATCGGTCAGGCGAAACTGCACCAGCCGGCGCGACAGCCCTTTGCCCTGCTTTCTCAAAACGGCATCGCGGCCGATAAACTCGCCCTTGGCCGGCTTCACCGCAAAACCAAGACCGGCTTCCAGAACATGATCCTCATCGGTGATGTCATGGCCGAAATGGCGGAAGGCCTTTTCGATGCGGCACGAGTCGAGCGTATGGATACCGCAAAGCTTCAGGCCGATATCCACCCCCGCCGCTTCCAGCGTCTCGAAGACATGCGCCGTCTGGTCGGTCGAGACATACAGCTCCCAGCCGAGTTCGCCAACATAGGTGACGCGGTGGGCGCGGGCGAGGCCCATGCCGACCTCGATCTCGCGGGCAGTGCCAAACGGATGGGCTGCATTGGAAAAATCGTTGGGGCTGACCTTCTGCATCAGCTCGCGCGCCTTCGGCCCCATGACGCAGAGCACCGATTCCGCGGCGGTCACATCGGTGATGACAACAAATTCATCGGCAAGGTGCTTGCGCAGCCAGGCAAGGTCACGTTGAAGCGTCGCCCCGGGAACGACCAGCAGGAAGGCAGTTTCCGACAATCGCGTAACGGTCAGGTCGCTTTCGATACCGCCACGGGCATTGAGCATCTGGGTATAGACGATGCGGTTCGTGGCAACATCCAGCTGGTTGGCGCAGAGCTTCTGCAGGAAGGTAAGCGCATCGCGGCCCTCGACGCGGATCTTGCCGAACGACGTCATGTCGATCAGGCCGACACCGCTCCGGATCGCCATATGTTCGTCCCGCTGGTTGTCGAACCAGTTCTGCCGCTTCCAGCTGTATTTGTACTCGCGCTCCTGGCCTTCTCTGGCAAACCAGTTGGCCCGCTCCCAGCCCGCCACCTCGCCGAACACGGCACCGCGTGCCTTCAGATGTTCGTGCAGGGGGGTACGCCGCACCCCGCGTGCCGTGGCCATCTGGCGATAGGGGAAATGGTCGGCATAAAGCAATCCAAGCGTTTCGGTGACGCGTTCCCTAAGATAGGTGCGATTCCTCTGGAAGGGTTGTGCCCGGCGGATATCGACTTCCCAGAGGTCGAAAGGCGGCTCGCCATCGTTCATCCACTGCGCCAGCGCCATGCCGGCGCCGCCGGAGGAAACGATGCCGATCGAATTGTAACCGGCCGCCACCCAGTATCCCTTCAGCTCCGGCGCCTCACCCAGATAGTAGCGGTCGTCGGGCGTAAAGCTTTCCGGGCCGTTGAAGAACGTGTGGATCCCGGCCGTTTCCAGCATCGGCATGCGGCCAATGGCATTTTCGAGGATCGGCTGAAAGTGATCGAAATCCTCTGGCAGCTGGTCGAAGCAGAAATCCTCGCTGATCCCATCCATGCCCCAGGGCTTGGCCTTCAGTTCGAAGGCGCCGATCAGCATCTTGCCGGCATCCTCCTTGTAATAGGTGCATTCGTCCGGCACACGCAGCACCGGCAGTCGCTGCAGCCCGGCGACCGGCTCGGTGACGATATAGAAATGCTCGCAGGCATGTAGCGGGACAGTGACGCCGGACATGTTGCCGAGTTCCCTGCCCCACATGCCGGCCGCGTTGACGACGTTCTCCGTCTCGATCGTGAACGTCTCGCCGTTCTGCTCGCAGGTGACGCCGGACACCCGACCGTCCTTCTTGTGGACCGCCGTCACCTTGACGCCTTCAAGAATGGTCGCGCCGTTCTGCCGCGCACCCTTGGCCAGCGCCATGGCGATATTGGCGGGATCGCACTGTCCATCAAGCGGCAGGTGCACAGCGGCGACCACATCCGAGACATTCAAATGCGGATACATCGCCTTGACTTCATCGGGCGAAATTTCCCGCACATCAACATCGAAGGCCCGGGCAAGCGAGGCCTGCCGGTAGATTTCCTGTCTGCGTTCTTCCGTCAGCGCTACCGTGATCGAGCCGCACTGCCGCATGCCGGTGCCGATGCCGGTCTCGGCCTCGAGCTTGGTGTAGAGATCGGCCGAATATTTGGCGAGCCGGGTCATGTTCTGCGAGGCGCGCAATTGGCCAATCAGACCGGCCGCATGCCAGGTCGTGCCCGATGTCAGCTGCTTGCGCTCAAGCAGGACCACGTCCGTCCAGCCGAGTTTCGCCAGATGATAGGCGACCGAACAGCCCGATACGCCGCCGCCGATAATGACCGCGCGGGCCTTTTTGGGGATGGGCTTGCTCATGCGCGCAGTCTTTCATTCTTGGGATCGAACAGCGGCTCGTCCGCATGCACGACAGCCTTGAAGCGGTCGCCGTAGATTTCGACTTCAATTTCAGTACCGGGCTCGGCCAGATCGGCGCGCAGCATGCCGAGCGCCACCGATTTGCCGATCCGGTAACCCCAGTTGCCGGATGTCGTTTCGCCGACCACCTTTCCGCCATGCCAGAGCGTCGACATATAGGGCGCATCGCAATCGCCTGCGTCCACCACCAGCGTCACAAAGCGCTTGGTCACGCCCTGCTGTTTCTCGCGTTCCAGCGCCGCCTTGCCCTTGAAGTCGGGCTTCGCCCAATCGACAAAGCGCTCAAGCCCGCCCTGCAGAATGGTGTAGTCGGTGGAAAGATCACCCTTCCAGGCACGGTATCCCTTCTCGATCCGAAGCGAATCCAGCGCTTCCATGCCAAAAGGCTTGAGCCCGTGCTTTTGCCCGGCAGCCCAGACGGCATCGAAGATTGAAGCGGTATCATCGATCTTGGAATGGATTTCCCAGCCGAGTTCACCGGCAAAGGACACGCGCACCAGCTGGCACCACAGCCCGGCGATCTGCACCGACTGATGCGTCAGCCAGCCTTTCGCCAGATCGGCATTCGAAACCTCTGCCAAAATGTCACGTGATTTCGGACCGGAAAGAATCTGGCAGGTGAAGCTTTCGGTGACATCGTCCAGCGTAAACGCCGCGTCCTTCGGCAGGTGCTTTTGCAACCACTCGAAATCGTGCCACTGCGCGGTCGCCGCCGTGATCAAGAAGAAGAAATCCTCCTCCAGCGCCATGACCGACATTTCGGTGACGATGCGGCCCTTATCGTCGGAGAAATAGGCAAGACCGATGCGCCCCTGCTTCGGCACCTTGCCGGTGGTGAGGCCCAGCAGCCAGTCGCGTGCGCCTTCGCCCTTCAGGCGGAACCGGGAAAAGCCCGGCAGATCGAGAATGCCGGCGGTATCGCGCACCGCAAGGCACTCTTCCTCGATGCGCTTTTGCCAAGGACCGGCCCGATTCCAGGTCTGCGTCGATTCCTCCGACAGATCGTCGCCCGGCTTGGCATACCAGTTGGCGCGCTCCCAGCCGTTGTAGGGCTTGAACTGCGCGCCGAGGGCAGCGATCCGGTCATGGATCGGCGACAGCTTCTTGTTGCGGCCGGCAGGCCAGGCGTGTTTCGGGAAATGCATCGCATATTCATGGCCATAGATTTCCATGCCCTTGGCGATGCAATAGTCCTGATCGGTAAAGTTGGTAAAGCGGCGCGGATCGCAGGACCACATGTCCCACTCCGTCTGCCCCTCCGTCACCCATTCGGCCAAAACCTTGCCCGCACCGCCCGCCTGGCAGATGCCGAAGGTGAAGACGCAGGCCTCAAACGCGTTCGGCACACCCGGCATCGGACCGATCAGCGGATTGCCATCGGGCGCATAGGGGATCGGCCCATTGATCATCCGCGACAGGCCGGCGGTGCCGAGGATCGGCACGCGCTCGACGGCATCGTTCAGATACCATTCCAACCGCTCCAGATCGTCGGGGAAAAGCTGGAACGAAAAGTCTTCCGGCATCGGGTCGTCGGGCGTGATCCAGTGGGCCTTGCAGTTCTTCTCATACGGGCCGAGATTCATCCCGGTCTTTTCCTGACGCAGGTAATAGGAGCTGTCGACGTCGCGCAACAGCGGCAGCTTGTGGCCGGCTTCCTTCGACCATACGGCCAGCTCCGGAATTTCCTCGAACAGCATGTACTGGTGGCTCATCACCATCATCGGCACATCACGGCCGAACCATTTGCCGACTTCGCGGGCATAATATCCGGCGGCGTTGACAACCTTTTCACAGCGAATCTCGCCCTGTGGCGTCGAGATCACCCACTCGTCATTTTCCCGGCGCGCGCCGGTGGCGGGACAGAAGCGGAAGATTTTCGCACCCATATCGCGGGCGCCCTTGGCCAGCGCCTGTGTCAGCTGGGCCGGGTCGATGTCGCCGTCATAGGGATCATAGAGCGCGCCGGTCAGGTCATGGGTTTCGAGAAAAGGATATTTCGACTTAATCTGATCTGGCGACAGGATGTCCAGATCCATGCCCTGGTAACGGCCCATGCCGACGACGCGCTTGAACTCCTGCAGCCGTTCCTTCGAATGGCCAAGCCGTATCGAGCCGGTGACATGGTAGTTCATCGGATAATCGACCAGATCGCCGAGCTCGCGGTAGAGCGAAGCCGAATAGCGCTGCATGTTCATGATCGACCAAGACGACGAAAATGTCGGCACATTGCCCGCAGCATGCCATGTCGACCCGGCCGTCAGCTCGTTCCTTTCCAGAAGCACGCAATCGGTCCAGCCGGCCTTGGCCAGATGGTAGAGACAGGACGCCCCGACAGCACCTCCCCCGATGATCACGACGCGCGCATAAGACGGCAAATTCGACATGTCTGTTCCCTTGTTTGGGACAAGTTTTCGCAACGAAGCAGGCCGGCATCAAGCGGTCAGAATTCGCTTTATTGATCGAAGAATTCGATTAGATTGGAGATGAATGAAGACCCCTCCCCAACCCTCCCCACAAGGGGGAGGGAGCGACAGTGCTCCGTCTCGCCTTCTGTACTTCTTGCAAAAAGCGGAGGTTGCAAAGAGCGGACGGCATTCTCGGTAAACTCCCTCCCCCTTGTGGGGAGGGTTGGGGAGGGGTCTGAACCACAACGCCCCGGACACACCCATGCAGATCGACCTCATCGAAACCTTCCTCGACCTGATGGAAACCCGCAGCTTCAACCGCACCGCGGACCGGTTGAACATCACGCAATCCACCGTCTCCCACCGCATCAAGGCTTTGGAAGCGCAGTTCAATCGCAAGCTTTTTACCCGCAACAAAGGGGGCACGGCGCCGACCGCGTCCGGCCTGCGTTTCCTCGATCATGCCAAGGCATTGCAGCATCAATGGCACGAGGCAACGCGGGCGGTGGAGAACGCCGGCACCTACGAGCGCTCCATGCGGCTTGGCATCCAGCATGATCTGGCCGAAGCCTTCGCCGGCCAATGGCTATCGGCCGTTCGCGCCGACTTGCCGACGACGTCGATCTATATGGAAGCTGATTACTCCAACCAGATGAACCGCGATCTGGCGGCCGGCGATCTCGATCTCGCCATTCTCTATACGCCGCACTATCTGCCTGACCTTCACTATGAGCGGATCGGTGAAATGACCTACACGCTGGTCGGCACGACGGCACGGACAGTCAGTGAGTTACAGCCCGAAAAATACATCCAGGCCGTCTATTCACCGGCATTCGACCGGGCACATCGGCTGGCCCTGCCGCAGCTGTCCGCTGCCCCGTTAGCCTCGGGACAGAACATCGCCATTACAGGGCTCCTGAAAGCACTTGGGGGGGCTGCCTATGTGACAAGCAGTACCGCTCTGCGGCTTGCAGACGAAGGCACGGCTTTGCCGATCGAAAATGCGCCGCCTATCCAACAGACAGTCTACGCCGCCACCAGCATCCGTACCCGCCACGCCCACCAGCATCGCCGCATCATCAGCGTCATGCAGGACCTGTTGGCGCAATAGCGAGTAAAGAAATGCGGCGCGGTCAGCACTGGGCGACCAGACCCGACCGTTGATCTTCCCTCAGCCGTGCAAGCATGTCGGCGGCAGGTGCCGGATAGGCGATGGCATATCCCTGTAGGATATCGCAACCGAGACGCGTCAAGAGCTTTGCGTGCTCCAGCGTCTCGACCCCCTCGGCAACAACTTCGATATTGAGCGCCTTGGCGATGTCGATGATTGAGCGCAACAGCCGCTTCTGTTCGCGAGACGTGGTGGTCGGTAAAACCAGCTGCCGGTCGATCTTCATCCGCCGCGGTTTGAGCTTTACCAACCCGATGATCGAGGCATGGCCGGACCCAAAATCATCAATCTCGATGTCAATGCCCATGGCCTTCAACCCGGCGACATTGGAAAACACGTCATCTTCGGTATCATCAAGAAAGATGGTTTCCAGCAATTCGAACGACAGCGTATTGGGTTCGATACCCAGGTGCTGCAGTTCGTCGATTAAAAGCGGATCCGAAAGCCTGGCGGCCGAGACGTTTACCGAAACGCGCGGAACATGCACGCCCTGCCCCATCCAGGTCTGCCGATCAATCAGCGCCGCCTTCAAGATTGCCGCATCCAGATCGTCCAACCGGCCGAGACTGCCCGCAACCTTGATGAACTCGCCTGGCAGAAGCAAACCGCGCTTCGGATGACGCCAGCGTGCCAGAACCTCCATGCCGACGATACGCCGCGTCCGGGCATCGACCTGGGCCTGATAGTAGGGAATGAACTCCCCCTTTTCCAGGCCGCGGGCAAACTGTTTTCCAACCCGCCGTTCGTTGTTGAGCTCCGCCTTCAGTTGCGCCGAAAAGATCTCTACGCGCCCACGCCCGATCCTTTTTGCGCGGTGCAGGGCAATGTCAGAATCCGCCAGAAGGTTGGCGACGTTGCGGCCACTGGCGGCGGCAACACCGATCGACGCGCCGGTGCGCAGCACCTCGTCATTGTGCCAGATGGATTGTTTCAGCTGCTGCGCCAGCCGCTCGGCACGATTTTTTAAGTCCTCCAACGACCCAAAATTCGTGATCAAAACCGCGAATTCATCACCGCTAACGCGGGCGATAAAGGAGTTGCTCGGCACCGCCGAGGCAATGCGCTGGGCACATGATTTCAAGACGTCGTCACCAACTGCATGACCGGCCGTGTCGTTCACCTGCTTGAACCGGTCAAGACCGATATGAAGGATCGCCAGTTTTTCAAGTTCCGGATGCCCGGCCAGTTCCGCCAAGCGCCGGTCGAAGAAACGGCGATTGGGAAGCCCCGTCAGGTAATCGTGTTCCGCGGCATATTCGATCCGTCGCGTGCTTGCCTCCAGGGCAACGGCGCGTGCCTCGGCAATCGCCTTTTGCTGCAGAAGCTCGCGATTGAGCAGGACATCGGCAGTCACGTCCCATTCGGCGCCGATGAAGGTCAGATTGCCGTCTTCCTCGAAGGAATCGGCGCGCGAGCGCAGATAGCGGATGTCGCCATTAGGCAGAACGATTCGGTATTCCGAGGAATAAGCCCCCTTTCGCGCCGTCGCCGCGTCGAAATCCGCCAGGGCCCGGGCACGGTCATCGGGGTGGATGGCATTGAGCCAGACGCCCGCTGCTACACGCCGTTGCTTTCTGCCGGTATGGTAGAGACGGTGCATCTGCAAATCCCAGATGACTTCGTCTGTTTTCGTGTCATGCTCCCACACGCCGATCTGGGAAGCGTCAAGCGCAAGTCCCAGGCGGCGAAGAATATTCTGGAATTCCTGTTCGGACCTCGCCGATTTCATTCTTTTCTCTATGAAAGATTCTTCGCGCTTCAGCGCACCGGCTATTCTACATCAAGTTTCCTAAAGAACTGTTTTCCGTTAGGCGCGACGAGTAGCTCACAATACAAGCAACCATTCAGTGTTATTTAAGGCGGCCAGTTGCATTAGCAACCTTTCACGCAAAATTTGTAGAAAAATAGGATCGGCGCGCGTAGCGTCATCATCCGCTCCAGCGCAAATGCGGTTCTGATGTTCCGTAAAAACATCAAACACTTTATTGCCGTTCAGCATGCAGCCGCCACAGATTGGAACAATCTGCTGTGCCGCAGGCACGCCGAAACCATGCGTTCCATGGCCGCATGCCTCAGCCCGGAAGCCAACCACCTGAAAAGCCTGCACGCCACAGGCCGCGCCGGATAACCGGCGCCTCGCGCAACAGATCCCAGATCATGCCGCTGCGGTGGTTTTCGACCATCATCACCAGCAATCCCTGGTCAAGCCCGACGCTGCGATTGTTGAGCCACCCCTCCGGCGTCTTTCCTGGAACGCTCGGATTGAAGCTTCCGGCAAATCGGCCGTCTTCAATGACGCCCGGATAGCTGGAAAGCATCTGACGCGTGGCGGCCATCGCAAGATCCGGCTCAAACGGCAGACAGGCAAGCGGCGCCCATGGTGCAATCGTACCATCATCCGGACCGAGAGGTGCGCCACGGGCAGCATAGCCGGCAAAGGCCTGGCGGCGCCCATCCTGCAGGCGGCGGGGGCGCTGTGGACCATCGCAGGATGTCAGTCCCCAGATGTCGGCGCCGTAACCGGTAAAGCCGCCTGGATTTTTGATCGCATAATCCCGCTGGACAGCGATGGCGCGGCGGGTGTTTTCGAAATAATCGGTGTCGTGGGCCGCCACGGCTTCATCACGGATACCGCGAAAATCGATCCAGGCATGCGAAAACAGGTGGATGAAGAGTGGCCCTGCATAGAGAAACGGCTCGCCCTTTACCGTCATCCAGTCGAATTTGCTGGTAAAGGCGTCATAGCTCTCCTTGCAGATCGGATAGGAGGGCGACGAAAGCGCCAAAACATAGAGAATGATTGCTTCGCTGTAGGACGTCCAATGATAGGGCAAAAAGCCCGTTCGCGGTTTCCAGCCCAGCCACAATGCGCCGTTCCCGTCGAGAGCCCAGGCCCAATTGGCCCGCGCATAAAGCATGGCCGCAGATGATCTAATCTCAGCCTCGGTGTCGTTGTCCTCAGTAAAATAGGCAGCGGCAGTCAACATGCCGGCAATAAGGAGCGCGCTGTCGATCAGCGACAGCTCGCTGCGCCATGTCCGCAAACCCGTCTTCATGTCGAGAAAATGGTAATAGAGCCCTTTGTAACCCGTTGCGTCCTTGTCACGGCTCTGCGGGCTCCCGGCAAAGAAACGCAACGTGGTGAGTGTTCTTGCAGCAGCATCCTGCCTGCTGATCCAGCCGCGTTCTACACCGATCGGATAGCTGGACAGTCCAAACCCGGTCGCGGCTATACTCGATGGAGCATTGGGAAGAGATGTATCGGCAATCAGGCCGTTTTCAGGATTGACGAACTCAAGGAAATATCCGAACGCCGATTTCTGCAATCGGTCAAGAACGACCGCGTCGGTATCGTTTTTCATAAGCATCGTACGCCTACTCCGGTCGATCGAAAAGGTTACTAAAAATGGCCTCCGTTACCCATCACCGATTGTTGAAGGCCTTCGCATGCAGGACGGTCACCTAACCAACGATCTGTGTTACATTTTTGTTTCATACGATCCGGTGCAGCGATTGGATGACCTGATGTTCACAACACTTGCGATGTTTCTCACGATTTCCAGCACCCCGATTGCGACACCGGCCGCAGATGCCGCTCAGATCGATGTGGCACTGGTGCTCGCCGTCGATATGTCGGGGTCGATGGATCTTGAAGAAGCGCAGGTGCAGCGCATGGGATATGTCGAAGCACTGCGGCACCCGGATTTCATCAATGCGGTCACGGCCGGCCTCAACGGCCGTATCGCCATCAGCTATTTCGAATGGGCAGGCAGCGTCAACGAAACCTCCGTCATCAAGTGGCAATTGATTGACGACGCAAGGGATGCGGCGGAGCTGGCCGAACATCTTGCCTCCCGGCCGGTCTTCACCCGTCGTGGCACCTCCATTTCCAATGCCATCACCTTCGCATCGAAACTGATATCGGTGAGCCCTTACGATGCGATGCGCCGGGTGGTCGACATCTCTGGCGACGGGCCGAACAATCTTGGCCCCCCGGTTGATCCGGCACGCAACGCAGCCGTTGCCAGCGGCATCGTCATCAACGGCCTTGCCATTCTCATCCGCCCCTCCGGCGGTGCGGTTTCGCTTGATCGGTACTATGCCGACTGCGTCATCGGCGGTCCCGGCTCGTTCGTGCTGCCGGTTCACCAGCCGGAAGATTTCGCTGTGGCCATCCGGCAGAAACTGGTCATGGAGGTCAGCGGCTCGGGGACGGCGGCGCGGATGATCCCCGTACAGGTCACACCGCGCACCGACTGCATGATCGGCGAGAAGCTGCGTCCCGGCTTTCTCGACCGGGTTTATCCGGAACTGGATAAGTAGGTTTTATAGCGAGCGCGCTCATCTTGAGAGCATGGCAATATCGGGCATTGGTACACGCCCGTCGCAAAACTGCGCGAACCTATAACTTTCCCGATGTCACCAGAATTTGCGAAATTTCATGGAGTAGATGATGCCTCAACCTATTCCTATTTATAGGAAAATGTGATTATATTGAATGAACGTTCAGCAAGATATGGGGAAATTCATGAACGAAATGACCCGAAACATCAGCGTTCCCAATGACTGGGACCGGAGCGGCCTACCCGGCTGGTGCTATCACAGCGACGCCCTTCTGGAGCTTGAAAAACAACATGTCTTCCGCGAGCACTGGCAGATCGCCTGCCATGTCTCCGACATTCCAGACCCAGGCAATTACATCACCATGGACGTCGTCGGCGAGCGCGCGCTGATCCTGCGCGACCAGGACGGCACCGTGCGCGGCTTCCACAACATCTGCCGCCATCGCGGCTCGCGCGTCGTCGCCGACAACAAGGGGACCTGCCGCAACGCGCTCGTCTGTCCGTTCCACGGCTGGGTCTACAACCTCGATGGCACGCTCCGGGGCGCCGCCCGCCCCCGCTCCTTCCCGCCACTCGACAAGCAGGAATTCGGGCTGATCGGGCTCGATCTCGAAGTCTGGATGGGCTTCGTCTTCATCCGCTTTGCCCCGGGGCCTCAAGCTTCCGTTGCGGAATTGATGCAGCCTTTCGCCGCCGAACTCAGCGAATACAAGACACAAGACATGGTGCCCGCCGCCGATATCTGGACCCAGGCCTCGCCGGTCAACTGGAAATCCGTCCGCGATGTCGACAACGAAGGCTACCACGTGGCGATGGCGCATCCGGCGCTGCAGGATCTCTACGGCTCGACCTATTACGACGAACCGTTCGTCAATGGCCTCTGCCGCTCCTTCGCCACATACAACCCGCATGCCGGCCGGCGTTGGAGTGTGCGCAACTACGTCAAGATCGCCCCGGAGGCGGCACACCTGCCGGAGCATCTGCGCAAGGCCTGGATCTATTACGGCATCTTCCCCAATGCGGTGATTGCCGTGACGCCGGAAGCGGTCCAGTTCTATCAGGAGTTTCCGCTCTCGACCGGCGAAACGATCCTGCGTGGCGGCGTTTACCGGCACCGGGACGAGACACGGCATCAACGTGCCGCCCGCTATCTCGCCCACCGCATCGACCGCGACACCCAGGCCGAGGACGTGCAACTGACGATCTGGTCGAATGAATCCATGAACTCGAAGGCCTTCAGCGGGTTCTACCTGTCCGATCTCGAATACGGCGTGCGCACCCATCACGACCACCTGCGGGCCATCCTGCCAGTGATGAACCTTCCCGCAGCCCCGGACGAACGGGAAATGGCCGGCATGAACAGCCGGTTGCAGTCTGCAACTTTCTAATAAGCCAAAAGAAAGGGCCGGAAAAACCGGCCCTTTAAAATTGAGCATGGCAGGGAATGGGGTGCCATGCTCAAGAGAATGTCTGTCTCTCAGCCGTGCCAAAGCCCTTCTCGCACCAGCTCATCCATGGTCCGGCGGATGCTTGAGCGCAGGATCGCCGTCATCTCGTCGATCTGCGGCACGGTGATCGTCAGCGGCGGCGACATTACGCACATGTTGATCAGCGGCCGCACCAGAAGACCGAGTTCATGGCAATGCTTGTCGATGCGTTTGCCGACTTCGAGATCGAGCGTCAGCGGATTGTTATGCACCCGGTCGGCGACACATTCGACGCAGGCCATCAATCCGACACCGCGCACTTCACCGACCAGCGGCAAATCTTCGAGCGTCTTCAGGCTGGCCTGGAAGTGGCCGGAAATGACGCGAGCATGTTCGAGCAGCCCCTCCTCGAGGATATCGAGGTTCTTCAGCGCCACGGCGCAGCCGATCGGGTGGCTGGAATAGGTTAGCCCATGCGCGAACATCGCATCCGGATGGTTGGACCGGCGCAGCTCTTCGAACAGACGCGACGCGATCATCACCCCGCCGAGCGGGAAATAACCGGAGGTCACACCCTTGGCGAACGTGATCATGTCGGGTTCGATGCCGAAAACATCCTTGGACGCAAAGACATGCCCCAATCGCCCGAAGGCAGTCACCACTTCGTCAGCGATAAACAGAATGTCATTGTCCGTGCAAAGCTGCCGCATCCGCCGCAAATAGCCATCTGGCGGCACGATCACACCGCCGGATGCCATCACCGGCTCGGCAATGAACGCTCCGATCCGATCTGCCCCCCTTGCCTCGATGACCGACTGGAACTCTTCGACAAGCACATCGCAGAATTCAGCCTCGCTCATGCCCTCCGGTCGGCGGAAAGGATTGGGGCAAGTTAGCTTGACGACCTGCTCGCTGGCGCTGTCCATCCAGTCGTGATCGCGCGGACGGCCGTTCAGCGATGCCGACAGATAGGTCGAGCCATGGTAGCCGCCTTGGCGCGAAACTATCAGCTTCTTTTCCGGACGGCCTTTCACATTGTTGGCGAACTGCATGAAGCGCAGCGCCGTCTCGACGGCGGAAGAACCGCCGGTCGTGTAGAAGACATGATTGAGATCGCCGGGCGCATGACCGGCAAGCCGCGCCGACAGCGTCACCGACGGCTCGTTCATCGTGTACCAGGGCGAATTGTAGGAAAGATCCATGGCCTGCTGGTAAAGCACATCGGCAAGCTCCTTGCGCCGGTGCCCGGCATTGACGCACCACATGCCGGCAGGACCGTCGATCAGCTTTCGCCCCTCGCCGTCGATGACATAGATGCCATCGCCGCTGACGATGCCGCCGCGTGCCTCAGCGCCGATTTCGCCTGCCGTCGGCCAGGGCTGAACGAGATGGTCCTTGGCCAGTGCCACCATGCTTTCCGACGCCTCGAAGGAACCGGTCACACCTTCACATTTCGCCGCCATCTGCCATCTCCACAGGTAGTTTTACGGTTATATTTTACAGCAAGCATCTGAATTAGATTTATAATTAATATTATTTTGAATGTTCGTTCAATCAATATTGGCAGAAAAAATACTTGCGTTCAATCCTGTTTTGCGCTCATTCTGCATCCGGGAACCAAAGAACGGCGGAAAACCGCCCGGGACGGACAACATGATACGATCCCTGTATTTTCACTGTTGTACCGGCATGCCGCCGGAAAGGCGGCGCTGATGGTGGCGCTGCCGGGCTCCGTTGAAACGGAGAGCAGACGGCCCCTTGCCGGTGGCCGCCGATGGACATCCAGCGACGAGGCAAAAGGCCTGACGCTGATCTCGCCAACCTTGCTCTATGCGCTGGCATTGCTGTTCCTGCCGGTCCTCATCGTCATCGCCTACAGCTTCTGGTCCCAGGATTACCTAACCATCGACCGCAGCTTCACGCTTGAGAATTATCGCGTCGCCCTGACGGAACCGATCTACCGCGACCTGCTCTGGCGCTCGCTGACCATCTCGCTTGCCGTCAGCCTCATTACCGTCGCTTTTTCCTATCCCGTCGCCTGGTTCATTTCCTTTCATGGCGGTGTCCATAAGAACCTCTGGCTGTTCCTCATCACCGTGCCCTGCTGGACCAGCTACCTGTTGCGCGTCATGTCCTGGAAGGTCATCCTCGGCTATCAGGGCGTGCTGAATACCGGGCTGATGTCGGCCGGACTGATCGATCAGCCGGTGACCACCCTGCTCTACAATTCCAACGCCGTGATCATCACACTCGTCCACAGCTGGGCCGCCTTCGCCATTCTGCCGATCTATGTGTCGCTGGAAAAAATCGACCGGTCGCTGATCGAAGCGGCGCATGATCTCGGCGACAACAAGTTCTGGAGCTTTTTGCGCGTCACGCTACCGCTGTCACTGCCGGGCGTCATTTCCGCCTTCCTGATCGTGATGATCCCGACGGTCGGCGATTACGTCACGCCAAAGCTGGTCGGCGGCAAGGATGGCGTGATGATCGCCACCGCCATCCAGGCGCAGTTCGGCAAGGGCGCCAACTGGCCGCTGGGTGCAGCCCTCTCCGTCACCACCATGGTGATCGTTTCCGCCATGGCAGGCCTTATGGTTCTGGCGCTGAAACTCTTTGTGAGGCGGATCAAATGAGCGGGCGGCACGGCATTCGAAAATCCCGTTGGCTGCCTGTCTACGTGACGGCTTACCTTGCCTTTCTCTACCTGCCGATCCTGCTCCTGCCAATCTTCTCGTTCAACAACGCCGCCTCGACCACCTTCCCGCTCGCCGGCTTCACCACCAAATGGTATACCGCCCTCTGGGGCAACACGGTGATGCTGGAGGCGGCGCGCAACAGCCTGATCGTCGGCATCTGCGTTTCCATCCTCTCCACCGGCCTTGCCATCTGTGCCGCCCGTGCCGTCACCCGCTACAAGTTTCGTGGACAGCGCGCCGCGACCGGATTGCTGATGGCACCGCTGTTTCTGCCCGAAATCATCGTTGCGGTGTCACTGCTGATGATCGTGCTGCAACTCGGCATCGAGCTGTCGCTGGCGACCGTTATTCTCGGCCAGACCGTCTTCTGCCTGCCATATGCGCTGTCGGTGCTGATCTCCGGCTTTGATGGTTTCGACCGCTCACTGGAAGAGGCCTCGCTCGATCTCGGCGAAACCGCCATCGGCACCTTCCGCCGGGTAACGTTGCCGGTGGTGGCGCCGGCGATCATCTCCAGCCTTTTGGTCTCCTTCACCATTTCGCTCGACGAATTCATCCTCGCCTTCTTCCTGTCGGGAACCGAACCGACGCTGCCGGTCTATATCTGGGGGCAGTTGCGCTTTGCCGCCAAGCTGCCGAGCGTTCTGGCGCTTGGAACCTTGATGATCGCGCTGTCGATCATCCTGGTCACCACGGCAGAAATCCTGCGCCGCCGCGCCGAAAACCGCCTCAAAGCTGGAGCCGCTGCCCATGGCTGACACCCCGATGATCGAAATCGATGCCGTCAGCCGCTACTACGGCATCTACCGGGCGCTCGACGATGTCAGCCTCGATATTGCCGCTGGCGAATTCTTCTCGCTGCTGGGCCCATCCGGCTGCGGCAAGACCACCCTTTTGCGTTCGATCGCCGGCTTCGATACGCCCACATCCGGCGACATCCGCATCGATGGCCAATCGGCCATCGACCTGCCGCCCAACAAGCGGCCGACCAACATGGTCTTCCAGAACTACGCGATCTTCCCGCATCTGAATGTCGAGGAAAACGTCGCCTATGGCCTGAAGCGGCTCAAACTGAACGCAGGTGACGAACGCCAGCGCGTCGGCAATGCGCTGGAACAGGTGCGGCTCTCGCATCTTGGCAAGCGCAATGCCCATGAACTTTCCGGTGGCCAGCGCCAGCGCGTCGCGCTTGCCCGGGCGCTGGTGATGCGGCCGAAGGTGCTTTTGCTCGATGAGCCGCTGTCTGCGCTGGACAAAAAGCTGCGCGAGGAAATGCAGGTGGAACTGCGCACCCTACAGAAGGCCGTGGGCATCACCTTCGTGCTGGTCACGCATGATCAGTACGAGGCTCTGGCCATGTCGGACCGTATCGCCGTGATGTTCGGCGGCCGGATCGCCCAGGTCGCGACGCCGAAGGAAATCTACCAGCACCCCCTCACCCGACAGGTCGCCGATTTTTTGGGCGGCATGAATTTCATGCAGGCGAAGATCACCAGCGAAAGCGCCGTCAATCTCTCCGTCGAAACCACCCGCTTCGGCAATGTCACCATCGCCAAGCCCAAGGGTTTTACCGCAAACAACGGCCAGGCCACCATCGGCATCCGGCCCGAACGCCTGCGGGTCTTGTGGGACAATGCCAAGGCCGATTGCGAAGTGACCGGCCATGTGGTCGACCGGCATTATTTCGGCGAGATCACCCACCTGATCGTCGATGTGCCCGGTCTCGAAAAACCATTGTCGGTGTCGGAAACCAACAATTTCGGCGCCGACGATATACCGGTCGGCGCACCGATCCGGCTTGCCTATGATCCGGATGCGTTGGTGGCAATGGCCGATTGATGCGCCATGATCACCCGCGCCGCTGCCTCGCGGCCAGCTACGATCGCGCCTTCGATATAGGCGGGAAATGACGAGGAAAGCTCCGACGAGGCAAAATGGACCGGAGGCGCACCGGCGCGAAGAATGTCTTCGGCATCGTAGGCCTGCAGATCAGTGATCACATCGCTGTAGCCGCCGCCGCTCCACGCGTCGCCAACCCAGTCGCGGATCAGCAGCCCGGTGACGTCAGCCGCAGCTTCTCCCAGGGCCTCGACCAGCCGACGGCGGATTTCCGCCTCGACAAACGCCCGCCCCCGCGCACTCCAGTCGGCGGCAAGCGGGCCACCTACAAAGATGACCAGCGCCGTCGCCTGCGCACTGCTGACATCGCAGGCAAAAAGCCCGAGCGTGTCGCGCCACATCACCATACCGCTCAAACCGCGATCGCGCCAGAATGGCCGATCAAAGCGCACCAGCGCCTTGATCACCGTGCCACTCTTCCAGGCGGCCAGAGCGCCGGCCAGCGGCACCGGCAGATCAGGCGCATGCACGATACGCGACGCCATCACCGGCGGCACGGCAATGATCACCTGCCGCGCCGTCAACACCGCGCCTGTGCCGGTCGTCACTAATACCGAATCTTCTGCGCGGGATATCCGGACAACGGGCTCGCCCAGCCGCAAGCTCGGACCAAGCGTTGACGCCCAAGCCTCGGCAGCCGCCTGGATGGTGCCTTCGGCGAAATATTGCAGCTCGTTGCCGTTGCTGATCGTGCGCCGGTCGTTGTCGATCAGATACCAGAGCGGGATTTCCCCGACCGACCGGCACCAGAGCCCCTCGACCATCGCCTGATAGCTGGCCTTGTCACCGGGCGGATCGCTCTGGCGGCCAAGCCATTCCCCTGCCGTCAACCCGGCAATGCTGGCATCGCGCGGGTCAATCCGGTTGGCCCGGGCGCGGATCCGGCCGGATTCCGCAAAGGACGAACCGGTCCCGGCAAAAGCTGGCGGCTGAACCAGGAAGGTGCCCTCCAGCGGCGTTTCCGCCAGCGGAAAATTGAACCGCCGCGTCAGCGCCATGACATTCCGCATCTCGTCGCAGATAAACTGCCCGCCGGTATCCATAGCCACGCCATCGGCAAAAGCCATGCGCTCGACCCGCCCGCCAACCCGGTCGCGCGCTTCGAGAACGACCACATCGAGACCAGCCGAGACCAGCACATCAGCCGCCGAAAGGCCGGCAAAACCGGCCCCGGCGACGATCACATCTGCATCCTGTCCGCTCAATAGCCCGCCTTGATCTTCTCGAATTCGGCAATCATCTTCTGGCGTAACTCGGTCGGCATCGGCGATTGGAACAGCGTCGTGTCGATAAACTTATCGACATCGGCATACCCCTTTTCGGCGAGGATCTTCGGATCTGCCGCAGCCATCCCTTTGCCGTTGGAATGGCCGTACCCCCAGTCGTTGACCAGATAGGTGGTGATGGCCGGATCGCTGATCGAATTCAGGAAATCATACTGCTTTGCCGCGTCGCCCTCGGCGCCCTTCAGCCGGACATAGCCGCAGACCCAGGTGGAAAGGCCTTCCGTCGTATCCCGCTTGACGTCGGCCGGCACGCCGTCCTTCTGCAGCGTCGTCACAGTCTCGTTCCAGGCCCAGGCGAGATCGACCTCGCCGCTCGCCATCGCCTGACTGACTTCGGTATTGTCGGTCCAGTAGAGGCGAACATTCTTGTGCACCTCGCGCAGGAAGGCGGACGCTTGCGCAAATTGCGCATCGGTCATTTTCGTCCAGTCCTTCACACCGATGACAAGGCTGGCCAGCGCATAGGCATCGTCGACATTGTCGCCGATCGAGACACGGTCCTTGAATTTCGGATCAGCAAACGCCTTCAGCGACTGAACCTCTTCCGGCTTCACCGTGTCGGTGCGATAGGTCAGCACCGTGTTGCCCCATTCGAACGGCAGGAACCAGGCCGTGCCATCATCGGATGTCATCAGCCCCTTCATCGCCTTGATACCCGGCAAGATGTCATTCCAGCCGGTGAGCTTGGAAGTATCGAGCGGCTCCAGCAGGCCAGCCTCGCGCCACTTGTTGACGCTCTGCGAACAGGGGTGGGCAAGATCCGCCTTGAAGCCGGAACGCAGCTTTTGGAACGCCTCTTCCTCATCGCCAAAGAAGCTGAAATCCGGCTCGGTTCCATATTTCGCAGTATAGGCCGGATGAAAGGCAGGGTCCTCATAGCCGGACCAGTCAAAGACGGTAATAATATCGGCGGCGCGAGCCGTAAAACCCGCGCCGGAAAGCAGCAAGGCCAGCAACGCGGCCTTGCTCGAATGTCTGAGCATTCCCATTATCCGCATTCCGGTCTCCTTCGCTGTTTCAGCTTTTCCCTATTTCGGACCCTTGTGGGTCATATGGCCCGGAAAAACCGAGACCAGATATTCGATCGCGGCCGCATGGGCCTTTTCGCGCGTCAGCCCGTCGCCCATCATCAGCCGGAACCACAGACCTTCCATCATGGCGCTCAGCGCCAGCGCGATGGTTTCGGCGTCATAGGTATAGGATGCTTCGGCCTTCATCTGGGCGCAGAGTGCCACGAACAGCTCTTGATATTTGACATCGCGGGCGCCGCACAGCGCCTGATAGGTCGGCCGTGATTTCGCCTCGCCCCAAAAGGCACACCAGGCGGCCAGCTTGCGCTTGGTGCAGATCTTGCGGTCGAAATCGGCCGCCACCAGCGCCCAGAGTTGCGACGATGCCGCCTCGCCTGCCTTGTCCAGCGCCACGCCCCAATGGGCGGCATATTCGTCGGCCATGAACTGCAGCGTGGCGATCAGCAGCTTTTCCTTGCTCTCGAAATGAAAATTGACGATGCCGCGCGACAGGCCGGCACCGTCGGCGACATCGGCAAGCGTCGTTTCGGAATAACCACGCTTGGCGAGCGAATCGATGGTCGCCTCGACCAACTGCTGGCGCCGTGTTTCCTTCGATGCCTTGCGGCCCCGCTTGTCGCTTTCGCCAGCTTGCACCGCCGCAGACACTGCCTTCATTCTCACCGCTACCTTCTTGCCCTTCAGGCTGAGAGCAACGTTCATGACACGCTCCCACCCGGTTTTTCACCGGGCCGATGAGCGGGACAATGCCGCCCCGTGTCAAGAACCTTCTGCATGGCCACCTTCCTGCCGTCTGACCTCTGACTTCTGACTTCTGACCTCTGACCTCTGACCTCTGACCTCTGACCTCTGACCTCTGACCTCTGACAATGAGGGAGACAGAGGCATGAAGAAATACGACGTGGTGATGATCGGAGGCGGCCATAACGGCCTTGTCGCGGCCTGCTATCTGCAGCGCGCCGGTCTCGATGTCCTCGTGCTCGAAAAGAACGATTGGGTCGGCGGCGCCGCCACCAGCCGAGAGCTGACACCGGGCTTCCTCTATTCCAATTGTTCCTATGTCTGCTCGCTGTTCCGGACGGAAATCATGCGCGACCTCGAACTGCCGAAACACGGCTTGCAGGTCATCGCCTATGAAGGCGGCGCGGTCCTCACCCGCGACGGCGACTACATCGCCTCCTACCGCGACCATGACAGCCACCGCCGCGAATTCGCCCGATATTCCAAGCGCGATGCCGAGGCCTATGACCGCTACGCCCGCGACGTCACCCGCCAGTGCCGCTTCATCCAACCACTTTTGATGCGGACCGCGCCGGACCCGTTCTCGTTCAAGCCGCGCGACATTTCCGAACTGCTTTACCTCGGCAAAAAATTCGGCGAGTTCTCCGCCCACGACATGGCGCAGACGTTACGCTTCTGGACCATGTCGATCTCCGATTTTCTCGACGAGTATTTCGAAACCGACGTCATCAAGGCCTACTTAGCGCTGTCCGGTATCATCGGCACAGCCCTTGGACCGATGTCGCCCGGCACGGCTTACGTTCTGCTGCATCACTACATGGGCGAGGTCGACGGCTCCGTCGGCGCCTGGGGTTACGCGCGCGGCGGCATGGGAGCCGTCACGCAGGCGCTCGCCTCGTCCTTCAAGGCATCGGGCGGCACGATCCGCACCGGCGCCGATGTGGCAAGGGTGATGACCCGCAGCGGCCGTGCCACTGGCGTCGTACTTGCCGATGGCGAAGAGGTGCGCGGCAACCTCGTGGTCTCCAATGCCGACGTCAAGCGCACCTTTCTCAAGCTCGTCGAAGAAGACGCCCTGCCCGAAACCTTTGTTCATCGGGTCAAGCATTTCAAGATGCGCGGCTCATCGGGCAAGCTCAATATAGCACTCGACAGCCTGCCGGAATTCCCCGCGCTGCCGAAGGGTTCCTCCTGCATCCGCGGTGACCTGCATTTCACCGATTCGATGGAGCGCATGGAGCGCGCCTATGACGACTGGAAGGCCGGGCGCTATTCCGCCGATCCCTTCGTCGACATGGTCATTCCCACCACGCTCGATCCGGCCATGGCGCCACCCGGCAAACATTTCATGAGCTGTTTCGTGCAGTATTGTCCGCCGCAACTGGAAGGCCGAGACTGGACGGATGCCGACCGCGACGCCTTTGCCGATACCGTCGTCAGCCAGATCGCAGATTATTCGCCCGGCTTCCGTGATCGCATCCTGCATATGGAAGTGCGCACGCCGCGCGAAATCGAGGCGGAAGTGGGCCTGACCGAAGGCAATATTTTTCAAGGCGAGCTCACCTTCGACCAGCTGCTGTTCAACCGCCCGGTGCCCGGTTACGCGCAATACCGCACGCCGGTGCCCGGCCTCTACCTCTGCGGCTCCTCCACTCATCCAGGCGGCGGCGTCATGGGCGCGCCCGGCCGCAACGCTGCCGCCGAAATTCTGCGCGACCTGAAACGCAAACCCGCTGAAATGAGCCCGGCCCATGACGTCATCTGATCTCGCCCGGACAACAGACTTCGACGCCATCGTCATCGGTGGCGGCCATAACGGCCTGACGGCCGCTACGCTGCTCGCCCAGAACGGCCGCAAGGTGATTGTGATCGAGGCAGCTGAAAGCACCGGCGGCTCTATCCGCGGCTTCGAATTCCACCCCGGATATCGCTCCGCCGGTCTCGCCCATATCGTCAACCGGCTCGACCCGGAGGTCGCCAATCTGCTGAAGCTGGATGCCAGCACCGCATCCGGCGCGTCCCTGCCAACTGTCGCACTCTCCCCGAATGGCAAGCACGCCGTCTTGCGCGGCGCCTATGGCGAGACCATCGACGGCATCAGCCCGGCCGAAGCCAAGGCCTTTGCCGCCATGCGCAAGAAGCTGATGTTCCAGGCGAGTATTCTCAAACGCTTCCTCAAACGCCGCCCGCCCGAGATCGGCAAGGTCGGGATGCGCGATCTCGGCGCCTTTGCCGGTGCGGGGCTGAGCCTCATCACCAAAGGCCGGGAAGAAGGCCGGGATTTCCTGCGCATGCTGTTGATGAACGTCGCGGATGTCGCGGACGAATATCTGGACAACGATCGCCTCAAGGGCCTCGTCGCCTTCGATGCCACGCTTGGCACCCATCTCGGGCCGAGATCACCGACATCTCTTCTCGGCCTCTACTATCGCCTGACCGGCCAAACCGATGGCAAAACCGGTGCGCAATACGTGCCGCAAGGCGGCATGAACACCCTTGCCCCGGCCTTCGAAAAGGCCGCAACGGCCGCGGGAGTTTCCATCCGTACCGGCACCCCCGTCGCCCGTATCCTCGCCGATCGCGGCACGGCAACCGGCGTCATCCTCGGCACCGGCGAGCAACTGAACGCCCCCATCATTGTCTCCGCCATTCATCCGCAGGCAACATTCCTCACCCTTTGCGCCACCGCCGAACTCGGCACCGGCTTCGTCCGCGCCATCAGCAATGTCCGTTCGAAAGGCAATGTCGCCAAGCTCGATCTGGCGCTCGACAAGCCGCCAACGTTCACCGGCGTTTCGGCAGACGATCATCGTGGCCGGTTGGTCATTGCCCGCTCCATCGCGCATGTCGAAAATGCCTTCAACCCGGCAAAATATGGCGAATTCTCCCCCGATCCGGTGATGGAGATCACTTTGCCAAGCCTCGCCAATCCGGCGCTTACGCCCTCCGGTGGCGCAACACTTTCGGCTCTGGTCGAGTTCGCGCCCTACGACCTCAAGGGCGGCTGGGCGAGCGGCAAGGCGGTCTTCGAAAAGATCATTCTCGAAACGCTGGAACGCTATGCTCCGGGTTTGAGCAAAAGCATTATTGCCAGTAACCTGATGACACCAGCCGACATGGAAACCCACCACCATCTGCCCGGCGGCCACTGGCATCATGGCGAGTTGCAGGCTGATCAGCTGCTGGTCAACCGCCCGGTCAACGCGGCCGCCGGCTATGCGACGCCGCTTTCCGGACTCTACCTCGCCAGCGCCGGCTCGCATCCGGGCGGCGGCATTTCCGGCCTGCCGGGGCTTCTCGCCGCGCGCCACATTCTTTCGGGAGACAGATGATGCTGGAGATCAACACCCGCCGCGCCCTGCAAAGCCATATCGCCACCCCGCGCTTCGAAACCCCGTTTCATCCGCGTATCGCCGCACTCAGCGAAACCAGCGACTGGTACACCTGGGCCGGCTACAAGGCGCCGCATTCGGTCTTTGACGAGGAACTCGAATATTTCGCCATCCGCTCGACGGCGGCGCTGTTCGATATCTCGCCGATGGTCAAATACCGCATCGCCGGGCCGGATGCGGAGCGCTATCTCAACCGCCTGACCGTGCGCAATGTCGCCAAGCTCGGCACCGGCCGTGTCCACTACACCGCATGGTGCGACGACCACGGTCATGTGCTCGACGATGGCACGCTGTTCCGGCTTGCGCCCGACACGTTTCGCCTCTGCTGCCAGGAACGCCACCTGCCCTGGCTCATCGACAGCGCCATCGGCTTCGATGTCGCCATCGAGGAAGAGACGATGCAGATTGCCGGGCTCGCCCTGCAGGGACCCACATCATTCGCCGTCCTCTCCAAGGCCGGTTTCGAGGGCATCGAACGCCTGAAACCGTTCCAGCTTGCGGATTTTGCCCATGAGGGCGGCTCGGTCACGATCTCGCGCACCGGCTTCACCGGCGATCTCGGCTATGAACTTTTCGTCCCGGCCGAAGCCGCGCTCAGCCTCTGGGATCGTCTCTGGGCGGCGGGGCAGCTTCATAGCATCCGCGCCATCGGCTACGCCGCACTCAACCGCGCCCGCATCGAAGCCGGCTTCATCGTCGCCAATGCCGATTTCATGACGGCGGAGACGACGCTACGCGCCGACCGTGCCCGTATGCCGGATGAGATCGGGCTCGATTGGCTGGTCGATACCGAAAAAGTGAACTTCAACGGACGTAAAGCGATACTTGAAGCAAGGCGGAATCAAACTCTGAAGCACGTGCTCGTCGGCCTTGAAATTGAAGGCAATATTCCGGCTGACGGCGCCATCATTTACCACCGGAAGAAGCATGAGGCCGGCCTCGTTAGCGCCGCGATCTGGTCGCCGCTCGCCAAGCGCAACATCGCCATCGCCAGCCTGACGCGGCCTTACGGCACGCGTCTCACCGAAGATCTCTGGGTGGAGATCTACGCGCTGCGCGAGCTGCAATACCAGAAGATGATGAAACGCGCCCGCATCGTGCCACGCCCCTTCATCAAGCTCGACCGCCGCGCCGCCTCGCCGCCCGGCCTGTTCTGACGGTATCGGGATGGACGACGAAACACGCCAAAACTGGGAGCTGATCCAAACACCGCCAGGCATCGAATGGTCCGGCCGCACCCGCTATGCCGCCGCCACCTTCCTTTACCATCGAGGAGAGATGAGCGCAGACGTCCTGGAGGTCTACCGCATCTGTTCGCGGCTTGATGCGGAAGACCCGGTGGATGTCCTGCGACGATGGCAGATCGGCGCGGAGTGGGTGGAGCGGATGTCGGTTACCGGTTGATCTCACGCCCACGAAAGATCCTATTGGCTGTTGTTCAGAACATCGTTTCACAAGCAGATTCCGAAATGAATCCCGTGCCGGAACCTTCTGGAATCTCGGACGTTCCAGTGCTGCAATTTCAAGAAGAAGCATGAGGACGACGTGAGCTACAAACGCTTTCCAACCCCCGTCAGAGTGATCATCCAGCAGAGCCAGGAAAACATCATCGCGACCGCCTGGGATGCCGTCGAGTTCCTGCGCCGCTGGCCCGGAAAACGTGGCCTTGCCTATCGCCGCGCACTGCAGCATTGCCTTGATGCCCTCGATGGCATCCGCAGCCCGCAGAAAGCCTGGGCCTCGTTTACCGCCGCCATGAAGGAAGAAGGCGTGCTCGCCTGATTCTCGCTCCCTTGCGCCTTCCCGATGCCCGGACCGTCTGTCCGGGCATTTTCGTTTCTGCCGACTCGCAGGATTGCGCCACTTGAAAAGTGCGGCTTTCCAGCTTTGAATACCCTCACCAAACGCCCCTGAATACGCAAAAGCGGCACGACTTTTACCGTCCGCGACACCGCACTTTCCGGCGAGAAATCCACATCGCGGGCTTGCCGTTCCCAAAAACGCGAATATACTCAGGAATAATTATTTCCACAGAGTGAAATAAATAAGGGAACAAATCATGGCACTTAGCTGGCGTTTCTCCGCCTTGGGCGATCGGCATCGGGCATTGGGATCCAACCTTGAAGACTGGAGCGGCATGGGAACCGCCTGGACCTATGACAAGGATATCTACGAAGAACACATCGCCGTGCGCACCAAGGCCGGCATCATGGATGTCTCCGGCCTGAAGAAGGTCCACCTTGTCGGCCCGCATGCGATTGCCATCCTGGAATATATCACCACCCGCGACATGACCAAGGTCTATCCCGGCAAGTCGGTCTATGCCTGCATGCTCAACGATCGCGGCCATTTCACTGACGATTGCATCGTCTACCGCACCGGCCCGAACTCTTGGATGCTGGTGCACGGATCGGGCTCCGGCTTCGAGGAAATCGTCAAGCAGGCACAGGGCCGCAATTGCGCCGTGCTGTTCGACGACGACCTGCACGACCTGTCACTGCAGGGTCCGCTCGCCGTTGACTATCTCGAAAAATACGTGCCGGGCATCCGCGATCTCAAATATTTCCATCACATGCAGACGACCCTGTTCGGCGCCCCGGTGATGATATCGCGCACCGGCTATACCGGTGAGCGCGGCTACGAAATCTTCGTACGCGGCCAGGATGCCGGTATGGTCTGGGACCGCATTGTCGATGAAGGCAAGGCGATGGGCATCATCCCCGTCTGCTTCAGCGTTCTCGACATGCTGCGCGTCGAAAGCTACCTGCTGTTCTACCCTTACGACAATTC
This sequence comes from Pararhizobium sp. PWRC1-1, assembly GCF_049897905.1. NCBI lineage: Bacteria > Pseudomonadati > Pseudomonadota > Alphaproteobacteria > Hyphomicrobiales > Rhizobiaceae > Pararhizobium > Pararhizobium sp. PWRC1-1. The sequence continues at coordinate 356,135 of NZ_JAFCXE010000001.1, read as the reverse complement.
GCAGATGTACCCCTTCGCCAACGAGCAGCCCGGCGACAGTCTGTGGGAACTCGGCCTCGATTTCACCGTCAGCCCCGGCAAGACCGGTTTTCGCGGCGCCGAGGAACATGCCCGCCTCAAGGGCAAGGAGCGCTTCAAGATCTTCGGTCTCCTCGTCGAGGCCGATGGTCCGACCGACCTCGGCGACGAGGTCTGGGCCGGCGACAAGAAGGTGGGCGTCATCACCTGCCCCTCCTATTCCAAGCTCACCAACCGCTCGATGGCGATCATGCGCGTCGAGGTTCCCTATGCCGCCCAAGGCACCAAGCTCGAAGTGAAGGGCAAGACCGTCAACGCACCGGCCATCGCCCATACGATCACCTTCGACGATCCGAAGAAGACCAAACGGACGGCGCAAGGCTGAGGATATCGGCATGCTCGTACAAGGGATCAAAAGCAGGCCGGAATATAAGGGGCTCGACATCGATCCCCACGCAAAGCGCCACCTCTTCGTCCTCGAGGGCGAAGGGGCGGTTGCCCTCACCGATCAGGTGGACACCAAGGGCAAGGAGTTCCTCGCAAGATCGGAAATCCTCTATCTCGCCGCCGGTGCTGCGCCGAAAGCTTACGACAGCGTGATTTCCGCGCTGTCTCCGGACGTCTTTTGGCAGGCGCCGACGTTTCAGCCGCTGTTGTTTCGCCTGCGCGCCTGTCTTGAGCAGGCCCGGATGGGAACGCGGCTCTACATCGCCGGCACGGAAGGCTTCATCGGCCAGATCATGCAGGTGGCGCTCGAATTAGGCATCGATTTCAACTCGATCCACACCGAACATCGCGGCTCGACGGCGCGCCGGGTGCAATGCGTGCACTGCAAGGGCATCACCGACAATGTGACCACCAGCCCCTTTGCCTGCACCCATTGCGGCTTGCCGCTGTTGGTGCGCGATCATTACTCCAGACGCCTCGGCGCCTTCCAGGGCGTCAACATCGATGCGGAAGAACCGGGTACTGCCCCTGCCCCTGAGGAGATGTTCCCGTGAGCCTCAATACCGACATGCCCGTCCGTGTCGCTGATGTGACGCAGGTGACCGATCTGGTCAAACGCTTCCGCTTCGAGCGGCTCGACGGCCATCCCATGCCGTTCTTTTCCGGTGGCGCCCATGTTGTCGTTTCGATGAACGACAATGGTCTTTTGCGCCGCAATCCCTATTCGCTGATGTCCAATCCCGACGACAACCGCGCCTATGAAATCAGCGTGCTCAGGGTTCCCAACTCCCGTGGCGGCTCGATCTTCATGCATGAACAGGTGAAGCCCGGCGATCAACTGACTGTCAGCCAGCCGGTCAATCTGTTTGCGCCGGACCATCGCGGCCGCAAACATATCCTGATTGCCGGCGGCATCGGCATCACGCCGTTCATCGCCATGATGGAACAGTTCAGCCGCGACAACATCGCGTTTGAACTGCACTATGCCATCCGCTCGCGCTCGCACGGTGCCTACTGGCAGCAACTGCTGGACCGCTACGGCCCGCGCCGCATCAAGATCTATGTCGACGAGGAAAAGAGCTATATCCCCGTTGCCGGAATCGCCGACAACCAGCCGCTCGGCACGCATCTCTATGTCTGCGGCCCGGCCGGCATGATCGATGGCGTGCTGATGACGGCGCTGAAAGCCGGCTGGCCGAAGGAAAACCTGCATTCGGAACGCTTCCTTGCGCCGCCTGCCGGTCTGCCGTTCCAGGTCTTCCTCGAAAAATCCAACATCCACATGACCGTTGGCGAACATCAGAGCATCCTGGAAGCGGCCGAAGCTCATGGCTGCGACGCGCCCTACATGTGCCGCGGCGGCGCCTGCGGCCAGTGCGAGACCGAAGTCTCGTCCTGCGACGGCACCCTTCAGCACAACGATATTTACCTGTCGGACGAGGAAAAGGCGTCCGGCAAGAAGGTCATGATCTGCGTTTCGCGGTTCAAGGGCCAGCAACTCGTTCTTCAACTCTAGCTTAAGGGGACCGGACAGATGACCATCACGTTCAGGAGCGAAACGTTCCGCGACGACTTCACCTTCCGCAACAGCCTCACCAATATCAGGCGCTTTCCCTTCCCCTTCGACCGCGACGAATACATGTATTCGGTCAACATGGAGCCGCATATCCGTGGCAAGCCCGACAGCGTCTTTGAAAACCTGATCGATGTCGACGAGCACTATGTCGCCGAGATGCAGGACCGGGCGATGGTGCTGAAGGAGGATCCGCTGCGCTGCCAGGCCCTGCCGCATATGATGGCGGCGCAATGGGATGTGCTGGAACTGCTGATGGAGCATCAGGCGCAGGACTATCCCGAGCACTTCACCGTGGAAAAGAATGGCGACCGCTGGCGCTGGATCAACCGGCCGATGGGCATCGACGACACCTTCACCTTCGGCGATCCCTCAACCCTTCCCTATCCGCCGATGGAATACATTACCCGCCAGGCTCAAGGCGATTTCTGCATCGTTGACCAGCGCGACAACAATCTCTGGATGGATGCCGGCATGGTCACCACCCAGGCCGACTGGTCGCTCGATTTCGATATCGGCATGAATTTCATGGAATGGCACGGCCCGGTGCCGCTCGCCCACCAGATCGGCGTTTTCGACCGGGCGCTGAAATTCCTGCTCAACCTGCAGCAGGGCAAGCCGACCCGCCGCCTGAACTGGACGATGACCGTCAATCCGCGGCTCGACACGTCACCGGAAAACTACCACAAATGGGGTCCGGACCGCATGACGGTGACGCCGGAGAATGTCGGCGAAAAGATGCACCTGCGCGTCGAGTTGCAGAGCCTGTGGCGCCTGCCGCGCTCGAACGCCATTCTGTTCGTGATCCGCTGCTACCTGATCAGCCTCGATGAACTGGTGACCGTCCCCAAATGGGCCCGCCGCCTGCCACGCGTCCTGCAAACCCTGCCGCCGGAAATCATCGACTACAAGGGCCTCACCCGCAACCGGCCGATCATGATCGACTGGCTGGCGAAATATGACGACGGGGCACCGACAAGTGCGGGGATCTATCCGGATTAAGGGGGTTTAAGGCCCCTCCCCAACCCTCCCCACAAGGGGGAGGGAGCGACCTCTTTCTGGGCTCCGCCGATGTTCTTTTCGGCAGTCACAAGGAATAGCGGCGCTGGAATACGCTGGCGAGAGGGTCCGGCAGGTTAAACCCTCCCCCTTGTGGGGAGGGTTGGGAGGGGTCTTCTCCACAGACAATGCACGTACGAACAAAAACAAAGGGAACAGACAGACATGACCAGAGTAGCCGTGATCGGCGCAGGGCCATCGGGCCTTGCTCAATTGAGAGCCTTCCAGTCCGCCGCCCAGAAGGGCGCCGATATTCCCGAAGTCGTCTGCTTTGAAAAACAGGCCGACTGGGGTGGCCTGTGGAACTACACTTGGCGCACCGGGCTAGACGAATATGGCGAGCCGGTCCATGGCAGCATGTACCGCTATCTCTGGTCGAATGGCCCCAAGGAATGCCTGGAATTCGCCGACTACTCCTTCGAGGAGCATTTCGGCAAGCCGATCGGCTCCTACCCGCCCCGCGCTGTACTCTGGGACTATATCAAGGGCCGGGTCGAAAAGGCCGATGTGCGCAAATGGGTGCGCTTCTCGACGCCGGTGCGCATGGTGCGCTTCGACGAGGAATCCAAGACCTTCACGGTCACGGCACACGACCGCGTCAACGACGTCATGTATGATGAAATCTTCGACTATCTCGTCGTCGCCTCCGGCCACTTCTCGACACCGAACGTTCCCTATTTCGACGGCGTCAAAACCTTCGGCGGCCGTGTCCTGCATGCCCATGATTTCCGCGATGCGCTGGAGTTCAAGGACAAGGATGTGCTGATCGTCGGCCGCAGCTATTCGGCCGAGGACATCGGTTCGCAATGCTGGAAATACGGCGCAAAATCGGTAACCACCACCTACCGCTCCAAGCCGATGGGCTTCAAATGGCCGGAGCGTTTTGAGGAACGCCCGCTCTTGCAGAAACTCGTCAACAAGACGGCGCATTTCGCCGATGGATCGACCAAGGAAGTCGATGCGCTGATCCTGTGCACCGGCTATCTCCACCACTTCCCGTTCCTGCCCGACGATCTGCGCCTGAAGACCGCGAACCGCCTGTGGTCCGACAATCTCTACAAGGGCGTCGTCTACGAGGACAATCCGCAACTGATGTATATCGGCATGCAGGATCAGTTCTACACGTTCAACATGTTCGACGCCCAGGCCTGGTTCGCCCGCGACGTGATCATGGACCGCATCAAGCTGCCCTCGAAGGAGGAGATGAAGGCGCATTTCGATACGTGGCGCGCCCGCGAGGAAACGCTTGAGGATGCCGAGCAGATGATCTGGTTCCAGGGCGATTACGTCATCGAACTGCTTGCAGACACCGATTATCCAAAGTTCGACGTCGAGGGCACCAACCAGACCTTCATGGAATGGGAGCACCACAAAGGCGAAAACATCATGGGCTTCCGCGACAATGCCTACAAATCGCTGATGACCGGTACGATGGCGCCCAAGCACCATACGCCCTGGCTGGAAGCGATGGACGATACGCTGGAAGTCTATCTGAAGAACTGATCGCGTTTTACCGATGAAATCGCCGAAGGCCAATTTCGCGGCCTTCGGCGCTAGTTTTTAGAGTGCCTACATATTCCAAGATAAATTCAATCGTCCTTTTGCCCTCCAGCCGTGACCGGATTAGCCATGGATTTTCTGAGCAGTGTTCTCGGCCGCATGAACGGGTTTCTCTACCGGTGCCGGGCCGACGAGCACTATACGATGCTCGACATGACAGACGGCATTCAACGGATCTTCGGCTATCCCACCGACGAAATCGTCGGCAACCGTGTGCGCACCTTCACCTCGATCATGTGCGAGGAGGACGTACCCGCCATGGACGCAGTGGTCGGCACGGCGCTCGAAAGCCGCACCGACTGGACGCTGGAATACCGTATCCGCCACAACAGCGGTCACTTCATCTGGGTCACGGAAACCGGTGGCGGCGTCTGGGACGCGAATGGCGATTTGCTCTACCTCGAAGGCAGCATCGTCAACATCGAATCCCTCTACCAGCGCATCGACGAACAGACCGCTGACATGCGCGCGACCGCCTCGCGAACGGCCGAAATCCTACATTCGCTGCGCTACCTGAAACTGCTTGCCGTCAACGCCGGCATCGAAGCAGCCCGGGCCGGAACAGCCGGCGCCGGCTTCGCCGTTCTCGCCTCGGAAATGCGCACGCTGGCCAATGATTCTGAAGCGGTCGCGCGGCAGATTGCGACGGCGCAGGGCAAATCGAGCTGACGGCCGTATAATTCACAATAAGCATTTTTGTGAATTATTCTTATCCATGGTAGAATGCTCGAAAGGAGTATTCCCCATGGCAACAATGACCATATCACTTCCCGACCCTATGAAAGAATGGATCGAGGCCCAGATCAGCAAGGGCGAATACGCCAGCACCAGCGACTATGTGCGCGATCTCGTGCGTCGTGACCGGTCCCGTCGGGATCAGGAACTGACGATCGAAGAGTTACGCCAGATCGTAACGGAATCCCGCTCCAGCGGCACCGGCAAACAAAGCATCGACGAGATTTTTGAGAATGCTGAGCGCCTTGCCAGGGCAAGGGGCGTTGTGCGTGATTAGTTACACGCTGACAGAGCGCGCCGAAGATGACCTGCTTGCTCTGTTTCTCGATGGCATAGAAATGTTCGGCCTGTCCCAAGCCCGGCGCTATAAGGATGAACTGGAGCATTGTTTTCAGTTGATAGCATCGCGGCCACAAATGGGACGGCTTGCCCCATCCATTGGCGAAGGGGTGCGGCGGCATGTGCATCAGAGCCACATCACCCTCTACGAGGAAGCCCCCGTCGTCATCCTTGCAGTGGTGCCTGCAAGAAGCATCCGCCTTCTGAAACTCTGAAAACCTATCGGCGACAAACCGCCAAACTCACGACCGCGGTTTCAGCTTCTGCGGATCGTAGTGCGCGAATGGCACAATCCGCGCCGGTAGCCGCTTTTGCTGGCCGTCCAGCTTGCCGATCTCGACTTCCGTACCAATCTCCGAATGCAGCACATCCATCCGCGCCAGCGCGATCGTCTTTTTCAGGAGCGGCGAGCGGGTTGCGCTGGTGACGACGCCGACCTGTGCGCGGCCGATATGCACGGTGTCGCCATGGCCGACGGCATCATTGGCATGGATATCGAGCCCGACCAGCTTGTAGCGCGGGTTTTCCTTGCGCTTGATCAGCGCATCGCGGCCGATGAAATCCTCGGTCTTTGATTTCAGCGGCACGGTGAAACCGATGCCGGCCTCGAAAGGGTCGGTCTGGTCGGAAAAGTCATAATGGGCGAACACCAGACCCGCCTCGATACGCACCATGTCGAGCGCTTCCAGCCCCATCGGCTTCAATCCATGCTTCTGGCCGGCCTCCCAGACCGCATCGAACACGGCAAGCGCATCCTTCGGATGACAGAAGATTTCATAGCCGAGTTCACCGGTATAGCCGGTGCGCGAGACGACGACCGGCGCGCCCTCGAAATGACCGATGCGGCCGACGGCAAAGCGGAACCATTCGAGCTCACCGATCGACGGCTGCGACGGTGCGGTCCAGATAATCTCCTTGATGATCTCGCGGCTCATCGGCCCCTGGACGGCGAGGTTATGCATCTGGTCGGTCGAGGAGCGCACCCAGGCCTTGTAGCCCATCTTTTCCGCCTGCTCGCGCAGCCAGATGCCGCTGACATCATCACCGCCGATCCAGCGGAAATTGTTCTCACCCAGCCGGAACACCGTGCCGTCATCGATCATGCCGCCGTTCTCGTAGCACATCGCCGTATAGACCACCTGCCCCGGCGAGAGCTTGCGGATATCGCGGGTAACACAATATTGCAGCAGCGCCTCCGCGTCCGGCCCGGTCACCTCGAATTTGCGCAATGGCGACAGGTCCATAACCACCGCCTTTTCACGGCAGGCCCAATACTCCTCGATCGGCCCTTCATTGTTGAAGCGGTTCGGCAGCCAGTAACCGCGATATTCGGTGTGATTGCGCGTCAGTGCCGACAAGCGCGGATGAAAGGCGGTTTCCTGGGTCATTTCGGGCTCTGCATCAGGGGTCATTCGGATGGCGACGGCGCGCGAGAATTTTTCCTTGTCCGAATAGGTGCGGACATGAATGTCGGTCGGGTTCCAGGCATTGGCCGCATCGATATCGTCGGGGCAGGACGAAGAGACGCAGACGAGATCGGTCAGCGCCCGCATCAGCACATAATCGCCCGGCCGCGACCAGGGCTCATCGAGATAGAGCTGGTTCTGGTGATCGACATTGGTGTTGTAGAAATAGTTGAGCGCTTCCCAGCCCTTGCGCGGCGCAATGCCGTAAGGCGCCAGCGCATGATTGAAGTTGTCGGTGCAATTGGCATGCCCCGGATAACCCATGTCGTCGTAATAACGCGAATTGCAGGCCGTCGCGAATGCATCGTGCCGCCCGACCGTATCCTGCACGATCTCCACCAGCGGCTCGAAATCCCGATCAAACGCTTTCGACGGCAGTCCCGGCATCGGGTAGCTGCGCCCGAGTAAGGTGCGCGTCACCGTCGCATCGAGCGCCAGATCCATGCCCTTATCGACCTTTCGAGCGGAAAAAGCCTGGAAATCGGTGCATTGCCGGCCCGAAACGTCGATGACCTGAATGAACTCGCCGGCCCGCACGAAATAGGCCGAAGCCCTTGCTGCCTGAATGCGCAGATCTTGCACCGGATCGGCCATCGGCTCCGGCAGCATCTCTTCATAGGTGCGTTCTATTCTGGAGCGGGTCACGCGCAGTTCGAGCGCGGTCGCAGTATTCTGCGCCTCCGCATCCATCGGCGGCGCCGGTGCCGCGACGATCAGCAAACCGTCGAGCGCAATCGTCAGTTCGGCCGCAGCCCCCGGCGACGAGCTTTCACCAAACAGCACCAGTGCCTGCGCACCTGCGGCATCGACGTTTCGCCGTTTCAAAGCGCTGAGCGTGCGCCGCGCGCTGTCTTCATCGCGGGCAAGAATCTCCTGAAGTCCGGAGGCAGTTCGCGAAAACCCGACGCCAAGACCGGCCGCATTGAACCCGCCCCCGGCATCGACGAAGCCGACCTCGCAAAGCTGGCCGCCCTCGATATCCTTGATGCTGATCCGGTCACCGGCCATCACCTTGACGACCGTCGTGCCGCGTCCCTTCACGCGGTAGCGCTCGACGCCGGGGGCGAGCGCCGGAATGCCCGGCCGCAGAATCGTGCTGGGCCGTGGCGGCATCAAGGTGCCGGCAAATCGTCCGGAATCGGTCATCTCAGCTCCCACCCGAAGGCACAGTCGGCTCAGTGGTCTATAAGCACCACTTTATGCACCGGCAATATGGCCAAACTATCCTATGGGAGCCCCTGGAAAGTAAAGAGAGACTTGACCGAGAAGAAAAAAAATTCACTATGAAGATAAGTTGCGGTCGCGAAATTCAAACGGGAACAGGTGGTGACACTGCGAAAACGCAGGCACCATCCAGCGAAGAAGCCGCAGCGAAAACCATCCTAAAGGGGACGCGCGGCAACGCGCTTCAAGACAAAACTGGTCGAGGAGACTGTTTATGGCATCTATCGTTGAGACCGACGGGTCGACCGCTGCGCCCAGCACCGGCCTGATCCGCGCGCTGGACTGGAAAGGGGCATTCTGGGTTGCTGCCGGCGTCCCGCCGCTGGTGCTCTTCTCCATCGGCGGCATTGCCGGCACGACAGGCAAGCTCGCCTTCGTGGTCTGGATCATTTCCATGGTGATGGGCTTCCTGCAATCCTTCACCTATGCCGAAATCGCCGGCATGTTCGGCAACAAATCCGGCGGCGCATCGATCTATGGCGCCACCGCCTGGCTACGATATTCGAAATTCATTGCGCCGCTGTCGGTGTGGTGCAACTGGTTCGCCTGGTCGCCGGTACTGTCGCTCGGTTGCGCCATCGCGGCGGGTTATATTCTGAACGCCCTGTTCCCCATTCCCGGTGCCGATAGCCCGGCCGTGATGGAATGGATCAACGCCAATATGGCCACACTGACGGCCGAAAGCCCGCGCGTCGCGGAATGGCTTGCGGCCAATGCCGGCAAGGCGCCGCAGGATGCGATTTCCGCCCTCCTGTCGACCGATGCGATCGCCGCCCTCACCCCGGCGATCCGCAGCTGGTCGCTGATCACCTTCGACATTCCCTTCCTCGCCAAGGCCAACCTCAACGCCACCTTCGTCATCGGCGGCATCCTGATGCTGGTGATCTTCGCGATCCAGCATCGCGGCATCCAGGGAACGGCCAGCGTCCAGAAATGGCTCGCCATCATCGTTCTCCTGCCGCTGCTGATCATCGGCCTCTACCCGATTTTTTCCGGCCAGATCGACAGCGCCAACATCACCAACCTCGTTCCGCCGACCGCCGGCTATTCCGGCATTGACGGCGTCTGGAGCAATGGCGGCTGGACGCTGTTCCTCGGCGGCCTCTATATCGCCGCCTGGTCGACCTACGGCTTTGAAACCGCGGTCTGCTACACTCGCGAGCTGAAGAACCCGAAAACCGATACCTTCAAGGCGATCTTCTATTCCGGCCTGCTCTGCTGCCTGTTCTTCTTCCTCATCCCCTTCACCTTCCAGGGCGTTCTCGGCCATGCCGGCATGCTCGCACCCGGCATCGTCGATGGAACGGGTGTTGCGGAAGCACTGGCAAGCCTCGTCCATGGCGGCCGCATCGTTACCCAGTTGCTCGTGATCCTGATGATCATGGCACTGTTCCTCGCCATCATGACCGCAATGGCCGGTTCGTCGCGCACCCTTTACCAGGGTGCCAAGGATGGCTGGCTGCCAAAATATCTCGACCACGTCAACGAACACGGCGCGCCGACCCGCGCCATGTGGACAGACTTCGCCTTCAACCTCATCCTGCTTGCCATCGCCTCCGACGTGGCAGGTTACTTCTTCGTGCTGGCCGTCTCCAATGTTGGCTATATCATCTTCAACTTCCTCAACCTCAATGCCGGCTGGATCCACCGGATGGACTCCAGCCACATCCAGCGGCCCTGGAAGGCACCGACCTGGCTGATCGGCCTCAACACCGTTCTTGCCTTCGTCAACGCATTGTTCCTCGGCGCCGGCGCCAAGGTCTGGGGCTATTCCAATGCGCTCTGGGTCGGCTTCATCTTCGCCGCCCTCATCCTGCCGGTCTTTGCCTATCGCCACTATGTGCGCGACGGCGGAAAATTCCCGGCAGGCGCAATGGAAGACCTTGGCCTCGTCGGCCAAGACCTCGGCGTCAAGAAAGCCGGTATCCTGCCCTACGTGGCGCTCGCCGGCGGCCTCGCCGTCGTTCTCGCCGCAAACGCATACTTCCAGCTGCCGGTCTGAGCGGATCACGCTCTGATCGGAACTCAATGCAAGACAAGGCCCGCGCATTTGGAAATGCGCGGGCCTTGTCCGTTTCGGAATACCGCTACCTTTACCGTATCGCTTGACACGTTGCCGGATTGAAACTGTACTTCCGCTTCATCATGCCGGCCCGGCAAGTTACAAGCAGTGAGTTCCCATCATGACCGACGAAAGCCCGGAAACGAAACTGACGCTGTCCAAACGCCGCTGGGCCGAACAAGGCAAGTTCCTGACGGGAAAAATCTCACGCGCAGAGACCGACCGCCTGCCGCCGGGGCAGCATCTGGTCACCAACTGGCCGGTGCTCGATCTCGGCCAGCAGCCGCTTATCCAGCAATCGGAGTGGACGCTGCAGATCGTCGGCGGTGTCGAAAATCCTGTCAAACTCGACTGGGATGCGTTCCACCGGCTGCCGCAGAGCAAGAAACTGTCCGACATCCATTGCGTGACGACATGGTCGCGCTACGACAATCGCTGGCAGGGCGTTTCGACCCATGATCTGCTCGATCTTGTCATGCCGAGACCAGAGGCCAATTTCGTCATGCTGACCAGCTATGACGGCTACACCACCAACCTGCCGCTGGCCGATTTCGCCTCCGAAGACGGCATTCTGGCAACCGCTTGGGAGGGCGAACCATTGACGCGCGACCATGGCGGCCCGATGCGCCTCGTCATCCCGCATCTCTATTTCTGGAAAAGCGCCAAATGGCTGCGCCGCATCGAATTTCTGATCGGCGACCAGGCTGGTTTCTGGGAAAAGAACGGCTATCACATGCTCGGCGATCCCTGGCGCGAGCAGCGTTACTCGGATGATTGAGCGTCAGGCCCGCTTCGTAGAAATCGCAGCTTCGGGACAGTCCGCTGTAGTCTTCTCGCCGATAACCTCGTAGAGGTCCAGCGCAGTCGCCCGGCCCTTGACCTGCGCCTCACCAAGTGGACGAAAGGCGATTGCGTCACCACACAATGCGACCACCGCGCTGCTGGCGAGTATCGCCGTGCCATAAACCTTGTTCATGCCTTCGAGGCGGGAGGCAACGTTCACGGTATCGCCCATCGCCGTGTATTGCAGCCGCTCCTTGGCCCCGACACTGCCGACAACCGCCGTGCCCGTATGAATGCCGAAGCGGGTACGCAGTTCCGGTAACCCCCGCGCTTTCAGATCGGCATTGAACACTTTGAGTTTTCTCTCGACCGCCAGAGCGCAACGGCAGGCATTTTCCGCATGGTGCTCATCGGCAACCGGCGCGTTCCACATGGCAAAGACCGAATCTCCGAGAAACTGGATGATCTCGCCGCCATGGGCGCTGACGGTCTCGTTGAAGATATCGAAATAGTCCGACAGCAGCGCCACCACCTCTTCCGGCGTCCGCTGCTCGCTCAGCGTGGTGAAGTCGTAGATATCGGTAAACCAGGCCGTCACCTCCTGCCGCCGCGCGCCCCTGCCCGCAAACTGCCCGGATTCGATGCCCTTGCGCACAAGTTCTTTCGGCACATACAGCGCGAAGGTGAAGATCGCATCGCGCGCCCGGTTCATCGCGCGCCCGAGAGTCGATATCTCGGTGACGTGCGAGGTGACTTGGCTCGGCCCGGTAAAATCGAGATCCTGCAGCCGGTTTGCATTGGCGGTCAGCTGGCTCAGCGATTGCGTGATCAGCCGCGCCATGAAGAGCGCTGCAAGCAGTCCGAGAATGACGATGACGGCCGCAATGGCAAGGCCCTGATAAAGGTTGCGATTGGCCGCCGCTGTCAGTTCGTCCAGGGGGGCCGCCACCACCGTCCGGTGCCCCGCAAGCAAAAGCACGGATTTCACCGAGGTCACCATGATGATGTAGGTGCGGCCGTCGATATCGGCGAAACTCACCCCATTGCCGGTCGGAAGGTTGGCCTTTATGCCGGTCAGCAGCGGATCGATCGGCTTTGAAACATCCAGCTCCCCCTTTTCCTTCACCGTTGTCATACGGGCCATAAGCCCGCGATCGGAATGCATGATCGGCTTGCCGGCCGCATCCATCACGAAGGCGACGGTATCCGCGGTCAGGCGTTCACGCGCCATGAATTCGGTGATTGTGCCAAGATCTATATCCGCGCCGATGACGATACCGCCATTGCCGTGATGCGCCTGTGAAATAGTCATGCCCAGAGCCCCGGTCGTCACCATCGTATAGGGTCCGATCGCCGCCGGCATCGTGCCGTTGACCGCAGCCTGATACCAGGGACGTTTCCTCGGATCGAAACCGGTGGAGAGGAGACGCCGCTCCAATATCTGATTGCCATCCTTGTCGAGGAAAATCAGCCGGTTGCTGCGGTCGCCCGTCTGCTCCGTTTGCATCAACCGAACAGCAATCGCCGCCAGGTCCGGCGCATCGAGAGCCGTGCGCCACGCCGGGGCGCTGAGGTCGACAGCCTGGATGAATTCTCCGTCCGGGTAGCCTGCATAAATTCCGTCCAGATTGGATGATTGGGCGATGATCTCGCGCAGCAGCTTGATCTTGTCGCTCATACGTTCTGGTGGCGGCACGAGAAAAGAATTGGCGATTGACGCGGTGAACCCCACCAGCGCGGTCGTTCGTCCGGAAAGAATGCCCAGCCGGTCGATCAGACGCTCGGAAAAGGCCCGCATGTCGGCCTCGGCATTGACCAGCGCCGCGTCGCGAGCCCGCACATAGCCCAGACTGATCAGCGTCCCCGAAACGGCGATCAGCAGAGCCGCCATGGCAAGCCCCAGAAGCGATCTCAGCGGCTTGGTCCAGACCGTCGGCCGGCCTTTTGCGGCAGGCTCTACCGTTACTTCCGACATGCTTTTCCTATGACCCCGAATACGCCAATGAAATCCAAAACTTGGAGTTGAATGCAGATTATCAGCCGGTGGTAATGTCGTACAGGAAAACCATCAAGCCAGTCAGGCGCAGCTCAGTGCTGCCGACGCTCTGCATGGACGACCGAAACAGCCGAAACCTCGGCCGCAGCCTCGCGGATCGTCTGCATCAGGATCGCAAGCGGCATCGAGGGGATGGCATTGGCCCGCATCGTCAGCCCGACCGGTCCCTTGGTCTCGCTGGTATCGATCGGCAAGGGCGCAAGCACTCCGTCCTCGATATCGCCGGCCACCACCCCCGTCGAAATGATCCAGATGGCATCGCTCGCCCGCACGAAAGCCCGACCGAAGGAATCCGAGACGGTTTCGATCTGGTTGGGCAGGCTGGCAATCCCGTTGGTGATCAGGAAGCGTTCGACGAAGGGCCGGATAATCGAGGCGCGCGTCGGCATCAGCACCGGGTAGACACCGAGATTATCAAAGACCGACTGTTGTGCCGACAGCAGCGGGTGGCCGCTGCGCACCACGAAGACGACCTGCTCGGAATAGAGATGTTCGAAGGAAAAACCAGTCATCTGCTCGGGCGCCGCAAGCCGCCCGACCACCAGATCGAGATCGCCGACGCGCAACTGCTCCAGCAGCGCGGCATTTTCACCGGTGACGATCTTGATGCGGCTACCGGTTTCCTCCTTGAGGAAATTCGCCATGGCCCGCGGCATTATCCGGGTTGAAACAGTCGGAAGCGCGCCGATCCGGACCGGCGGACCATCGCCGGAACGCTCCTGCGATACGCAATCAAGCCCTTGCCGCAGCGCCGTCAGCGCCGCCCCCGCATGCCGCAGGAAGGCTTCGCCGTAACGGCTGATCTTGATGCCGCGGCCATCACGTTCGAAGACGGCAACGCCCAGAACCTCTTCCAGCTCGCGGATGGTCTTGGTCACCGCCGGCTGACTGACATGCAGGAGGCTCGCCGCCTTCATCACGCTCTTCTGGCGGGCGACCTCGACAAAGGTCTGCAAATGGCGGAATTTCACACGAGCGTCGATCATGGCAACTCATAACTCAGGAGTTAATGATAGGCAATAAAATGTCATTTTACCGAACCAGATTAAAGTTCCAATCTGGCAACGGAGGAGAATTCCCGTGCAGTTTGCCCGCATCAACGACATCACGCTTCACTATCAGGTCATCGGTGCATCCAATGACAAGCCGGTGCTGGTCTTTGTCAATTCGCTCGGCACGGATTTCCGCATCTGGCGCGATGTGATCGTGCGGTTCGCCGGCGACTTTGCCATGGTTCTTTATGACAAGCGCGGCCATGGCCTCTCCGATGTCGGCGACATGCCCTATTCGATGGACCTGCACGTCGCCGATCTCGCCGGCCTGCTCGATCTCCTAGCCGTCAAGCAGGCGATTGTCTGCGGCCTGTCGGTCGGCGGCCTGATCGCGCAGGGCCTCTATGCCGCCCGTCCGGATCTGGTGCGGGCGCTGGCACTCTGCGATACCGCCCACAAGATCGGCACGGCCGACCTCTGGAACACCCGCATCGCCGCCATCGAGCAAAACGGCATAGCCAGCATTACCGACAGCATTCTCGAACGCTGGTTCACGCCCGCCTTCCGCCGGCCGGAAAACAATGCCTTGCACGGCTATCGCAATATGCTGATCCGCCAACCGGTGACAGGCTATACAGGCACCTGCGCTGCGATCCGCGATGCCGATTTCACCGAAGCGGCCAAACGTGTCGCGGTTCCGACCATCTGCATCGTCGGCGATCAGGATGGCTCGACGCCGCCCGATCTCGTTCTATCGACCGCAAAGCTGATCCCAGGCGCCCGTTACGAAGTCATCCACGATGCCGGCCATATCCCTTGCGTCGAGCAACCGGAGATGCTGACGGCCGTGCTGCGCGCCTTCATCGATACCGTCCTGTCTGGAGAAAAAGCCCATGAGTGACGCCACCGCGCCTACCGAACGTTACCGTCAGGGCCTGGTCACCCGCCGTGCCGTGCTGGGCGACCGTCATGTCGATAGGGCACAATCCGCGACCACCGATTTCGACCAGCCTTTTCAGGAGTTGATTACCGAGGCTGCGTGGGGAAACCTCTGGTCGCGGCCGACCTGGACGAAACGCGAGCGCTCGATCGTCACCATCGCCCTGCTTGCAGCCCTTGGGCATGACGAAGAAGTGGCGATGCATGTGCGCGCGACTGCCAATACCGGCGCCAGCCGCGAGGATATCGGCGAAGCGCTCTTGCATGTGGCGATCTACGCCGGCGTTCCCGCCGCCAATCGTGCGATCAAGATCGCCAAGCAGGTTTTCGAGCAAATGGACGCCGAACAGGCGGCATGAGGCAGAATGAGATGTCCGATCTTTCCAACAACAAGCCTGAGACCGGCGCTTTCTTCCAGCGCGACCGCGCCTGGCATGCCCCTGCCCTGACGCCCGCCTACAAAACCTCGGTGCTGCGCTCGCCGCAAAAGGCGTTGCTATCGCTTGACGGTACGATTTCCGAGATCACCGGCCCGGTCTTTGGCCATTCCCTGCTCGGCGAACTCGACAATGACCTCATCCACAATTTCGCCAAGCCCGGCGAAAGCGCAATCGGTGAGCGCATCATCGTCCATGGCCGCGTGCTCGACGAACGCTGCAAGCCGGTTCCCGGCGCATTGCTCGAGTTCTGGCAGGCCAACGCCGGCGGCCGTTACCGCCACAAGAAGGAAAGCTATCTCGCCGCGCTCGACCCGAATTTCGGCGGTTGCGGCCGCACCATCACCGACGAGGACGGCAGCTACCGCTTTCGCACCATCCGGCCCGGCGCCTATCCCTGGCCGAACGGCGTCAACGACTGGCGCCCGGCCCATATCCATTTCTCGATCTTCGGCCACGGCTTTGCCCAGCGGCTGATCACCCAGATGTATTTCGAAGGCGACCCGATGATCTGGAAGTGTCCGATCGTCACCACCATCCCGGACAAAGGCGCTATCGAACAGCTGATCGCACCGCTGGACTGGGCCAATACCATCCCGATGGATGCACGCGCCTACAAGTTCGACATCGTCCTGCGCGGCCGCCGCTCGACGCTGTTTGAAAACCGGATGGAGGGCAACTGATGGTCCAGGATCTCGGCTACCTGAAGGAATCGCCGTCGCAGACCGCCGGCCCCTATGTCCATATCGGATGCACCCCGAATTTCGCCGGCGTTACCGGCGTTTACGAAGCTGACCTCGGCGCCGCCATGGTCAACGACAGGACGCTGGGAGAACGCATCACCGTGCGCGGACGGGTGATGGACGGCGCGGGTGCCCCGCTGAAGGACGCGCTCGTCGAAATCTGGCAGGCCGACGCAGCCGGTTTCTACAACAGCCCCTCGGAACTGCGCGGCACCGCCGACCCCAACTTCACCGGCTGGGGCCGCTGCCCGACCGGTGCCGACGATGGCATCTTCACGTTCGAAACCATCAAGCCCGGACGCGCGCCCTACAAGGACGGGCGCAGGATGGCGCCGCACATCACCGTCTGGATCGTCGCCCGCGGCATCAATATCGGCCTGCACACCCGCATGTATTTTGGCGACGAGGCAGAGGCCAACGCGGAAGACCCGCTGCTTGCCCGCATTGAACACCGCCACCGTGTCGCGACACTGGTCGCGCCGCGCGAGGGATCGGTCTATACGTTCGATATCCATCTGCAGGGTGAAAAGGAAACCGTATTCCTCGACATCTAGCAGGCTGCTGATAAAGTCATTCTCTCGGCATTTGGTAGATCATTTTGGAAATTGTGCGATTGCCAGATCCTGCGTCATTCCTGTGCTCGTAACAGATCCAGCCAGCTCAAGTCCTTGAGCGGAAAGAGTCTTTTGACCCGAAAGACGTCGGGTCGCTGGATCCCCGCCACTAGCCCTCGAGTTTAACCCGAGGGGAGGATGACGGAGAGTGGGGTACTGCTTCGTCAAATCATCATCTTCAGGGTTTTTCAGCAGCCTGCTAGAGCCCCTGGACTAAGGACAGACATGACCGCTTCGCCCTTCGACCATCCCTATCTCTCGGGCCTTCTCGGCGACGAGGAAATTTCTGCTTTCTTCTCGGCGGAAGCGGATATCCGCGCCATGTTGTCCTTCGAAGCGGCCTTGGCACAGGCGCAAGCGGATCACGGTGTCGTTTCAAAGGAAGCGGCTGTTCGTATCGCCGAAATCTGCGGCACGTTTCAGCCCGACGTCCTTGCTTTGCGCCACGCCGTCGCGACGGATGGCGTGGTGATCCCCGAGCTCGTCCGGCAATTGCGCAAGGCAATTAGTGGTGAAGCGGCGGAAAAAATCCATTTCGGCGCCACCAGCCAGGATGTCATCGATACCAGCCTGATGCTGCGGCTAAAGGCGGCCTGCGCCATCCTTTCCGATCGATTGTCGCAGCTGCTCGGTTCGTTCTACGGTCTTGGACATGATTGGGGCGGAAACCCGCTGATGGGCCACACGCGCATGCAGGCGGCCATCCCGATCACCGTCGCCGATCGCCTCGCCGCATGGTCATCGCCTTTTGCCCATTATCGCGACAGGCTGCAGAAAACGTCATTTCCGGTGCAGTTCGGCGGGGCCGCAGGAACACTCCAGAAACTGGGCGATAAGGCAGGCGCCGTTCGGGCAACGCTGGCCGGAAACCTCGGCCTTTCCGACCGCCCGCAATGGCAAAGCCAGCGCACAACCATCGCCGATATCGCCCATCTCCTGTCGCTGATCTCAGGCAGCCTTGGAAAATTCGGCCAGGATATCGCCCTACTCGCTCAATCGGGAACCGAAATTACGCTTTTGGGCGGCGGCAGCTCCTCGGCCATGCCGCACAAGCAAAACCCGGTCGCTGCCGAAGCGCTGGTATCGCTCGCCCGTTTCAACGCCGTCCAGCTTTCCGGCATTCACCAGTCGATGGTGCATGAACAGGAACGGTCGGGGGCCGCCTGGACCCTGGAATGGATGATCCTGCCACAAATGGTCATCGCCTGCGGCGCGAGTTTGCGATTGGCTGGAGAATTGGCCGGGAAGATCGCGACGCTTGGTAGCGCGATAAAATAGTCCGGAACCGGGCCAAGCGGCGGAACCTGACGTCTAGGGTTTCGCTCGCGCCCCTCACCCTAACCCTCTCCCCGTTTACGGGGAGAGGGTTAGGGTGAGGGGCAACACCGGATCAGGGTCTTTGACCTGACCCGGCGCATTTCCCAGCAACCAGCCTCAGTTCGTCTTGTTCTTGAACGGCTTGCGCTTAACGCCCTCTGTCGCAGGCTTGTCAAACTTCGGCTTGTCGAATTTCGGTTTATCGAATTTCGGCTTGTCGAAAGCCGGCTTGCCAGCCTTCTTCGTCCAGGGCTTGCTGTCGGTCTTTTCAGCCGGGCGGTTGTCGGCCTTCGCAAAATCGGGCTTGCCCTCGAACTTGCGCTTGGGCTTCTCGCCGTTCCAGTCGGCCTGCTTTGCCGGATAAGGCTTCTTGCCCGCAAACGGCGCACCACGCGAACCGCCGGACAGATCAGGCATGCCGTCGAGCTGCGTCACGGTGATGCCCTTTTCGAGCGCCCGCTTCGGACCGATCGCCTCGACGAAACGGTCCACCCACTCGCGAGCGATCTCGATATAGGTTTCCTCGGTCTGCATCTTGATGGCGCCGATTTCCTGCTTGGTGATCTTGCCGATGCGGCACAGCATCGGGATCAGCCAGCGCGGCTCGACACTCTGCTTGCGGCCAGCCGACAGCGAGAACCAGACGCTATCGCCGAAATCGCCACGCGGAGCACGCGGTTCGCTGCGTTCCGGGCGGTCGCCACGGTCGGGACGATCGCCGGATGGGGTATAGGATGGCGTATCCATCAGGTCTTCCGGTGCCGAACGGCCCGCACGCGCCTGTCGCAGGAAAGCTGCAGCCACCTGGTCGGCACCATGCTTTTCGAGCAATTCGCGGATGAAATCCGCCTCGTCGGGCGTGATCGCTTCGGTGAGCGCCGGATCGGCCAGAACCCGCTCGTCATCGCGGCGGCTGACTTCGTCGGCCGATGGCGGACGCCCCCATTCGGCATTGATATTGGCATCGCGAAGCAGGCGTTCAGCCTTGCGGCGGGCGCTGTTCGGAACGATCAGCGCGCTGACGCCCTTGCGTCCGGCGCGGCCCGTGCGCCCACTCCGGTGCAGCAGCGTATCAGGATTGGTCGGCAGATCGGCATGAACCACCAGCTCGAGGCCCGGCAGATCGATACCGCGGGCAGCAACGTCGGTCGCAATACAGACGCGGGCGCGTCCGTCGCGCATCGCCTGCAGCGCATGGGTGCGCTCGTTCTGGCTGAGTTCGCCGGACATGGCAACAACCGCGAAACCGCGATTGTTGAAGCGCGCGGTCAGATGGTTGACGGCAGCACGGGTCGAGCAGAACACCAGCGCATTCTTCGCCTCATAGAAACGCAGCACATTGATGATCGCATTTTCGCGATCGGACGGTGCGACGGTCAGCGCCCGGTATTCGATATCGAGATGCTGCTTCTGCTCGGCCTGGGTCGAGATACGAATGGCATCTTTCTGGTAACTCTTCGCCAGATTGGCAATCGAGCGCGGCACAGTCGCGGAAAACATCAGCGTGCGGCGGTCGGCCGGCGCTGCCTCAAGGATGAATTCGAGGTCTTCACGGAAACCGAGATCGAGCATCTCGTCGGCTTCGTCGAGAACGACGGCCTTCAGGCCCGACATGTCGAGGCCGTTGCGGCGGATATGGTCACAGAGACGGCCGGGCGTGCCGACAACGATATGGGCGCCGCGATCGAGCGCGCGCCGTTCACTGCGCATGTCCATGCCGCCGACGCAGGAGACGACGGTTGCGCCGGTCAGTTCATAGAGCCATTCCAGCTCGCGCTTGACCTGAAGCGCGAGTTCGCGGGTCGGTGCGACGGCGAGCGCCAGCGGCGCGCCGGCCTGGCCGAACCGGTCCTTGCCGCCGAGCAGCGTCGAGGCGAGCGCCAGGCCGAAGGCGACGGTCTTTCCCGAACCGGTCTGCGCCGAGACCAGCGCGTCCCTGCCTTCGAGTTCAGAGCCCAAAACAGCCTTCTGAACCGGCGTCAACTCTGAATAACCGCGCTTGCTCAATGCCTGAGCGATCGCCGGAGCGATGCCGTCTAACTCTACCATATGCTTATCTTTCGGAATTCGGATGTCATGCGCTCCTCGGTCGATGAGGGTAAGCGCAGTCCCCGCAGCCGGCACGTCGCCAGCCAATACATGCGCGCCCTCTTACTGCGCTTGAGGGCAATTGTACAGAGCGTCACGATGCTGCGCTGCAAAAACGCGAGAGAATACCATCAAACAGACGGCGCAATAGACCGGAAAACGGCCATGCCTCCACATTGGACGCATGGCCGTTCAGTTTCGCGGCTCAACTCGTCAGGCGCGGCGTCCTGATCACCTTGTTGAACAACGCCTTCATGGCGGTTTCGATGCCTTGTGTCGGACTGACCTCGAAATAGAAGCCCGGGGATGCGCAGGCTTCCATGCGCGTGCCGATTTCAGATTGGAACGGTTTGATCCAGCTATTGTACCAGCCGTTGTTCGGCAACGGCAGGTAAGTCGTGTAGAGGACAGCGATCTTGATCCCGCGATCCTTCAAGGCCTGGCAATAGGTCGTGTCGATCGGTTCCTGACAGCGGGTGCCCGTGAGCTTTTTCGTGCAGCCTTTCGGCTTATTGCTGTCGCCAACCCCGTCGGACACGAAAAATACCACCTTTTCCGGATTGGCAGAGGTGGTGCCGGTGCCCGGCGCGCTGATTTCCATATTGATCTTGGTCAACGCACTGTCGAAGCTCGTCTGCTGGTCGTTGTTGTATCCCTGGTAGGGAATGCTCATCAGCTTGATGTCCTGCGTACCGGTCTTCACCTTCGACAGGTCGGCGGTGAGTTCGGCCACCTTGAGCAGCTTCACATCTTGTGCCGTCTCGCCAAAGGTATAGGCAGCCATACGAAACTGATTGGCATAACTTTGCTGGCGCTCGGCTTCATCGGTCAGTGCCTTGACGGCCTTTGCAACGACATCGATTCGAATGGCGATACCGTTCGTCTTGGCGACGAAATAATTGCTGTTGGTGTTGATCACGCCGTTTTCAGCAACGATATGACAGGCAAAAGCGCAATTTCTGGAGCCGGAATCCGAGACATTCTTCGTCGCGGTGATCATCTTGTCGACGTCGGCCGGGGTGGCGGCCACCCCCATGGATGGGGTATTGTCGAGCAGCATGTAGAAATCCATGAAGGACTGCGTTTGGTAGACGGCGTTGGCACTGCCCGAAACCGTAATGCTGTTTTTTCCGAGGATGCGCAAAAAGGATGTCTGCAACGTCGCCTCATAGGTCAGATGCGCATTGATGTCCTTGCCATTTTTGGTGACCTTTGCTTTGACCAGGTCAAGCTTCAGGTCCTGATCCTTACTTTTCTCGCCCAAAGTGCTGGAGTTGGTCTGGGCGCTGAACAGCGCTTCTGCCTCCTGCTCGCTCAGCGGCACAGGACCATCCTGCGTCATGCCAACGGCCTGCGCGACGCCGGCCGATTTCTCGGCGATCGACCCGAGCACCGCGGCATCGGCCGCGTCCTGCAGCCGGCTCTTGAGTTCCATCGCACGGCTGAAATCGATCGCCATGCCGGCACAACCAAGAACAGGAACAATGGCAATTGCCGCCAGGATGCCAAAATTGCCAGCCCTATCCGTCAGAAGCCGCTTCAATATCCGCACTGTCCACACCCCGTTAGTTCGCGCCATAGAAGCTGGCAGCACAAATGACCTTTGGGTAAAGACAATACGGGCGAAACTCTAAATGCCGGTAAAGCGCAACAGTTAACCCAAAGCTAATACAATAATATCTATCTCAGGAAACAACACTGAGCATCTTATAAAGCCAAACAAACAAAGCCGCGTCGATTCCACTTGGCCGTTTCCTCAAGAGCAAGACGGAAACACGCGATAATACACATAACGACAAACGTACAATCATAGATAAGATAAAATACAGCCAATACAACTTGAAATAAACAATTGGATATACAACAGAACGATCTCCCATTTTCCCATACCTGCCCATCAAAACCGGTAGTTCGGAGCAAGAAAGGCTCACATATAGGGATGCGCCCCCCACCGTCGCGGCATCAGACGAAAACCAGCGAGGCTAACGGCTGGCTAACCCTGCCGATTAAAAATCGCACAAGTAATTGTTTTATAGGATTTTTGGTGGGCCCGGAGGGACTCGAACCCCCAACCAAGCGGTTATGAGCCGCCGGCTCTAACCATTGAGCTACAGGCCCTGCCGGAGGTATCCGGTGCACCGCGGGTCAATGGCAGACCGCGGGTGGGACTGGCTCTAGCGGAAAACTGGTTTTCCCACAAGACGTTGCCGCAATCCCTACACAATCAATCATCAATAAGGTTGCAGGGACGAAACACAACTGGAGAGAACCCATCCATGACATCCACCTATTTCCCCCGCCGCCTCAAGACCGTCGTTCTGGCGGCTGCTTTTGCGGGTATTGCCGGCACGTCGGCCTTTGCGCAGGACACCGCGCCGCGTGAAGCCGTGATCACTGTTTCCGGCGAAGGCCGTGCAAGCATTGCACCCGATCTCGCCATCCTGTCGTTCAGCGTCGTCAAGGATGCCAAGACCGCCAAGGAAGCGCTCGACGCCAACAACAAGGCGATGGCCGACGTGCTCAACGCGCTGAAGGCCGCCGGCATTGCCGACCGTGATCTGCAGACCTCCGGCTTCGCCGTCAATCCGCAGTACCAGTATCCGGACAACAGCGACGGCGGCAATCGCCAGCCGGTGCTGACCGGTTACCAGGTGGCCAATTCGCTGACCATCAAGGTGCGCGACCTGGCCAAGCTCGGCGAGATCATCGATCAGTCTGTGACGCTCGGCGTCAACCAGGGCGGCTCGATCCAGTTTTCCAACGACAAGCCGGAAGCAACGGTCACCGAAGCCCGCAAGTCGGCGGTGACGGATGCCGTTGCCAAGGCCAAGGTGCTGTCGGAGGCCGCCGGCGTTTCGATTGGCCGTATCGTTGAAATTTCAGAGAACTCATCCCGGCCCGAACCGATGCCGATGATGCGCACCATGGCAAAAGAGTATGCCGGTGATGCCGTACCGATCGCCACGGGAGAAAACAGCTATAACGTCACCGTCAACGTCACCTTCGCGATCAAGCAATAATAGCGCATCGCCAAGCACCGTGGACAATCGAACCCCGCTCCAGCGGGGTTTTTTTTATGCAAACAGTTTTGGAAAGTGACAGACGCGGCATCCAGCGCCCCAAAACAAAACACCCCCCGCGGAAAACCACGAGGGGTGAAACTTTCCGCCGGCCGGGGGAGACAAGGCGGAAAGAATTGGAATGACAAGCCTTGATTAACGGCCAATCACCGGGCAACCGCGGGCATTGGCAAATACGATGCTGCGATAGTCGCCACGGCGCACGCCTTCGACGACGACCCGGCGGGGCGAGACATCAACCACGCGGGCGCGGCGGATGCCAAAATCGCGGGCCTTTTCCTCGGCGAGCCAAGGATCGCAGCGGCCGCGGCGATTCTCGCCCCAGCCCGGGCGATGGCGGCGATCACGATCCCAGTCGCGTTCATCGCCGTAGCCATCGCGGTCACGATCGCGGTACTGGACATCGACGACACCGCCGGAATGTATGCCGAGGGTCAGCGTATCGGCGGCTGCCGGTGCGAGCGTGGCACCAAGGCCGGTCAGACCGATCATGCCGGCAAGAGCGAGCTTTGCAAAAATCTGTTTCATGACTTTTTCTCCTTATGGGTCCAAAACTGTGAGACGTCCGCCCGCCTTTGTTCCGGGGCATTGACAAGACCCTAATCCGGCGTGGCTGAACGGAACCCGAATCTGCCGTTCATCCGGGGTTCAGCCGAAGCAAGAACGTGCTGGAATGGCAGGAAGAAGGCGGAGAGCGTGCTCAGCGGGCAAGCATCTGTTCAAAAACACGAATATTGCGATAGTGACTAAGGCGGGTGACTGCGCCGTTTTCGAACTCGAAGACGAAGACGCTCGGTATCGAATAGGACTGGCCGCTGGCCTCAGAGAACCCCGGCATGGTTTCGCGGTAATGGCCGCGCGCGGTGGTATCGACGGCAACACGCTGGCCGAAAGCGTCGTGCATCAGCACCATGTCGCTGAAGCTTTCGTCGAAATGACGGAAATAGCTCATCACCCCCATCCGCAATGGACCTGAACCGATGGTGCGCTGGCCGGTCAGGGTATCGAGCGCCACGTCCTCATCGAGGAGTGTGCCGATCGTATCGAAATCCCGTTCGTTGAGCGCCTGCATGAAGCGGCTGGCAATGGTTTGCGCGTCGGTCAATGTTTCTTTCCTTGCCTGTCTGGCCGGTGCGGTTGGCACCGGCGTTATTTTGTCGTGTGATTGGACCGGTTCCGCGTTCTCCCGTCATTCCTGTGCCTGTCACAGGTTGCCAGCCACACGACGTCCGTCGCGTGGAAGAGTCTTTCGCTCACGGACCAACCCAAACGAAACTCGAGAACGCCCAAACAACTGTTTTTGTTCCTGTAATTCAACGCCATCACCACCTCATCCACCCAGATGCAACACCACCTCGCGGCGGTGCGGGCGGTCGCGGTGTTCGAAGAGGTAGAGACCTTGCCAGGTGCCGAGCATCAGGCGGCCCTGCCCGACGGGAATGCCGATCGAGACCTGCGTCAGCGCCGCCTTGATATGGGCGGGCATGTCGTCCGGGCCTTCGGCGGTGTGGATGACCCACCCCATCGACGGGTCGCTGGACGGTGGCACAAGGCGCTTGAAGAACTGGTCGAGATCGCGCCTGACGTCGGGATCGGCATTTTCCTGGATCAGCAGCGAGCAGGAGGTGTGGCGCACGAACACGGTCAAAAGCCCCTCCTCCACGCCGGCCGCGCGCACGAACGCCTGCGCCTCGCCGGTAAACTCGTAAAGACCGGCGCCGCGCGTCGGCAGGCTGATGATCGTCTGGGGCATAAAATCCTTTCAGACCGGCTTGGCCCATCGGCTTGGCAGGGCTCAGCGCTACAATTCCAGAAAACTCTGGAAGCCGCCATAGATCATCCGCTTGCCGTCGAACGGCATGGCCCAGTTGTCCATGCTGAGGCGCGGATCGGCCATGACCTTCTTGTTGATCTCATCCCGCGCCTCGCGCGACGGATAGGTGATCCAGGAAAAAATCACCAGTTCGTCATCGGTCGCCTGCACGGCGCGGGGAAAGGAGGTGTGCTCGCCATAGGGCACATCGTCGCCGATGCACTCGACATAGGAGAGCGCGCCATATTCCTTCCAGACCTTGCCAGCGGTGCGCGCCAGATCCTTGTAGGCTTCAAGACTGTCCTTAGGGACAGCAACGATAAATCCATCGACATAGGGCATGTCAGTCTCCTCCTTGAGATGCGCCTCTTTCATCGATCCGGGCACGCTTCCCCTCCAGGGAGGCCTGCAGCGTCTCGAGCAAATCCCGTGTCACGGTGCCTGAGCGTGCGACCGCCGACGTTTCGTCCTGCTCATCGACATAGATGGAAACCGGCCACTGCTCGTCAAGGGCAAGCAGGCTGCGAACCGCTTCGGGCGGGCGGACGCGACCGAAATAATCTTCCCGGCACAGTATCCATTCAAGCACGAATGCGCGGAACCAGGCATCGTCGGCACCAGCGATGCACGCCGGCAACAGCGCATCAACATCGACATGGCCGCGAAAGCAGGGCGGGATTTCGCGCAGCTTCAGCTTGCCCGTACATTCCTCCTGGCGGCCGCAGCGCCGCACCCGGCAGAAGGAGGGAATATCCATCCTCTTTGCGGTGGCGCGGCATAGCGCTTCGAACAGTTCGGGACGGAGCGGCAGGTCTTCAGGTCCGCAGATCGCAGGCATGGTGTTTTCCTTTTCAAGGTGGTGGGATCAAAAACGATGGACGCGGGTTGGCGGTCACGCGGCGGCTTTTTCGCCCGTGGTTTGAAGCATCTGCAATGTCTGCCGCTTTGGCGCGGCAGGATCGGCCGGGGCACATCGGGTGCCTCAGATAAGTAATAGTAGGTGACACGCGATGTGCCCCGTTTCAGTGTCTTTTGCCGCGCTTCTCAGGTTCTTCTGCGCTTTCCTCTCTGACAGGAAAGCCTCCAATGCCCCGGCCCGGCCGCTTATCCGCCAGGCCTTTCAATGCGGCGGGGCTTGGCCCTGGACCGTCCAAAGACGGCGTGGCCACCCGGCACGCCCGATCCGCTTTCACGAACCGGAGGAGAACCACCTTTCACGCAGCCCCGGGGATTTTGCGCGCGTTTCGCCAAACCGTCCGGGCACCGGCCCCACCTCGCCGGCAACGCAAACCGGTGTATCCGTGGTGGGACGGGAAGAAGTATGGCACGGGTTTTGAGAGCGGGGATTTGCGGGGATGATTTTTTGTGCCGAGGGTGGCAGGTTTTGGGGCGGAAGCGGACATCATGTTTGAGCTAATGCTTTGGCTTAAATACGGATCGTTAGCAGCACAACTCTCCGGAATGTGAATCCAGACTTCGGTTGTAGAGACATTGAGATCGGTCTACCATCTCGCCGACGGTTTCAGCCGTCTGCTTTGTGGAGGACGCTAAAATGGCAGATGAAAAGGAAAACGTATCTCCAATCAAAATGAATCGTGGCCTTAGTCGACGCGATCTACTGGTAGCAAGCACGGCGCTCGCGGCGACTGCTGTTGCCATGTCCGGACCGACCCCTGCCAAAGCGCAGCAGGCTTCGCCTGCTGGAGGCTCCGGCCGGAAACCGAATATACTGATGATCATGGGTGACGATATCGGGTGGTTTAATCCGAGTATCTATCACCGTGGCATGATGGGCTACCGTACGCCAAATATCGACCGCATCGGCAACGAGGGGGCGATGTTCACCGACTGGTACGGTGAGCAGAGTTGCACTGCTGGGCGAGCAGCGTTTATTACCGGCCAGTCGCCCATCCGAACAGGATTGACCAAGGTCGGTCTCCCAGGTGCTGACATTGGCATACAGCCCGAGGACGCAACCGTGGCCGAGCTTCTCAAATCGCTCGGGTACGCGACCGGGCAGTTCGGTAAAAACCACTTGGGCGATAAGGACGAGTTCCTTCCGACGGCGCACGGCTTCGACGAGTTCTTTGGCAATCTCTACCACCTCAATGCCGAGGAGGAGCCTGAGAACCCGGACTATCCAAAAGACCCGGAATTCCGCAAACGCTTCGGGCCGCGAGGCGTCATCAAAGCCACAGCCGACGGCAAAATAGAAGACACTGGGCCATTGTCTGTGAAGAGAATGGAGACCGTCGACCAGGAGTTCTTGGGAGCCGCGCTCGATTTTATTGATCGAAAAGCCAAAGGCGACGCGCCCTGGTTCTGCTATTTCAATTCGACGCGCATGCATGTGAATACTCACTTAAAACCCGAATCAGCCGGCAAGACAGGTCTCGGGGTCTATCCGGACGGAATGGTCGAACACGATGGCCAAATTGGCGAACTCCTGAAGAAACTGGACGATCTTGGGCTCGCCGAGGACACGATCGTTGTCTACACCAGCGACAACGGAGCGGAGGTCATGACTTGGCCTGATGGCGGCAGTACCCCGTTTCGAGGAGAGAAGGCAACGAATTGGGAGGGTGGCTACCGCGTTCCTACGTGCATCAGATGGCCGGGCGTCATCAAACCAGGGACGATCCATAATGAACCATTTTCGCATTATGACCTAATCCCAACGTTCTGCGCGGCAGCAGGCGAACCCGACATCGTTGCCAAATGCCTGACGGGATATGCGGCCGGGGTGAAGAATTTTAAAGTCCACCTCGACGGCTACAATCTCATGCCATTCCTGTCAGGAAGTTCCAATGACGCGCCTCGCCGAGACTTCCTGTATTGGAACGACGACGGGGAGATGGTGGCCGTGCGCGTGCAAAACTGGAAGGTAGTCTTCAAGTCGCAGGACCACGACGGCATTGGCGTATGGCGTCAACCTTTCACCGAACTGAGAGCACCGTTGCTGTTCAACCTGCGGGCCGACCCATTCGAGCGTGGAGACACCTCAATAGAGTACGAGAAGTGGTTTTTCGACCGCGCCTTCGTCGTCGTCCCGTCTCAAGCCGTGGTGGGAAAATGGCTGGAGAGCTTTAAGGAATTTCCAATCAGGCAAAAGCCCGCCAGCTTTAATCTGGACCAAGTGATGGAGAAGTTGTCGGCTACGAAAAACTAATTCAATATACCCCGGTGCCAATGGCATTTTTGCAGTTTTGGCACCGGGTATCGCTAGATAAATCTACGTAGTTGTGATCTCTTCTAACTAGAGGTCGTTGACATTACTATAAACGCCCCACGGTTCCAGCCGTATTCCCGGTACAGTACATTATGAGGTTTTCCGGCCTTCCGCTTTACTGCTCCGATTATATTTGTCCGATTTTGGTGCAAAACTGCCGTTGGTGGTTCATCAGAAGTGCTTGACCTCATTACCATCAGCCAACACTTTCGGTTTATTTCTTTCGCGACCTGTCGCGCCTTTGCCTCGTCCTCTGAATACTGGAGCACGACAGAGATTTTTATGGCTGCCGGCATCGGGACTTCCCAAAAGAAGACCGATTTTATCAAAACCAATCCTGTTCAGTTTCCCCGTCACGAATCCACCGGATCTGTCGGAAACAACGGAGCCCCGGCGGCGATCGTCGCTCCGGCCAAACCCGGACGCTGGCCGTCATCCCCCTCTTCCAATCCGAGCTTTTGCAGCAACTGCGCGCAAACCGACGGCATGAACGGGGTGAGCGCCGTAGCGATGATCCGAAGGGTCCATGCGACACTGTACAGGCTGTCGTTCAGGCGGGTGGCAGAGTCCTGTCTTTCGTCCGCCGTCTGCGCTGCCGCCACCGCTTTTGCATGCGCCCACGGCTGCTGGTCGGCGACATATTTGTTAGCCTCAGCGACCAATTTCCAGATCGCATCCAGCGCCCGGTCGAAGGCATAGGCGTTGAGATGGGCGGTGACGATTTCCTGCAGGCCAATGGCTTGGCGGATGAGCGTATCGTGTTCGGTGAGCCCCTTCGAAGGTTCGCACAGAGTGCTGCCGCAAGAGCGTTCGATCATGCTCAGCGTGCGGTGAACGAGGTTTCCGAGATGTCCGGCCAGTTCGGATTTATAGGCGGCCTCAAAGCGGACAAGCGAGATATCGCCGTCTTCCGTCGTGCGGATATGGCGCAGGAGAAAATAGCGCAGGGCATCCGCGCCGAAACGTTCGGCATAGGCGGTGGGGTCGATGGCATTTCCGAGCGATTTGCTGATCTTGCGGCCTTCCGTCGTCAGATAGCCATGGACGAGGATGCGGGTTGGCAAAGGCAGGCCGGCAGAGAGCAGTATGGCCGGCCAATAGACCGCGTGAAACCGGGTGATGCCCTTGCCGATGACATGGTCGCGTGCGCTGGTTCCCGCCCAATAGTGAGAAAGAAGCGTTTCGTCGGTGCCGTAGCCGAGCGCGGTGATGTAATTGGCCAGAGCATCGAACCAGACATAGATCACCTGGCCGGGATCGCCGGGAACCGGGATGCCCCAGCCCTGCGCCCGCTCGGCACTGCGCGAAATGCTAAAGTCCTCCAGCCCACGCTCGATCAGGGCGGAAATCTCGTTCTGGCGGGCGTGCGGTACGACCCGGATCTTCCCCTGCCGATATAGATCACGCAGCCGGCCGGTATAGTTCGACAGCCGGAAGAACCAGTTTTCCTCCTCGATCTCCTCCAGCGGCGCATCATGTTCGGGGCACCGGCCGCCCTCCAGTTCATCCGGCTTGTAAAACTGCTCGCAGCCGACGCAGTAAAGGCCCTTGTAGGACCGCTTGTAGATGTCGCCCTGTTCGCAGCAGGTCTGCCAGAGTTTTGTGACGCCTGGCTGGTGGCGGGGGTCGACGCTGGTGCGGATGAAGTCGTCATAGGAGAGGTTGAGGCTTTCGGGCAGAGCCTGGAAACGCGTGGCGTTGCGCGCGACGAAATCAGCGACGCAGTCTCCCGCAGCCTCCGCTGCCCGAACATTCTTGATGCTGTTCTCGTCGGTTCCGGCCAAAAAGCGGACGTCGTCCCCCCGCTGCCGGTAGAAACGGGCGAGCGTATCCGCCTGAATGACTTCGAGCGCAAAGCCCAGATGCGGGGCGGCATTGACGAAGGGGATGGCGGTGGTGATGTAGCGGACCGGTGCAGGATCGGATATTTTGGTCAATGGCGGAACTCCTCAAGATGGTATGGGGAGGCGGTTCCACAAAAAAAGCCGCCTCGGATGAAGCGGCTTCGGCGTCTGGCGAAATTATCTCAGATCACGCAAAAGGGTCCGCTTCTCGGATGGAGAGCGGCATCATCATGCGCGAAAGAGTGTTGAGCGGCAGACGGGTCATGTGGTCAGATAAAACAGGCGAGGGCTGCCTGTCAACGGGGCGGGCATACGGTGACGTTCGGCGTTGGCTTACCGGAACGCCACTTCCAGATTTTGCCGGTCCTGCGCGATCACCTGGCAGCGGGTTTCAAACCCCTCGCCCTTGATCGACAGGAGAAACTCGGCGGGAATGCCGGCGGAATTGGAAACGGACAGGCCGGCACTGTCGCTGCCGAGCGACTTGACGGTGCAGTCGATGCTTGAGCGCCGGTCGTTGAAGACGATCGAGCCCGCCTTCAGCACCCGCCGCCGGGCCCCCGCTGTCTGATCGGTCGGCAAGGAACTCCACGCAACGCAGCGATTGCGGCCGGTGTTCTTGGCCCTGTACATCGCGGCATCGGCCTGGGCGAGCAGGGTCTCGATATCCTTGCCGACGATCGACAGCGCCGAGATGCCGAAACTTGCCGTGACCTTCAACTGGCGCTCGCCAACGGTATGAGAGGCAATCAGGCTTCTGACCTTTTCGGCGACCGCAACAGCCCCATCCCTTTCCACATGCGGCAATAGGATGGCAAACTCCTCGCCGCCGAGGCGGCCGAACAGGTCACCTGCACGCAACGCCGCCTGGCAGGTCGCAGCGACGCTCTTCAGCACCGCATCGCCGGCGGCATGGCCATGGGTATCGTTGACCGTCTTGAAATGATCGACATCGAGAACGATGCAGGAGACATCGTGCCGGTGACGCAAGGCCAGCGAAATCAGCTGGTCCGCCTCCTGCTTGAAGGCGCGACGGGTCAGCGCATCGGTCAGGCCGTCGGTCGCGGCCGATTGCAGCAGGGAAATCCGGTCCATCGCGACGCCGGCGAGTTCCGTGAGAATTTTTAGATCTCGGCGGCCGAACGAGCGCGGCTGGCGATCGATGGCGCAGACCGTTCCGATCGTATGGCCCTCCTTGGTTTTCAGCGGCACGCCCGCATAAAACCAGATATGGCTTTCACCCGTCACGGCCGGATGCTGCGCAAACCGCGGATCCTTGGTGGCATCCTGGACGACAAGCGGTTCTTCGATATCGACGACATAGCGGCAGAACGTGTCTTCGCGCGGAACCTCTTCGGCTGAAAGACCAGAGCATGACTTGTACCATTGCCGGTGGGCGTCGATCAGCGAGACGATGCCGATCTCGACGGTGAAGATTTCCTTGATCAGTCCGACCACGCGGTCCAGCCCCTCGTCGCGGGGCGTATCGAGCAGATCGAAGGCGTCCAGCGCCGCCAGGCGGTCGATTTCCCGCTGGATCATGCCGGTAGATGATTTTCCGAATGCGCGTACGACCGCCATTGGCACATGTCTCCTTGCGTCGGCCCATCATGATCCATTCCACAATCCGCCAAGCACCTGACTATATCGCTGATGATACGGCTGCAAATGGCGAAAAGTTGCCATTGAAATCTGCGGGATTTTCGCAAGCGCCGTACCATGCCGCAGAATGCGGGACGGCGGCCGCAGACCTCGCACATGTCCGCAGGCCGCCGCAGCGTTGCTGTCGAGTTCGTCAGCCCTCGTTGTGGTTCTCGTGGAACCCGGCGCTGCCCTTGCGCCAATAGCCGGCGGCCTTGATCCATGAGCGGTTGTGGCCGCGCTCCTCGACTAGGTGCTTGCGCAGGATCTTGACCGTGTCGTTTTCGCCGGCGATCCAGATATAGCCATCGCCGTCCGGCAGCAGCAGCGACTTGACGGCATCGAGCAGGAACGCCGGATCGCTGGCAGTGTCGAGCGGCCGGTGGATCCAGCGGGTGTCGAGGCGGGTTGCCGTTTCGAAGGCCTGCTGTTCCTCAACGCCTGCCACCGTGGCGATGACGATTGTGGGCACATCCGCACGCAGCTCTTCCAGCCGGCGGCCGATGGCCGGAAGCGCGGTTTCGTCGCCGATCAGCAGATACCAGTCGAAATCATCGGTGACGACGAAGGAGCCGCGCGGTCCGCCGACGCCGAGCCTGGTGCCGGGCCTCGCGACTGAGGCCCATTCGGTGGCGGGACCGGCCGCATGGATGGCGAAATCGACCACGAGTTCGCCCTTTGCCGGATCGTGACGGCGCGGCGTGAAATCCCGCATCGGCGAAGCGACTGTGCCTTCCGGCAAAGCGGGCGCATCCGGCCCTACCGGCCAGACGGGGGCGTCCTGACCTGCGAGCGGCAGGCACAGCTTGACGTGATCGTCATAGCCGGTGCTGACGAAGCCCTTGAGGTCGTCGCCGGTCAGCGTGACGCGAACCATCTGCGGGGTGAGCCGCTCGGCCGTCTTCACCGTGAGGAGACGGCGGCGCAACTCGTGGCGGACGCGCGCGACGGCGTGTCTTTCGGTCATGAAAAATCCTTTAGCTTGGGCGGGGCTAGCCGCGATTGATCTCGTCGACGGCGCGGCGGAGGATATCCGCAAGCCGTGTCGCCTCCTCGGAGGAACAGCCGCGTTTGTGGAACAGCGAGGCCTTGATCGCCTGGCGGGCAATTTCCAGCGCGTGATGGCCATGGGCTTCCGGATCTTCGCCCGGCACCTGCCCCCGGCCCTCCATGACATCGCGCACCGCATCCATCTTCGAGCCGATACGGCCAAGGCCTTCGATGATGCGATCGGCTCCTGCCCGGTCGGTCTCCAGGGCGGCGCGGCCGGCATCGGTGATGGTGAACAGCTTCTTGTTGCCATCGGCTTCCGCCACCGCATGGCCGATTTCATCAAGATAGGTCAAAGCCGGATAGATCATGCCGGGGCTCGGCACATAAAAACCGCCGGAAATTTCCTCGATGGTGCGGATCAGTTCGTAGCCATGCGCGGGCTGGCGGGCGAGCAGCGCCAGGATCAGCAATTGCAGATCGATCGACGACAGCTTGCGCCCGGCGCGAAAACCGTCGCGCGACGCAAAGCCGCCTTCGAAACGGCCAGGACCGTGGCGGCCATGGCCACCATGGGCATGCCGCTCGCGGCAGGATTCATCGTGATTGCGGTGCTCGTAACCGCGGTGACGTCCAAACATCGGGTTTTCCTTCGTAAGATATAACACTAGATATATCTTACGATATATTTTTCGATAAGCAAGCGGCTCTGTCCGCATTCCGGAGGACTTTGCTAGATGGCGCACAGACGGCAGAAAAGCGCTGCAGACCCAAAGGCTTCGGGCGGGAAAAAAATCACAGGCCTTGTCGAATTGGCGCCAGGCCGTTCGTCGGTAGAAGGAAATGTCCAAGCAAACAGGAGGAACGTTCATGCAGAAGATCACGCCCTTTCTCTGGTTCGACAACACGCTCGATGAGGCATTGGCCTTCTATCTGTCGATTTTCCGGCAGGCGAAGGTGACCTATCAGCAGAAGGGGCCGGACGGCAAAACCTTCACCGCCGCTTTTGAGTTGGAGGGACGGGGGTTCATGGGGCTGAACGGCGGACCGCATTACAAGCTGACGCCCGCCGTCTCCTTCTTCGTCGCCTGCGCCGATCAGGCGGAGGTCGATCATTATTCGGACAGACTGCTGGATGGCGGACAGGCGCAGCAATGCGGCTGGTTGACCGACCGCTTCGGCGTCACCTGGCAGATCATTCCGGATGCGCTGATGCGGCTGATGAGCGACCCCGACCCCGCCAAGACTGGCAGGGTGCGCGACGCGATGATGCAGATGGTCAAGATCGACATCGCCGGGCTAGAAAAAGCTGCTGCCGGGTAAAAGCCCCTACCCTTCGAGATCGTCCTTCAACCGGCTGAGCAAATTGACGGCCTGGGCAGCATAGGGGCCGATCCAGCGGTCGTGGATATGCTTGATCGGCAGCGGGTTGAGATAGTTCCAGCGCTCGCGGCCCTCGCGCTTGACGATGACCAGATCCGCCGCCTCCAGAACCTTCAGGTGCTGCATAACCGTGCAGCGATCAAGGGTAGGAAACCATGCGCACAAATCCCCCGTCGTCTGCGGCTGATCCTTCAGCACATCGAGCATGGCCCGGCGGCTTGGCGCGGCCAAGGCCTTGAAGATTCGGTCATTTGCATCATCACTTGACATGTTATATTTTTATAACATAATGAGTGCCAGAACAAGCAGAAAAACAAGGAGGAAAGAACATGGAACTGAAATTCAGGGTCGCCGGCCGCATCGCCAAGCCGGTTTCGGAGGTTTTCGAGGCAGTGGTCAATCCGGAGCAACTGTCGCGCTATTTCACCACCGGCGGCGCCAAAGGCAGGCTTGAGACGGGCGCCACCGTCACCTGGGATTTTCACGATTTCCCCGGCGCCTTCCCGGTCAAGGTGATCGAGGTGATCAAGGACGAAAAGATCGTTTTCCAATGGGCAACGGATGAAGGCAAAGGCTCGGATGCGCCGAAATACGACACCACGGTGACCATGGCCTTCCAACCCGTCGAACCCGGCCGCACGCTGGTGACAATATCAGAAGAAGGCTGGCGCCAGACGCAAACCGGGCTCAAAAGCTCCTACGGCAATTGCGAGGGCTGGACGGGTGCGCTTTGCGCCATGAAGGCCTGGCTTGAGCACGGCATCAACCTGCGCGAAGGGTTCTACAAGTAGGATGTGAGGAGGCGCGGCTGGTCAATTGTCAGGCAGGCCGCGCGCCTTCCGTTCGCTTTCTGGAACAGTCTTGCCGACCGCGAAACGGAATGACGTCACACGAGAGAATTCTTCATCGACGGTGCATTCGAACTCGACATCATGCCAAACTCTTCGGCTGACAAAGGCTCCGCCCGTAGCACGTAATACCCGACCAGCAATTTTACCACCCTCGTCAGAAAAGGCGACAAGGCCTTCCGGCAGAGTTTGCGGCCGCGCGCGGCGTATCTGTTCCAAGGTCTCGAAATTGCAGAGTTGAACGATACGCCGGTTAGGCGGCAGCTTGCCGAGTGCCTGACGGACGCGCGGGTTTGAGAGTGCATCAGCGGAATAGAGTTCGCTTGCCTGCTTCAAGTTCGATGGCGGGCGGCTGGGCTTGGCATCGGAGCCGTCCGCAGACGCAACCTTTTGCGGATCGGACACCGCGACATCCACCGGCCGGTCCTGCGGTTTGGCCTGCGGGATCGGCACAGTCTCGATCAGCGCCTCGCCTTCGTTCAGCGCCGGGTTGGCATTGGCGGCCTGCGGCAGATTGATCTCAGGCAACTTGGCGGCAGCCGGCGTCTCGGCCGGTTTGTCCAGAGGCTTGTGCTGTTGTGGCTCGACTTCTTTCCGCGTTTGTTCGCTGGCAAGCGGGACAGCGCGTTCAGCGCGTGGCTCGGGCTCGGCTTTCTTTTCCGGTTCCGAAGGACGGTCGCCACCCGCCTCCTTACCGCCCTCCTTGGCTGCAGACTCGAAGGACTGCGGCTGAAGCGGCTGAGCGGTGGCTTTCTCGGTTTCGGCTTTGGCAGCCTCCGCCTTCTGGGCTTCAGCCTTCTTCATCTCTGCCCTTTGGGCTTCTGCTTTTTGGGCTTCTGCTTTTTGGGCTTCTGCCTTCTGGGCCGCCGCTTGCTCGGCCGCCTGTTTATCGGCAACTTGTTGCTCAGCCTTTTCCTCGGCCTTGTCTACCGGTTTTTCGACCGGTTTGACGTCTTCCTGGGGTTTCGGCTCCGGCTCCGGCTTCGGTTTTTCTTCCGGCTCGGGCTTCTTCTCGGGTTCCTGTTTCTTCTCGGGCTCGGGCTTTTTTTCTGATTCTGGCTTTTTTTCCGGTTCCGGCTTCTTCTCGGGCTCCGGTTTCTTCTCCGGTTCCGGCACCATCTCGACCTTGACCACCTCCTCCTCTGCAGGCTTCGGCGGCGTTACCGGCAGTTGGAAAAGCAGAAAAGCGGCAACGGCCACGTGCACGACCACGGACGCGAACAGTCCCGCTCCGAATGTACCCCGCCGTTTTTCCAAATTCTGCTGCATAGGATGGTGGATAGAGCCGGATACTGACCGGATCGTGACCGGCGGGAAATGGGACGATGAAAGTCGCCAGCCTAAGCGGTTGGCGGCTCTTCCTACTGCAGAATACCTTAAACCGGAATCGATTTGAGGTAAAATTATGCAGCAGCTATAAAGTGCTGCAGCAACCTTTGGGCGCCCGCACACGGCAATGGCCCCTCATCCGGCCTGTCGGCCACCTTCTCCCCGTAAACGGGGAGAAGGGACAAGCGGCAAACTCTATCGTCCCCTCTCCCCGCCTGCGGGGAGAGGGTTAGGGTGAGGGGCAACCCAGACCAAAAATGCGCCATTGTCTGCTACTGTGGCTGCAGACATCCGCTCAAGCGCCCGTGATCTCGAAGCGATCCGCGTAGAAAGCCAGATGGTCCCTGATCACGGCAACGGCATCATAGGGCGCCTCGTAAGACCAGATCGCATTGTCCAGCCGGACTCCTCCGCCGGGTACGCTGAAATAGGACGCATCACCCTTGTAGGGACAATAGGTGGCATGACCCGTCCGCCGCAGCAGCGCCATATCGACATCGGCGCGCGGGATATATTGCACCGCCGGATAGGACGCCTCGAGCAATGTCAGGGCATTGCGGCTGTCGGCGACGACAATATCTCCCAGCCGGGCAACAACACGGCCGGGATTGGGTGCGATGACGATCGGATGATCCGGACCGGGTAATCTGACAGGCTTGTCGAGCATGGGAAACTCCAAGCGTTTGAAGCGGCTTTGCCTCTTTCACATCGGGTCGCCACGATAAAGAATCAAGAGGATGCGCTCTCGCAGGACTATGCCTGCAAGCCTGACCGGTTTACCCCCGCTCAGCCTGATCGAACGCCCTATCCGAGCGAACTGATCAGCTCCCGGTAGGCGGCCTCCGGGAATGCCTTCAATGTTTTGGTGCGCACATTGCCGCCCATGCCGAGAGACAGTGAAAACCGCGCCATCACCGCATCATCCGGCGCTTCACACACCGCCACCATGTCGTGATCGCCCATGGTCAGGTAGAACTCTTTGAACGAGCCGCCCATATCCTTCAACAGCTTCTTCGCGGCGTCGAGACGCTTGGGTGAGTCGCGCACATTCTTGACGCCCTGCTCCGTCCAGTTGATCAGCACGATATACATGGTCATGGCACACCTCCCATGCGGCACGGCCTTGAAGGTCGCACCGCGATTGATGCCTCCACCCCCGCCTCATCGGACGCACCATCCGGCAAAAGCGGACGGCCGATCTCAGTCAACAGAAGGCGTACGATTGAAGTCCAGAGGTTTTAGCGAGAGCTAAAGTATAATCCCGTCGGCTCTGGCGGACAAGCAAAGGCTGTGACCGCAGAGGGGCGCACGCTGTAAACTCTATCCGCCCAACGAAAAACCCGGCCAGTTTTCACTGACCGGGTTGCAATTGTTCAATCGAAAGGCCCCCTTCTTAGCTGTCCAGGAACGAGCGCAGCTTGCGTGAGCGGCTCGGGTGCTTCAGCTTGCGCAGCGCCTTGGCTTCGATCTGACGGATACGTTCGCGGGTGACCGAGAACTGCTGGCCGACTTCTTCGAGCGTGTGGTCGGTGTTCATGCCGATGCCGAAGCGCATGCGCAGGACACGCTCTTCGCGCGGCGTCAGCGAAGCGAGCACGCGCGTCGTCGTTTCGCGCAGGTTCGCCTGGATGGCGGCGTCGATCGGCAGAAGTGCGTTCTTGTCCTCGATGAAGTCGCCGAGATGCGAATCCTCTTCGTCACCCACCGGGGTTTCGAGCGAAATCGGCTCCTTGGCGATCTTCAGGACCTTGCGGACCTTTTCGAGCGGCATGGCCAGCTTTTCGGCCAGTTCTTCCGGCGTCGGCTCGCGGCCGATCTCGTGCAGCATCTGGCGCGATGTGCGCACAATCTTGTTGATCGTCTCGATCATGTGTACCGGAATACGGATCGTACGGGCCTGGTCGGCGATCGAGCGGGTGATCGCCTGACGGATCCACCAGGTCGCATAGGTCGAGAACTTGTAACCACGGCGATATTCGAACTTGTCGACCGCCTTCATCAGGCCAATGTTGCCTTCCTGGATGAGATCGAGGAACTGCAGGCCGCGGTTGGTGTACTTCTTGGCGATCGAGATGACGAGGCGAAGGTTTGCCTCGACCATTTCCTTCTTGGCGATACGGGCTTCACGCTCGCCCTTCTGCACCATCGAGACGATGCGGCGGAATTCGAAGATCGAGATACCGGTTTCCGTGGCCAGATTCTGGATCTCGCCGCGAATGTTGCGGATCATCGTTCCTTCGTTCTTGGCAAATTCCTTCCAGCCCTTGGCGGCCAGATTGGCAATCGACTTCATCCAGTTCGGATCAAGCTCGGCACCGGAATACTGTTCCAGGAAACTATCGCGCTTGACCCCGTAGGATTCGGCAAGGCGCAGCAGACGGCCTTCGTTCTGCATCAGACGTTTGGAAATATCGTAGAGCTGCTCGACAAGGCTATCGACGCGGTTCTGATTGAGCGACAGCGATTTTACGGCCGTGATCAGCTCGTCCTTCAGTTCCTTGTAGCGGCGCTCCTGGGCGGGCGACAGCGTGCCGGTCGCCTGCAGGCGGGCTTCCACCTGCTGGTCCTGCAGCTTGCGCAGCTTCTTGTAGGTCTCGGCGATGATGTCGAGCGTTTCCATGACCTGCGGACGCAGTTCCGCTTCCATCGCGGCGAGCGAGAGGTTCGATTCGTCGTCGTCCTCTTCCTCTTCCTCGTGCGGCTGACCTTCGCCGCCGACATTGGTCACGTCGTCGTCGCCGGCACGCGGCTTGCGGTTCTTTTCCTTTTCCTCGGCAGCCTTGCGGTCAGCCTCGATCTTCTCAGGACTTTGGAACTGCGGTGCCGCCTTGGCTTCCGGACCGGAATAGGTGGTTTCGAGATCGATGATCTCGCGCAGAAGCGTGTTGCCTTCGTTGAGTTCGTCACGCCAGATGATGATGGCCTGGAACGTCAACGGGCTCTCACAGAGACCGGCGATCATCGTTTCGCGGCCAGCCTCGATGCGCTTGGCAATAGCGATTTCGCCCTCGCGCGACAGAAGCTCCACCGAGCCCATTTCGCGCAGGTACATGCGCACCGGGTCGTCGGTGCGGTCGGTCGGTTCTTTCTTCTTGGCGGTCGCAAGGGCCGTGCCGCTCGAAGGGGCGAGTTCGCCGCCTTCGCTCTCGCCGTCGGCATCGTTGTCCTCTTCCTCGGACGCGGCTGGGCCTTCGTCGGCCTCCTCGTCCTCGACGACATTGATGCCCATTTCGCTGAGCATCGCCATGATGTCTTCGATCCGGTCGGGGTCAACCTGATCGGACGGCAGAACCTCGTTCAGCTCGTCCATGGTCACATAGCCGCGCTTCTTGGCGGCCTTGATCATTTTTTTGACCGCGTCATCCGAGAGATCGAGAAGCGGGCCGTCGGGTGCGCCTTCGCGTTCGGCTTCTGCTTCTTCGTTCTCTTTGACTTTGGTTGCCATTTATATCGTCGCTTTCCTTGGACAGCACTCAACGCGTGCGCGGTGCAAAACTCTTTCGAGGCTCGGGTGCGTCAATCGCTCCCACCGCGAATCATTACCCCTGACGTAACGGGATGATATTTAATTCCTGATTAACCACGATAGTCACCGCGGTTAAACCGGCCAACTGCGACAGCAGCGCCGTTTTGACATCACTTGCATGATGGATCTGTCCGCCGTACCCATTTCACTCACTGTATCAGAAATGGTGATTCCCACAATTTTCGGTCCCGTCAAGCATTTCCGGTGAAAAACCGTTCAAATCGGCAAAAAAGACTGAATCCAGCTTGGGGCTTCAAAGATTCAGTTCCATGGCCGAAATGTAGGAAGTGTTCATAGAAAGACAAGGGCCAAAGGAATCTCCGCTTGCAGAGGAGGCCCGGCTTCAACCCTCGACACTTTCCCCTCGCCTCAAAAACTGCGCCCGTCGACCCTGGTGATCGTCAAGGTTTCGAGATCGACATCCGGGAGGCAGCGGACATTGACCGCCGCCATCGGCCCGGTCGTGCCCTCGCCGTCAGCATAGGGCGCAATTCCACAGTTGGCACAGAAATGATGCTGGATGACATGCTTGTTGAACTGATAGGTCGATAGGGCCGAGGCGGGTGTCTGAAGCTTGAAGTTTTCGCGGGGCACGAAGGCGAGAAGTCCGCCACGCCTGCGGCACATCGAACAATTGCAATCCATCGCCTGCGTGATCTCGGCCTCGACCTAAAGACGATGGCTCCGCAATGACAGCTTCCCGAATAGATCATCAAACCCTCCCAAGTCCGGTGGCTTGAGAGATGATGCGGCGGGTGGCGATGTCAAGGTCTTGCCTGAATCGCCCCCCAAAAAGACGCAAATTCCAACGCCACGGACGGCTAGGCCATCGTGGCGCCGATCACCAGGATTTCGGTTCGGTTGGGCACGCGGTCATGGAGATCGATTACATCCTGATTGAGCATGCGCACGCAGCCGGACGACACCGATTTGCCGATCGTCCACCATTCCGGCGAACCGTGGATGCGGTAGATCGTATCGACGCCGTCCTTGAAGATATAGAGCGCGCGGGCGCCGAGCGGGTTTTTCAGGCCCGGGTCCATGCCGCCGTTGGCAATGCTGTAGGGTTGGAGATCAGGGCGGCGGGCCACCATCTCGTCAGGCGAGGTGCAGCGCGGCCATTTGCGCTTGTACTGGATGACGCCGCGGCCTGCCCATTCGAAGCCCGCACGGCCCAGCCCGACGCCGTAGCGCATCGCCTTGCCGTTTTCATAGGTGAGGTACAGGAAATGATTGGCGGTATCGACGACCAGCGTGCCTGGGCGCTCGCCGGTGGTGTTATCGACCCATTGGCGGCGAAACCGTGCTGGAACCTTCTGGTGCGGGACGGCCGGCAGCGGGAACTGCTCGTCAGGCCGGGCGCCGTACATTTCGCTTTCGGCGGTGGGCAGCACGACGGGTTCGGCTTTAACCGGGGCGACGACGGGCTGAGTGGTGGTGGCGCAGCCGGCAAGACCGAGCGCTGCAAAGGCGCCGCCCGCCTGAAGGAAGGTTCGGCGGGACACATTCAAATCAATCAATCGGGGAAACCTCATCTGCTTGTCGAAGGCCCCTCGCTTGCCATGCGCGGGCGGGCGTGGGAAGCCGCTTAACGGAAACGTGAACGGTTGTGATGGGGATAACCTGTCGCCCGCCAGAGGCGCCTCAGGCGGTGCTGGGCAGCCGTGTACGTGCTGCGTTCACCTGCCGCACCCAAATTTTAGAGAGGACAATATTTACCTTCTGATAACCTTCGGACGGTTCATTACGGGCGTAATCCCCGCCTGCCATACAGGCAAAATCCCCTTAATGACGGAGATCAGATGTCCCTCAACCGGAATATCCTCGCCGCCCTGGCCCTTGCCAGCACCATCCTTCCAGCCCAGGCGCAGCCGGTGATGGTCAAGACTTTCGGCCACTGGGGTGTCTATTCCTACGACAACAACGGCACGACCGCCTGCTACGCGCTGACCATGCCGCGCGACGTGCAGCCGGCCGGGGTCAGCCATGGCAACAACTTCCTGCTGGTCGCGCCGAAAGGTGCCGGCGGCTACATGCCGCAAGCCCAGATGGGCTACGGTTTGAATGCCGGATCGGAGGTGGCTGCAACGGTCGGCGGCGAGACCTTTGCCATGACGCCGCGCGCAAACGTCGCATGGTCGAGCCGCGAAAATCGCGACAATGCGCTGGTCGCAGCCATGAAGTCGGGAAGCACACTGACGCTTCAGGCAACCTCCAGCCGCGGCACGAACACGCAATATGCGTTCTCGCTGAATGGCGTGACGGCGGCGCTGCAAAGGGCAAGTGCGTGCCAATGAGCGGACCACTGATGGCAGGCACGGCCTGCGACCGGAGACAGGACAGATGAAGGCAGCCATCGTGTTTCTGGCAGCCTGTGCGGCGACGGCACACCCGACCGCGCAGAGGACGGCGGGGGACACCATCTCGACCCCCAGCCGCAATACCGGACGTTTGACCGGGCTGAAACTGCCGCGTTTTGTATCGCTGAAGAGCGAGACGGCGCGGATGCGCGTCGGCCCCTCCACCGACTACCCTGTGCGGTTTGTCTACATGGTCGCAGGCCTGCCGATGGAGCTGATCGAGGAATGGGGCAATTGGCGGCTGGTGCGCGATCATGACGGATCATCCGGCTGGATGCACGCGGCTCTCCTGTCGGGCCAGCGCACCGCCATCATCGCGCCATGGCTGAAGGAGGGCGCCAGCCTCCGGCACAGCCCGGCCCAGAACGCCGGGATCACGGCGCTACTGCAGCCGGGCGTCATTGTGAAGATCAGCGACTGTAGCGGCTCGTGGTGTCACGCCGCCATCCAACGGCCACGGCTCAGCGGTTACGTCGCCCAGACAAAACTCTGGGGTGTCTATCCACGGGAAGTGATCGAATAGAGTGCCCCGCCCCCTGCCTGCACACCCTCACCTGCCCTACCAGTCCATGACGACCTTGCCGGAATTGCCCGAGCGCATGGCCTCGAACCCGTCGCGGAAATCGTCGATGCCGATGCGGTGGGTGATGATCGGCGACAGGTCGAGGCCGCCTTGCACGAAGGCGATCATCTTGTACCAGGTCTCGAACATCTCGCGGCCATAGATGCCCTTGAGGTTGAGCATCTTGAAGATCACCTTGTTCCAGTCGATTTCGAAGCCGGTTGGCGCGATGCCGAGAATGGCGATCTTGCCGCCATTGTTCATCTTGTCGATCATGTCGCGGAAGGCAGGGGCAGCTCCCGACATTTCCAGCCCGACATCGAACCCTTCGGTCATGCCGATACGCTTCATCACATCCGACAGGTTTTCCTTCGACGCATCGACGACGTAATCGATGCCCATCTTTTCGGCCAATGCCAGCCGCACCGGATTGATGTCGGTGATGACGACCTTGCGCGCGCCAGACCGCTTGGCGACCATGGCACCCATGATGCCGATCGGCCCGGCGCCGGTGACCAGCACATCCTCGCCGACGACGTCGAAGGAGAGTGCCGTGTGCACGGCATTGCCGAACGGATCGAAGATGGCGGCGACCTCGTCCGGCACCTCGTCGGGAATGGCGACGACATTGTATTCCGGGATGCAGACATATTCGCCGAAGGAGCCGGGGCGATGCACGCCGACGCCGAGCGTATTGCGGCACAGATGCCCGCGGCCGGCACGGCAATTGCGGCACTTTCCGCAGACGATATGGCCCTCGCCCGAGACGCGCTCCCCGACATGGTATTTGGTAACGGCCGAGCCGACCTCGGCAATCACGCCGACGAACTCATGGCCGACGACCATCGGCACCGGAATGGTCTTTTGCGCCCACTGGTCCCAGTTCCAGATATGCACGTCGGTGCCGCAGATGGCGGACTTCTTCACCTTGATCAGCACGTCATTGGGACCGGGCTCCGGCACCGGCACATGCTCCATCCACAGGCCGATTTCAGCTTTGGATTTGACGAGCGCCTTCATCATGTTTGTCATCGGTGGTTCCTCAGAATATTTTTATAGTCTGCAAGTGGCGGTCGTCTTCCACCCTCCCCTTGAGGGGGAGGGTCGGCGCGCAGCGACGGGGTGGGGTGATCTTCCGCGATATCCAACGGGTCACCCCCACCCGCAGCTTCGCTGCGACCTCCCCCCTCAAGGGGGAGGTAAGTATCTCAGATCACGCCAAGCTCCCGGCCAACCTCTTCGAACACCGCAATCGCCCGGCGCACATCCGCCTCGCTGTGGGCGGCCGACATCTGGGTGCGGATGCGGGCCTGGCCCTTCGGCACGACCGGGAAGGCAAAGCCGACGACATAGACGCCTTTTTCCAGCATCCTTGCCGCAAAAGCCTGCGCAAGCGACGCATCACCCAGCATCACCGGGATGATCGGATGACCTTCGCCGGCGAGCGTGAAGCCGAGCGTGCTCATCTCGGTACGGAACAAGGTGGCGTTGGCTTCAAGGCGGGCGCGCAGTGCGTCGCCATTGTCGATCAGGTCGAACACCTTCAGCGAGGCCGCCGCAATCACCGGGGCGAGCGTGTTGGAGAACAGATAGGGACGCGAACGCTGGCGCAGCCAGTCGACCACCTCGGCCTTTGCCGACGTGTAACCGCCGGACGCGCCGCCGAGCGCCTTGCCGAGCGTGCCGGTGATGATATCCACCCTACCCTCGACGCCGCAATATTCGGCCGAGCCACGGCCATGTTTGCCGACGAAACCGACCGCATGGCTGTCATCGACCATGACCATGGCGCCGTACTTGTCGGCGAGGTCACACACGCCCTGCAGGTTGGCGATGATACCGTCCATCGAGAAGACGCCGTCG
The DNA here is from genome assembly GCF_049897905.1 of Pararhizobium sp. PWRC1-1. Lineage (NCBI taxonomy): Bacteria > Pseudomonadati > Pseudomonadota > Alphaproteobacteria > Hyphomicrobiales > Rhizobiaceae > Pararhizobium > Pararhizobium sp. PWRC1-1. The sequence goes on along the minus strand of NZ_JAFCXE010000001.1, from coordinate 311,215 downwards.
GTGGCGATCAGCTTGAAGCGCGAGCCTTCGGCCTTCTTCAACTCTTCTTCGAGCGCCGCCATATCGTTGTTGGCATAGCGGAAGCGTTTGGCTTTGGAGAGGCGCACGCCATCAATGATCGAGGCGTGGTTGAGCGCATCGGAGATGATCGCGTCTTCCTCGTTGAGCAGCGTCTCGAACAGGCCGCCATTGGCATCGAAACAGGAGGAGTAGAGGATCGTGTCTTCAAGCCCAAGAAACGACGAGATGCGCGCCTCGAGCTGCTTGTGCTCCTCCTGCGTGCCGCAGATAAAGCGGACCGAGGCCATGCCGTAGCCGTAGCGATCCAGCGCCTGTTTGCCGGCCTCGATCAACTCGGCATTGTCGGCAAGGCCGAGATAGTTGTTGGCGCAGAAGTTCAACACTTTCGCGCCAGAAGCAACCTCGATTTCGCCAGCCTGCTTGGACACGATCACCCGCTCGGTCTTGTAAAGCCCTGCGGACTTCAGTCCCTCAAGTTCGGAGGAAAGGTGAGTGATGAAGGCTGACGTCATGAAGGCCGCTTTCTAGAATTTGAGATCGGTTTGCGATGGAGACCTATCATATTCCGATCCACATGACAGCGAAAGACAGCGTCAGGACTCGGCGTTGGCACGACAGGGTGGTCTGCCACTCTTGCCCATCCGCGACGCGCATTGTTTCGAACAGGGCCGGCTACAACAGTTCGGGACATCTCCCTGAAAGGTAGATCGATATTTTCTGTTGCCGCGCTCTGCGGCACATGCCTAGATTGCCGCGAGCGGCAAGGCCGCACCCATCAACGGAGGCTGCCGATGAAACGCACACTCTTGCTCGCGGCTCTGGCAATGCTTGCGACGGGCACCGCACATGCCGCCGACGATTGCGCCAATGCGCAGGATCAGACGACGATGGATGTCTGCGCCAGCGAGGCCTTCAAAAAATCAGACACGCAGTTGAACGATCTCTATAAACAGATCGCGACGCGGCTGAAGGACGATGCGGACAAGACCAAGCTTCTGGTGACGGCGCAACGCGCCTGGGTTGCCTTCCGCGATGCCGAATGCGCTTTCTCGTCCTCCGGCGTGGCAGGCGCAAGCGCCTATCCGATGATCCATTCCATGTGCCTCGACGGACTGACACAGACGCGGGCGAAGGATCTGCAGACCTATCTCGCCTGCGAGGAAGGCGATCTGAGCTGCCCCGTTCCATCGGCGCAATGATCGTATGAAGCCAGCCGCAAGCCTCGGCAAAAAGGTTCACGGGCAGAAAAAATAGTTGACCAAGTCAAGTATTTTGGTGTCGATGAGACATCTCTTTCCTATGGCGAGGAAGCCATGACAATCTTCGACAGATTTTCCCTGAACGGCCGGGTCGCGCTCGTCACCGGTGGCGGGCGCGGGCTTGGGCTGGAAATTGCCCGGGCGCTGGCCGAGGCCGGAGCGCATGCCGTCATCAATGGGCGCACTGTGGCGACGCTTGATGATGCCGTGACCGCGATCACAAAGGCTGGCGGCAGCGCCGAGGCGGCGGCCTTCGACATCACCGACCGCGAAGCGCAGCGTGACACGCTTGCCGGGATCGAAAAGCGGCATGGACGGCTCGATATCCTCGTCAACAATGTCGGCGCCCGCGACCGGCGGCCGCTGGCCGCATTCGACGACGATGCGGTGATCGACCTGATCCAGACCGACCTGATCGCCGCCCTCACCCTGTCGCGCGATGCGGCCGCGATCATGAAGAAGAACGCGCACGGACGGCTGATCTCGATCACCTCGATCAACGGCCAGGTGGCGATGCCGGGCGACGGCATCTATCCGGTCGCCACACAGGGACTGACCGGCCTGATGCGCTCGATGGCGGTCGAATTCGGCCCACATGGCATTACCAGCAATGCGATCGCGCCGGGCTGGTTTGCCACTGAGACCAATGCGGCGATGGCCGCCAATGAGGACCTGATGCCCTTCGTTCGCCAGCGCATCCCGGCGCAACGCTGGGGCCGGCCGGACGAGATCGCCGGTGCTGCCCTCTTCCTCGCCAGCGACGCCGCATCCTTCGTCAACGGCCATGTGCTGACGGTAGATGGCGGCATGACAGTCAGGATGTAGCAGAACACAACAGAGGGGATGGCAGCATGAGCACGGGTAAAGGCAACGCCTTCGGCGACGCCGTCAGAATCATCTCCATCGACTGCGCTGGAGTGACCGATGTTGGCGAATTCTGGCAACGCTATCTCGACGCCACTCAGCCGGCGGATGCCAACCTGTTCGGCCGCAATCTGGACGCCTTCTGGGATGCCGTCGAAGGTGGTGGCCCAGGCTGGCCCGGTCCTGTGAGGCTGGTCTTCACCAATACAGGCCAGATGAATTCGCTACGGATATTGACCGGCGGCTCGTTTCTCGAAAAGCTGCAGCAAATCGCAGACGAGGCAACCCAGATCGACATCGAACTGACTTAGCCAACCCGGCAGTCAAATCCGCGAATTCAAATCCGCGAACAATGTGGGGTTAAGAACGATACTGAGCGGATATGACATCTCTCAGGATTTCGTTCAAACGCTTAGGCTTTTCCAGCGGCACGTAATGGCCGCAATCAGGAATGGTTATCAAGGTTCCCTTGCGAGCAGAGCTTGCCTGTGCCGCACTCACTTTAAGACCAGGTGCGATATCCTCTTCACCGGACACAATGGTAACAGGTCCTGAAAACGTCGAAAGCGTTTGGCCGTAGCTTGGCCGTGTATGAAAGACCGCGATTCCGTTTGCTACGTCATGCGCAGATTGCCGGAGAAATATATCCCTCGCAGCATTTATCACTGACATACTTGCGCTCTTTGCAAACAAGGGTTCCCAAAAAGTTTTCCAGGCCGCCTCCAATCCCTGTTTCTCAATCGTTTCGAGGGCCGATGCATACATTTGCGGATCGGGCCGGCGATTAGCCTTCGTTCCGATCAACACCAAGACTGCAACCCTCTCTGGATGAGCGGCCGCTATTTCCAGCGCGCAGGAGCCACCGACCGAACAGCCCACGACGACAAGGCGCTCCTCCTTTGCATACGTCAAAGCTGCCGCCGCCCATGCTTCGATTGAATTGCCAAGGGGATAGAGTGTGGGCATGTAGGTTGAATTCGGCAGCAGGTTACTTTGCCCGGCCCACATCGAACCATCGAGTGGAAGTGCATGTAAAAATAGCAATCCCAGTTTCTGCTTTCGTGTCATCTCTCGATTCTATAAATTTCCGATTTTGGTCAGGTGCGAACAAACAGATCGTCAGTCAAATCCCCGGATGACATCGAGGAACGCGTCGCCATAGCGTTCCAGCTTGGACTGGCCGACGCCGGAAATGCCCAGAAGAGCGTCGTGATCGTGCGGGCGGGCGGTTGCGAAGGCGATGAGCGTCGTATCGGGGAAGACGACATAGGGCGGCACGCCCAGTTCCTTGGCGATGCCGGAACGCGCCCGGCGCAAGGCCTCGAACAGCTCCGCATCCGAGCCCGACAAAGCCGACTTGGCGCCGGATGCCGGCGATTGCCGGGCGTTCTTGCCCTTGCCCTTGCCGGTGACCGGCCGGTCCTTGCGGAACCGGACCTCGCGCTCTCGCTTGAAGACGGCACGGGCACCCTCCTCCAGCTTCAGCGCACCGAATGCCTCGTGATCGACGCTGATCAGGCCGGCGGCGAGCAGCTGGCGATAGACCGATTGCCAGGTTTTCGATGGAATATCCTTGCCGGCGCCGAAGACCGGCATCTTGCTATGGCCGAAGCGCTCGGTCTTTTCGTTCTCTGTGCCCAAGAGCACATCGATCAGGTGGCCGGTGCCGAACCGTTCGCCGGTACGGTAGATCGCCGCCAGCGCCTTGATCGCCGCATCTGTTCCATCCCAGGTTTCGACCGGATTGATGCAGGTATCGCAATTGCCGCACCCTCCGCCATGCGCCTCGCCGAAATGGGCAAGGATCGATTGCCGCCGGCAGCCAGGCGTCTCGCAGATGGCCAGCAGCGCGTTCAGCTTGGCACGCTCGACCCGCTTGATATCATCGCCCGACGTGCCGCCGTCGATCATCCGGCCGCGCTGGATGACATCGGCCATGCCATAGGCCATCCAGACATTCGACGGCAGCCCGTCGCGCCCGGCACGGCCGGTTTCCTGATAATAGGCCTCGACCGAGCCCGGCAAATCGAGATGGGCGACATAGCGCACGTTCGGCTTGTCGATGCCCATGCCGAAAGCGACGGTCGCCACCAGGCAAAGGTCTTCCTCCTTGAGGAAGGCATCCTGATTGGCATCACGCACCGCCCGGTCCATGCCGGCATGATAGGCAAGCGACCGTATCCCCTGCCCGTTCAGCCATTCGGCGGTGTCCTCGACCTTGGCGCGCGACAGGCAATAGACGATGCCGCTCGAACCCGTGTGGCGCGACAGGAAGCGCAGGAGCTGCTGGCGCGGCTGGTCGCGCTCGACGATTTCATAGGCGATGTTGGGCCGGTCGAACGAGGTGGTAAAGACTTCGGCAGACCGCAGGCCGAGCTTGTCGATAATGTCTTCGCGCGTGTGCGGATCGGCTGTTGCCGTCAGCGCCAAACGCGGCACGCCGGGATAATGCTCGGCAAGCTGCCCCAGCTCCCGGTATTCCGGGCGAAAATCATGGCCCCACTGCGAAACGAATTCATTTTCCCGTTTTACACAAACAGAAGGTATCAGACGCCTATAACTTTTTCGCAATAAATTCAATTTATTGCGAGAGAACATATAGCGTCTTTTATATACCTTCGCAATAGGAAGCAGAATGGCAGCCGCCCTTGAGCAGATACCAACGTGGACTGAAATACGAAAAGACTTACAATACCGGATCGTCGAGCAGATTAGCGACCTGGTCGGCTCCGGGACGAAAACAGCGGGAGCGCGGAGGTTCTTCGCTTGGGTCGCAGCAGCCGCCACCGAAGATGCCGAGTGGACGAAGAGCTACCTAGCAAATGACGACCGCGATGTGGATGACTTGGCCACCATAAGGCGGGTACACCGCTGCATTGCGAGCTGGACAACGGCTCTTTTGGAAACAAAAAAATGGAAGTCAACGAGCGTTCGCGCGCAGCGCAACCACCTTTTGACAGCAATCGACCGGCTTCGGGAAATCGACGAAAACAGTTTTCCACTGATCGATCCAAGGTTGATGCCTCTTGGCGCTCATAAAGACAGCACGGGCCGACGCTCACTCGGCGAACTGGACTGGAAAGAATTCGAGAATCTCGATCCATCCAGACGCGATGCGACTGGGATTGCCATCTTGCGGGCAGCAGCTTTGGAGATATTTAAGCGATACGAGAAAATCTATGCCTTTGGTCAGAGGATTCTTCATGAGCCCGCCCCTACTCAAAATACTGCCCGGCATGATATCCGCACGCTGATCGAGGATGAGATTGCCTCATGGTCGACCCACGGCTACTCACAGTTCTCGCAAAGCTGGGGTGAAGAAAAAAGCGCGGTTATCGTATCATTGGCAAATCCAGCCGTTTGGCAGGGCCTCGGCCTCGATATCGAATTCAAAACCGATCAGCTGCAATTTACGTTGGTAGCCGACCTGATTCTTTCATGCATCGCTCCCACCTACCGGCTGAATCAAGCGATCCACACAATCTTCTGTTGCGATACGGGTTGGAACAGACAGCCCATCCAATATCTGCCCGCGCAGCCGTTTGCGTATCGAACCGATAAAGAAATCTTTATTGGTTCAAACCGGGTTCTCGCATCACTGAAGAACCGTGCCGGGCACGTAGTCCATGCCGACCCTTCCAATGCCGAACTTATCAGAGGCCTGGCAGCAACAAACTTCTCTTCAGAATGGGATGATTTGTCGGCCAGCCTCAAGGTCGAAAAAGGTGACGAGCTGTTTCGCCTGGACCTTAAAAGCGAGTTGCTTGACCTTCTTCAAAGATACCAGGCGATGCAAACTCTGAGCCGTTCTTGGACGAACGAAAAGACGAAAGACCTATTCTTCTATGCCCTCAGTCAAAGGGCTATCGGAGTGCAGGTCGCGGATCGCGACATCGGTATTTTGATGCCAGCTGATAGTCCGTTTAAGAGGCCGGGGGTGAATTTCTCCGCTATACGCAAGTCCTTTCTAAACAGCATGTCTTCAGCAGGCTTAGAGCCTAGCTTCATTAGCGAGATAGCCGGGCATCGGTCGGGCAATATACTACAGCAGCACTACATTATCGGTGCGCAAGCTACCAGGACCTACGAAGAGCCTGCGCGGTTTTGGCAGGGCTGCATCCAGGAAATTCTTCTCAACGATAAAATTGCTTTCAAGCTCTCCATTCCAGACAAAAACCGAGAATGGTTTCGAATGTTCGGGGTGCTGACAGGCATCACGGCAGCTTGCGGGCTGGAGCAGATGGAGTTGGATGGCGAGGTCACGGACGATTACATCTTCGTGCCAAATCAGAAGAATTACATCGATCTATTCCTTGCGCACAAGGGAGTGAAACAACAGAGGTATCAGGTAAGTCAGCATCGTTGGGAGGTACAAGGCGAAGCGTTGCTGGGCATCATTAAAGGATACGGCAGACAACTTAGTGGGAAGCAGTTGGGCAGGGAATACCGAACCGCTGCTCGTATTGCCAATGCCAAAATTAAGTCGGGTGAACTGACCGTTCCCTTGATGTTGGAGATTTGACATGACTGACTCTTGGCTCATGAACCACGAGACCGACATCGAAAAGATGTTGAACCGCTTCACTCTGCCCGACGTCGTCCATGTCACAAAAGCGACTGAGGACGGGCCACTGTGTTACGGGAAGGACCGGAGCATCCACCATAGCCACTGGGGGGTTGAGTCGCACATTGGACGCCACAGAACGCGCCTTGCTTGGTTTAGCTTCGACAATGTAGTCGCGAGTGGTGGGGTTAGAATGGACGCCCCGCATTTGCGCTCCGATTATGTGGTTAAGAAGATTCTGATACTCGTCGGCCTTGGCGCGGGTGAATCACGAATGTTTTCTGTCAAGGCGCTGCAAATACGCGGCCAGTTTTATGACAGGTTGGTAAGATGGCGGCTCTCCCTGGGGATCGAAAGAAATGATTTGCTGCGAAAGGAGCATTACGATGCGTATCTCGAAACTCTCAAGGGTAATTCGCTTGGAGCGCTTCCGATACATGAACGGCTTGATCAGGTCCTTAGTGACCTATACTCCGGCAAACGTACGCTAGACGAATTTTATAGGCCCGCAGAAAAAAATAAAAAGCAGTTATTCGATTGGGAGCTTTTGGCTGACCTTCTCGGCACAACAAAGCTTGCGCTATCCTCCTCCAGGCCGTTTGTTATTGAGCTGGCTGACAGACTAAGTTCTCTTGAACATCCGCTGACAGAGAGATTAGTAAACTCAATCAGTCGCACCGACGATAAAAAGACGCGAGACGACTACTCCGAGGCAACCGTCACAAAGCTGCTAATTCTATGGAGGTTAATTCACAGGCTCACTGTTTCTGGTCTCTTGCCGGTTGGAGGGCTTTCTTTCAACCCGTTTGAGAAACTCACCCTGAAACAAACGGTTCGTAGCTTGAACCCGCGCCTTATTGAACGCACAGGAACGTTGGCACCAGAGGACTTTATCAGGCTTCTTCAAACCGCGTGCAAATGGGCCTTTGAATACGGCGAGTACATCTTGGAGGCCGCTGGGACCCGCCGGGGTTTCAAGCACAAATACTGGGCTGCCCATAAGAAGAATTTCACCTCTCATTTCGACAAAATCCGTCCCGAAGGAGCGCCGAAACTGCATCACGGGTGGACGATTTCCGTTTTCGACGCGGAAGGCAAATTTGATCGTATCTCCTTAGGCGATGCCATGAAGCACCTGATGACCGCCTGTGCGATCATCATCGCATGCTTTTCAGCCAGGCGAGGCGGCGAGATTTCGATGCTCATGTCCGACTGCATTTCTCAGGTTGGAGCACTGTATTACCTCAATGTTCATATATTGAAGACCCTCCAGAGGACCGACATTGTTCCAGTTCCGCAGATGGTCGTCGCCGCCGTGGATATTTTGAAGGCTGCTTCTAGCGAACCCGGAGCATCTAATAAGCCCTCGCCCCTGTTCCACGTAATGAAGCTGGACACCCCGGTGTTTTTTGAATTCACTGCAAATCTCAAGGCGTTTGCTGCGTACAACGAAATACCGCCGCCCGAGGGTGAATCGGAGTGGAATTTCTCAAGTCACCAACTCCGTCGCGGAGCAGCCATTTACTACTATTATGGTAACGACTGGGGCCAGCTGGACAACGTTGCACATCTTTTGAGGCACTTTGACCCGGAAATGACCCGTATCTATCTTACAGAGGCGATATCAGGCGCTATCGGGCAACTTGAAAATGAGCTTCGAGCGCGGTCCGAAGTTGTAAAGATCACCAAGAACAAAGAACTCAAAGCTTGGATCGCGAGTATAGAGGAAGAACTTGGTAACCTTAGAGGGATGAAGGCCGAATTCGATGAGGTACGTGTGGAAGCATATGCCTATCGAATGCTGGCAAAAGGCAAGCATGGTCTTGACGAAGCTATCGGCCACGGTGTGAAGCGGCTGATAATGGACCGGGAAGCCATGATCGAAGCAGCGGCCGCCGATATCCGCATAAGGTCTGGTGTGAATGATGAGGAGACGTTTCAAGAGGCTCTTTACATACGCGTGAAACGGCAGGCAGCCAATAGCTCCTTGGAACCGGTACCAGAGGGTGTCGCGCACTGCACTGCGAATCTCAACGGAGGCGACAACCTTTCTCTTGCGGAGTGCAACAAGCTTGCAGCGGCGGGTCGGTCTCCATGGAAGTCCGATCAGCCGGAAGGCCGGAACGCGAAGGTCAACTTGGCTTTCAGCGGCGCATACCCGTGCCTGACCTGCATCTATGGGGTGATATTCCGGTCGAACCAGCGTGCCATCCAAGAGAAGATGGCAGCGGTCAAGGCGACCATTGAGACAGCACCGCATGAGGTGGCAGCTAGTGCCAGACAAGCCCAGTATGATCAGATGATGGCGGCATACCAGGCGGCAGAACTGGCTGCGAGGAGAGCTTAGCTGCAATGGCAAAACAGAAATCGAAGAAGGCAAAAAAAGTCACGGTCAAAGTTCGCAAGAAGCAGCCGATTGGCCTGGAAAACTCGGAAATGCTTCGAAACAGATTGGGGATTTTCAACAAGGTATTTGGCGTCGACAGTTCCAAGCGCAACGAGACGTGGGACCGTGAGCTGACCAAGGAGGAGCTGTTCAGGACAGCGCCCCTTTTGAAGGGAAAGCGTACGCTCGTCTCCTTTGTCAGGAAGGTCACTCTGCTGGTCGACATGATGGATGACCAAGACCTGCGCGACGCGATTTTGCCTAAGGAATACAAGACCCCGACGGCCCTTAGGCGCTGGTCGGACCCTGATCGAGGTCTCTGGCCCTGGAGCGTCCCGGATATTGACAGTCCGGACGGGACCTATGGTGACCTGTTTCTCATCTACGAGTCGGCAGAGGCTGGCCTGGACATCATCAGAAAGGGAAAGAAATATTCCCTACAAAAACAGATCGATGACCAGAAGAGAGTTATCGAGAATCTGGAAGCACAAATTCTCGATTTGATGGATCAACTCTATAGAGCGATGAACAATGCCGGAAAAAGTATTAGAGCTAGCTAAAGTCGTTTCGACCAGCGATTTCAGAATGAGCTTTGGAACCGAAACGTTCCATTGGTTTGGTGAAGTGCAATCCGGCATGCCTATCATAAGGTGGCCGGATGGTAGGCTTTGCCAGCCCTTGATATTCTATTTTGGATATCTCTGCAGACTGAACCTGGAGCAAGCCAGTTCCATGGAGCCGCGTGCCTACATGTTACGCGAGTGGTTTTCGTTCCTGGCTGGCGAAGGAATACCCTGGTATCAAGCCGATGACTTTGTCATGCACCGCTGGCGGCAGCGGCAGGCGGACGAAGGCGTCAGTGAAGAGCAGCGCGAAAAAAAATTGCGTAGCGTGTATCATTTCTACCTTCATGTTGCGGATGCCATGCAGCGCCTTGAGGACGGGGCGGTCACGCCGGACTTCGTCGGCCGAAACAAAAGAAGCAATCTGCGCCGGTACCCGATCACCACCAAGCGCATTCGCACAAGAAGTGGAGAGCCAATAACTGTCTGGTCTGGCTCCAGGGCGATCAAACACTCGACGCCGGACCTCACGGTGCCGGACAACGACCAGTGCGACAGGGTCCTTCTTGAACTGCGTTCTCCATCGAAGCCGATCTCCAGCAGCCAAATCTCATACATCGACCCGGTGATTAAACGCGAACGCGATTGGGCGATGGGACGGTTGATGGTGGGTGCTGGTCTTAGGGCTGATGAGGTCCCAGAGCTGAAGTTGACAGACCTCACCAAGGCGCTGGCGAATGAAGGGATTTTCAAGGGATTGGGACGAGACCGTGCGCGAAGCATTGTGTCGCTAGCCGAGCTTACGAACGATATCGCCGCTCAGGACATCGTTCTCAAGGGACTAAAGCATTTTGAGGTGAAACGAAAAAGGCTCTACATCGGCGTCAAGATTAAGGGGAAAGGCCGGAAGGTCCGCCATGCCGGGTTTATGATCGACCTGATATATGACCTCCTTACTGTCGTGGTATGGGGCGGCCGGGCCGTTCTGATCAAGCAATGGCAGACTGTCGATCCCACCTACGAGCCGGAGGACACGCTGTTCCTCTCTTTCAAAACCAGTGATGCCCTCACGGCCGGGGCTGTCAGCGACATCATGCTGAAAGCCTTCAAGGCCGCCGATGTCGCCGGAAGCGGGCATGATCTCAGGAAAAATTATGCCACGAACCTTGCTGCGAAAATCCTTAATCGGAACCTTGATCGTTTTGGCTACTTCACGCACGCGGTTCTGAACACAGTTCTCGACGAAGTTGCAACGGGACTCGGACATTCGAAGGTTACGACCACGACCAAGCATTACACTAATCTGGCCGTGGTCCATTCAACAGGACTTGAAAGCTCACGGAAGCGGAGCAAGATCATGAAGATTTGGGAAATGCTTCTGCAGAGCAAGGATATGATGGATGACGAGCGTATCCAACTTTGCGGGACGGCGATGAAGGTTTTCGCAGAGGTGCCGAAGGAGAGCCAGATGTACGGCATGCTCTCCTGGGCTATGAACAACCCAGATTATAATCCTGGAGGCCTGATCGATCTGTCTCCCAAACCGGCGACGCACCTTCGCGTGGTCAGCGACAACGGTCGGTTGCCGAAGTGACAATTCGAAATAATACGAATCTACTGTGTCACGGCACGAGGTACTGCCTGCGCGCTCAGTCCAATTCCGTCGTCGATAGCTTGCGGGCAGCCCGAAATAATGAAGCATGCCCACCGCACGTGCTCGTTAACATCGTCGTCCAAAAGGGGTTCGCTAACGCGCCCCGCCCTCGGCCCTTCGGGCGCGCGCCCAAAGAAAATAGTCGGCCTATTTCTTTTTCTTGACGGATTCTTCTGAGGGGTCTTCTCCAGTTCTACCGTCCGGCGTCCGCCAACGAACACCAGACCCAGTCGATGACGTGGCCTCGATGAACTCTATTCCTTGAGCTTGGTAGGCCTGAACAAGTGCCTCCACAGATTCGAGCGTGGCATTGTCCCCAGTCTCGCGCGCATTTTCCCCCCGCATTACTCCACGAGTTTCTAATTTATGCACGGTGGGCCGAGCCACGCCTGCTGAAGCGGCTAGCTGACGCTGGTTCCATCCGAGCAAAGCCCTGGCAGCGCGCAAAATTTCTGCAGTCGGAATAATGGCCATGAAGGCGAAAAACGCGCGGGAGGAAAAAATGTCAACATTATTCAGATTGAATGCTATTGTTGACATTATGAACATTAAAGTATTCAAAATGAATGCGCCGACGAAGTCGGTATCGCCGTATTCAACAGAATCACCGGAGGTCACATGCTCTCACACACCCTCGATCTCGAAATTTCAGCTCCTAGAGAGATGATTGAAATTTACAGACGTCTGGCAAACGACCTCGAACAGATTGGCCGGGATGGACCCGAATCTGTCGCACCCGAAGTCTTAATTTCAGACTGGATGATTGCGAAACGTGCCGTCCCAATCCTGTTGGGGACCGTCCTCGGGCATCCTAGCGTGAACGATGGGAAGCCAGCGGCGACAACAGAAATTGTTTATTGGGACGAACACTGGCAACTCGCGCGTACGCTCACCCGTTGGTATCGACTAGGCCGCCCATTGATTGGAGGCAACAATCAGTGAAATCCGATCCCAACCAGGATTTGCTTGACGATGCGATCCAGCACCTTATGGACGCGACATCTAACCTCCGGGCCGTAATTTCCCGAACCCCGGCAAAGCTTAGCCGTCGGTCGGCCCCAACCGCTTTAGCGGCAAGCCCAAGGAAATTTTTAGCGTTCTGCGCCTTCGTCAGGCTCATGAGACAGCAGAGGGATTTTTTTACCGAAGCGACATCAGTCGTGGTGATAACTGTGCCGCGTAACTGGCCCATCGGCGATTTTGACTATGTTGCCGATCTTTGCTTGAAATCGGGTGAACGGGGCCTCTCCAGGTTGAAGACCTTTTGTCACCCGCCCCGGACAAAAAAGGGAAGCTGGGACTTTAGCCCAAGCGGCTATCTCGATGCTCAGAAGGTCATTATATTCCTCCCGCGCGGCGCGGAAATGCATCCGGAATTCGAAATCAGCGCCGATTCCATCGTCGATCTTGAAATCCTTGATGATCGACATCTCGACAGCCTCGCGAGGCAGCTGGATACAGGTTTACTTTCGAAGCAGGACAAGGAACAGATCAGACAACATGACCCTGCATTCATCGATTCCATTTTCCGTAGAGGGCGGTCGACAGCTGCTGCGCTGACCAGGCTCGAACGCCTTTCGACGAAACCGGCAAAGGGCCCAAGATTGATACCGCTGGCTTCGTACGGTGAAGCCGGGAAATGGGGCCTGAAGTTCAAAAGCGATCTCCGCCTGTGGCGAGCTGGTCAATTGGATTGGTCCGATCTGGATAGAGGTATCCTTTTGTACGGCCCGCCGGGAACGGGCAAGACTTCGTTTGCGGCATCACTCGCTTCTGAATGTGGTGCACATTTAGTGCCAACGTCGCTTTCCAAATGGCAGAGCACCGGTCACTTGGGTGACCTGCTCAAAGCCATGCGACTTGATTTCGCCGAGGCACGCGACAGAGCGCCTTCGATTTTGCTGATCGACGAGATCGACAGCGTCGGGGATCGTCGTTCGTTTTCCGGCGACAACAAAAACTACTGCATCGAAGTTGTAAACGGCCTTCTCGAATCGTTGGACGGCGTGGCCGGGCGCGAGGGTGTCGTCGTCGTCGCTGCAACGAATTTTCCTCAGGCCCTTGACCCAGCTCTCCTGCGATCAGGACGCCTGGAAACGCACGTCGAAATGAAGCGGCCAAGTACACATGAGCGCGCGCAAATACTTCAGTTTTACCTGCCCGCGCTCGATGCCCTCAAGGAACTCTATGAGGTCGCCCGGCAACTAAACGGTCAGACAGGAGCCGATCTGGAGCGCCTGGTTCGTAAAGCAAAACAGCGGGCGCGCACTGAGAACCGAAAGCTGATGATCGAGGACATCTGGGCTGTCGTACCAAGACAGCCATCGCTCAGCGACGAAGACCGGTGGCGCATTTGCATTCACGAAGCCGCACATGCGGTGGTGACCGAACTCTCTAATCTAGGAAGCGTGACCTCTGTCGAGGTGTTCGATGACACGCATGACTTTGTTGAGGCACACGATGCACTTGGTCGGACTTCGTCAGATTGCCCGATCCCTGCTCTGAGGACCGAGCAGTGGTTCCGTTGGGACATTGCAATCAGTTTAGCCGGGATGGCCGGTGAAGAGATTGTCTTTGCAAATCGCTCCACCACGGCCGGTGGCTCGCGGGGAAGCGACATTACAACTGCGACCGATGCCGCAGCTCTCATGGTTGCTCGGTTTGGGCTCGGGAAGCGGCTCTCGGTATTCCCTGACGATGTCGACCGTCCAGTTTACAAGGTTTTCGAAGGCTCACCCAAACTCCGAGCGGACGTCGACTTCGTCCTGGCTATCGAATATTCGCGCGCAAAGAGGCTGCTGGAGGCAAATCTCAACGCGTTGATCGCTGTCGCCCAAGCGCTTAAAAAGGAAAGACGCCTGGAAGGGGGACGTCTGAAAACCCTTTTAGCCGGTCTTTCCGCTCCCGACAGCTCAAAGGAACGTCTGGAAATTACCGGCTGACCCACTGCGATTAGTCGCGGAACTGTCGATGTCGATTGGATTTTCCGCCGAACCCTTTCCCTAGTCACCTTTTTACTTTGAGGCGAAACGATGAAGGCTTGGATCGTCAGCGATATGCATGTCAACAATTCCGAACTTGCTCGACACGACATCGAAATTCCCGAGGCAGATATTTGCATCTGCGCGGGAGATGTTTCCGGCATCGTAGAAATGTCGATGCAATTTGTTCTTCGTAACATCAGCCCACGAATGCCGGTCGTAATGGTCCTGGGTAACCACGAATTTACGGGGCAACGATTCAGGCAAGCCTTCAAACCGCACGACGGATGGCAAAACGCTCCAACGTAACCGTACTTGAGAATGAGATTCTCGTGCTTGGCAGAACCCGCATAATTGGCGCGACCCTGTGGACCGACTTTGAAATAGAGCACGGGGTCGAAAATGAGCTGCCGCTTCCTGAACGGAAATCCTACGCCATCAACATCTGCAAGCGGTACATGATGGACTTTCACGCGATATATCGTTCGGATTGGCCGGAAACGGGCATTCCTGGCCTTCTCACTGCCAAGGAGCTTATTGCGCGACATATTGAAAGCCGTGTCTTCGTCACCAGCGAGCTGGAAAATCAATTCGATGGCCGCACCGTAGTTCTGTCACATCACGCGCCACTGCCCCGATCTCTCCATCCTGCCTTCAAGGGGCATGCGAGTAATGCTGCGTTCGCTTCGGACCTCTCTAAGGTCATCGCTCAAGGCAAACCCGATCTTTGGGTGCACGGTCACATCCATCACTTCCGCGATTATCTTGACGGCACCACCCGCGTCATTTGTAATCCACGAGGGTATGAGCGTGAACGCGCTCAAACGGGATTTGTGTCTGGCTTAGTCGTCGACGTCTGATTTTTGGAAACCGGCGACGCAGTAGCGAGGAGATATTCCCGGAGGACCAAGGCGATTTCTCGGGCATCGTCCATCGTCATGCGCGAGAAGCCATACTCACCAGGTCCGACGGCTTTTAGAATTTGCATCGCGGCGGGTTCGACGCTGCCTGCCACATCCTGCGTCCACTCCTGCTTTTTGGGAGTTCGTTCACTCATCACGGTCGATACCATCACCTTATGCTCGTAACAGGATCGAAGCGATTTTTAACGGCGTCAAGGCACGAAGTGAGTTCGATGACGGCGGAACTCGCAGTAGCCAGAAATCGTGCCGCGTTGGCTTTGAGCAACCTCGGAAGCTGAGAGAGAGGTCTGCGGTCGTACCCTCGGCCAATGGAGGACGGTCGTCGATGTGCCTGAGATCAACAAACAGTTCATCGGAGAAGTTCGTCCAGGACACTTCATCGAGTGGCAAAGGCGGTTTGCAAGCTTCTGAACATCGTGCAGCCAAACGCGGCTTACTTCGGTGAGAAGGATTACCAGCAACTCATTGTCATCCAACAGATGGTCGATGATCTTGCCATTCCAACCACGGTCTGCCCGGTCCCTACCGTTCGCGACGAGGACGGGCTGGCCCTCTCATCGCGGAATGTCTTCCTGAGCACTGCCGAGAGAGAAGCAGCGCTGGTCAGTCCCATGGCGCTCGACGAGGCTGAACGCCTTGTTTCCAACGGCACTCGCCATCCCTACGTATTGGAAATTGTCTGCGGCATATCGGCAGGCAGCCGCTTGCCTCACCAGAAATAATCGCTGTTCGAGACGCGGCCACTCTACGTAAGGTCGAAACGATCACTTCGCCAGTATTGGTTTCCCATTCGTCCGGATAGGGACGGCGCGCCCTCGATAATCGTGTCGTTCACGCGAGAACGTAGGGATCAAGAGCCTGGCGGGAAGCCGAACTTTGCCAGGATTTCAGGTGCGCAAGGTTTGACGGCACTTGCTTCAGAGCCGAGTGCTTCCGTTCCTTGACCTCCAGTCCCTTTACCCCGTCGCAGAAGTAGCCTCGGTTATCGGCCAGGAAAACACTTTCTATGTAGTGGCCAGAGGCGTCAGCTTGAGCGCGAGCCACGCGGGGCAGTTCGATAAGGGAGCGGCGAACATCATCCAGAGCAATGAGTTGATCGTGTTCCGGCACGTCCACGCGAACGACATTGTTTTTGCCCACCAGCAGATGGGCCTGACCCAATGCGTTCTTTGATTGCGCTCTGGCGGCGATCTTGAAGAGCGGCGGCACCCCAATGGAAATGCCCCAGCCAGTTACACCGCCATTCAGGTGCTTCTCCCTCAGCTTCAGCGTCTCGTCACCGATACCAAGTGATGGAGATCGGTTGCTTGTCTGTCGCTGACCCAAAAATCGGGGAAAGAGCCGTTGATGGCGACGGCGAGGCATTACGGGCGCTCGTCCAAAAAGTCTGCTCGGCAGTCAAGGTGATTGGACGGTATATCCGGCATGTCAGCAACCTCAATTGACACAATAGAGCTACCTAAAACAGCCTACAATAATATGCGAGCAGCTTAGCTTGTCTACAACTTTGAGTGCCTCAATTAACCATTCGTTAAGAGGATTTGTGCTTGATTTCATTCGCAGAAAGCGCATTTTCGGTCATGACGACTATCCAATAATTTTAGACTCAGGATTGTCATGACAAGCATCATTTCCAACAACAGCGCCACCGTTGCGATCAGGACGCTGAGGTCGATCAACGATCAGCTGAACCAGGTGCAGAACCAGGTGTCGAGCGGATATCGGGTCGCCGATGCAAAGGACAATTCAGCCTACTGGTCCATCGCAACCACGATGCGATCAGACCAACTGGCAATGCATGCGGTCCAGGACGCGATTGGTCTCGGCGCAGCCAAGCTGGACACCGCCTATGCCGCTATGGATTCGACAATTGATGTCCTGACCAAGTTCCAGGCCAAACTGGTGGCTGCCAAGGAGCCGGGTGTCGACCGCGCGAAAATTCAGACGGAACTTGACCAACTGATGGACCAGACCGTTAGCATCGCGAAGTCGGCGAGCTTCAATGGCGTGAACTGGTTGAACACGTCCTTCACCAACATTTACGACGCTGTTGAAAGCAAAGACTCGCTGACGATGTCTTTCGTTCGGTCCAACGACGGCACTGTGAAAGTGGATAGCACCAAAGTCGATGTGTCACAGGTGTCGCTGTACAACAGCACTGGCGGCGGATTGCTTGAAGCAGATACTCGCAGTCCAGGCACCGTCGGCGGTATCCGCGACACGATCTATTACTTCGATCCTATTGGGCGAATGTCGTCGGAAGATTATATCTTTGATGGCCCCCTGACATTCGCCAACAACAGCACTGCAATAACCTTCACACTCACTCTCGACGCCGACGATCCCGCTACGACAACTGGCCCACAGCCGGGGATGACACAGACATATACGATTGATCGGGCCGCGATTGATGCTGTCAACGCTGGTTGGAACGGGGTCGTCTCGGACCGTAATCAATGGCGCGACGTGTTGGCCTCAGTTATTGGTGGATCGGTTCAAGTTTACCGCGACTCTTCGAACCCGGCACAATTTTCGATTAGGAGCGCCGAGACATCCGCAAGAGGCTCTTCCTACCAAATGAGTGGTGTCACTTCGACGCTTGCATCGGGGAAAACAGGCGGCCTACAGGACAGCTCAGCGACCATATATGGCTCGCGCGCCTACACCTATAGCATTTGGGACAAGCCATTCGAGCTTAAGCCGACCGTGGAGGCCTATATTGCAATCACCGAGAACCATGTGGACAAGACGCTTACGCTGACGCGGGATACCGTCATGGCGGCCCTTGGAACGACAACGGGGGAGGTCACATCCGTCAGCGATTACATCCAGGTGCTCAATTATGCATTCGCCGACCAGGGGATGGGGATCGAAGCAACATACCTCGGCTCCAATCTTATCCGGTACGATCTCATTGAAACCTTACTGCCAGAAGCCGGTCGAAAAACCTCCCTTGGCGTAACTGGCGTTACTGACAACATCGGGAACGCCCCGACATTCGGCTTACTCGATGTCGATGTGACCTCCAGTCATAGCCTGGACGCCTACATCAACGGTGTGGAGACTATGCTCTCACGGGTTATCGACGGAGCAGCCACGCTTGGCTCCGTCAAAAACCGTCTGGAAATGCAGGAGAGCTACAACAAGGCAGTCATCGACTCGGTGCAAAGGGGTGTCGGCCGACTGGTCGATGCGGACATGGATGAAGCTTCAACACGACTGAGGGCGCTTGAGGCACAACAGCAACTGTCCGTGCAGGCATTGAACATTGCCAATTCGTCGCCGCAGAATATTTTGCAGCTGTTCCGGTGATGAGGCCCAGGCCTGATCGAAAGAGAAAAGCGATGTAGCCGAATTCACGACACGCAGTTGGTGAGATGAGGCACCAGCTGGAAAGGCACAAAGTCGTATCTCCAGCCAATTTAAGGGCGTCACGAGATTTTGCCCGGAGTGTCCATGTTCGCGCCTTCGACGCCAATTGCATAGAACATGAAGGCTTTGCTATCCTCGCCTTTCCTGACTTCTTCGGCTGCCCGCTGCCAGCTATCGGTTGGCGCACTATCGGTTATCAGGAAGACCCATGGCCTTAGAAATTGATCCCGTTCTCCCTGTAGCGGTCTTTACGCTGCCGCAGCGGCTAAACCGGTTTCGATGGCTTCGCCTACGGCAACGAACAAAATCCGAGGGCTGCGTACAATAATACTACCGACCGGTTTGACGGTTGAATTCCTCGCCGCCGTCCAGGACCAGTTGGCCGACAGACGCGCCCAAGATTCCTTCCTGCGCAAATATTATCAGATGTCTCTGCCATCGCTGGCACGGTCGGCAAAGCTTCAGGTCTTCGGCCTTTAGGTCCGCTTAACTCACCCCAACAATTCGAAAAAGCAACTGACGCTGTACGGCAGTACCGTGGCGTCCTAACGCCGGAGTATGTCTATATGTCCAGTGGTACCAGGTTGAAGGAACTTGGCGCGAACGCGTGGAAGACGCCGGAGACCGAGGAACTTACCGGCCTTGTCTCGCGTGTTACGCGATTGTGGGTCGAGATTTCCGAGGCTGATCTAGCATTCGAGATAGGTGTCAGCGTGGAACTGTGAGCAAGGGGCATGGCGGCAATCGGATTGACTGTGAATTCGTTCCTATTATTTTCTCGTCGCCAAGCGAGTCAACCGAGAATCGGGTTGCCTCGGATTTGCTTTCTGTTGAAATTTTTGTGGCACATCCATGATTGTCGGCCGCACCAGTTGGGACGTCCGCTTATGCTCAAAGCAGATGGCAGAGGTAACATGACCTATCGGTTGATGATCGACACAAGCGTTTGGCTGGACATTCTCAAAGATCAGCGTCTTGATCCGGTACTGACAGCCGTTGAGGAGTTGATTGCGGCCGAGGCTATCACACTGATCGTTCCCGAACAGGTCGTGTTTGAGTTCGACAAAAACAAAGATCGTGTGAAAGATGGCTGCAAAACCACCCTCGTTTCCACGGTCAAACGTTTCCGCGATGCGCTTGTGCAAATCGAGACGGATGAGGATCGCGACAAGGCATATCAAGCGGTAAATGCTATTCAACATAAGCTGGCACTGTCCAACGATACCAGTGAGCATGTGATGCAGCGCATATTGACGCTCATGGCCCAAGCACCAATGATAGCGACTTCTGATGTGGTCAAGCTTCATGCTGCAGACCGGTCGCTGACACGCATTGCGCCCTGTCACCAGGCGAAGAATTCAATTGCCGACGCCATAATCTTGGAAACCTATCTGGAAGCACTAGCGACCGATAAAGATCCAGAAAATCAAATTGTTTTCATCACGTCCAACACGGCGGATTTCTCCGACCCGGCAGGTGACAAGAGGCGGCCTCATCCTCACCTTTCGGCCCACTTCAAAGAACCGAAATCGATCTACTCGATCCAAATTGCTGAAGTTCTGCGTGAGATCGATGGCGACATGCTTGACGAATTTACAGTCGGAGACGAACTAATCGAGGAGCCTCGAAGGCTTTCTGAGCTTTTGGAAGCAGAGCATCTGCTATATCGCCAAGTCTGGTACAACCGGCACCATAATCTTAGACACCAAGTGAATACAGATGAAATCAAACTTGTTGATGAGATCGACTTTGCGAAGCGACCGCTTCGGCAGAACTTAATGACCCGTGACACCCGGAAATCGGCATTGGCGGCGGCCACGCGAACTGAAGAGGAAGTCGGTTTCGAGAACTTAGGCCCATGGAACGATTTCGAGTGGGGTATGCTAAACGGGAAGCTGAGCGCAATTCGCTGGGTTCTTGGGTCCGAATGGGATTTCCTAGACACATAGGCTGGCGGGAACGTCCCGCCGTCATTCGGTCTTTGGAAGGAGCACGTCCACGTCGAGGTTCAAGTCGGCTGGCTGAAACATCGGCTTCGACATGCGTTCGTCGTATTTTGCTTGGGCCACTTTGACCTTCTTCAGAGCATCTTTTCCGCAGATCAGCTCAACCCGGTCATGAATGGCGAAGTCCGCCATAGCCCCTTTGAACGGCTCCTCTACAAAAAGCTCGCGGCACACTTTTTCCTGGGGGACACAGCCTTGGTCCACCAAGAGCTTGACCATTGAATGGTCTCGATAGTCGTCAACAGGCTCAATACGGTCCGATCCGCCGAAGAAGATAAATTTCGTAGCTCTCAGACCGGATTTGCAGGCCATTGCGACTGTTTTCGTGTCACCGTTCGAAAGAGCTTGACTGAAGCGTTCTTCGCTAATCGAATATCCTCGTAGCTCGTCAGTAGTCTCAACCAGAGTTTCCGTGTTTGCGGCAATCCTCTTTGTTTGGACGTGGATATCGCCGAGCTTGCCGAGCATTTGCTCCTGCAATTTGTTGACCACTTCGAATTTGCTGGCGAGGTATCCGTCTCTACCATCCTTCCCCTCAGGAGCCTGGTTTATGTAATAGAGGCTGGAACCAGCCATGATCACGCCGACCGACATAAGCCCCACCGTCACATCGCTGCGGAAACCGAGGGTTCCCAGTGACACCACGCCGATAACGAATGTGACGCCTCCAGCGATAACACCGTAGAAACCGGTTCCGGCCATCGGCGTTGCAATATCGTTGCATGTACCCAAGATACCGCCGAGCATTGTAAAGGAGAGGTACTTTTCAAATGGCTTAACCAAGGCGCGCATCGGGGTCCTTTCAAAATGATACAAAGGCTCATAGCAAGCGGCGGTTATCCGTTGCCTAAACACACGCTGTAAAGTTTTACCGATTTGATCAGCGGCACCATGGCCGTGGGGTTTTCGGGCAACTTGTTTTGCCGCAGATGAAAGGCACAACGAGCCCCTCAGAGATCAGGATTTTGCCGACATCCCTGCCGTTGTTCGTAAGGATGCCACAGGAGCGGTCAGAAGCCGAGGCTGTCGAGGGTGGAGAATTCGAAGACGAGATTGCGACGCTCGGGTAACTTATCTTCTGACAGTTCAGGGCTTCGAAATCAGTTCAAAGGGCAAATCCTTTGCAAAGCGGCCGAGGTCATCGAGCATCTTACCTATCATGTCTGGCATGTCTGCAATCGTCTCATTCGTGAGGTAGTAAATCCAAGGCTTGTCGCCTGAGGTTGAGCAAGTGAAGAACCGCTCCCAACCCTTTGCCTCAATGATTTCGGTGAATTTTTCCCTGCTATGGACAGTCCACTCAAAGCCGCCGTGAAACATGAAATTGCGATAGTTGAACATCGCCTCGAACCATTTCATGAAATCCTGCGATAGATATGGGGCTAAGCCACATGCATCCGCAAGCTGCGGGAAACCGAGTGGTATGTTGCTTGCCGCCTCGCCTTTCCGATTGAAATAGAGCTGGCAGTTCCATCGCTCTTCCATTTGCGTTTTCCCTTATCCGCCCGTGTCCAACGCTCATGCGTTGGAGGAACCATATTTTTTCCTGATACATTCTACCGAGCGCAGCCAGAGCTTGGCTGAGAATACTTTCCTGCGCCCAACAATAGGCGAGCCGGATACCGTCGCGGAGTTTTCGGAACTGGCCATTCCAACTGAACTGTTTCCTACACGCGGCGGCCTCGGTCCTCGGTTTGAAGCCTGCCTGTTCGTGGCACATGAGATCGTGCGGCCATTGAGCTGGCTTGGGCTCCTCGACGATGGCAATCTCAAGCAGAAGCCGCATGTTCGGCTCGAAGAGCGCCTGATCCGGAAGACCGCTTTGTTTGACCGGTTTGTCAGGTTGATCATTACCACTGCCGATGGCGGACAGCGTGTGCATTAGGTCTGAGCATACGGGTACTGTCCATTTTCGCCTTCGGGCCGTGGGAAAGGTCAGCCTGCTGCACGAACGCTATTGTCGCCGAACCGCATCGATCATCGCCTTCGTCACGTCCTGAGGATAGCAGATAGGCGCGTAACCGCCTGGCTTCGAATAGGCGCTCCGTTTCCCGCAGCGTCGGCCGCCACGGTCTGTATTGTATGGACACGCGCAAGAGCTTGGGTAGCTCGCGAGAGACTCAGCAATGATGCGCTCAATAATCGTCGAGTCCGGAATTGTTGGGACCAACTTCTCCCGCCCTTGCGGCTTCGATGCCTTCTCCGAGGGCTTTTCATCACGCGGCTTTTGCCTTTCAGCCAGAAACCGTGAAGCCATCCAACCGTCACGCTGGGTGAGTTGGTCTCTGACATGGGACCATTCGCCAGAATGCCGAATCAGAAGGACTTTTCGTCCGTTGTCCAAGCGATCAATGATTTCGCCTGCGGTGGAGGGCCCTTTTCGAAAAGCAACGCTCTTGCCACTGACAAACCGGACGGGAAGGCTCTCAGCCTCTTCCACTGTTTCCAGATTTCGCGAACCTGTATCGGTTGCTACGGGTAATGCGGTTTCGGTGGCAGATATTGAAGTTTCTGTGTTCACCGGCGGAAGGGATTTAAGTTGTTCAGTGATAGAGGGCACGCCCTGGACACGTGCATCTTCACCACCTGTCAAACGACTGATGGCATAGATAACAATCGCGCCGATGAACAAATACCGCTTCCGCATTACCGACTCCCCCGAGGTCGGAACTTGACGGAGAAGGGAAGCGCAAACAAGCCTGAGCTGCAGAAATAAGGCATTTCCCGCTTCCCAATTCACAGATCAAGCTCATAGTCCTCGACATCAAAACGCGTGATCAACGTTGAAGCACAATCCTCTCTCCAGGATTATTCGGTGGGACACCTTATCGATATAGGTGGCCTATCGCTGGGCAGCTGTCGTGAAAGGCGGTCGCGGGACAGTCCTCGTCTAGCCCACCGCCTGGGAGGCAAGGGTGAAAATTCCGACATCATCGGACCGTCTGCATCAGAACGCGATGAGCCACGAGCTATCTTAATCGATGCTGAGCGAGTTTAGCAGAGCCACTACCAGAGAAGGTAATCCACCTCCGATTGATCGATATTGCACTATAACACGCGTGTGATAGCTTTTCGTGGGCACGGCGTTTTGGGGGAAACAATGGCAAGAAGCTCTACGCTTGCGGCATTTGCCGCGTTTTTGATGGTCGGGACGGCTGGAAGCGCTCAAGCCGCTGATGCGAGCATCTCAGTCGTACAAGGCAAAGATCACAGAACTACCCTTCCTTCAGCTACTGAAGTGGCGGTCGAGGGTGTTGTGACCGGTGAATTCGGTAAAGGGTTTTTCATTCAGTCCACTCAGCCCGATGGCGACGCCGACACTTCAGAGGGGTTGTTCGTATTTCCTGGAAATTCGCCAACTTTCGCCCTCCCGAAGGTCGGCGATCTTGTTCGTGTCACCGGCAAACCGGATGAGTTTCAACCATTCAAGGAACCGCCCTTTACGCGAACCCGCAAGGTGGCGGTTTGCGGGACAACGCAGATCAATGAGATCGCGAGCGAAGACCGAAACTCCTATTTGCCAATTACACAGTTGAGTTCCGTCACCTCGGTCGAGATCAAAGGCACCGCAAGCTTGCCCAATGCAATCGACTTCAACCCGCCAGGGGCGAACGGTTCGATTGCATTTGCCGATAAACCGAACTCACCATTCAACCCTACCGACCACCCTCGCGACTATTTCGAGTCGCTGGAGGGCATGCGTGTAGTCATCAGCGACGCCATCGTTGTTTCACGCAAAGAACCAGGATGGGACAATTTCTGGGTGATGCCTGCGGGCTCGTTTGATTTGCCCGAACGCTCGGCCTACGGTTTGCCTTTGGGCATTCCCGGCCACATCTTCCCCGAGATAGTATCCGTCCATAAAGCCAAAGATCAAAAACCGTTCGCTCCCGCCGTGGGTGCGCACCTTGGTGATCTCACCGGTATCATGACCTATGAGAATGGTGGCTACATGGTCGTGCTCGACGCTGTCTTGGACCCTGACAAGCTACCAGTGCCAGATGCTGTTGAGGTACCGGCTCCTATGTTCGGAGACGGAATAAGGCTGGCAACATATAACGCGGAGAACATGTCATTAGCCTCAGATGGTGCTGCGGAGAAATTTAGGGCAATCGCCGCACAGATCGTCAACGATCTAAGATCGCCAGACCTGCTCGGAATTCAGGAGGTGCAGGATGACGATGGTCAAGGTGCAACTTCAACCACCACTGCTCGGCGCACTTTGGAGGCCCTGAGAGACGCAATATCAGTCGCAGGTGGGCCAAAATACAAGATTATCGCGCTTGACCCCGTTTTGCCGAACACCGATGGGGGAGCTGCGGGAGGCAACATCCGGACCGTGTTCCTCGTGCGGGATGAATCGGGAATCGAACTGTCAGCGCCTACCAGGCTGTTCGATACCGAAGACCGATGCGACGAGAACGCAAACCCATATGCTGGAGCAAGAAAACCACTG
Organism: Pararhizobium sp. PWRC1-1; assembly: GCF_049897905.1. Classification (NCBI taxonomy): domain Bacteria; kingdom Pseudomonadati; phylum Pseudomonadota; class Alphaproteobacteria; order Hyphomicrobiales; family Rhizobiaceae; genus Pararhizobium; species Pararhizobium sp. PWRC1-1. The sequence continues at coordinate 286,166 of NZ_JAFCXE010000001.1, read as the reverse complement.
CTCGTGGAAGCGAAAATAAACGGGAAGCCTTTTGCCTTCGTAAACTTGCACCTTTCTTCAAAGCTAGGCGATCAGGGACTCTACAGCAACGCGGAAGACCCTAAGCCCGCCAGCATCGAAGGTCGAAAGAAGCAAGCCATCTGGCTCGTTGAGGAACTGGAAAGACGCTACTCCGGAACGGTTCGGACGATTGTACTTATGGGTGATTTCAACGACCACGCTGACTCTGAGGCGCTCGAACCGCTTCGCGACAGCAAGCTCGGCTTCCAATTCCGAAGGGATTATCGCGGCGAAACATTTACCGCGTCTTACGCATTTAACGGACTTAGGGAGTCCATTGACCATTTCGTAGTCGGCGGCACACAGGTCCAAACGCGCGCTTTATACATGAACCTAAACGCAGACGCACAAGACCAGGTGTCTGATCACAATCCAGTAGTCTTGGAACTGTTAGAAAACTGATTGAGCCGGTCGGCGACCAACGAAGAGCACGGACAAATGAGTGAAGCTCACAACGTCGGGCCAAATAAGGTGCACAAATGGGTGCGTCGTTTAGTTGCCGGGGACACGCTCCATTTGACGAAGGGCGACTACATAAAACCCATCGTTCTATCTTCTCTTTCGGGCACCGAAGACAGCCCAATCGTGTTTACCGGTACAGACGTAGTGCTAGGTTCGAAGCTGATATTTGACGATTATCAAATGCAAGGCAACGAGTTGTCAGCCGCCCAGGAAGCAGGAGGGGAATTCCCTGGCCTCTATTATCTGGCAGATAATGCCGTCCTCGTCCTCAGAAACTGTCAGTGGATCACGATTGAAAAGCTGAAGTTCGACGGGTGCTGGCCAACGGCTGTGTATCTCGAAAATTGTCAGCACATCACGCTTAGAGGACTGAAGATCAACGGCGGTACTTTCGCCATCGGGGCGACGGGGGTGACCACCCGCCACATTCTGGTGGAGGATTGCGATTGGGTTCAAGACCCAAGCGGAAATGGTTGGGAATTATGCGAGTCCCTTCGCGCGGGGAAGACAATCGAAAAGGAGTTAAGTAGGACCCCGTCGAAACTTTGGCGCGACGTCGACTGGGTGGAGGTACATGGCGATTGGCTTGAGAACAGCAAGCGCGTTGATATCGAACATGACGCGCGCGCGTACGACGGCGACTTCTTCCGGGCGTGGAGCATCGCGGGCTATGTCGTCATCCGAAACAACATTATTGCCGATGCCTTCAACGGTATTCACTTTTTCAACCAAGTCGCAGAGTCAAGGATCGACAGCTGTTCGCGCAACGTACTCATCGAAGGCAACTGGTTCATTCGTATCCGCGATAATGCCATCGAACCAGAACATTACGCGTGGAATTGGAGTGTTCGGCATAACGTCATCGTTGACTGCTACCAGCCCTTCTCGCTTCAAATGGCGCGGTCGGGCTACTTCTATGTCTATGGGAATGTCGGCTGGAACGTCGGAAAACCTGGCCCAGATCGGGATGAGCATACCCGGGGCCAGCTTTTCAAATTTCCGACCGAGCATTGTGCAGATGGTCCCCACTACGTCTTTAACAACAGCTGGGTATTACGCGCACCTCTCGTGAAAAAGATGCGTTTCTCGAATTTCGTCCACGTGAACAACGCGATTGACTACAGCGACAATGATCCCGTCGCCACTGCTCCCTTCGGAGGAAACTTCAGGGACGCCGCTCCAGCCGGGTATCGAATGGGAGCTGCCCGTCTTTTTGAAGCAAAGCATTTTACCAAGGCCTGGCAGGACCTCGGCATAAAGTTCGATGGCGACGTTATCCATCATCCGACCTTTCCAAAGGAGGTCAATGCAGCAGGCTTCCATCTTGGCGCAGCGTCGGCTGGGGTGCCCCCTGGCTTCGCAGATACGACACCGGGACGCCCGCAAGGACTGAAAACCCTCACCCATCACCCGGCTGTCGATTTGACGCTGCTGCTGCCCAACGGTGAAAATGTAACCGCCGTAACAGCATTCCAACAGGTTGGTGCCTGGCAAGGAGATCAGCTCATTGCCGTGGAAGACCCGATTTTCTGGACGTACTGGCCCGGCAAACAAGATGCTAGCGAGGTTGCGTGAACCATATCCAGCTCCTTGTCGGCACTGCGCTGCTCTTAATCGGATCGCTGTGTCAGGCAGCGGCTGAAGAGCCCAAAAAATCTCTCCGGATCGAGCCGTCCAGTTATCCCTCATCTCTGCAAGTTAATGGCCCGCGCCTCAAGAGCGTCAACGTGTGGTGCTCGTTGCGAGAGCGTTGCGATATAAATAGGTACGTCCAGGCAATGGGCGTTTGCGGACTTTACGTCATTGAGAGGCGGATCGTTCGTGTCGATCTTTATAACTCAGATGACATCTGCGACGAAGGTCGGAACGGTCCCGAGAAGGGCTACAGCGTCAAGTCCGTCGCAAAGTCCTTAACTTCGACCTTGCTTGGACGAAGGCTGGCGGAGAATTATAGCATTCACACCCGGTCAGAGTTTGAAGTCGTCATGCAGAGGACGGTGGGAAGCTTCCTGAAACTCACCGATAGGCTCGCTCTTGCCGAGGGCTATTCCCAGGTAAAGCTTGATGACCTGTTGCTGATGCGGTCAGCTATCCGCTGGCGTGAGGCAGACTGGCCTGCCCTCCTCTCGGACTCCGTAGCGTTTGATAATCAGGTTCGCATTCCTCCCCGAAGGAAGAGCCTTATCGAATTCGCATCCAAATACCGGTTAGCTCGCCATCATGCCGGGGATTTTAATTACTCGGCTCTGGACGCTGCAATGCCAGTCGCGGTGGCAAAAAGTTTGACGCCTGGACGTCCGCTTTTAAAGGAGTTTGAAAAGGGCGTCTGGGGGATGATAGGAGCGGCACACTTCGCGACCTGGAATGTTGATGTCAGGGGCGATCCAATTGGTCCCTGCTGTTTCAATGCCCGACTAGATGACCTTGCCCGTTTCGGAGATTTCGTCCTCAACAAAGGGCGTGGCAGCATCCCAGAAGCATGGTTCGATCTTGCCACCGCGCCTATCCCAGCACGGTTCAGAGGCCTTGAGCTGGAAAGCGACGAGCAGGATGCGAGTTGCGATCTTGGTTACGGCTATTTCTGGTGGCTCCGGAAGGGCCGTACTGATTATTTTGCGTACGGCCGATATGGGCAGTTCATTCATATCTACCCGGAGGATCACGTCGTCATTGTCCAGATGTCGGACTGGTACGCTGTACCCGTGGGCAGCGACGCGAGATGCATTGCACTCAAGACCCATGATGCCATCGTCAACAGGCTTAGACGAACCGGAATTGGCAAGGAGTGATATGACTGAAAGCGCAGACCTCGACCGGATGGCACAGGAAGTCCGCAAAGCTGCTGAAGAGTGCGGGGCGATGATCCTCCAATCAATCCTGGCAAGCGATCACGTTCCGGCCGTCGCTGTCGATGGCGACACCTTCCCTGCCCTCGTCAAGCACCTGAAACCGCGTTTGATTTATATGGTACGAACCACCTTCGACGCTGGCGAAGATGTCATGGCACATTTCGAAGAGGACGAGCTGGACAGCGGCCTCATGAAGTTGGCGGCGGAATGGACCAATCGCAATGGCCAATCGTCGCGCCTTATCCTTGGTTTGATGGCTGATGGCGTGATGCACGGGATTATAGAGACGGCAGACTGGTTTGACGATTTCGAAGAGGAGGCCGAGGAGCTATCCGGACCGCGCCAACAAGCGATCTCAGACGCTTTTGCCCGATTGCAGGAGGCTGATGCCAGAAAACGGGAAGTGGACGAGAAGAAGCGCTTTGCTCCAATCGTCAAAAAGCTCATCGCTGATCCGCGTTTTGACGCGCCAAAGATCAGCGCGGCCAAGCGGCTGAGACTCGCGGAAACTATATTTCCTGAGGAAGATCGGAGTACGCTGAAAAAGGCCGTGGATCGCGCCATCAGCGAGCTGTGGCTGGTTGGGTCCGCAAAATAGCTAGGCGACACAACAGCGCCACCAATCACATTTTTCTGGAAAAATGCGGGTTGCCGTGCAATTCCTGGCCGTGGGCAGGTGGGGTAAGACATGTTTTCGTTTTTCAAAAAGAAGGCTCAGGCTCCGAACAACATCGAGAGCGCCGAGAAGGTGGTCGACGATGTTCGAGATGAGTTCTCAGATGAAACGCTGGTGCGTAGCAGGGCGGCAATCTGGAGGCTCATTGGCTTCGGCCACTATATTGCTCCCTGGCAGCCGACTTGCTGCCCTTGTACCATTTAAACCAGTTGCTGCCGGTTCCCCTTTCCCGAGGGTCGAACCATTCCCCGCCAAACTGCATCATAAAGGCAGTAGCATCGTCGCGGATCGAAAAGCAGTGGACGATATAGCCGACGTCTTCAAAGCGAACGGTGTGACCCCGCACACACCGGGATAGGCCTCTGCAGAATTCGTCCTGCGCCACACTCTGCTTGCCAGTGCACAGGTGAGCAGCGAGGGCGACTTGATGAGGCCAACCTCGGTCTATCCCTGATGCAGTGAGTTCACCTTTACGGATCGACATAGGAATATCCTCCACAAACGAAAGGCATATGTTCCTATTTTGTTCACGTAAGTCAAGGTTTGATTTCACAAGAAAAGTGTATTTGCATGCGAACAAAAATTGAGTATGTTCCTATTTTGTTCCGAACGGCGACGGTTTCGCAATTATTTGAACGGCTGAGCGCTCGCGGGGGGGGGGAAGTGGCTGTGGGAGCGCGAACTAGAATGTCTGTTTTGCTCACTCTCAGAGAGTTTCGAGGTCTGGTGATTACGGTTGAGTGCAAGGCATGTGACAGAGCAGCGGAACTGGACCGAAAAGCGTTGGTGAAGCAATACGGGGCCAGCCTTCGTTTCGTTGAGTTGCGACGCAGAATGGCCATTGGCTGCGAGAAGATGATCTGCGCCGATGGCCAAGACCGATGTCAAACTAGATTCCCCTGCCTATTAGACGCCAGCCTATATCTAGAAGGGGGCACCCCATATGAATAGTATTATCGAAACGTCGACGCTGTCAGCGGATGACGCCCTGCAGGGCGCTGTGATCTTTGGAAACACGCCCGATGAAAGCCGCCAGGCTGCGCTTGGTTCTCGATTGGATTTCTATAGGCAGGAGCGCGATCTTGTCAGAAACTACGTTGAGGCTCTCGACGAGGACCTGGTGACCATTGCCTCTGGCGTCAATGCGCACGACCCAACCTTTGGCTTGGCACATTTGACCAACGTGCTGCTGAACTACGACACGCTCATGTCCGAACGCATGGGAGAGCTTGAGGTTGAGCTAAAAACCCTCGATGGTACTCTCGCCTGCTGCGACAATGAGGACTCCGAATGTGTAACCTCTACAATTTGACGTCAAACCAGCAGGCGATTAGGGATTTTATCGACATTACCCGCTATCGCGAGGGCAACCTGCCGCCGACGGTAAACGTTCACCCCGACAGGCCTGGCCCTATCGTCCGCGTTGACGTCGAAGGTGAGCGCGAACTGGTGATGTCGACCTGGGGAATGCCGACGCCCGATGTTCACCTTGATGGCAAGCCGGATCGGGGTGTCACCAATGTGCGGAAAACGTTCATTCCACACTGGCAGCAATGGCTCGGCATCGCGAACCGATGCCTTGTCCCGGCAACCTCATTCTCGGAGTACGAACAAGAAGCCGACGCGGAGACTGGAAAGAAGCCGCTGCGGTGGTTTGTGGTGAATGAAGACCAACCGGTGTTCGCGCTCGCGGGCATTCATACGAAATGGATTGGAGCACGCGGGCCGATCAAGGCACCCCGGGAAGGTGAGCATGACCTTTACGCGTTTCTCACGACCAACCCCAATGACATTGTGAAGCCGATACACCCTAAGGCGATGCCCGTGCTGCTCACAACGCGAGAAGAATGCGAGATTTGGATGACTGCGGACTGGAAGGAAGCGAAGAAGCTTCAGCGGCCACTTCCTGATGGTCGGATGATGGTTCTGCCTCGCTACACCGAAGTTGGTGGGCTTGGAGGGCATCCCGCGAAGACAAGCGAGTTGTTCGCCTAGCGGCGGAAGTGCCAGCCGGTACTGTCCAGAGAGAGTTTACTCCAGTGCATTGACGCCACTCCCTCCCGTCTCCTATTTTCCCGGGTGGGAACCGGGAAAATAGCATGAACATAAAGCGAGGGTTATTCAGGGTGTGGGTGGTGATGTCCGCCGCATATGTTTTGGCGGTCGGCGTTTTCGGTGCCAAGCCGCTGCTTGAAGAGTTCGGCAAGGCCTCAGAGCAACAATCGGCGCTGCAAGGGACTTCGTACGGTTTCCCGATTAAATGTGAGCAGGTTCTAGGCGAAAAAGACATTGATTGGACGAACGGTAACCCGTGGGAATACGACTATCAGAAGATATGCTGGTACAAGTTGGACGGCCTCAGGCACTATTTTCCCGGCTACGCCTCGTTGTCTCCGGAAACGACTTTAAAAATGACCTACGCCAGAGCTGAGACATATTTCCCGAAGCCACGACCTTGGAACAGCCTTTTGGAGGGAATTGGCTGGGTAGTCGGGCTACCCCTATTCTTTCTGGTTGTCGGTTCGGCGCTCTACTGGGCATTCTCCGGCTTCTCCGGTCGGCCGCGAAACACGGACTTATAAAAGTCACGGAGCTTTAGGCCCAGATCAACCAACGACTTTTCAGACAGTGCATTCCCGCCGCAGTATTCTCGGTCGACAGTTCATCTTTGGTCATCCCTAGCTGCCGCCGACGATCTTCGACCATCTTCCGGTCACGCTCCTTGTTCCGTTGTTTGGTCTCGTCAGCGCGTCTCTGGGCAACTTGCAATTCTTCTGGTGAGGCCGCAATCATCTCGCTCGCGATGGCATCAGCCCTCACCGTTCTTCGGTCGAACGGACGGGGCGTCTAGTTAAGTGAGCGCAACCAGCATCGGAAGCTAAGTGAAAGCTTTATTTTTTGTGTCTCTCCTCGTCGGGCTTTGGACATCTTCACTTCAAGCATCTTCAAGTGTTCGAATTGTAGACGGCGACACACTCGAAGTTGCGGGGATCGTCTACCGCCTACACGGTATCGATGCCCCCGAGGCGGGACAAAAATGCAACTCCGCGACGGGCAAAGCGTGGACTTGCGGACGAGAGGCCATAGCCTCGATGGAAGCGCTCGCAATTGGTAAAGACGTCGTCTGCGACAATCGCGGCCAAGACGGCTACGGGCGGGTCATCGGTGTCTGCAAAGTGGGATCGACAGACCTCAATGCCACGATGGTCGAGAGCGGACACGCGTGGGCCTTCCGGAAATTCTCGGAGGACTACGCTATTTTGGAGGATGTTGCGCGTCGAAATCATATCGGGGTCTGGCAGGCTGAGACCGAGGCCCCATGGGATTACAGGGCCCATAAATGGGATGTTGCCAAGCAGGACGCGCCCGACGGCTGCCCGATCAAAGGCAACATTTCGGACAACGGCCACATCTACCATGCACCTTGGTCTCCCTGGTATGGCCGCACCAAGGTAAGCGTGAAACAGGGCGAACGTTGGTTCTGCACCGAGAAGGAAGCCGTAGAGGCAGGATGGAGAGCGCCCTTCTGGGGCCGCTGACCGGCTACGGAGTGATCGACGCGTTTCGACGGCGGATACGGATTTCGATACGGCGGCGGGATTCGACATTCCCCGCCTGCCCCGTTGTCAGAGTGTCGCCCGGCAAAACCAGCTGCGCTGCCGACATTGGCAGTATCGTCGCCCCTTTCAACTTGCCATCGGCTTTCAGAACATTCGCCACTGCGATGGCTCGGGCCAGGCCAAGCCCGGCGTTATCAGCAGGCAGGACTCCTGAAATCGGCTTCTTGCCAGCCAGTACATCGATAAAGCTCTGATCGAGATTTGAGGTAGCACGCGAGATCGGCTGCTCGTCGGTGTGACCGATGACCTCAATGATATCGACCTGATATTGCTGGAGGCTCTGTGCGATCTGGTTTGAAATGGACCCGCGCAGCTTTTCTTCGAATGGCCCAGCCAACGCAGCGCTGCCAGATTGGAAGAAATAGCCTCCTGCTTCACTCAGATTGATGATCGGCGGCCACTCGTGCGGCTTGGTTTGAGCCTGTTTTTGCTCATTCTCCAAGAGGGCCTTCAATCGCTCTGCGAGAACCCTGGCGTCTGTGGTCGAGAGACCACTGTCCTTCACTACCGCCACCGTTTTTTCAAGCTCATCCGCAGCTTTTTGAAGTGCGGCCATATTCTCGGCGGTGACGCCCTCCTCCTTCAACCGCTGGAGTTCTGTGTTGGCGGCAACGAGATCGCGCCATTCCTTTTCGAACTTGGCACGGTCGGCCGGAACGAGGCTGACAGAACGGAGTTGGTTCTCCAGTGCCGCAAGCCGGTCCCTTAACTCTTTCGCGGCCGCCTCCGCCTGCTTGTCCTTTGTTTTAAGGGTAGCCACTTCAATCTTAGACGTCTGCAACGCCTTCTCGGCATCACGCGTCTTGGTTCGCTCCGCATTGATGATCGCCGCCGCCACAAGCAAGAGGCAGAAGACCAGCAACAGCATGGACTCGGCCATAGTTAGGCCAAGGATCAGTCCCCGATTGTATCCCTTGTGCTCCAGCTTCGTGGCCGGTTCAGCGTAGTCTACCATCTCCACAGTTTCCTCGGTTCAGGCTGCTTGTCCGCCGGTTGCGACATTTCTGCCGTCGGTCCATTCGATGTCAGGATTGCAGGCTCCGAAGGAGGCGCTTGGACCGATGGATGACCGTCAAGAATGATTGGATGACCTTTAGGCTCGGTCACTGCAAATGGCGTCGCCTGGAAGAGATCAGGAACATCATGCTGATTGGCCGTGCTCTTGGTAGTCTTTTCCAGCGTGGTCGTCGCGTCACCGATCTTAGCCGATGCCTTGTCCAGAAGATCGGCAGCGGTGCTGACCCTTTTCGCGACTCCGCTTAGTGGCTTGAGAGCAAGTTCGATTTTGTCCCCCATGCCTTCGAACGGTTTAAGCGACGCTTCGATTTTGGCCGGAACCTGGTCCATGGCCTGGTATCCCGCACGCATGGCTTCAGGAAGCTTGTCCAACGGCTTCAGCGATGCGTCCAAACGTTCTGGAAGGCGATCCAATGGGAGAAGGGCCTGCGTCATCCGCTCAGCCTGCTCTCTCGAATTCACGGCCGTTTCGTTGAGCCGTTTAGCCTGAAGCTCACCGAGTTCGGCTATCGCTGCCAAAACGGGGGTCAACTCGACCTTGAGGACATCCTCCGGAAGGCGCATCCCGGCCAGCCGTTCGCCAGCGGCCTCAACCTGCCCGCCAAAGGACGCGATAATCCCGGACAGGCTGTTTGATGTCTCTTGCAGTTTGGCCAACGCTACTTCGGCAAGCTCGTTGTTGGCCTTCGCACGTTCTTCTACGACCTTGTTATTTGCATCCATGATAATGGCAAGCTTCTCTGCTGCTTCCTGGATCGGGCGTATTGCCTCCCTGGAAACAGCCTCGATAGCCTTCTGTACCGCTTCACCGCTCTTTTCGGCCTGACGCGCGATTTCCTCAAAGCCCTCGGAAAGCATCTCGCTGCTTGTACGACGATAGCTAGAGAACTCGCGGGCGGATGAATCGAGTTCGGTCCGGACCTTTCGCGTCATCTCTGCCAATTCATGGCGAACACTTCGCTCGATATCCAAGGGGTCGCGGCGCATCTGGTTAAAGAGGATTCGCAGCGTGATGCCGACGATTGTCGACGTGACCGCGATGCCGAAATTACGGACGATGTCGTCGATGGAGGCGGCATCGGTAAACCTGTAGAGCGAGACACCGAGACTGGAGAGGGTATACAGAAACCCCATGTAATAGAGGTTGTCGCCCGCCTGCTCGTTGTGCAGCCTCAGACCGTTGGCAACGAACGAGAGGCCGAAGTAGAAAAGCATCAGGCAGATCGGAACCGCCGTGACCACGTAGGTATTCCACTCGAACGTCTTTGCCGTCCAAATGAAAGCCATTCCGCCGAAGGTCAGGGCGGCGAAAACGACGATTGGGCCTTTGTTTCGGACGAACGCCTGCAGTTGCTCCCGGGTAGCCATCAGTTCATCCCTTCAAGACGGGTGAATCTCTTCATCTCTCCGTCGTTGACCTTGATCCAAGCCGTCCAGAACTCGGCGATTTGCATCGAGTCAAATTTCAACCCAGGTCTTTGGAACTCCAAAAGTCGAATTTCCGTCCCGTTGAGCGCGGTACGAAACTGGTCGCGGGCGGGAGATTTTTGAAATTTCTGGAAGTCAGCTCCGTCTGCGTACATGGAAAATGCGCTGGTGTGCTCGATCAAGTCTGAGGCGACGACCATTTCTTTCGGGATGTCGCGATAGTTCGGGGAGCCGAAAATATTCAAGTTGATATTCTGGATGCCCGCCATGATCGGCGACTGTTTGCCTGCAGTCCCTTTGCCGATCTCTCCTGCAATCTCATCCAAAGGTCTCTGAAAGCCCTTTTCCCACCTCTCTTTTGCCAGGCGTTTATTCCCGGTGATGTCGTCTTCACTTGATCCGTCCCCAGGGTTGCAGCCGCTGAAGGTCTGGCCAAGCTTACCTTGCTCATCTGTCAGGGCATAAACCTCGATGAGCCCGCCCTCGGGGACGGCCTTGACGATATCTTGGAACTGATTGCGGAGATCGAGCGCCGTGACATCTGAAATAGGGTCTGTGACATCAAGAAGTACCGCCGTGATCGCCTTCGGACCGGTCACGGGGCACATCGTTACTTTGTCCAACTTCGGCTTGGAATTGGCCTCTGCCTGGAACCAGACAAATGCCCCCACCAATCCTATCGAAAAAAGACCAAACAGGATCGTCCCGATAACCAGCCCGGTATTGCTTTCTGAGCTACTTTGTCTGCGTCTGGCCATTTATGTTCCCCGGGAAAATAGTATCAAGCTGGTGATAACGGTCGATGGCAACTGAATATGCCTCCCCAATCCGCTTCACCTGTTCTGTCAGTTCTTGTTGATGCTTGTTGATTTCGACAGCCAGTTCCTGATCGTTCCATTCCTCGTGGACGTGAGGCACAGCATTCAGCCGGTCCATCCTGTAAGTCGTCCCGAAATATTTTGGCTCCGGGCTCGTTCGTGATTTTCGGTTGGCCTCACGATAGATGGTCAAAAGCGAGTTGGCGGCCTGTTCAAGCTGGTTTTGATGTTCGTTGAACAACGAGATCACACGAGCGCGATGGGCAATCGTTGCCTGAAAATCCTGACGGCGATTGCTAAGCTCCCGGATAATATCGTTGACCTTGTTGTTATGGTCGTTACGGATGTCGGTGAGATTTTCGATAAGCTGATCTTTCCGGCTCCGGTAGCGAGTGCGCTTTACGTTGCGTTGCTTCTCTGTCGACGCGAAACCGGGGTAGGGGTCGGTCATAAAGCAGGCGTCAGCGAAGGCCACAATTGAGAAAAGGAGGCCTAGACCGAAGAGCAACCATGATTTCAGGTCAGTCAATCCAGCTGGATTCGTTCGCAATCGCTCAATAACAGCGGTTCCAGCCCCTTCGAAGCTCACCTCAGCGATTTCGCGGTAATGCGCGAGCGCGAGGTTGATACCCACCGCAACGACGACATATGCCGCAAAGGTGAGATAGCCGCCTAACTTGAACACGATGGACCGGTGCGCGAGAAGCTTGGAACAGGCAAGTCCGAGTGCAAGTGCGTACCCAATGTTTACGACGGCAAAGACAAACGCTTCGATGATGCCGCCGACCAGGCCCTGCGAACTGCCTTCCCCGAGAAAGTTGCCGTTCATAATGGTTTCAATTAGGACCAGGAAGACGATAACCGACACCTTGAATGCCCACATTTCGGGACTGGTGATTTTTGCGGCGCGTTCCAGATTATGTTTCTGCTTGAATTTAACGAGCTGGTTTTCGGCAACAAGCATGTCGTCGCGAAGAATATGAAGCTCGTCCTCGCCTCGAACCGCTTCCGCTTTGAAGTCCGAGAGGCTACTTGCGTTTGCACTGCGGATGAGACTGAACTGCCCTTGAAAATCCAGGCTCTTCAAACGATCAGAAAAATGATCGAAACGGTCTTCCAAAATTTGATAAGAAGCCTTCTTCTCGGCTTCGACCTTCGCCACGATCCGCTGCTCTGTATCATCAAGCGCCCGGGCGGCCTTTGGGGGCAGGTTCGCGGAGCCGCTTTCAGCCCCACGCTCCAGAAGTTCGAGGGTTCGGCTCACTTTCTCAACTTCGATAATCGGAAAAACATCGGTCGTAGACCGAAAATCATGATTGGACTCTCGGACAGTTTCCCAGAGTCGGTTCAGTGCTTCAAATCGAGGGACGGCCATTTGCTTCCGAACTAACGTGGTTACCATAGGTTATTGGTAGCAACTCGGTAACGCATAGATTGTCCTTGGTCCAGAACATGGTTTAAAAAAGGTTAACCGACGGACATTGACCATCATGACGGTGGCGACGACTGCCCGCAACCTCCCGGTAGCAAGCCTACGAAACAGGGCTAAAACCACGGAACCTCCTTGCACCACTCCAGGCCAGAAACCCGCTAAAGCTACGGACTCCCTAGTCTTTAACGATTGCGAAGATAGATAATGCAATGGTCGTGTTCGGAGACTTTTAAACCTCTGCGTTGTATATGCAGTGATCGGCAAACGATCACGCGCCGACCACCCGACATGATAGTGCGGTCGACGAAAACTGTCGCATTCGTGAATATTAAGACGCCTGCCATCAACCACGTCCTACCTTTCGAGGTGCTACGCCCCACTGTTGTTCACGGCCTCCAAACGCTAGCTCGATTGCGAAACTTCGGGTTAAACGCGGACGTCAGGCGATTGATAATCAGCGCACTTTAGGCTCTTTATCAGTTTTATGTCCTCACCTATTCGCACTGACCCGTACCATTTGGACAGCCCGTTTTCCTAATCTTCTCCTGACGGACTTCAGTAACTCTCGGCGGCTTCAAGAGCATTCGCCCCACTAACCGTACAAAATAAAGTGCTTTAGCAATTGGAAAATCAATTGTCGGCCCCGTTGACCCACCGCCAACGCCGTTGTCAACTGCCCAAAGTAGGACCACATTGACTAACTCTCGTCACCGTAACGCCTCCCCCTGCCCGTCGCGATTTTGAGGCTAAGTGCCGAGTCGGAGACAAATTTTCTAGCTTAGTGAACGCTCCGCATTGGCGGGGATAATAGTCCGACTGCCTTGTCGGCAATAAGCTTCATCTTCTCCCATTCCGGCATGTTTTTCTCACCAATACGTTCCTGTATGGCCATCAGCATCCAGCCTGCTGCTTCGATTTCCTCCGCTTCCTTATGCTCTTGGAACTTCCGGAGGCATGCGACGATGCGGGGTCGGGGCGAACCGGCCGACAGCGGGATTGATGCCGCGAACGTCTTCGCAATAAAATAAGCTTCGGAAATACGCTGGCGGTCGCCTGGATTGCTTCTGACGATGACATTAAGGCTGAAGATCAGGGTTTCCAGCAAATGGTTGGTTTCGTCGTCAGCGCTGAACATATGCAATCCCCATCCTGTTGATGGGGATTTTAGCGGATCAAAGTCGAAGCTTGCAACCACTGATTGGATGAATGCCCTCCAATTCCTGCCTCCCGAAATTTTCGGGTTAGGAACATCACAAAAACGGAATCTGTCGTGAGTGTCTCGTCGGAATTGCGTTCAAGGAACAGGCCATCGTGTAACGGCAATGGCGGCCAGTTCCTTTGAGCGTGCGTCTACCTGGGGAAAGCGAAAGTGCGTGTGTTTCGAAAGTGCTTTGGTCAGCAAGATCGACGATTTTTGATAATTGTTTTTCTTGGCGTCGAATGGATTATTTGATGCAATGATGTTCAAGGCTCCTGCGAACAACGTCAAGTTGCCGATCCGTCCGACATTTCGGGTGTGTCGATGGACGGCTTTGTCGCCCAGATACAACAACCATCCCTCTTGTTCTGGTCTGTTTCGTCTGGGTTGAATTTTTTGCGGAATAATGTGTTCAACGTGAACTTCGTCGCTGCCCAAGACAGCCAGCTCTTGGTGCTCACCATGCTTTGCGATTTCAAACTGTTCCAGACAGTACCTAGCACGCTCGATGATATTGGCTGGATATTGAGCAGATGCAAAATCCTCCTGAAACTTTTCGTCCGTCGGCGTGTATTCCCGATAGCTTTCGATGAGATCAGGCAATGGATTTAGGGGATCGATTTCGCAGAGGTGCGCAAACAGCGTTTCTGTCTCGTTTGCTCGTTCGCGACATACATGCCTGCGAACCAGGAAGTTTTCCGTCAGCTTGAGGACTTTGACAAAGGTGGCGTCATCAATACCTCCAACCCGCAGGTGCATCAGAAATCCGTAGGCCTGCGTCGCCTTAATCATCCGGAGGTTTCTCAGGTGCCGATCAATCTTCTTCTGACCGGTGTCGCCTGAGATCAACTCCCCATATGCCTTGCCCGCGCTGACCAGATTTGCAAGAAACTCTTTGAATGTGATCTGGGTAGTCGCCTTTGCATATTCTTCAAGCTTTTCCTTAACCTCATCGACGCCCTCGCTCTCATCTTCTTCCGCCTCCTCGTCCCAGTAATAATAGGCACGATCAGGCAGTTTGTCCGTTTCGATAACTTCGCTCATAAAAAACCAACGGAAGTCCTCAATCACTTTCGATTTGGTCACCCTCGCCTGGAGTTTAGAGATGAGAAAGTAGCGGAAAAAGGAATCTGCGTCGGTACCATCAAGATGGGTCATAAGCGTCGACCAGCTCTTCTTCGCCGTTTCAAGCTGATCATCACCAAATCGGGCAGCATTGCCGAGCATGAAATTCTTTATGATGTCCGTCAGGCTGAGTTTCAGGCCTCGATTGTTGATAGTTTCGAACAGCTTGAAAGCATCCTTGGCGTTGGAGACGTCAAGCCGGACGATGATCGCGTCGCTGATAAGTTTGTAGGCAAACTTGGAAATGTCTTCAGCAGCCGTACCGTTGACCCATTCTCTCGCGCTCTCAAAGACCCTTCGCAAATTCTCGTTCAGGAACGTCTGTCCGTGGCCCGGTGGCTTTTCCAGGTGCTGCTTGAACTCCTCCGCATCCATTGTATCGAGCTTGATTTTCGCCAGAGCAGGACCATCGTAGGTTTTGCATCTCAACAGGCGCGAAATTTCTTGCACACGGTCGGTGTTTCCTTCCGCTTCAAACCTCTCGCGAAGGCATTCCAGGAGTACGCTGATTGTCGTCAGTCGCTGCTGGCCATCCACCAATTCGAGCGTATTCAGTCCCCCGCTGTGCGCCCGGGTCAAACACACGATGCTTCCCAGTAGATGGCCGTCGTTGGTCTCGATCATCTCGATGTCGTTTATGAGCTGGCGGAGCTGCTCAGGCCTCCAAGAATATCGACGTTGATAGGAAGGAATTAAAAACTGCTCGTTCTGAGTGCCCAAGAGGTTGGAAACACTCAGCGCGTGGGGTTGAATTCTCATTTATGTCTCGACCTGGTTGAATAACAAGGCTGGACCCTATGGTTGCATATGTAAAAATCACGTTATCATCGTTGTGTATTCTAAGCTCAACGCCTTGAAAGAAACTCAACGCGCCAAGACGGGGACGGCACACCCGCTTATTTTTCTCTATCCCAGAACACCGCACTGGAATTGTTCAGTCCCCCACCGCAGAAATGACCAGCCGATTCTCTGACCGCCGCGAGCCTCTCCGCAACACGACTTAGCCTACATTTTGTAATAACCTTTAACTATCAATTATTTACAGTTAAAAATGATTCAAGTTACAATCACCCGATTCAAAATGTGAACTTGAAGATATGGGGCAGACCTGTCCCATAGACAGGAGGACTTGATGGCCCGTTCTGACACACTTCGCAGTGAAATCGCCCGTCTTCAGAAGTCAGAGGCCGATCTCCAGAGAGATATTAGCAAAGTAGAAGGCGCAGCGGCGTCCGCACGTGCAGCTTCGTCGAAGAAACGCGGTGACGCCCTGAGAACGAAATCCGACACGACGCGACGCTCGAACCTCCGAGCCGCCGAAGCTGAAGATAAGAAGCACGTGGCTGCGGAAAAGAAGATCGCCGACCTGAAGGCGAGGCTCGCAAGGAATGCCAGAGACCAGGCAGCGAAACAGAGGTCGCTGTCAGCTGCCGAAAAGACAATCTCGCAAGCCGCAGGCCGGGCTTTAACAAAGCGGCGTCAGGAGGATATCAAGCATGCCAGGGAGGTCTCCCGGCTAACCTCGCCCGCTGTGCGCTACGTAGAGGTCCCCGCTCCGAAGCCAGAAAAGCTTCGCGTTCTCTATCTGACGTCGAACCCAGAGGCGACCGAGACGGAATATACGACGCCCGATGGCGTGGCGGTTAAGGAGAGCTATTGGCTGCGGACCGAGGCTGAGGTCCGACAGGTCAAAAATGCTTTGCGGGGCTCCAAATACCGCGACCTCATCGAGCTTGAACACAAACCGGCCGCGACGTTCCAAGACCTTCTGGACGGCATCAATGACCATCGGCCGCATATCGTTCATTTTTCCGGACACGGCGGCGGGCAGTCAGTCTTCCTGGAGAATGGAAGTGCCGATGCCCCTGAGGCCAGAGCATTGCCATTCGATCTCCTGATGGAAGTCCTTGCCTCTACCGACTCCCCTCCGATCATGCTGGTGATGAACGCATGCGACACGCTCGATGGGGCAGAAATGATCTTGCCTGCTGTACCCGTCGTCGTGGCGATGGCCGAACCAATTGGAGATGCGGCGGCCAGTGTTTTCGCGACGCAGTTTTATGCAGCGATTGCTGGTGCGCAATCGGTGGGTTCAGCACTCCGTCAGGCCAAAGCAAGCATGCGTGCGGCACTGTTCGAAGATGCAAATCTGCCCCAACACGTTGCGCGAGACGGGATTAATGTCGACAGCCTGATACTGGTGAACAACAAGGTTTGACATGATTGAGCTGGGCCTGGTGATGTGAAATTCGCGCTTCCAGCAATAGCATGGCATTCGAGACGGCCGCCGCGAGAACGATATCCCCGTAAATACATGGCGATAATGCAAGTTTTTCAAGCCGCAAAGGCGTGATCATTGGAAGTTGGTGTGCCTTAACTTCTAACGCCTCGATGGAGAGTTTTGCGTTCCTGATGTCCAATAAGATGCGTTATCGGACTCCAGTAAGTAGACCGTTCCGAGCACCAATACTGGCCGAAATTATTGGCGGACCTTCAGCGTGCGGTTGGTATGCGTGTAATACTCACCGACGGTGTATTCAGGCGTGTCCAGCTCTTCAGCGATCATAGATGTGGCGATTATTATTTGATGTTTAGAAACTGCTTGTCGGGACATGTTCCGAAGTAAAGTTTGAAAGTTCTTACTCCTGTCGGGCTCCATCCCCTTATCCTCAACAGTATCCATTATAAGAATGCGCGGATGAGAGAACATTGGATCGTTTGCCGCAGCAAATAGGAACGATGCCAGGAAGCTATTTTTTAGATAAACCATCGAACTGGCTGAAAAGAAACTGTCTCCATTCACCGCAATTCGGTTTCCATCGAATTCGAAATCGACACTCCTGGCATTGTCAAACGTGCTCTGTCGCGAAAGGTCGGACTTCAATAAGCTAATCGTAATGCTTTCAATTTTCTGACGAGCGGCCGCGACTCTTTCCTTCGTCCTGTTATTTTCATGCTTGATCACAGCTTCAAGGGTGTCCAGTTCCTGCTGCAGCTTCTCTCGTTCAGCGGTCAGCTCTTCGAGCTGGGCTATAACCTCACTCTTCCCGGCTAATTCTTCGAGTTGCTTGATCAGGTAACCTGCTTCCCTGTTAAGGCGTCGAAGGTTGGATCGAATCTCAGTAGTCGGAGTTTTGACAGCAACAGTATAGTGGCGATTTGCTTGTTCCCACAACTCCCTCACGCTTGCGAGCTTCGCCCGCAACTCGCGGACTTCCGTTTCGCGCACGGCTTGAAGTTCGAGTGATTGATCTTTTTGTCGAGAAAACTCGTTGATAAGTTTTAATGAACGAGACCGCGTTCGAGACCGGTCGAATGGTTCCTTACAAAGCGCACAAGCTCCATCGACGCCATGATTGTGCACAGGCTCCAGGCACGACGGGCAGAACTGGAAGTCTAGTTGCTCGAACTCTTCAATTACAGCATGAGAGTTTTGCAACTGGAAAAGCCGAGCATCAATCGCTTGGATAAACTGAGCCGAATCGGCTTGCTCGACCTGCTTGATATTGATCTCTTGTTCAATCTCAGCGATTTCTCCTTGCAGCGATACTATCCGCTGGTAGGTTTCATCCTGGTCGTTGAGCGTCAGGCGATCATCGAACTGAGCATGGAAAATCTCATCTTCCAGCCGTTCAATCTCAGCGTTCGTTGAATTAAGGTCGCCGTTGACCTTGGCACTTTCAGCTTCAAGCCACTCACGTGTCAGCGGCGTACGTTGGCGGGAATGGAGAGCAATCGTTGAACGGATTCTTGCGGAGACCTCACCGAACTCCTTCCCCGCCTCACCCGACCTGATCACAGCCCTATAATATCTGTCGCTAAACGCGCCGCACAACAAGTCCCCAACTGTTTGACGCGTTACGGCATCGTCGAACTGCTGAAATCGGAAAATCCTGTCAATCGGACTTATCTGATCTGCATAGACTAACCGCAGCACCTGGTTCATTGTGATTTTACTCTGGCTTTCACCAGTCTGAACTTCAGGCAAGCCTAGAAAGCGGAAAAGAACTTGGGAAAAGCTGTCCTTGCTGCCGCGAGCGTAGGGAAATACCTCCCACCCTTCCGAGGCCGAACCCAGTGCATCATCCATTTCACCGATGAAAATACGCATCGGACGTTGAGCCTGCGGTACTATTTCACGAGAGAGTGTAACGGGCTTTTCATTTATGGAGGCTTGGAGATAGATCGTCTCGCAGTTCAAGGCAATTTCACGCCAATCGAACAGATCACCACCAAGGCCATAAAACAGGAAATCCATGATCGTGGATTTGCCCGAAGAATTCTCGCCTCGAATTATGTTGAGGCCAGCATGGAAGCGTTCATCGAAGACGCGCTGGCCTCGTCCGAACACCACCAGGCGCTCCACCATCAAATTAGGTTGGAATGTAGTCATAGCGAAACTCTTCGAGACCGGTCTTTGCTTTTAGGCCCGTTGCACCAGTAATCGGAAGTAAATCCAAAAAACCTTTTATGAAGCCAAACAGAACCGCGTTTGATGTGACATGATTTCTTACGTTATCGGCGATAGCCTGCGGAACTTCATTGTCTTTTCTTACGATCTTCTCCTCTTCAAAATCATGAAGAGAGAGATATCCGTAGGAACATAAACTATTGAGCGCCGCCATTTGCGCAGGCCGCATCCTTTTGAACATGATCCTCTTTTCAGGAATATGTTCATAGGAGTTCTGACGATACTCCCGCCGAACACGGTTCAACTCTTTTACAAAGCCGGGGATTTTCGTCACCCCTTCGATCTCGGAAACCATCCAAGGGAAACATACGAAGAAATCATACATAAGCAGCCGCTCAAGGTCGTATGCAGAGACACCATTTCCATCAAGTAAGCAAAATGTTCGAAATACTGCGTGGAATGGGTCTTGAGCAGCACTGTAGGAAATGTACATCAGTGCCACCTGACGTAACATTTATCGGCGAGCCAGTATATCATGCCTCTGACGTGCGTACGGTTGATAAGGAAAACTTCGCTACCTTCGCCAATCTCCGAGAATATTTTACCAATAATGTCGTCATCGATTATCTTTTGAACATCTCCAAAATCCATTTCATGTATGTGAGGACATATCTTTTCGTCGAAGACATCATAGATGATGGACAGAAAATATGCGAAAAGTTCCTGCGCCGAGCTAAACTCTTGAAACTTCATCAAAAGCTTTGAAAACTCTTCCTTCTTCTGCAGCGCGGAATAATAGTCGATTTTAAACCCGGACTTTTCTATTTTGTCCTTAAGTCCGACTACATCCACTTCATCTCTGCGGTCGACGAAAAATTGCAGACTTTGAACGAACTTGTTATGTACGTCCTTATTTTCAGAAGAAATTTGGATTTCGAGCCGTTTTAACCACCCAGATACTTGGGAACTGCCAAAGGAGTGGTAGTGCTTTACAATATCACGACCAGCTTGATCGCCATGCACTACCGACTTGGATTGATTTGAAAGTGTCGTTTCCATTCGTTATTTTTTGATATCGCGTCCTGCCTGATCGCCACCTACATGGCTATTTCTCTGATCAGAGAAATTGGCATTACGCCCCATGCGTAGCTTTTGAACGCTCAGGGTGACACCGCACCCCAGCAGGAAGCCGATGACGGTCGAGAAGACGTCAATGTACTGATTTATAATATCCATTTAAACCCCCCATCCATCTCGACTAGCACAGGTCCGTTCTGGTTGAAAGAGGGTTCATATCCCACCAGCGCTTGTGCTGACACACACGATACCTCACTCTTCATATATTGGCCGGGCGAGCATAGAAGCGGTTCGAGTAGCACGGAGAACTATTCGCGAGAACGCCATGCCCCTCTTCCACCTAAATTGATTCGGCCTGAGGCACCCCGGGTAAGCTATTTTATTTCACCCTTAAGCCCGGGGAAGTCACGTGTAACAAGTATGTAGGTTACCGTCCCACCGCCTGGCCGATGATATGGGTACTCAATGGTCGTCTGAAGGCCTACGCGCGCGCCTACTGAATCTATCCCGGCTGCAACGCCGCCCAGCCATTCCTGAATATCCTCAAATGACTGGAAATCTATCTGACGGCGACGAATGACGCTATAAGCACCGTTCAGCATCGCATGCCCCATGGCAAGGGCGTTCTCTAATGGGTCGAAATGCGGTTTATGCACGACCATTTCAGCCGCACCTGCCTCCGCCCCTTCCGCAAAACCGACTTCATACCAGTTTACAGTCGATGGTTTTGCGTCAGTCATCTTAGCCCCCGAAACCTCGCCACATTTTTCTGTATCACAGCGGCCCGTCGGAAAGCCGATAGGCGAATCGTGATAAACATGAAAGAGGCTAAGCAGCTCTTTTGACCGTAGGTGATGCCGGTCGCTCACATATATGCGAAATCCACCAGTTCGAAGATACGCAGATAACCAATGCACTCTACCAATCAGAAATCTGACATCACAGCGCTTTTCGACCCAAAGGTGATCGAGAAGCCGCTCGACGCCCTTCGACGCATCTGGGGATATCAGGACTTTCGCGGAAAACAGGCAGACGTCATCCGCCATATTTTGGCTGGCAACGATGCGCTTGTGCTCTTCCCTACCGGCAAAGGTAAATCACTTTGCTTTCAACTACCCGGCGTGTGCCTTCCTGGGGTGACGGTGGTCGTCTCGCCGCTCGTAGCGCTGATGAGAGACCAGGTTGAAGAGTTGAAGGCTCTGGGAGTTGAAGCTGAGTGCCTTTGGTCACAGCAATCCGAAGAAGAGTCGCGGGCGATCAGGTCGAAACTTCGCGCTGGAAAGCTAAAGCTTATCTACGTAACGCCAGAACGTGTGGTTCTTCCGGGCTTTGCTGATCTCTTTGGCACCGTGCCGATCTCTTTGATCGCAATCGATGAATGCCATTGCGTCAGCAGCTGGGGCCACAACTTCCGCAAAGATTACCTCGGCCTGGCTAAGCTGAAGGAGCTTTATCCTGGGGTTCCCCGCATCGCCCTCACCGCCACGGCCGATCCGCACACGCGTGATGATATCATCCGCCAGCTGGAACTCGACGATGCCGTCATCTTTATGGATAGCTTCGACCGACCTAACATAAGCTATCACATTGCCGAGCGGGACAATGCTCGGACACAGCTACTCCGGTTCCTCCAGCGCCACGACGGCTCCAGCGGTATCGTCTACTGCCTATCCCGTCGAAAGGTCGAAGAGACCGCCATTTGGCTCAACGACCACGGGATCAAGGCGCGGCCTTACCACGCGGGCATGGACCCTAACGTCAAAGCGCAGAACCAGGACGCATTCCGAATGGAGGAGGAACTTTGTCTGGTCGCCACTGTCGCGTTCGGCATGGGAATCAACAAGCCGAACGTTCGCTACGTCGCACACTTAGACCTGCCCTCCTCTTTGGAGGGCTATTATCAGGAGACCGGCCGCGCTGGGCGTGATGGGCTACCATCTGAGGCGCTCATGATCTACGGCATGCAAGACATCGTTCAACGTCAAAGGATGATTGATGAAGGTGACGCAACAGATGAGATCAAGCGGATCGAGCGGGCGAAGCTAAGTGCCTTGCTCGGCATCTGCGAGACCGCTGGGTGCCGACGAAGAGCCATCCTTTCGCACTTCGGAGAGTCTGCCCCTGCGCATTGCGGCAACTGCGACACTTGTAAGAACCCCGTCGAGACTTGGGACGGCAGCGAAGCTTCCATCAAAGCGCTGGCCGCTATCTATCGCACTGGAGAACGTTTCGGTGCTGCTCATGTGATCGACGTACTATTGGGGAAGCCCACTGAGCGGGCGCAAAAATTCGGACATGATGAGCTAGCCGTTTTCGGCGTCGGCAAGGAGTTGTCCGTCCATGCCTGGCAATCCGTTGTCAGACAGCTCTTGGCGCTTGGCTACATCCGGGTCGCCCATGACGAATACGGGGCGTTGAAATTGGAGCCGTCGGCGCATGCTGTCTTCAAGAAAGAAGTCGCGGTAGTCCTTCGTCGAGACACAATCGATGCCGTCCGGAAACGGGAACGTGGAAAACCTGTCGCTTCGGCAGCCAGATCGGGACTAGCTACGGAAGATGAGCGGCTGTTCCAGGCCTTACGAGCCAAGAGGCTGGCGATTTCCAAGGAACTGGGTGTCGCTCCGTACGTCGTATTCCCCGATACAACACTCATAGCGTTTGCGACCATTCGCCCTAGGACGGAAAAGGAGATGTTGGCAATATCTGGAGTGGGAGCGACAAAGTTTTCGCGTTATGGTCTGCAATTCATGGAGATCATTGCGGACGGTTAACTGCGTATTGACGAGCACGCTGCAGATACTCAGTCAGACCAGCCGAAAAAGCTCTTCACGGTATTAAGAACGAAAAAAGCCGGACAGCGTGCCCGACTTATTCAAAACTTAGCAATTACCCGTGTGGGCGATTAGAAAGTGGTCGTTTTACGAAACATCTCATCTCTCCATTTTCACCAACTATTTCACACCTGCCGCCGCCTGTCCATCTAAACCTTTGTCTGCAGGGTCCATTTCGGTCATTCGCTCTTTCCAAGCCAATATGGTGACTATGCCCGGCAATGTCCAATCGCCGACGTCAATTCGCACGCGATTAATCGAAGGCTGCGACTGATGAACATGCCCTGGGGCAGACGTTCCATACCTTCGCCCAGTTAAGCCACAATGGTAAATTTCGAGGTCGTGAGGAAGATTGAAACGGAAAGTGACGCGTTTTGTAGGCTCGGTAAATGTCAGCTGGTAAAGGCGATCAGCGATTGAAATGAAGCTTTCTTCATCCACGACAACGTCAGCCACAGCGGTTGGAACTGATACTTTTTTATTAAATGAGAAGATGAAGTCGCCATCTCGCACAGCAACAACAAGCCCATCATCTTTGTATTCACCATTTACTTCGAAGTCATGAGCCACAATTCTTTGTCGATGGTCGTCGAAACTGAAAATCTTCAATCCAGCGAGTTTGATATCATACTTATAGTGCTTTATGATATCCTTGACATCCGTAGTATTTGTAATCTCGACGGAAGATGCTGATGAAAAATTATAAGGCTTTCCAGAATTCACGTTCGCGATGGTAAAGCTTGTTGTCTCATTCCAACGCAAGTAAGCCGCTGCCATGCCACCATATTCGGCGGGGTCTAGTTTCTCTACGTTAATAATCGAGTGATAGTCTTTTCGCCAAAAGCCACCATCTTTCCAAACCTGATCAATGACATTCGAAGCGATGAATTGCCCAATCGAATTGGAGTTCTCGTCATAGTATCCCATGTATCGCGACGTCGTCTCGATAATGATGCTCTTAGACTCCTCCCGGCTGAGCTTATTTCTCTCCATCGCATCGATAACAACCTTGCTCGAATTTGCAATGTGATTTAGGGCAAAAGACAATATTGAGCTTACTAGCTCAGCAACAAAATTGTATAGAAGCGCCATCACGACGCCTAGGATGATAAACGTGTAAGATATGCTTCTTAAACCGAGGTCATAAAGAGCAACATTGAGAGGTATACACCAAATCGGATCATTCGAACCACATACCGCTTTCAGAATTGCATTTGAGTGATCTGCCATGTAACCGACAAAAACACCCACTACTATAAAAAATATTCCGATTAATACTCTGCTCCATTTATTTTGAAGCACTTCAGATTTTACCATTAGGGGCCCTCCTCATTTCGCTGACATCAACAATCTTGGATTGCATGGAACCAATAACATTCTGTCAACGGCGACATTTCTAAATGGGCTACGCTGCCTTCGACCCCGATGGCTTGTTATCATTCCGTGCATCTATAAGGATGACGTCCTTGTGCCCAAGGATACCGAGTCTATCGAGAACGCTCTCGACTCTCTCCTGCTCTGAATGGGAGAAGAAAATAATGGCCTTGATACCGTGCTCGGCGTCACTTGCAGATTGGTAGATAGGGAGCTGTTTGCGGAGATTTTTTTCGAGCTGCGTGTTCTTGGCAAGCTTCATCTCCACCAAAGTTTTGTCTCGCCCCATAGATATCTTGTAGTCTACCGGCCCTCGGCCGTCATTCGCCTCTGTACCGACATCAAACGGCGAGCCAAACCACACAAACCGGAACAGTATCTGAAGGTCACTTTCACGCTGAATAGCTTGACCCTTGTGATAGAAAATACGGTGGCCGCCTTTATTTTCGATAATGTCCTTCAGGTATGACAAACGACGGTGGGCTTCCGCGTAGCTATCGCCTTTCGAGCTGTAAAAGTCGCTTTGGACCAGAAGTGAGTCTTGTAACTGTCGAACCGCATCGTCGAAGATCGCCTTGGTTTCGGCGACCTTCTGTTTGCTGATGTCAGATGCTTGATCCCCCGTGTTTTCCTTCAGCTGAATGTAATAATCTATCAGCTTAGGAAAATGCATGATCGTACGGGCAGCCGCACGATCCTTATCTTTTTTGGTCGGCGCTTTGTCATCTGAACGGACCAGCATCTTGTGAAAGTAGTTAAAGACCTGGCCTCTCAAATCGGCGTCCGGAATCGCGTCCGGGATACTCTCGAAATCGAGGATCATGTCTGGTCTGTTGATCCAATTCTCGTCCTTGGTTAGGATGTCTTTTGGGGTCAGGAGCACGAAATCTCGGCCGATGTACGGGAGATCAAACTCCTCTCTTTGCCAGAATTCCAGTTCGTAGTTGAACCTGGCCCTAGGAACCCACACACGACGCCGATATTTTCGGTCAATATTCGCCACCGCGAATTTCTGCGTGTATTCACACAGCCAACCCTTGATCAGGTTGGTGGTGAAATCACTGATCATGTCGCGCCCTACCCCGGCATGGATAAGGCAAACCTTCTCGATATGACTGCTTCGGGTTATACGCTCGCCGCCAAAATCGGCAAAAAGGTCTTCCAGATTAGCTTTCAATGCCGCCGCAAAATCGCGCCCCAAGCCGCTGCCTCCATTTCCATGGAGGGAGAAGCCTAGCCAATTCTGCTTAACCTCTGGGAACAGGAGCCATGCCTTCTCAAGCGATGGACTGACCTTCTTGGCGGCAACTGCATCCTTAAGGAAAACCATGTAGCGGAGAATGTCAGCGTGAAGATTTTGATACTCCGCCTTGCTACTGTTGAACAAAAGAAATGGATCGATGAAAAGAGGAAGGTCATTGATCAGCGAAATGTTCAATGATCCGTAGTTATCGACCTGTTCAGGCGTTACACCGAAAAATTCATTGAAATAGGTTGCCATATTCCGCTCCACCCCGCACCACCACATCCTGTTGCGGCTAGCCTTCGTTTTCAACCATCAAGTGCTCTGAGCAGTTCTTTTGAACAAGGATTTGGTCCCATTCCGATTGGCAGGGGATACGCAAGGAATGAGCACAACCTGTTGCCAATGCGATGTCACAACTTGATCGTGCGCTGGGCAGGATATCTTGGCACGAGCAAGCGGCCGTCGAGAATTTCCTAACAACACAGCACAGGAGCCGGTTTCGCCAGACCGAAGACGGATGACGCAGTTCGCGACGGAATGATTGGCGATGCATTACCTCCCCGTTGGCCAAATTGCAGATGACAGCATATGGTTAACTGGTGTCGGCTATTGTTGCCTTGATATT
Organism: Pararhizobium sp. PWRC1-1; assembly: GCF_049897905.1. NCBI lineage: Bacteria > Pseudomonadati > Pseudomonadota > Alphaproteobacteria > Hyphomicrobiales > Rhizobiaceae > Pararhizobium > Pararhizobium sp. PWRC1-1. The sequence goes on along the minus strand of NZ_JAFCXE010000001.1, from coordinate 259,917 downwards.
TGCGCCGCCGCTCTCAAAGCTAAAGCCAGGCATCTCGCTTTGCGAGATGAAACGGACGGGCTGAAGCCCGGATTCTTTTGTATACGTTCCGCCGAACGGACTGCCAGACTCTTACGGTCGCTGTCCGAACGGCGCGTATACACAAGGCGGTATCCGCCTAGTCGGCGGATGCTCTGGAGATGAAGACCCTTTCAACAAAATCGGCCTCGTCGAGCCGAAAGGGTTGCGAACTCAATGTCTTGCTGATACCTTTTGTTTTAGGCCCAAAACCGTGAATACGGGAAAACAATGCGCCTCGTCGATGGCAAACAGCGAGATCTTCGCATTGCCGATCATCTCCTTGAAGCCCGGCGTGACGATACGCTCCGGCGTTACATAGAGAAGATCGAGATTGCCGTTGGCAATGGCGCGGCGGACATCCACGAATTCTTCGCGCGACAGCGAGGAATTGAGGGCTGCGGCCCTGACCCCAAGCTGCTTCAGCGCCTCCACCTGATCGCGCATCAGCGCAATCAGCGGCGAGACGACAATGCCGACACCATCCCTGCAAAGGGCAGGAATCTGGAAGCAGAGAGACTTGCCGGCGCCGGTCGGAAACAGCACCACGGCATCGCCGCCGGACACCACACGTTCCACGACGGCCGCCTGCTTGCCGCGAAAGGCGGGATAACCGTAGACCCTTTTCAACACGGATAGCGGATTTTTCGCACCGTCAGTGTCAAACAGGGGATCGATACGGTCTTTGGTCTGCAGCATGGAATCGCTTTCGTGGGGAAAGCGGACTATGGCACAGGAACGGTGGCAGGTGCGAGGGCGGGACCGGCGATTTCGGCTAGCGGAACAGCGCCATGATGTTTTCGGAATTCGCGTTGGCGATCTGCAGCGACTGGATCCCGAGCTGCTCCTGCGTCTGCAAAGCCTTCAACCGCGTCGATGCCTCGTTCATATCGGCGTCGATCAGACGTCCGATGCCCTTGTCGATGGTGGTCATGAGCTTGCTGGTAAAAGCGGACTGCATGTCGATGCGCTTCTGGAAGGCACCGAGGGTTGTCATTCCATCGATTGCGCGCTCCGTGACGATATCGATATAATTGATATAGGATGCGATCTTGTCCGGATTGGCAGCGATATCGATATCCATGAACTGTATCTTTGGGATCGGCTCGATGCTGACCCGGACATTGTCGAAGCTCATACTCGTTCCACTGCCCCATTTGCGGTCTGCCGCAGGGTCCAGCTTCAGCATGACTTCCGTCGGAGATTTTGCCTCGATGATGAGGTTTGGCCATTGCGCGTCGAGCAGGGAATGCAACAGCGTCGCCATTTCTTCTGGCGTTTCAACCTTGCCGCTGTCCTTGCCGAACAGGTTGTTCACATAGGTTCGATCGAAGGAATGGCTGGTTGCCGGCTGACCGTTGATCGAAAAGGAGAAGCTGACCTCGACGCCATCCAGATTGTCACCATCCTCGTGAACAATGAATTCCTTGAACGCTATCGCCATGCCGGACCCTCTGGACCCGAAAGCGGAGGATTCCTTCAGTCCCCCGGTGCCGACACCGACGCTGCTGAGGTTGGCTATCTCCACATAGGATCCATTGCCATGGTTCTGGAGCGTCGAGATGGTCATCCTTTTGGGGTCATGAACAAGGTTGTTTGAGCCGGGCGGGTCATAGTGGTTATAGCTGGCCGAAACGGATGCACCCTCGGTATTCAGCACGGAATTGAGAACCGCGGCAAACTGTGTATTGGTTGTGATCACGCCACCAAGCCCGGGGTAGACCGCATCGACCTGTGCCTTGGTGATCGTGATAGACTTGGTGTAGCCGGCGTAATACGGACCCGGAAGATCCTGCAGTTCACCCGACGTACCTGCCTGGCTGCCCGGGTTCGACGCCTCTTTGTCCAGGATGATGTCGAAGCTGATCTGCGCGCCGGGCGCGGTAAAATCCAGCGACGATCCATCGGGAAAATCATTTAGGCCGAAAATCGCCGCACCACCCGCGCCTGCTTTCGGATACATCCAACCCGAACCATAAACGCCGTCATACTGGGTTAGGTCTCCGCCGATCAAATTGCTGCTGCTGAAGCCGCGGATACCGCCAAGAGTGTCGAGGTCGCGGGCATCGGTCTGCAAGAGGCCCCCGCCCGTGCTGTTGAACAGCGAAACGGCCGAGAGGTGCAGATCCATCGCCCTGACGGCAACGGCCCCAGACGCATCACGAACAAATGCCGATACGCTGGACGCCTTGTTGCGATCAAAATCGTAGATATTGGATATGTCGGTGTTCAACCAGTTTGCACCGCTGAAGCTGGCAGCTTGGGAAATTCCCTGAACCTGCTGCTGAAGTTCAGCCAACTCCTTCTGGACTTTTGCCTTGTCGACGCCGGGCTCCTTGGCCAGCACCAGCTTGGCCTTGAATTCACCGAGGATGTCGATGACGGCATCGAGGCCCGTATAGGCCGTATCGGCTTTTGCCGCAGCAAACCCGAGCGCATCGGCGACGGCAGAAACCGCTGCATTATCCGATCGCATCGTTGTCGAAATCGACCAGTAGGCGGCGTTATCGCTCGCCGTCTGTATCCTGAGACCGGAACTGACCTGTCCCTGAGCAGCCGCCATGCCTGAGCCGATAGATCGCAGAGTCTGGAGCGCAGAAATTGCGCCCGCATTATTATGAATGCTGGTCATATTAGATCATCTTAAAATTGATTACTTGCCCTTCATGGGCGGATGGGTTGCAGCTATACAACCCGAACCATGGTTAATGATTGTTTAACGGCAGGAAGATTATTCAAACATTTCAAACCTCTAATACTGAGAAAGGTTGTGCTTCCGGCGTATGGCCGAAAGCACGAAGAACGTCACCGTTCGCTTGCGATCTCGCGGGAAACCAGCCCGCGGCCGAGCGATTTTTGCCTCGCCGCTTGCCAAAGAACAACACCCGTCACGGCAAACAGCAAGACCTCCGCGGCCGGTGTGGCGAACCAGATCCCCCTTTCGCCGAAGGCGATTGCGAACAAAACGACCAGCGGTATGGTGAACAGATAGGGCTTCGCCAGACCCAGGATTGCCGCGTGCCTGGCGTCGCCGATGGCCTGGAAGTAACTTGCCGTCATCATCAGCGGTCCGGAGAGGAAATAGGCCATGACCATCAACGGCATGATGCGCGAAACATCCCCAATAATGGTTCGATCGTTGACGAAGAACGAACCGATCGGACGGGCGAAAAAGGCCAGTAATATTTCGACGGCGAGGCAGTAAAGGAACGAGACGATGACCGCGAGACGCAGCGCCCTGTCAGAGCGCTGCCAAAGGCCTGCTCCCCTGTTGTTGCCGACAATCGCCTGCATGGCCTGCCCCATGCCCAACAATGGCAGGAACGCAAAGGTCATGATGCGGGTGACGATCCCGTAGGCAGAGATGACGGTGTCATAGGTCTGGGTTGCCACACTCTGCAGGGTGACAATGATGGTGGCCGAGACCAAAGCCATGCCGATAAAGCCGAGGCTTTGCGGCGCACCAAGGGCAACGATGCTTCCCCATGCCGAAAACGGATTGCCCCGCAGCAATGCCGCAAGCGGCAAGACGGTTCGCCCGGAGAGGCGGAAGAAAACGAGGAGACCAAGCGCCAGCCCTTGTGCAAGCACCGTCGCAAAGGCCGATCCCGCAACACCAAGCCCCAACGATGCGATGAAGACATAGTTCAGGCCAAGATTCGCCAACGAGACGAAAAGGCTAAGCAGCGCCATCAACCCTGCCCGCCCCTCACAGCGCAAGGCATCCACATTGACCGACAGCAGCAGTTGCAGCGGGCAAAACAGGGCGATGATGGTGATATAGGCATAGGCCATCTCAGCCAGAGGTCCCGGTCCATTCGCCACGGCCAGGACCAGAGCCCTGCCGAACAGGAGAAACAGCACGACGAATCCGGCACCGATCGCCAGCGCAAGGCCATGCGCGCTGCCGAACACGGCGCGTGCGTTTACGAAGTCCCCGGCTCCGATGGAACGAGCCAGAAGGCTCGCCATGCCGCTGCCGACAAGCGTCGAGAGCGCCACAAGCAGCATGAAGACCGGAAACACCGAGGCGACGGCGCCGACAGCTTCGGGACCGACATAGAGGCCGAGCATCATCGCATCGACAATAGTGAGCAGCCCGTTCATGCTCATGACAAAGATGATGGGAAGCGCAGTCCTGGCAAAAATGGCACCAAGAGGGGCAGTCAAAAAGGCGTTATTATCGGAGGTGTCCAGCGACATCTCACTCTCCTCATTATCGCATTTCGACCATCGGGAGGGGAGCTCGCATTGCCCACCACACGAAATGCTTCGAGGGCGAGAAGATCGTCAATGTCAGGATTTCACCGAAAGTGTGCGAGCGGCAGGCAGCCTGAACCTGGTTCCGGCAATATCTTCAAACCTGAAGACGGTCAAGCGCGGCCATATTGCCCCAGACCGCCGGGCCCGGACGGTCAAGTGTCAGGCGTTGGTGCGTCTATAGAACGCCAAAGAACCTGCCAGCGCCAGCTGTGCACCACCGCAGATCCGGTCGAGCCAGAGTGCGCCGGACTTCTTCAGCACCCTGACGGCCTGCGAGCCGAGTGTGGCGTAACCGGCCATGACCAAGAAATCGATGGAGGCGAAGACCAGCGCCAGGAGCACATATTGCGGGATCTGCGGCTCCGCCGCCACGATGAACTGCGGCAGGAATGCCGAAAAGAACAGGTATCCCTTGGGATTGGTCACCGCCACGAGAAAGCTCTTCAGGAAGATCGCCCGCGCCGAACCGGAGCCATCTTCTGCCGCTCCGTGCAGAGTTTCGTTGAGCGTGCCTTGGAGCGCAACAGCATGATCCCGAGGAAGGCGAGATAGCGGGCGCCGATCCACTTGACGACCGAGAACCAGAATTCGGACGCGGCCAGCAGCGCGCCAAGCCCCAAAGCGACGGCGCCGATCAGGACAAAATCGGACAGGACCGCGCCGACCATGCCGATCAGCGCCCGGCGTACGCCGAAGCGGGAACCGTTGGTCAAAGCAAGAAGCACGGTTGGTCCGGGCGTGGCGATGCCGATGAACGAGACGAGCGCAAAAGCCAGCAAGGTGATTTCAGTCATGGTTCCCCCCTCCTGCGAATGGGCGAACCACAGGCCCAGCCCCGTCGGCAACGATCAAACTTTTGCAATTGCCGGGCGTGATGGCAAGAGGCTCGCACATGCCCTCGCCAGCCGTCAGTTCAGGAGGAAATTCCGATACCGGCAGAAGCTCCCCTACTTGCCCGCAGGCCCCTTCACGCGACCGGACAGGACGCCAAAACCGTCGATGATCGCTTCCTGGTTTTCCAGTCGCGTTACTTCCAGCTGAACCTCCTGCAGATTGCGCAGGATCTGGCTGACAGTGTCGTCGTCGCCTTCTTCCGTGGCGTAGGCCAGTTCGCTTTCCAGTTCGCGGCGCTGCCACAAGAGCGCCTTGGTGCGCTGGTGAAGGGCGAGTGCCTGCAGGTAGCCTTCGCGGGCATCCTCGGGGGCTGCGGCGGTGGTTGCGGTCCAGAGGCGGGCAAAGCGTATCTGCTGGTCGAGCGATTTCAACAGCGCATCGAAGCCCTCGGCCTCCAGCAGCTCGACGAGGATTTCGCGTGACAGGCGCGGACCTTTGGCGGCGGCGGCGTTGAGCACCGACGACCAGAAGCGCTGCAGATCGCGATTGTCGTATTCGATCGCGGAAATCTCGTCATATTCCTCAAATAGCAGCTGCGGATGATTGACGATGGTCAGCGCCAGCACGCTTTCGCGCAAGGGCGGTAGCGCCTGATGGCCGCTGACCAGCGACGAGCGGGCGAGCCGGTCGGAAATGCCCGAGCGTTCCGACATGCGTCCGCCCTGCTGTCCGCCGCGGCCCTGCCCCTGGCCGCCATTGCGGTTGGCGCCCTGGCGCTGGTTGCGGTCGAAACCGCGCTGGCCGTTCTGCTGGCGCGAGGCACCCTGGAAAAACTGGTTCAGCCGATCGCGCACGTCCTGGCCATAGTGGCGGCGGACGTTTTCGTCGGCGATCACCGAAACCACCTGTTTCAGCGTCGCTTCCAGCTGGGCGCGGCTCTCCGGCGTATCGAAGCCACCGGCCTGGGCTTCCCGCAGCCAGACCATTTCCGATAGCGAGCGGGCCGATGCCATGACCTTGTCGAACGGTGCCCGGCCCTCGTTGCGGACGAGATCGTCGGGGTCCTTGCCATCCGGCAGCATGGCGAAGCGCACGGAAAAGCCGGGTTTGAGATGTGGCAGCGCCAGATCGACGGCGCGGTTGGCGGCGCGGATACCGGCGCTGTCCCCATCGAAGCAGAGCACCGGCTGCGAGGTGAGTTTCCACAACAGCGCCATCTGGTTTTCTGTGAGCGCGGTGCCGAGCGGTGCCACGGCATTTTCGATGCCGGCCTGATGCAGCGCGATGACATCCATGTAGCCTTCGACGGCGATGATCGTCCCTGCTCCGTCGGCTCCGGACATCGCCTTGCGGGCGCGCGAAAAATTGTAGAGCACATTGCCCTTGTGGAAGAGCTCGGTCTCGTTGGAATTGAGATATTTGGCCGGCGCATCCGGCGACATAGCGCGGCCGCCAAAGGCGATGACCTTTTCGCGCGACGACAGGATGGGGAACATGATGCGATCGCGAAAGCGGTCGTAGGAGACCGGAATATCGGGACCGTGAACGACCAGGCCGCAGGCCTCGATCTGGTCTTTCGGCACGCCTTTTCCGGCCAGGAATTCCTTCAGCGCATTGCGGCTTTCCGGCGCGTAGCCGAGGCGGAATGTCTCGATGGTGCGGCCGGTCAGACCCCGGTCGCGCAGATAGGCGCGTGCCTTGGCGCCGTTTGCCGTCTGCAGCTGGTCCTGGAAAAACTGCGTCGCCACTTCCATGACGTCCTGCAGGCCGATGCGCTGGCGGTCGCGCTTCTCGGCCTCGACATCCGGCTGCGGCATGGCGACACCGGCGAGATCGGCGATCTGCTGCACGGCCTCGGGAAAAGCCATGCCATCGAGATCGGTGAGGAAACGGAAATGATCGCCGGACACGCCGCAGCCGAAGCAATGGTAGCGGCCCTTGCGGTCCTCGCAGTGAAAGCTGGGCGATTTCTCGCCATGAAACGGGCAGCAGGCCCAATAGTCCCCGCGCGAGGCATTGGTTTTCTTGCGATCCCAGGTGACGCGTTTGCCGATAACGTCCGAAATGGGAACGCGGTCGCGGATCTCGTCAAGGAAAGAGTTGGAAAATCGCATGAATACCTCTGGGCTGGCTTCCATATAGGCGGCAAACCGCGCCCGCGCCAGCGAGGGTAGAGATCATACCCGCAATTCACAGGTTGGCGGATTTCTTAACTGTATATACAATCCGTATTGTTATCGTTGGGTCTGGCTAAGCCAATGGTGCATTGTGATGTTAGACCCGCAACCGTTGACGTCTTTTGATTGGAATGACCAAAAGCGCCTCGACAATTTCCAAAAGCATGGCATCGACTTTGAAGATGCCGTTCTTGCTCTGCAAGAACCCCAGGATCGAGTTCAATCCATCAGAAACGGAGAAATCCGGACGTTTGGCGATCTGCCCAGACACCAACCGCATCATCACTGTCGTCTACACGATGCGTGCGGAAATCTGCAGAATCATCTCCGCCCGTCCGGCACACAAGAATGAGCAAAGAATCTATCACCAGAGTTTCCCTCGATGAAATCCTCGAGAAGCGGGCACACGGCGAAAAAAGCCTGACCGACTGGGCACGCGTCGCAGCGCTGACCGACGAGGACATCATGGCGGCCATGCGGGACGATCCTGACTGGGCCGAATTCATGGATGTCGACTGGTCGAAGGCGACGATCGTCTACCCGACCCCGAAGAAAGCCGTTTCGATCCGGCTCGACGAGGATGTCATCGACTTCTTCAAGAAGAGCGGCAAGGGTTATCAGACGCGGATGAACGCGGTGCTGCGGCATTTCATGACCGAGCAGAAGAGCCGGAAGAAGGGATAGCTGCCAGTCGCCACCTGCAGATCCAAGGAATTGGTATCTGGGCAGAAATGCCCAGAATAGGCCGTTGATGCCGGATGAAGAACAGGCAATGAATTGCTGGTTATCTTTCCGGAAACCGCCCGATGCCCCTCGCTGCGAACGACCTTGTGTCCAACACCCTCTTTTTTGCCGCCATGCAGGAAAACGCCCGGCAGATGACGGCGCTTTTCGCGGAAAATCCACGGTTGAATTCGATTTTCGCCTCGCAGCAGCGCTGGCTGATGGCGCAGCTGGGATTGTCGCTGCACTATAGGCCCGATCCGCAGGATCCGGCGAAAGGCCTCTATATGGGGCGCTTCGTTGCAGCAGCAGTTGAGTACGGCATTGCCAGCCGCAACACTGCCAGCGCCTTCGTCAAGGAAATGCTCGCCTATCGTTTCGTACGCCGGATCGACAACCCGCCCGATCACCGTATGCGGCCGCTGGAACCGATGGATATAGCGGTGCAATCCGTCGTCAAATGGCTCTATGCACATCTGACCATTCTCGACATGCTGGACGGCGGCGAAAGGGCTGTGGCGCTGGTGGAGAACCCGGGCCTGTTTGCAAGCCTGCAACCCGTCATCGCGCAGGGAATTCTGGAAAACCACGCGGTGCGCAGTCCAGGCGAGACATTCAATCTGTTTACCTGGGCCAATTCGGGTGGACTGGTGATGGATTGTTTCATTGCCCTGATAAAGGACCTCGATCCGGACGCGCCGCGCATCCTGCTCGGCCCGGTCTCATCGGCCGATATCTGCCAGCGCTACCTGATCTCGAAAACCCACTTGAAGCGGCTGATGGACAAGGCGGCAGAGATGGGCAGCCTTGGACATGATACCGCTGCCGGCAAGAACATGCTCTGGCTTTCGCAAAGCTTCGTGCGCGAATACTGGACCTATCAGGCGGAAAAATTCGCGATTATCGACGCGGCCTTTCATTCGCGGGCCGCGCCGGAAATCAAGTCAGGCGGATCAGCCGTCAGGCAGCTGTCAGCAGTTCCTTGAGCACGGACGACGCCTTGGCGAAATCCATCTGGCCGGCATAACGCTCCTTCAGCACCGCCATGACCTTGCCCATGTCCTTCGGGCCGGCGGCGCCGGCTTCAGCGATCGCTGCCGCGACATTGGCCCGCACATCGGCTTCGCTCAGTTGCTTGGGCATGAAGTCCTGGATGACGACGATTTCGGCGCGTTCCTTGGCGGCGAGTTCCGGGCGGGCATTGTCTTCGTAGATCTTCGCCGATTCTTCGCGCTGCTTGACCATCTTGGCCATGATCTGCAGGATTTCGTCATCGGTGGCGTCACCCTTGCCTGCGCCGCGATTGGCGATATCGCGTGTCTTGATCTCGGCCTGCATGAGACGGACGGTGGAAAGCCGCGGCGCATCCTTGGCTTTCATCGCATCCTTGAGGGCGGCAGCGAGTTGATCGCGCATCATTGTCTTCTCCTGTTTGATGGCGTTTCATAAACCAGCCGGACAAGCCGGAGCAAACGAAATGCGTGAATCCGCGGTAAAAGCCGCAGGAAAAGCCCGATCTCACCGTCTTCAAGATTGACCTTGCCGGGCGCTGCAGTTATTGACCGTCACCTGCACCAACATCGTGACCAGGCCTGACAGCGCGCGCCCATCGCCCGCTTCTGCCCGCCTGCAAACCACAACGGCCGGCCGGCGTTCCCTAGAACGTCCGCGACGCGCCGCCTGAACGGGATGAAGACAATGACCGCGACAGCCCCCTGGACCACCGCAAAACCAACCGCCCTGCTTGTTTTGGCCGACGGCACCGTCATCGAAGGCAAGGGCATCGGCGCCACCGGCAAGGTTCAGGCCGAAGTGGTCTTCAACACTGCGCTGACCGGCTATCAGGAGATCATGACCGATCCGTCCTATCTCGGCCAGATCGTCACCTTCACCTTCCCGCATATCGGCAATATCGGTGCCAATGACGAAGACATCGAAGACTTGACGCCGGCAGCACGCCACGGCGCGGTCGGCGTCATCTTCAAGGCCGACATTACCGACCCTTCCAGCTACCGCGCCGCAAAAAATCTCGACGCCTGGCTGAAGGCACGCGGCATCATCGGCATGTGCGGCATCGACACCCGGGCGCTGACCGCCTGGATCCGAGAGAACGGCGCACCGAACGCGGTGATCGCCCATGACCCGAACGGCGTTTTCGACATCGATACGCTGAAGGCGGAAGCCAAGGCCTGGAGCGGCCTTGAAGGCCTCGATCTCGCCAAGGTCGCCTCCTCCGGCCAGACCTCGCGCTGGAGCGAAAAGCCCTGGGTGTGGAACGAAGGTTACGACGAACTGGCGGGCGCCGACACGACGTATCATGTCGTGGCGCTCGACTACGGCGTCAAGCGCAACATCCTGCGCCTGTTCACCGGGCTCGGCTGCAAGGTCACCGTGATGCCGGCAACGACATCAGCCGAAGATGTGCTTGCCCAGAAGCCGGATGGCATCTTCCTGTCGAACGGCCCGGGCGACCCGGCGGCAACCGGCGAATATGCGGTTCCGGTGATCCAGGAACTGATCAAGAGCGACATACCGCTGTTCGGCATCTGCCTTGGCCACCAGATGCTTGGCCTGGCGCTCGGCGCGACGACCGAGAAGATGCACCAGGGCCATCACGGCGCCAACCATCCGGTCAAGGACCACACGACGGGCAAGGTCGAGATCGTCTCGATGAACCACGGTTTCGCGGTGGATTCGAAGTCCTTGCCGGAAGGCGTTGAAGAGACTCATATTTCCCTGTTCGACGGCACCAATTGCGGCCTGCGCCTGACCGGCAAGCCGGTGTTCTCAGTCCAGCATCACCCGGAAGCCTCGCCCGGCCCGCAGGATAGCCACTACCTCTTCCGCCGCTTCATCAACCTGGTGCGCGAGAAGAATGGCGAACCGGCGCTGGCCGAACGCTGAGTTTTTAACGTTCTTGAATGCAGAAAAGCCCCGGTCTCTCAAAGGAGTACCGGGACTTTTTTGTTTAGCCGTTGAAGACCACGGAAAGCTTGTTACCGGCCGGGTCGCGCATATAGGCCGAATACCAGTCCGGGCCATACTGCGGACGAACGCCAGGAGCACCTTCGTCGGTGCCGCCATTGGCCAGCGCCGCATTGTAGAAGGCATCGACCTCTCCATGCGATTTCACCACGAAGCCGACCATGGTGCCGTTGCCGGGTGTGGCCGGTTCCTTGTTGAACGGTTCGCAGACCCAGAGCAGGAAACCTTCGCCCGTCCCGCCCAGGGTATAGCCGTGCCAGCCCGGATATTTTACATGCGCGCTCCAGCCGATCGTCGCAAGCAACGCATCGTAGAAGCGCACCGACGCGGCATGATCCAATGTTCCAACAGTTGCATAAGCGGTCATTTTTTACCCTCCATTGATCGCCGTAAACTAAGCAGAAAAACAGAACATATAAAGAACAAAATGACGTGACGCGGATGCAATCGGCCGACCGGTGGACCTTAAGCCTCAGTGCCCTGCGCGGACTATACCGTAGCCCAGGCATCGCGGGTCAGCCGGAAGCACATCCAGTTGAGCGGAGAACCGGAAATATCCAGCACCGCATCATAGGCATGCACCGCGCCGAGTTTGGCAGTCGCCTTTTGCGATCGGATGTTTGTCGGGTCGATATGGAACCAGACATCGTCGACGCTCTGGAAGGCATGCTCAAGCATCAGGCGCTTGATCTCGAAATTGGTTGTCCCGCCCCAATAGGCATTGTTGAGGAAGGTGAAACCGATCGAGACGGCCCGCGGCTGGTCCGGCGCCACGTAATAGCGCGAGCAGCCGATCAGTTTCCCGGTAGCCCAGTCGATGAAGACCAGCGCGCTCTTGCTCGCCATCTGGGAATCGAAATACTGGCGGAAGACCTCCGGCTTGTAGCGTTCCCTGGCCGGATACCCGGCCCAAACGGCCGGATCGCTGCCGGCCGCATAGAGCCCGTCGAAATCCTCGGGCTTCAAAGGGCGCAGAAGAAGCGTTTCTCCCCTCAATTCCGGCTGAAAGTTCAAACCGTTTTCCGGCATGGAGCGGGTCATAAAACAGTTCCGGGTGGCAAGGCCAAAAGCTTCCGCTCCCGTTTCAGGAAGATGAAGAAGCGCCAGGTGAGCGACACGCTGGCAGCGGCAAGGCCGAGCACAAAGCCATACCAGACGCCGACGCCGCCGAAGCCGAAGTGGAAGGCGAGGACATAGGCGGCGACAAAGCCGATCGCCCAATAGGAGACCAGCGCCAGGATCATCGGCACCGTCGTATCCTTCAGGCCGCGCAGCATGCCGGCGGCGAGCGCCTGCACGCCATCGACCAGCTGGAACGCACCGGCAATGACGATCAGCGGGCCGGCATAGGCGAGAACCTGCGCCGCATCCGGCCGGTTGGTATCGAGATACATTGCCGCAAGCTCATGCGAAAACACCGCGAAGACGACGCTGCCGATGAAGGCGAAACCGCAGCCGATGACGAAGACGGCGATTGCTGCCCGCTTGATGCCTTCGGCATCGCGGCGGCCATGGGCAAGGCCGATACGCACGGTCGCGACCTGCGCCAGTCCGAGCGGCACCATGAAGGCGACGGAGGCGAACTGCAGCGCGATGCCGTGAGCGGCGAGCTCGACGGTGCCGATCATGCCCATCAACAGCGAGGCTACGGTGAACAGGCTGACTTCGGCAAGGATCGTGACGGCGATCGGCAGGCCGAGCTTGACGACCTCCTTCAGCACCGGCCAATCCGGCCGCCAGAAGCGCACGAAGATCTCGTAAGCGCGGGTCTGCGGCTGCGCCTGGATATAGATGTAGAGCAGCACGAAACTCAGCGTGTTGACGATCAGCGCCGAAATGCCGGCACCGACGATGCCGAGCGCCGGAGCGCCGAAATGACCATAGATGAACACATAGCAAAGGGCTGCATTGGCCAAGAGCACGATGATCGTCACGTAGAGGATGATGCCGGCGCGCTCCAGCGAGCTGAGGAAACCGCGCAGAACCATGAACAGCAGCGCCGGGAACATGCCCCAGAGCGCAATGTGCAGATAGCTTCCGGCAAGGGCTGCGACTTCCGGCTTCTGTCCCAGCATCAACAGCACATGCTCGGCCTGCCACAGCACCGGCGCCATGATGACGCTATAGCCGAGCACTGCCCACATGCCCATGCGCACGGCCCGGCGCACGGCGACGCGGTCGCCCCGGCCTTCGGCCTGCGCCACGATCGGCACGACGGCATTGGCAAAGCCCGAGCCGAAGATGAAGATGGTGAAGAACATCTGCGCGGCCAGAACCATCGCCGCAAGCTCGGTGGTACCGAGGCGGCCGACCATCAGGACGTCGGTGGCATGGATGGCGAACTGAGCCAGCTGGGCGCCGACAAAGGGCACGCCAAGCGCAATGGTGGCGCGATAATGCGCGGACCAGGAATTATCGGTGCGGACGCCCGTGTCGACAGGGGTTGAAGTCAGCATGATGAGGATAGGCCTTTGGCTTCGTCGCAACCGGTATGGGCCGCAAGACGGAAGATTGGGAAATAGAACACCCGTTTGAAAAGCACCAGCCAGAACGGCGAAAGTGCTTATTTTTTCATCCAAACATCACAGAAGTTGATCGTTTTCCGGGCGGAACCACTGGAAAACCGGTCAGATCGTCTGCCCGGCCGCACCGCCATCGTCTACCGAAGTGGGTGACGGCCGCACCTTCAGGATGTAGACCGCGATGGCCAATGCGACGAAGACGGCACCGAGAATATAGGGCGCACCGGCGAAGGTGACGGGGGCCTCAGGCGCGGTGAAGATGCTGAAGATCTGCGCGAACATCAGAGGCCCGAGGATGGTCGTGAAGCTGGAAATGCTCGACAAGGCCCCCTGCAACTCGCCCTGCGCAGACGGCGGCACCTTGGCCGAGGCGATACTACGCAAGGGCGGATCGGCCAGTGCTTCGAGGCAGGTAACCATGATGACGGCATAAATCATCCAGCCCTGGAAGGCGAAGGCATAACCGACAAGGCCGAGCCCGGTGAAGATCAACCCGACCGCGCCTGCCTTCCATTCGCCCAGCAACGGAATGGCCTTTGGCAGGACAAAGCCCATCACCAGAGCACCGCAGATCCCGAAGATGCCGAGTGACAGACCGATCTGCCCCTCGCTCCAATCATAACGATAGGAGGCGACGAACGACCAGACGGCGGGATAGACCGCATGCGCCTGCCAGAACAGGAAGAACACCAGAAGCACCCAGCCGATGCCGGGATAATTGCGCATCTGCTTGATCGCACCGAGCGGATTGGCCCGCTTCCATTCGAAACGGCGGCGGTTATGACTTTCCAGTGTTTCGGGCAACAGGAACCAGGCCAGCACAAAATTGACGAAGGACAGGGCAGCGGCGCCATAGAAAGGAATGCGCGGGCCGAATTCGCCGAGCAACCCGCCCATTACCGGGCCGAGCGCGAAACCGGTGCCGAAGGCGATGCCGATCAGCCCAAAGTTCTTGGCACGATTGGTGTCATCGCTGACATCGGCGATGTAGGCGGCGGCGGTGGAAAAGCTGGCACCGCTGATGCCGGCCAGCACCCGGCCGATAAACAGCAACCAGTAGGTTGTCGCGAGCGCGCAGATCAGGTTGTCGAGCGCAAAGGTCAGCACCGAGGCAAGCAGGATCGGCCGGCGGCCGAAACGGTCGGACAGATTGCCGATCAGTGGCGCGAAGATGAACTGCATGCCGGAATAGACCAGAAGCAGCCAGCCCCCATCAACCGCCGCTTCGCTGATCGTATCTCCCGTCAGTTCCTTCAGATAGGCAGGCAGCACCGGAACGATGATGGCGATGCCCATGATATCGAGGAACAGGATGAGGAAAACCAGGGAAAGGCCGCGCCGCGCTGACTTCGGATCGATCATCGAACAAACCTTAATGGGCATCCGGCGGCGCGCGGATACAGAACGCGAACATGACAGGCAAATCGTCTGTATCGGAAAATTTTGACGGAAACAATACGTGAACATTTCAATGTTCGTGATGATTGCGTCGGGAACATTGATGAGCGCCGCAGGCTAACACCTTGGCCGGTTCTTCAGAAAATCGATGAAAGCCCGCAATGGCGGCGGCATGTGTTTGCGGCCAGCATAATAGAGATAAGGTCCGGGAAAATCCGGCATCCAGTCTTCCAGGATCGCAACCAGCTCGCCGCAAGCGATGGCGGGCGCCAAAAATTCCTCGAAGGTGGCGATGATGCCAAGACCGTCGATCGCGGCGCGGATCTCCAGTTCGAGCGTATTGGCGGTGATGCGGGCCTGCGGCGAAAGCCGGATCACCTCATCGCCGCGCTCGAACTCCCAGGACGACACCCGGCCACTGGCGAAGCGATGCCGGATACAGGCATGATCAAGGATATCGCGCGGATGGCCCGGCTCGCCATGGGCCAGCAGGTAGGCGGGCGAAGCAGCAGCAACGAACCGCTGGCGGCGCGGGCCGATCGGCACGGCGATCATGTCCTTCTCCAGCCGCTCGTCATAGCGCACGCCCGCATCGAAGCCGGCAGCAAGTACGTCGATGAAACTGTCGTCGGCGATGACTTCGAGCATGATGCCAGGATAAGCTTTGAGGAAATCGGCGATGAGATCGGGTAGCACGACGCGGGCCACGACGGTGGCGACGTTGAGGCGCAGGGTGCCGGTAGCGCTGTCGCGAAAGCTGCCGACCTGATCGAGCGCTGCCGCAACCTCGCCAAGCGCCGGCGACAGCCGCTCCATCAATTGCTCTCCGGCCTCCGTCAGGGTGACACTGCGGGTGGTGCGGTTGAGCAGGCGCAGACCGAGCCTCTCTTCCAGCCGCCGCAAGGCTTCGCTCAGCGACGAGGCCGAGACTCCACGCAGGCGGGCCGCAGCGCGAAAACTACGCTCGCGCGCCACGGCCGTGAACACATCGAGATCGGCAAGCGGAAGGTCATTCATTGTGCGAATATCCAAACAACCGGCATTTATCGAGATGGACTATCGCACAAAGCCTCACGCGGTCAAAGCACGCCGCGATCCTTCTCCAAGCTACGCAGCTATTTCACATAGACGATCTTGCCACCGTTGAACGCTGTCTGGATGCCGACGACGTTGCGCAGCTGGACGTGCTTTTTCAGGAGAAAACTCTTGAGATAGGCATCGGACCGGATTTCGTCCTGCGCTTTGGCGATCGTCTGTGGCGAAGGATAGCGATAGGTCCGCGGCACCTGCTGCGTTTCGTCATCATCGTCAACCTCGTCCTTGATGATGATGACGGTGATGCTGACCTGGCCGGAACGCGCGTCCCGGGCGCTGGCGACACTGCCAAGCGACATGACCGCGATCAGGACGGCAAACACGAGCATGATGAGTCTGCGCATTGTTTTCTCCTCAAAAGGACCGGTGCCCGTTTGCCGCAATCGGCAGGCAGTTACATATCGGTGCCGCAACGAGTAACGGCCGGGTGTGCGGGATAGTTTCGCCGCTGCGGCGCCGTGTTCATGAGAAAGAAACCGCCGTCATCCCGATCACTTCACATAGACGATCTTGCCGCCGTTGAAGGCGGTCTGGACGCCGTTGACGTTGCGGGCCGGAATGCCACGCCGCTGCAGGGCGGCACGGATATTCGGTGTGTTGCGGATTTCCTCCTGCCCCTTGGCATAGGTCTGCGCCGACGGATAGCGGTAGGTTCGCGGCACCTGCTGAAAGTCATCAGGGCCAATGTAATCGCGGATGATGATGACAGTTACCCGGGGATTGGTATTGGCGGCCTGGCGGGCCGTCTGCGCCTTCTGAGCGTAGGCAGTTCCCGTCGCCAGCCCGCCGCCAAGGGGGACCAAAAAAGCGGCTGCGAGAACAAGCGTGACGATCTTCTTCACTGTCTTTCTCCTTCAGCAATCACTGTTGCAACGTCTTCCGCCGCAAAGTGTTGATGTCATCTTGCATAAATGATCTTGCTGCCATCCAGCGCAGTTTGAATGGCAAGGACATTGTGCGGCCGGATGTTGCGGCGCTCCAGAGATGCCTTGATCACCGGATTGGAGGCAATTTCCGCCTGTGCACGCGCCCGCGTCTCGGCCGACGGATCACGGAATATGGCCGGCGCGCGGTCGCCACCACGATCGCCGGACTTCATCATGATGACGGCAATGCCGGGTTCCATAGGATGACCGAACAGAATGGTGCCGAGCGTTTCGGTCGCAGATGCGGGCGCCGCCGCCGATAGGGCAAGCGTTGCAGCCATAAATGTCAGGGTGATGATTTTCCGCATGCTTGTTCTCCTTCACTGGCCGTCCGGCATATCCGGCTTTTCGCCAGCTCCGTGTCGATAGGAGAGATATAGGTTGTCCCGTTGCTTTTGCGATTGGCGGCAGCGCGGCGGGCGAATTTTTTTCAAGCCTGTAGTAACTATAGTTTAAAAAGGCGGCGCTCCTGCAACGGGACGCGCCGCCGTCTGTTCAGATACTGCTGTTGAACGTATCGCAGGCAGACAGCTTGCCACTATCGAAGCCGCGCTTGAACCAGGTCGAGCGCTGCGCCGAGGTGCCGTGATTGAAGCTTTCGGGCACGACATAGCCCTGGGTGCGCTTCTGCAGCGTATCGTCGCCGATCTGGGTGGCGGCGTTCAGCGCCTCTTCAAGGTCGCCCTTCTCCAAAATGCCCTTCTGTTCGGTATATTTGCCCCAGATGCCGGCAAAGCAATCCGCCTGCAACTCCACCCGGATCGACATCTGGTTGGAATCGGCTTCGCTCATGCGCTGACGCTCAGCATTCACCTTGGGCAGGATGCCGAGCAGGTTCTGGACGTGGTGGCCAACCTCGTGAGCAATGACATAGGCCTCGGCGAAATCGCCGGACGCGCCAAATTTCTGGGCCAATTCATCGAAGAAGGCCATGTCGAGATAGACCTTCTGGTCGCCCGGGCAATAGAACGGGCCGCTGGCGGACGAAGCCGAGCCGCAGGCCGAATTGATGCCGTCGCGGAAAAGGACCAGCTTCGGCTCGACATAGGTTTCACCGCTCGCCTGGAAGATGCCGTTCCAGGTGTCTTCGGTCTCGGCCAGCACGGTGGAGACGAAGGCCTTGGTTTCCTCCTCCTGGGCCGAGCCCTGCGGCGACTGCGACGGTGACTGGGTCTGCTCGTAGCCGGACTGCCCGGTCGACTGGCCGCCGTCAAGCACCTGCAAGAGGTCGATGCCGACCATCTTGAGACCGAAATAGATGACGACGAGGAAGATGATCGTGCCGATGCTCATGCCGCCGCCGCGACCGCCGCCGCCGGTCGGGAGGCGGAAACCGCCACCCCGGCCGAACGGATTGCCGCCCATGCCGCCTCGCACCGGACCGGATCCGCGCTCGTCCTCGACATTGCCCGATTGGCGCCGGCCCTTCCATTCCATGATGATCTCCCCGTCTTAGCCGCTGCGGCTATCAAGCTTTTCAAGACCATATAACGCGCCAGACGGGATTTTGTACAAGACCAAAACGACAAAGTTTTTCACGCGCTAAAATTCAACCCAGCCGTTGGCAGCCGGTGACGGCCCATGCCAGTATGGCCGCCATTGTTTTGGGAGGAACGAGCCTATGAAAGCCATGCGTCTGGAATCGATCGGCAATCTGATTGTGCGCGAGATCGAGACGCCCGTTCCGGGGCCGGACGACCTCCTGGTGCGGGTCGAGGCCTGCGGCATCTGCGGCACCGACCGGCATCTCCTGCACGGCGAGTTTCCCTCGACGCCACCCGTCACCCTCGGCCATGAATTCTGCGGCATTATCGAAGCCATGGGCGCTGACGTGAAGGGCTTTAAACCCGGCGCCCGCATCACCGGCGACCCGAATATTTCCTGCGGCCGCTGCCCGCAATGCCAGGCCGGCCGGGTCAATCTCTGCCGCAACCTGAAGGCCATCGGCATCAGCCGCGACGGCGGCTTTGCCGACTATGTCATCGTGCCGCAGAAACAGGCTTTCGAGATCTCGCTCGACATGCCCGCAGCGCACGGTGCCTTTTGCGAACCGCTGGCCTGCTGCCTGCATGGCATCGACATCGCCGGGATCAAGGCAGGCTCTTCCGTCGTCGTGCTCGGCGGCGGTGTGATCGGCTTGTTGACGGTGCAACTGGCGCGGCTAGCGGGTGCGACCACTGTCATCCTCTCGAGCCGGCAGGAAGCCAAACGGAAACTCGCCGAAGAACTGGGGGCGACCGCCAGCGTCGATCCTTCGGAAGGTGATCTCATCGAAGCCATCACCGGGCCGGGCGGGCTTGTTCCGGGCGGCGTTGATGTGGTGATCGAATGCGCCGGTGTCGCAGCGACGGTCGAGCAATCCACCCGGCTTGCAAAAGCCGGTGGTACCGTCGTCATCCTCGGCGTGATGGCGCAGGGCGAAACGGTCAGGATCGAGCCGTTCGACATTCTCTTTCGCGAGTTACGGGTGCTCGGCTCCTTCATCAACCCCTTCACCCACCGCCGCGCCGCCGATCTGGTCGCATCCGGCGTCATCAATGTGGAAAAGCTGATCTCGCGAACAATCACGCTGGAGGAAGCGCCGGAAGTGATCCGCAATCCGCCGGCCAAGGGAGAAGTGAAGGTGCTGGTGGTGGCAACGGGCGGGTAAAGCTTTCAGGGGCCGACATACGACATCTGACTGCGGCTGTTTGCCCTCTGAAGCCCGATTTCGAAAAACCGGAATGCGAACCGTGCTACAATTGCCTATGGGCAATCGATGTCCGGAAGGAACATATCCGATGATCTTGAAAGAGATGACCAGCGACGACTGCGTTGACGTCCTCTCCAGGGGCCACATTGCCCATCTTGCCTGCGCCAAGGACAATCGGCCTTATGTCGTGCCGATCCAATACGCGTTTGAATCCCCCAGCCTCTACGGGTTTTCGATGCCAGGGCAGAAAATCGACTGGCTGCGCGCCAACCCGCTGGTCTGCATCCAGGTGGGCGAAATCAAGGACAACGAGGCTTGGCGAAGCGTCGTCGTCGAAGGACGCTATGAAGAGTTCCCGGACGACGAGCGATGGCACAATGAGCGGCTCCACGCCTGGTCGCTGCTGGAAAAACGCGGCAACTGGTGGGAGCCTGGCTCTTTGAAGCCCGGCCCGGTTGCAGGCGACGGCAAAAACACCACGCCGGTGTTCTTTGCCATTCATATCGACAGTGTCACCGGCCGTCAGTCGGCTGCCGGCGAGAACTGAGAGAGACTGAAGACGCCTGCTCTAAGCCGCTTCGGGCAGGCGTGAGGTGAAGGTGGCGCGGGTGATCGACACAGCCGTGCCGTTGGCGCCGGTTGTCGTCACAATCTGCGCCGCTAGCTGCTTGACCAGTGCCTGGACGATTGCCGTACCCAGGCCGCCGCCCGGTTTGGGCACAGAAAGAATATCTTTTCCGACGCCGTTGTCCGAAACGACCAGTTTCCAATCGGCGCCGTTGACCTCGTAGGAAACCGATATCGACGCCTCGTCTTTGAGGATGGGAAAGGCATATTTGATGGCGTTGATGACCAGTTCGGTGACGATCAGCCCGAGGCTGACGGCCTGGTCCGAGCCGATCCGGCCATTCTGCGCCAGCACCTTGATATCGATCGGCTGGCTCTCGCCCGTCATCGACGACGACAGGCTGCCGCAGAGCTTTTCGAGATAGGAACCAACCTCGATCTGGTCGATACCGCCGGTCACATGCAGGTGGCGTTGCACCTCGGCGACCGACATCACCCGTTGATGCGCATCCTGCAAATCGCGGCGGGTTTCCTCCGACGTTACCGCTCGCGCCTTCAGCAGAAGAATGCTGGCAATGATCTGCAGGCTGTTGGCGACACGGTGCTGCATTTCCTCCAGCAGCACGCCTTTCTGGTGAAGCAGGTCCTCCGTGCGCTCATGCAGGATTTCCTTTTCGCGCTCGATGGCGCGGCGGGCGCTGATGTCTGTGAAAGCCAGCAGGATTGTCGTGCCGGAGCCTTCGCCGTAAACCACCTGGCGGGCGTTGAGCAGCATGATCCTGCGGCCGAGACCGGGGAAATCATGCTCAACCTCGAAGCCATCCATGGCCGTTTGCGCCGGGATGATCGTTTCCAACAGCAGACGCAACGCCGGTATATCCCATTGGCCATCGCCAAGCGTGTAGAGCAGCCGGCCATAGGTATCCTCGGCCTTTACCTTGAATGTCTCATAGAAGGAGCGGCTGGCGGCGAGCACATGGAAGCGTTTATCGAGCACCAGAAGCGGATCATGGATCGTATTGACGATCGCCTGGGCAAGCGTTTCGGCATCTTCGAGATTCTGAAAATTGATCATCTGGGTCGCGCCGTTCCGGACTTGCAGGCTGCACCTCTGGCGAGGCAGCGTCGTGTCCGGATATTTCCTACACCCTATTTCAAGAGGAGTCGCCTTTCATATCGAACCGCCGCAAAATCCAAGCGCCAGAGGTGCGCGGGATATCTTGCGGCGGCGATGCATCGTCGTATCAGGCAGCGAAACGCTTGATTACGTCGGCCAGCGGGATATGCCCGAGGCAAGCACCGGATCCGGCTGGTGCTTCACCGTCCTCGACCGCAAGCGCATAGTGCACCACAGGCTCGGCTTCGATCCGGCGGCGTAGCGCTTGAAGTTTTGGATAGGCCTTGGCATCGATGGCCTGATGAAACTCCGCCCAACGCGCCACGCCAATCAGCGTCGTATCCGCCAAGCTGAGGCGGTCACCGGCCAGAAACGGCGTATCGCCGATCATCGCCTCGAGCTTTTCATGGCGCTCCACAACGGATTTGCGGCCGAAATCGCTAAGAAACGCCAGTGTCTCCGGCGTCTCGCCTTCTGACTCAAGTGCTACCCAGAGCGGCCCGAAGGCACTGGTGAAGCCGGTATTGACGAAGGCCATCAGCTGCAGCATCCGGTCGGCCTCCGGCGTAAGGGGATCAAAGCTGATGCGGTGTTGGGTATCGCGGGCCGAAAGCCAGCCGGCAATCGCCATGGTTTCGGTGAGGACAGCGCCTTTGTCGGTGATCAGAACGGGGGTTTCCTGGCGGCCGTTCAGGCGGGCATAGGCTTCGTTCTTCATCTCGCTGAGCATGTCGACGCGGCAGAGGCGGTAGGGCTGGCCAACCTTTTCGAACGCGGCGACAAGCCCCATCGAGCTTCCGAGCGGGAAGCCGTGAAGGAGAATAGGTTCCATTTTTCGTGTCTCTCCTTGATGTTGATGGTGGCGCTGCGCAGCGATGGTTGACCCTAACCATTGGTGCCCCCATGTAAATTACGCACTCTTTTGTAACCAGGACCGCCCGATGAAAGACGTCGTCTCCCAATGCCCGATCGAAGAGACCATGCGCGTGTTGAGCGGCCGCTGGCCGACACTGCTGCTCTACTATCTGAAGAACGGCACCAAGCGTTTCAGCGATCTGCAGCGCGA
The DNA here is from genome assembly GCF_049897905.1 of Pararhizobium sp. PWRC1-1. Taxonomy (NCBI): domain Bacteria; kingdom Pseudomonadati; phylum Pseudomonadota; class Alphaproteobacteria; order Hyphomicrobiales; family Rhizobiaceae; genus Pararhizobium; species Pararhizobium sp. PWRC1-1. The sequence continues at coordinate 237,495 of NZ_JAFCXE010000001.1, read as the reverse complement.
CAACCCGACACTGTCGCACCGGATGCTTGCGCTGGAACTGCGCAAGCTGGAAAAAGCCGGCATCGTCAGGCGCACCGCCTTTTCCGGATATCCGCTGCGTGTCGATTACGACCTGACGGCTTCAGGCCACGCGCTCGTGCCGCTGATCGATGCGCTCGGCGATTGGTGGGAAGAGAGCGCCAGCGGGCGGGCCGAGCCGGTTGAGGCAAAGATACGCAGGCCCCTGATCAAGGCCGCCTGACGCGGATGATCCGGCGGCATAGGCCGTCAATCCGGCTTGGCAGCCCCATCGATCAGCGCCTGGAACAATGGCCCAAGGATTTTAACCAGATCTTTCGGATCGGCTTCGGCAAGGGCCGACAATCCGATCATCTGGCGCATGACCTGAACGCCCGCCACCAGCGACAGGATCAGGGCGGCACGCTGCGGCGCCAGTTCGCCGCCAAGCGCCGCCGTCATCGTCTTCTGATGGCCGCTTTCGATCTGCGCCCGGCCGAGTTCCGAGGCACGCTTGCTCGACGCCGAGTGCAGCATGATCAGAAAGCCCTCAAGCGGCGTATCGCCCGCCTTGGTAATGTCCATCAGCACGGAAGCTATGGTGTGACCAAGCGCCGGCGACTTCAGGTTCTCCGGTGTCAGAATGGTTGGCGATGCGGCCGTGGCGGCAAGCACCTCGGCGAACAATTGCTCCTTCGAACCGAAATAGCGGTTGACCAGCATGGCCGTCACCCCTGCCCCGGCGGCGATTTCGCGGACACCCGCGCCATCATAACCCGATTGCGCGAACGCCTTGCGCGCCGAAGCGAGGATGGCATCGCGGGTTACGGCGGCATTGCGGCGGCGGGCAGGAACAGCCGCATCCTTGGTCACTTTATCCATTTATATACACCTGTAGACTTTTACGCTTCAAACAAGTATACAAATGAAGATATAAGATAACAACGCCCGCCGGATTGGTGGGTCAAACGCCCTAAAACGGAGACGAAACGTGACGGCAACCTGCGCATATTCCGAATATCTCCAGTTCTTCCGCGCGTGGATCGCCAACCCGCTGCGGGTCGCGGCAGTGGCACCGTCCAGTGTGTCGCTGGCGCAGGTGATGACCAAGGAAATCCGGGCTGCGGATGGCCCCGTTCTCGAGCTGGGGCCTGGGACCGGCGTCTTTACCCGTACCCTTCTTTCGCGTGGAGTTGCGGAAGCCGATCTGACCCTGGTCGAGTTCGGGGCTGATTTTGCCGAGATGCTGCGCAACCGGTTTCCGCAGGCGCGCGTGCTCACCATGGATGCGGCCCAGCTTGCCGGCCGGGACCTGTTTCCCGGCGCAATGGTTGCCGCCGTCGTCAGCGGCCTGCCGCTGCTGTCGATGCCGCCGCGCAAGATCATCGGCATCCTGTCCGGGGCCTTCTGCTACATCCGGCCGACGGGAAGTTTTTACCAGTTCACCTATGGTCCACGTTGCCCGGTGCCGCGGCCGATCCTCGACCGTCTCGGACTGAAGGCGGTGCGGATCGGCGGCACCGTGCGCAATCTGCCGCCAGCCGCCGTCTACCGCATCACACGGCGCCAGCCGTTCGAAATCACCCGCCATCATCAGGTGGTTTCCGGCACGGCCGCCTGACGCGCAGCCGTTCAAAATATCAAAGGAAATCTCATGACCGAAACAGTTCTGGTGACGGGTGGAACCGGCTTCGTTGCCGGCTGGTGCATCGTCAATCTGTTGGAGCGCGGCTACACTGTCCGCACCACGCTGCGGACTTTGTCCAGGGAACCAGCCGTACGGTCTGCCGTCGCGTCACAAACCGATGCGGGCACCAGGCTCGGCTTCTGTGCAGCCGATCTTACCAGCGACGATGGTTGGGATGCGGCGATGGCAGGCTGCAACTACGTGCTTCACGTTGCCTCGCCGCTCGGCACCGGCGCTGAAAAAGGCCGCAATTCGCTGACCGCACCGGCGCACGACGGCACGCTGCGGGTGTTGCGGGCCGCGACAAAAGCCGGTGTCAAACGGGTGGTAATGACATCGGCGGCGGCAACCGCCCGCCCGCCGCTCGCATCTGGCAAAGTGAGCGACGAGACAGTCTGGGCGGATCCGGACGATCCACAGTTCGATGCCTACCGGGTGTCGAAAATCCGGGCCGAACGCGCCGCCTGGGATTTCATGGCAACAGTCGATGGGCCGGCCGAACTCACCACCGTGCTTCCCGGCGCGGTGTTCGGGCCTATTCTGATGCGGGAAAATCTGGGTTCCGTCGACATCATCCAGCGCTTGCTGCAGGGCAATCCCGCCGCGATGCCGCAACTCGGATTCTGGATTGTCGATGTGCGCGACCTTGCCGAGCTGCATGTCCAGGCCATGACATCGCCGGCAGCAGCCGGGCAGCGCTTCATTGCGGCCGGTGATTTCCTCTGGATGCGGGAGATCGCCGCCACGCTGCGCACCGACCTTGGCCACCGCGCAACCAAGGTCCCGACCCGGCAACTGCCCAATTTCGCCGTCAAGCTGCTATTGCCGTTCATGCCGCGCCTGAAAACGCTGGCGCCGCTGATCGGGCGCAAGTTTCAACTGACATCGGAAAAGGCGCGCCGGCAGCTTGGATTCTCCCCACGGCCGGTAGCGGAGACCATCATCGACTGTGCAAACAGCCTGCCGTGACCTGCTTCTGGAAGCGGCATCAGCATTTTTCCAAGAGCGCTTTTTGTCCTGCATGCCGGGGCAACGCGTAAACGCGCCCCGGGCGGCCATATTTCCTGTCGATTCCACAATTTTCGGGGTTTCGCTTGGCGCCACATTTCCCTATAAGCCGCTTCTAGCCTGAAAAGACCAAGCCTGCGCCCCCGACCGGTGATCTCCCACCCTGGCCGGTTTTTTGCGCAGCCGGAAAAAGCGGATAGAGACCATGCCAAAGCGCCAAGACATCAAATCGATCCTCATCATCGGTGCGGGGCCGATCGTCATTGGACAGGCCTGCGAGTTCGATTATTCCGGCACACAGGCCTGCAAGGCGCTGAAGGAAGAGGGGTACCGGGTCATCCTGGTCAACTCCAACCCGGCCACCATCATGACCGACCCGGACATGGCCGATGCGACCTATGTCGAGCCGATCACGCCGGAAGTGGTCGCCAAGATCATCGCCAAGGAACGTCCGGACGCGCTTCTGCCGACCATGGGCGGCCAGACGGCACTGAACACGGCGCTCTCGCTGAAGCGCATGGGCGTTCTCGACCGCTACAATGTCGAGATGATCGGCGCCAAGCCGGAAGCCATCGACATGGCCGAGGACCGCGCGCTGTTTCGCGAGGCGATGTCGCGCATTGGGCTCGAAACCCCGAAATCGCTGCTCGCCAACGCAACCGAGATCAAGGATGTCGATCGCAAGCTGCACGTCGCCGAGCGCGACAAGCTGAAGGCGCAGCTTTCCGGCGCTGACCTCGACAAGGCGCTCGATGATCTGGAAAACACCTGGAACCTCGGCGAGACCGACCGCAAGCAGCGTTACATGAGCCATGCCATGGCGATCGGCGCGCAGGCGCTCGACACCATTGGTCTCCCGGCCATCATTCGTCCGTCCTTCACCATGGGCGGCACCGGCGGCGGCATTGCCTATAACCGTTCGGAATTCTTCGAGATCATCGGTTCCGGCCTCGATGCCTCACCGACCACCGAAGTATTGATCGAAGAATCGGTGCTCGGCTGGAAGGAATACGAGATGGAAGTGGTCCGCGACACGGCGGACAACTGCATCATCATCTGCTCGATCGAAAACATCGACCCGATGGGCGTGCACACCGGTGACTCGATCACCGTTGCCCCTGCCCTGACGCTGACCGACAAAGAATACCAGATCATGCGCAACGCCTCGATCGCGGTACTGCGCGAGATCGGCGTCGAGACCGGCGGCTCGAACGTTCAGTTCGCCGTCAACCCGAAGGACGGCCGCCTGGTCGTCATCGAAATGAACCCGCGCGTGTCGCGCTCGTCTGCTCTCGCGTCGAAGGCCACCGGCTTCCCGATCGCCAAGATCGCCGCCAAGCTCGCGGTCGGTTACACGCTCGACGAACTCGACAATGATATTACCGGCGGTGCGACGCCGGCCTCGTTCGAACCGTCGATCGATTATGTCGTCACCAAAATCCCGCGCTTTGCCTTTGAAAAATTCCCCGGCGCCGGCACGACGCTGACGACGGCGATGAAGTCCGTCGGCGAAGTCATGGCGATCGGCCGCACCTTTGCCGAATCGCTGCAGAAGGCGCTGCGCGGCCTCGAAACCGGCCTCACCGGTCTCGACGAAATCGAAATCCCCGGGCTCGAAGACACCGGCGACAACCACAATGCCATCCGCGCCGCCATCGGCACGCCGACACCGGACCGGCTACGCATGGTTGCCCAGGCGCTGCGCATGGGCATGTCGGAAGCAGATGTTCACGACGGCTCGAAGATCGATCCGTGGTTCATCGCCCAGTTCAAGGCGATCGTCGACATGGAAGCCCGGGTGCGCGAGCACGGCCTGCCGGATGACGCCGAAAACCTGCGCATGCTGAAGGCCATGGGCTTTTCCGATGCCCGCCTTGCGACATTGTCGAAGAGCCGCCCGAAGGAAGTCGCCGAGCTGCGCAACCGGCTGAACGTGCGTCCGGTCTATAAGCGCATCGATACCTGCGCTGCCGAATTCGCCTCGCCGACCGCCTACATGTACTCGACCTACGAGACGCCGTTTGATGGCGCTGCACGCTCGGAAGCGCAGGTTTCCGACCGCAAGAAGGTCGTCATCCTCGGCGGTGGCCCGAACCGCATCGGCCAGGGCATCGAGTTCGACTATTGCTGCTGCCATGCCGCCTTCGCACTGAAGGATGCCGGCTATGAAGCGATCATGATCAACTGCAACCCGGAAACAGTATCGACCGACTACGATACGTCGGACCGGCTCTATTTCGAGCCGCTGACGGCTGAAGACGTGATCGAAATCCTGCGCGCCGAACAGGAAAACGGCGTGCTGCACGGCGTCATCGTCCAGTTCGGCGGCCAGACGCCGCTGAAGCTTGCCGAAGCGCTGGAAAAGAACGGTATCCCGATCCTTGGTACGGCACCGGACATGATCGATCTGGCCGAGGACCGCGACCGGTTCCAGAAGCTTCTGATGAAGCTCGACCTCAACCAACCGAACAACGGCATCGCCTATTCGGTCGAACAGGCCCGCCTCGTGGCAAGTGAAATCGGCTTCCCGCTGGTCGTGCGCCCGTCCTATGTTCTCGGTGGCCGCGCCATGCAGATCATCCATTCCGAATCGATGCTGCAGACCTACCTGCTCGACACGGTTCCGGGCCTCGTGCCGGAAGACATCAAGCAGCGTTACCCCAATGACAAGACCGGCCAGATCAACACCCTGCTCGGCAAGAACCCGCTTCTGTTCGACAGCTACCTGACCAATGCCGTCGAGGTCGATGTCGATGCGCTTTCGGATGGCGAGACCGTCTTCGTTTCCGGCATCATGGAGCATATCGAGGAAGCCGGCATTCACTCGGGCGATAGCGCCTGCTCGCTGCCGGTCTACACGCTGTCCGACGAGATCGTCGACGAACTGGAGCGCCAGACCAAGGCGATGGCGAAGGCCTTGAAGGTCGGGGGCCTGATGAACGTGCAGTTCGCCATCAAGGACGGCACGATCTACGTGCTCGAAGTCAACCCGCGCGCCTCGCGCACCGTGCCCTTCGTCGCCAAGACCATCGGCGCGCCGATCGCCAAGATCGCCGCCCGCATCATGGCCGGCGAAAAGCTCGACGACGCGATTGCCGCCTATGGCAAGAAGCCGGATCCGCGCAACCTCAACCATATCGCCGTCAAGGAAGCCGTCTTCCCGTTTGCCCGTTTCCCCGGCGTCGATATCCTGCTCGGCCCGGAAATGCGCTCGACCGGTGAAGTCATCGGCCTCGATACCGATTTCGCGCTCGCCTTTGCCAAGGCCCAGCTTGGCGCCGGCGTCGATCTGCCGCGCGAAGGCACGGTATTTGTGTCGGTCCGCGACGAGGACAAGGAACGCGTCCTGCCGGCCATCCGTCACTTGACCGAAATCGGTTTCAAGGTGCTGGCAACCGGCGGCACTGCCCGTTTCCTCGGCGAAAACGGCATCACCGCCACCAAGATCAACAAGGTCCAGGAAGGCCGTCCGCATATTGAGGACGCCATCCGCAACCGCCAGGTCCATCTCGTCATCAACACGACGGATAGCTCCAAGGCGATCTCGGACAGTAAATCGCTGCGCCGCGCGACGCTGATGCAGAAGGTGCCGTACTACACGACGATGGCCGGTGCCGAAGCGGCAGCCCGGGCGATCAAGGCCTTGAAGGCCGGAAGCCTGGAAGTGCGCACGCTGCAGAGCTATTTCTGAGGCGATATGCAAAAGCCCCTACGCTTTTCCGCACATGCTTTAACAGTGATGCGGGAGCGTGGGCTTGATGCAAGATAGGTGGAGACTGTCTCTCGTGCTCCCCTTTGGACGGCGCCGGATCCGGGAGATCCGGCGGTGGAAAGACGCTTCGGCGTTATTCCTCAGCGCGGCGGGCGGCGCGTCGCTTGCGTTGGAGACGACTTTGAAATCCGTATAATATCGGCATTTCTGGACCGTGGAGCCATAAAGCCAGCATGAAACCCGTGATCGAATATGATGCGGCGGCAAACGCGGCCTATATCCGTTTCTCCAGCGAGACAATTCTGGAAAGCGAAGAGATTTCTGCCGGCATCATCATGGATTACGATGAACACGGCCATATTGTCGGCATGGAAGTGCTTGACGCCCGCCAGCATCTGTCACCAAAGACGTTGAACGAAGCAGCCTGACGGCGCCCAGACAGGGCGCCGCTCTTTCGTTCTTCAAAATCAAGCCGCATGCTGGGTACGCGCCAGCCCGGCCGTCCGCATTGCGAAGAAAACCGATACGGCGGCGATCACGCATCCGCTGCCGAAGACCAGGAGCATGGCGTGGCGCATGGTTTCAACGGACGCGGCCGCGCCAAACCCCATGACATTGGCAACAAGACCGAAAACTGCGGCGCCGATCGCGTAGCCGGCCGATTGCAGGGTCGGCAACATGGCCGAGGTCCGGTCGCGTTCGTCGTCGGTGGAGACGTCCATCATCAGCTGGCTGAGCGTGCCCCAGGATATTCCGAACCCGGCACCGATCATCGCCTGTCCCGGCAGCACGAGCCAGAGCATGTCTGTGGCGATAGCGATCACCACCGAGGCAAGCCCGATCAGCAGCAACACCGGGCCAAGCAGCATGATCCGGTTGCGCAATGCCAGTGATCGCAGGCTCGCCACGCCGATCGCACTCAAGCTCCAGGAAATCGCCATGACGGCGCTGAGCGCACCGGCTGCGGTCGGCCCGAGATGCCAGAGATGCTGCAGGCTATAGACGAGGAAGACCGAGCCCGCCGCCTGCGCCAGCGGCATCAGCAGGATCACCCACAATCCCGTTCCCAGCGCTTTACGGGCGCTAAAGGCCGCCCTTGGCAGGACCGGGTTCGGCGAGCGCCGGTCGAGGTAAACGACAGTTACCAGAACCACCGCCGCGCCGATCAACAATGCGGCCATCGGCAGGGTGCCACCGGCAATACCGGACAGCGAAATCATCAGGATGCCCGCCCCGGCCGCAATCAGGCGCGCGAAAGGAATGGTTGATGCCTGCCCCGAGCCGGACACGCCGCGTGGAACGATGGCGAGAACGAGGATGATGAAGATTGCGGCAGCGGGAATGCTGACGAAGAAGGCGGCGCGCCAGGAGAAATGCTCGGTCAATCCACCCGCAACCAGCGGCCCGGAAAACGCCGCCATGGCCCAGACAATTGCTTCGGCGCCGAACACTTTCGGCACAAGACGCGAGGGGAAAAGCTCGGGGATCAGCGCATAGCACAGGGCTGCGACAACGCCCTCGCCCGCCCCCTGCAGCAGCCGCCCAGCCAAGACTTGGGACATATCGGTGGCGAAGGTCGCAAGTATCGTGCCGGCGATGAAGACGACGGCGGCGGCAAGCAGCGTGTTTCTGGCGCCGAACCGCTGCTTGAGATTGGCAGAAACGAGGCCACCGATGATGGCGAAGACCAGATAGAGGGTGAAGGCCCAGGACAAAAGGGACGCACCGCCGAACTCTTCGACCGCCGTCGGCAAGGCCGTGGAGATGAAGAACTCGTTGAAGGCGAACAGGGCGACGCCGAGGCAGAGCGTGATCGTCGACACGAGATATCGCGGCCGCATCAGCTCGCCCCATCCGCCTGCCAGTTCCGTCTCAGCACCGCTCATCGGCTCTTCTGTGTAAGGGATATTGTCAGTCGTCATGCTTCCGTCTCCAGTAAGAAAGCGTGACTGTTACAACCTCAAGCGCTGTTGAGGTAAAGCCCTATTTTTCCATCGCGAGCGATTTTTACGCCGTCAGGCGGCCTGGGTCACCTGGTCTGGCCGGGTCGTGAAGAGGTCTTGGCCAATGCTGCGGGCGGTCACCAGATGCAAGGCCACCTCCGCGGCTTCCGACCCGAGCAGGAGTTCGGACGTCACTACGCGGGCACCGCAATAATCAAAGATGCCATGATCGATCTGCGTCTTCATCGCATCGCGATAGCCGCGCCGCTCATAGGTCGATGCACTGGCGCCGCCGAGGCCGACAAGATGGACTTTGAGGTGGCGCAGTTTTTTCACAGACTTGATATCCGGGCCTTCGTCATAGGCCCAGCCATTGGAAAACACCCGATCGACCCATCCCTTCAGCAGGGCCGGCATCGACCACCAATGGACGGGAAAGACCAGCACCAGCGCATCGGCACGGTCGATCCGCGCCTGTTCAGTGGCAATATCCGCCGGAATCGGCACATCCCTGCGATGAACCGCAAGGTCGGTCAACGTGAACTCCGGCTTAAAGCCTTCGTCCGACAGATCGGCGATTTCGAAGGAATGCCCCTCTCCCGGCTGGGCTACCCCCTCCGCCAGATGCCGCGCGACGCTATGGGTGAGCGAACCCTGATCGGGATGGGCGACAACGATGAGTGCGTGCATGTCGAAAACTCCTGCCTGGCTATTGCGGATGAGAGCCGCAGCTTATATACTTTTAGTAAGTTACCTTTAGTATATAGCGATGTCAAGCATGGAAAACACCGATCAAATCTCGTCCACCCGCCGCCGCCTGTCGCGCGAGGAACGGCTTCGCCAGCTGCTCGATGTCGCATGGCGGGTGGTCCGCACGGAGGGGACGGAGGCGCTGACGCTTGGCTACCTTGCCGAGCAGGCGGGCGTGACGAAGCCCGTGGTTTACGACCATTTCAACACGCGGCCGGGACTGCTGGCGATGCTCTACCGCGAATACGACACGCGCCAGACGGCGCTGATGGACAAGGCGCTTGAGGACAGCGAGCCGACCCTTGCCGGCAGGGCAAGGGTGATTGCATCGTCCTATATCGAATGCGTTTTTCTGCAGGGCCGCGAAATCCCCGGCGTCAGCGCAGCTTTGGCCGGCTCACCGGAACTGGAAAAGATAAAGCGCGACTACGAGACAGCCTTCACGCAAAAATGCCGAACCGCACTTGCCCCCTTCGCCGGTACCGGCACGATCGCGTCAGCCGGGCTCTGGGCGATGCTCGGGGCCGCCGAAGCCCTCTCCTATGCCGCTGTGACCGGCGACATCACCGCCGGTCAGGCCGAAGAAGAACTTTGCCAGACCATACTGTCTATGGTTGCCCGTAGCGGCAACTCCTAATCAACAACGCTCAATATCCGCCGATGATCGGCAACACTTCGCCGGTGATATAGCTGGAGCATTGCGGCGATGCGAGGAAGACGTAAGCCGGGGCAATTTCTTCCGGCTGCGCCGGCCGTTTCATCGGCGTATCGGCACCGAAGGTGGCGACATCGTCTGCCTCCTTGTCGGAAGGATTGAGCGGCGTCCACACGGGACCGGGAGCGACGGCGTTGACGCGAATGCCTTTATCGATGAGCTGGCCGGACAGTGCCTTGGTAAAGGCATGAATGCCACCCTTGGTCATCGAGTAGTCGACCAGCTGCTTGCTGCCCTGAATACCGGTGACCGATCCGGTATTGACGATCGCACTCCCCTCTTTCATGTGCGGCACTGCTGCCCGCGCCATGAAGAAATAGCCGTAGAGATTGGTCTTCAGCGTTTCGTCGAAATGCTCTTCCGTCAGGTCAAGCAGATCAGCGGTGTGAACCTGGAAAGCCGCGTTGTTGACGAGAATATCGAGCTTTCCAAACACTTCGACGACAGCGGCAACCGCCTTCTGGCAAAACGCCCGGTCTTTCACGTCGCCGGGGAATGTCATGGCCTTTCGTCCTTCCGCCTCGATCGCCTTCACCGTATCGTCGGCATCCTTGCCTTCTGCCAGATGCAGGATCGCGACATCGGCACCCTCGCGAGCAAACAGCACCGCAACAGCACGGCCGATGCCGCTGTCGCCACCGGTAATCAACGCGACCTTGCCTTCAAGCTTGCCGGAGCCCTTGTAATAGGGTGCATCATAAAGCGGTGCGGGGTCGAGCTTGTATTCGGTACCGGGTTTGGGCTGATGCTGCTTGGGAAACGGCGGCACCGGATACATCCGCGCACCGGCCTGCATCGCCTTCGGCTTGGAAGGCTTTTTCGCCTTGTCCCTGGCATCGGCCTCGGCGACCTCACCCTGGATATCGCGCTGCTTCTCCGCCGTGCGAGCGGCTGGACTGGGCCGTGCGGCCATGGTCTCTCTCCTCGGTTATATTACAAAATCTGAGTTGGCTTGATCGTACCGACGGACACGATACCCTCGACGACGCCCCGCGGGCCGGTCGCTGCAACGCCCATTTGGTCCAGCATTTCGACCACCGCGTAGAGCCGCTCGTTGCGAAAGGCGCTGGCGTCGCGGGTCGAATTGCCTTCGGCCGGCGCCGCGTCGATCTCGGTAAAATCGAGTTCAGCCTCTGCGGCTGTAATACGGGCATCAGCCGGCGAAAAGGCACGGACGATGATCTCTCCCTGGTTTTCGGCGCTGTCCCAATTCGGGTCGCCGGCGCGGGCAACCGGAACGAGCCGGTAAAGCTTCAATCTGTCCTGCGGACGGCTGTTTTCCTGCATCATCTGGTCCTCACTTTCTGCCCCTGATCTGGGGCGCGATATTGCGCCGCCTCAGCTGGTTTTCATCTTGAAGACCGAACGAGCACGCCTGTGAATTGTTCCCGTCAATCCGTTTCCGGCGCAGGATGAAGGTCTGACGGCCTGCGCCCTCCTCCGATTAATCTGGCTTTTGCACTCCGCTTTCTGCTATAAGCATTGTTCAAATGTTTCCGACGGTTCCAGAGTTAACGCTCCGGTGACCGTTTTCTTTTGTGCTAAGCCCTGCCTGAAGCGGGCAAGCATGGACTATGAAGGACAGTGAAATGGTCGAAAAAGTACCGATGACTCAAAGCGGATTCGCCAAGTTGCAGGAAGAACTGCGGTGGCGCCAGCAGGAAGAGCGCCCGCGGATCATCGAAGCGATTTCCGAAGCGCGCGCCCATGGCGACCTTTCGGAAAACGCCGAATATCATGCGGCCAAGGAAGCCCAGAGCCACAATGAGGGCCGCATCGGCGAAGTCGAGGATTACGTCGCACGCGCCGAAGTCATCGACCTGTCGAAGATGTCCGGTTCGAAAATCAAATTCGGCGCCACAGTCAAGCTGATCGATGAGGATACCGAAGAGAACAGGACCTACCAGATCGTCGGCGACCAGGAAGCCGATGTGAAGCAGGGCCGCATCTCGATCTCCTCGCCGATTGCCCGCGCGCTGATCGGCAAGGAAGTGGGCGATTCGATCGAGGTGGTCGCACCCGGCGGCTCGAAGGCCTACGAGATCCTTGCGATCAACTGGGGCTGATCTCCGGCAAGTCCATTCAAAAGCCCGGACGGCGCGTCAAACGCCTCCGGGCTTTTTTCTGTTAGACGATACATAAAGGCTCCAAGCGTGGAAGATATCAACGACGTCGAGATCATTGCGCCGAACTTCAAGCACCGCCTTTCCGGCGTTACCTCGACGATCATCCAGCTGATCCCGGTGCAGCGGGCGCTTGGCCAGAAGGTCGCAGCGCTTGGCCCCGGCCTGCCGGCAAGCCTGCCGCATATCGGCTACCGGGACATGTTTCGCCTGTGGACGCCTCCCTGCGGTAAGCGCGTGCGCATCTGGCATGCCCGCCGCAATATCGAAATGCTGCCGGCAATCTTTCTGCGTGACGTGCTGCGCATGCCTTTGAAGATCGTCTTCACCTCAGCCTCGCAGAGACGCCACACCGGCTGGACGAAATGGCTGATTTCCAAGATGGACAAAGTGATCGCCACCAGCGGCAAGACCGCGAACTATCTGACGGTGGAAAATAATGTCGTGATGCATGGCATCGATACGGATCGTTTCTCGCCACCAACGGATAAAGCTGCAGAGAAGCATGCACGCCGCCTCGATCCGGACAAGAATATCGTCGGTTGTTTCGGCCGGGTACGGCACCAGAAGGGAACGGATATCTTCGTCGATACGATGATTCGCCTTTTGCCCACCCGCCCCAATTGGATTGCAATCGTGGCGGGCCGCGCCACTGGCAAGCATGTGGATTTCGAAAACGGCCTGAAGGCCAAAGTTAAGGCTGCCGGCCTAGCTGAGCGCATTCTGTTCGTCGGCGAACACACCAACATCAACCAATGGTATCAAGCGCTGGACCTTTTCATTGCCCCGCAACGATGGGAAGGGTTCGGGCTTACCCCGCTTGAAGCCATGGCCACTGCGGTACCGGTTATAGCCACCGATGTCGGCGCATTCCCGGAATTGCTGGTCATCGATCAGGACGAAACGGGTGTCATCATTGGCCGCGACAGCGTCGATGCCATGGTAGAGGCCACAGCCCTCTTCATGGATGACGACAAGCGCCGTCAGGCAGCATCGAACCAGGCCCGCGCCCACGTGCTGAAAAACTTCAGCATCGAGGGCGAAGCGAAATTGCTCGGCAATATTTACCAAAGCATGCGGTGATTAAATTCGTTCGTTCTTGAACAGGAACACTGTACGGGAAGGATTCCAATCGACAACGGAAAAGCCCGCTTTCGTTGCTGCATTGATGACCGGCGTCAGTGTGCTTTCCTTGTATCGTCCCCGCTCGAAGCCGCAGTCGACCGTCAGATAACGGGTCATGGACAACGCTTGCGATGCGCCGGCAAGAATTTCCGGCTCAGCCCCCTCGGCCTCGATCTTCATAACGGCGATGCTGTTAATCTGGTGCTCCGCCACGAAATCATCCAGTCGAATTGCCTGAACTTTCTTGATCCCATCGAAGTCGTTCATCTCAATGATTGAACCGTCGCCCGTATCCGGCTTGGAATAGAAAGAGAGCGTTGTCTTCTCATTCCAGAGAGCCACCCGGTTCGTTTTGGCAAGCCCAGAGAAATTGTTGAGATCGCAGCAGTCAGCCTCCAACGTCTCAGGTTCAAAGGCATGGTATTGAAGGTTATTTTCACGGGCGAAAAAACCAAGCTCTCCGACATTGGCTCCGCAATCAATGAACGCGCCCGACAGATCACCGTCGATTCGATGCAGCAAATAGGTCCGGTTCAGTTCTTTAAACCTGCCCTTTACCGACTTCTTGTAAAGCCACAGGCGATATCGACGGCAGATATTAATCTCGCCCGTCGGGTCCTGAACATGAATGATATTACGCTGACTATCAACGGCGACCCTGTGCTGATAGCCCCTTAATTTATTTCGTCCATTGGTATAGCGCTCAAATACCGCATCGGGCATAACCTCGATCGACCGGCGCCCGAAACGCTTTAAAAAATCACTCATACAGCTTGCCCCACCCCTACAAAGCCGCCCCCGGCTTGACTGGGATACACTGTATTACGCTTTACTTGTCAACTCTGCGCTGGATGAATCCACTACTTTAGGTTGAGCTTAAGTCTCAAGGCTTGCGCTTGAACAGTTCGATATAGGCGTTGGCCACGGCCTCTTCCGAAAATTGTCCAACCAGCGTGTTGCGGCCGGCTTCGGCAATGCTTGCGGCCAGCTGCGGCTGGGCGATCAGCTGGTTGATTGCACGCGTGTACCCGGCAACATCGTCGATATCGACGAGCAGACCATTCTCGCCATCACGGACAAACCAGGACGGGCCTTCCGAACGTGAGGAAATGACCGGTTTTTTTTGCGCCCAGGCTTCAAAAATAACGTTGCCGAGCGGCTCGTGGCTGGATGGCATGACGAAGATATCCGCCGCCGCAACAAAAGGCCGGGTGTCCTTGTGCCAGCCGAGCAGGCGCACGCGGTTTTCCATCTTGTGCTCGCGGATAACCGCCTCGATTGCACCACGCTCTTCGCCATCGCCGGCGATCCACAAAACCGCGTCCGGGACCGCCGCCATAGCCTTGATCAGCAGGTGAAAGCGCTTGCGCAGGACGAAACGCCCCATCGTCATAACAATGGGTACGCCTTCATGCGTATTGACGGAGGCACGATCAATCGGCGCGACGGCCGTCGTGTCGGTGAAATTCGAGATCACCTCGACGCCGCGCGTCCAGCCGAGCTTACGCACGTGATCGCCGATGCTGGGCGTATTGCACACCAGAATGTCGGTATTCTTGAAATAACCGAGATGGGTCGGATAGTCGCCAAGCCGCGACAGTTTGATCGCGCCATTATAGGCGGGCATGAGCCGGGCGCCGCGGGTCGACCATGAAATGATCGCATCGACCTTGTCCTTCCGCGCCATCGACAGCACCTTCATCGGCAGCAGGATGCGATCGGCAGAAAGATTGCGGAAGTTGCTCTGAATGACACGTGCATGCGGCTCCACATCCTCGCGCCATCTGCGATTCCAGCGCATGACGGCTGTCTGCTCGACGCCGCGCCGCGCAAGCGCACCGACCAGATGCACGAAGAATTTCTCCGCGCCGCCATCCTTGCCGAAAATATACTGATGAACCCGCATTGGTCTTTATCCCGCACTTTGCTTTCTGCCGCCTGGAATACCTGAGCCGGCATCTATGGGCAGTTGCGCCCTTATCCTACCCTTGCCATAGCTGCACAAGGGCCTGCAACCCGTTGTCCAGCAAATCTTGGCTGCCCCGAGCTCTCGACCGGGCACACACGGTTTCCCCCGCAAGAACTTCCGATAATTCATCCCGCTCGGAATCCATACTTGTTATCCGCGGCTCAACCGCGATATTGCAAGCGGGGATGCCGTATATTACGTGCACGAACGCCGCAAAGTCCTGACAGAAAGCGGCGGCCGCGAACCTTGCGGCTTCTCCTGCGCCGGAAAGGGTAAAATGCAGTCGCTTGAAACCTACGTCATCAATCTGGATGGCAGCAATGACCGCCTTGAAGCCATCAGCGCGCGGCTCACCGATTTCGGCATCTCCTTTGAGCGCATATCCGCAGTCGATGGCCGGCCTCTCGATCTTTCGACGGTCGCAGATTACGATGAAGCGCATGCCGAACGCTACATGGGCCGCCGCCTCGTCGGCGGCGAAATCGGCTGCTACCACAGCCATTTGAAAGTCGCGGAACGCTTCCTGCAATCCGGCGCCCGCTATGCGCTGGTTCTGGAGGATGACGCGCTGCCGCTCTGCAATCCAGTAGAACTGCTGGAAAAGGCGCTTACCGATCTGGATGCGATCGATCCCAAATGGCTGCTGATCAATATCGGTAACAGCAAGCTGAAGATCGCTACACCGCTGAAACGCTACGAGATCGGCGGGCATCAATGCGAGCTTGTCGCCGCCCATTATTTTCCGATGACGACCAGCGCCATCGTCTGGTCGCGCGAAGGAGCCCGGCTTTTCGTCGAGCAGCACCGCAAGATATTCGCGCCAGTGGACAACTATTTCCGCCATTGGCTGACCCGCACCGGTCACGGCTATTCCTTTACGCCACCGCCGGTAACAACGACCGAAGCGGCGAGCCAGATTCTTGCAAGTGCTGGACGCGGCAGAAAGACCAACAAGCGAAAATGGTTCTACGGCCTGACCAAACAGCGGCGATTGATGCAGGACAAGTTCATTGCCTACGTTCACAAGAAGCGATTTCGCCCAGCGCAAGCCCCAAAGCATGGGAATGCCTGATATTCACAGATGTTCCAAATCCGGGTCAGCGAAAGGGGAACGACTGAAGGAGAGCGCTCATTCGCTCTGGCGAAGGCACGGACGCAGCCCCATCGCGGACGCCATGTTTGAAGCCTGACAGAAAAGTTTCGAAGTCGATTGGCCCCGCGATAGGCGCGCCACGACAGCTGAAATAGTCGATGAACTTGAAACCATCGCCTTTCAATTCACCATGCGGCTCCATCCAGCAGGACGGAATATCGTAGGCGTCAGCAAGAATGAGCCCATGCAAGCTACTGGAAACGATATAATCCGAGGAGGAGATCTGATCGGTGATCTGTTTCGGATCCCCCAGCAGGTTCAGTATCTTCCAGTGTTTGGGCAGGCTTGCGCCATACCGGGAGACAAAATTCTGATAGGTGACGAAATGAGGGATGATCGCTACCTCGGCAGTCGAGGTCACTTTCTTGGGCCAAATCAGCGGTAAAAGCAGCGCTGGATCGCCGAGTGCCACGGGTCTTTCAGGCGCAACTCTCGCCTTGGTCAGTTCACCGCGCACCGCGTCGATAACAAGTTGCTGCGGCCACAGAGCTTCCGTACCCGAACTGATGAACCCTGCCCCCCAGACATGCAATGTTCTCCAGGGACGTTTATGCAAAAATCCCAGCTTATCCTTGTGGTGCTGCTTGTAGTAGATGTCCAGAAGGCTACCGACACCGAGCAGCTCAGCTTCTGACTCTTTTACATATACCGGTTCACACGAGAACAGCTCACGGAGAAGGTCGGCCATCAGGTTGTCGCCGTAGTTCTCAGCTGATTTACCGAATTCCTGCCCAACGGAAGCGGCAAAAACCTTTACTTTTCGCATTTCCTTTCAACCTTTCCAAATAGCGGCAGGTCATGTCAGGATGCGGTCATTCCGGTTTTGTGCAGCCACTACGAAATCTGGCTGGCGCCGGCACTCCAAACACTTTTCCCGTCGGCTATGATCTTCGCGATATCCCTGTTTTTCCGCCACTCGCGGCCGGTATCAACGATCAGTTCGGGCTGGTTTACCCCCGGCATAACCCGGCATCGGAATTGCCGCACATATCGATGCAGGGGCATGTTATGGGGCGGTCTCATCTGTCTTTCCGGATCCAGATCCGGATTCATGAGAGTTGAGCATTGGCGGATAAACTCCGAGGAGAAGAATGAAGGGCCTGTGCCAAACATATTGTATCTCCTGCGCCACAGCGTCATACCGGCTATACCGAACTTCCGCTTTCCCGTGTGAAACTGGTCAATACCATTCCACTTGTCTTCTTTGCAGACCAGCTTCGCTGCTCTGGTGGCACCCTCAAACAGAGGCAGGACATTGTGAGGGGTTATGCTCTCGAGCGCAAGCCAGTCATCTTCCAGGTGAAAGACCAGCGGTGACTGCACCTGCGCCCAAACCGTTTTCACGGCCTGGCCGAAGCTAGGCGTATGTGGCTCTGTTATCCGCGCACGCGGGAAATAATCGAGGATCATGTCGCGGCAGAGCCGGCCGTCTTCTTCATCACCACAGAAAGGGTCGATGTTTGCGTAGCAGTTATCGATGCTGAAGTGGCGGAAAAGATTTCTCTCGAACGAGTGGAGCGTATCGTAGAGCAGTTCCGGCCGCCGTCCACAGATGAGAGCGATGTCAATCTTTTGCATGAATGTCCTTGAAACAGGAAAGTCCTGACGATACGGCAAAGCGCCAAGCTTCCCTGATCACAGCAGAAATGCAGCAACAGAACATGCCGGCAGCCATCTTCGCGCGAAAGCGAACACGCTGAATTTCCCATATATTCAGCCGATTAGGTCGAAAAATCAATACGATCGACCATTCCGCGCGGCGATTGACTTACACTATCCATATCCTTAATTGAAGAAAAAACCGCCCGCTCGCAACATCTGCACCACGCCAGGATCTATCATGACAGCCATTGAACTGACCATTGTTGCTACCCGACGGCCGGATCTTCTTGCCGCGACAATGGAGAGTTTCCAGGCTAGACTCCTAAAGAACTTCATGATTTCCCGTGTCTCGATCAACATAGACCCATTGTGGGGCGATGATCAGGATGAAGCGCAGTGCTGCGACATCATGCGCAGATACTATCCTGAATGCGTGATCTACACGCCAGAAAAGCCGGGTTATGCAGCCGCCGTGGAGCGACTCTGGTCAAAATCGACAGGCGAAGTCCTATTTCATCTGGAAGATGACTGGAATCTCGCCGAGGACATCGACGCATCGATCCTCGGATTTTTTTCAGATCCGGCAACAGCCGAGATCTCGTTGATATGCAAGGAAAAAAACTGGGACATCAGCAAACGTGGCGTCTATCACTATGCTAAAGTGAAATACAATGTCTGCGGTCTGGACCTTCCTTTGTATCGGAAAGTGCCCTCATTCACCGTCAGCCCGTCGTTTATCAGGGGAGATTTCGCTCGCCGATGGGCCAGCTTGATGGACCTGAGCCTGGATCCGGAAAAACAGGCCCGCTCAAACAAAAACCCGGCCCTGACGCGCTATGTCTCGCCCTTCAGAAACTACGTTTATACCGGAAAATCCGTCTACAACATCGCGGTCGACATCGGGCGGGATTGGCGTGACACCAGAAATATCAAAAAATCTATCGTGGACGGCACGTCCCACTGGTCGCCCCAGAAGTAGTGGCTGGAAAGCCCACAGCAACATCTCAGCCCACGCGCTTCTTCTAGCGGATCATCAGCGTGGTGCGGACTGCAGAGGTGTGTCCGCTGGCAGTCAGCACCTCGATGACCAAGTCTTGGAAAATCACCAGATCCCCCGGTCATGCAGGAAAGAAGGAAATCGCTTCTGCTCGAGATTACCCGGGCTGGAGAACGAGTGGCGAAGCATTCGCTGTGGAGGCAAAGGCTTTGAGGGCAGCTTGGCGTTAACACTTCACGCCGAAATTAACGGTAAGCACTGCAGTTTTGTTCAATTGCAATAGAATTGACAGAGGCGTTCTTATAACGCTTTCACCAGCACCAACAACGAGACCACTCGATATGACCGCGCGCATGAGTATCCGCCCATTGGGAAACATGGGAAACCAGATGCTGCAGTATATGTTTGCCCTTAGCGTAGGCGATCAGGCCGGTAAAATGGAGATATTCGGCCAGAATCTTCCATTGTGGAACATCAAAGCGCCCGTACCCCCTGATTTTTCACCAAAACCTTTGATTTTTCGTGGTCAAAATTACATCGATGCTACCCAGTTGGCCAATTTGATCCGTGCCGGAAAAATACGCGACTGCGAAATGCACGGCCTGGGCTTCCAGATGAGCAACTACGGCACACGCCAACGATACGAGGCCGTGTTTAACGCCGAGACAGTTGATGCCGTGGGATACGGGCCTGAGCATGTGGTCATCAACGTTCGCGGAGCTGAAATCCTCGACCGGAAACACGATGACTACGGCCCGGTGCCTCTCTCGTTCATCGACCAGGTTATCAAGACCTCCGGCGCAAAGCCGGTGTTCATGGGGCAGTTGGGCGATGATTTTTATTCGCAGCGGCTCCGGGAACGGTATGCTGGCTCGATCTTCCAGCCGAGCCGGGGGGCCTTGATCGATTTCGAAGTGCTGCGCCGGTCTCACCAGATCGCTATTGCCGTCAGCACATTTTCCTGGGTTGCGGCCTGGCTGTCGAAGGCCCAGATTATTCATGTGCCGCTGTCCGGCCTCCTCAACCCGCGGCAGAGACCGGACGTCGATCTTCTGCCTGAAAATGATGAGCGCTATCGTTTCTACGAATGCACCCCACGCCGCTGGACCGCAAGTGCGGAGGATATTGAGTGCCTTTGGGCGCCCCGCCAGCATCAGCAACTCGACGCAGCGCAAATTCGCCAGTTGAAGGCGGCTGCTCGCCGCAAAACAGCGCCAGCGAGAGTTTGGAGAAGCATCCGAACTAACGCGCGGGCTAGGCTAGGACCAACCTGAACCATCCTTGTTCGCTTCACGGAAAGCACGGGGACATTCTACGCGCGAATTCGGAGCCTTAAATCGCTACCAGCCCAACGCTCTTAACTTGGCGGATCGTCAGCATGGTGCGCACGGTATCGACACGTTCGTTGGCGGTCAGCACCTCGATGACGAAGTCCTGGAAGACCGTCAGGTTTTCCGAGACGCAGTGCAGGAGGAAATCGCTTTCGCCTGAGACCATCCAGGCCTGGCGGACCAGCGGCCAGGCATTCGTCGCGGCGGCAAACGCCTTGAGGTCCGCTTCCGACTGATGCTTCAGACCGACCATGCAGAAAGCCACCAGATCGAAACCGAGCGAAGGTGCGCTGAGCAGGGCGTGATAACCCTTGATGACGCCCCCCTCCTCCAGCTTGCGAACACGCCGCAGGCATGGAGGAGCGGAGATTCCTACCTTCTGCGCGAGCTCGACGTTGGTCATACGCCCGTCACCCTGCAGTTCGCGCAGGATCTTTATATCGATGGCATCCAGCTCAGTGCGAAACACGTGCGCCCCTTGTTCAATATGAGTCGGCCATATCTGCCCGAAATTGGGCCTAACTCGCAAGAAAATTTCGCGATGGCGATAAAAAAGTGCGCAGGCTCAGCATGTACTGTTGGTAAAGTCGGACCCGCACTTGAATATGAAGGGCCTGCGTTCATAAATGTAGGCTTCACCGACGACGGATAATCCGTGCGCATGCACGGGAAAGACAGGACCTGGCCCATGACTGCCCGACACACCAAAGTTCTCATCATCGGCTCAGGCCCGGCCGGCTATACCGCTGCCATCTATTCGGCGCGCGCGCTGCTCAATCCGGTTTTGATCGCCGGCATGGAACAGGGTGGCCAGTTGATGATCACCACCGATGTCGAGAACTATCCGGGCTATGCCGATCCGGTCCAGGGACCGTGGATGATGGAGCAGATGCTGAAGCAGGCGCAGCATGTCGGCGCCGAAATCGTCAACGACCTCGTCACCGATGTCGATATGTCGGTGCGCCCGTTCCGGCTGAAGACCGACAGCGGCACCGACTGGACCGCCGACGTCTTGATCATCGCGACCGGTGCCAAGGCGAAGTGGCTGGGCATCGAGAGCGAGCCGGTCTTCCAGGGGTTTGGGGTTTCGGCCTGCGCCACCTGCGACGGCTTCTTCTATCGCAACAAGGACGTCATCGTCGTCGGCGGTGGCAATTCTGCCGTCGAGGAAGCGCTCTACCTGTCCAACCTCGCCAAGACCGTGACGGTGGTGCACCGCCGCGATCATTTCCGCGCCGAAAAGATCCTGCAGGAGCGGCTGTTTGCCAAGCCGAACGTAAAGATCATCTGGGATCATGAAGTGACCGAATATACCGGTGCTGCCGCCAAGCCGCCGATGCCTGCCTCGGTCAGCGGCGTCAAGCTGCGCAACACTAGGACGGGTGCAACGAGCGACATGCCGATCGACGGCGTGTTC
Source organism: Pararhizobium sp. PWRC1-1 (assembly GCF_049897905.1). Taxonomy (NCBI): domain Bacteria; kingdom Pseudomonadati; phylum Pseudomonadota; class Alphaproteobacteria; order Hyphomicrobiales; family Rhizobiaceae; genus Pararhizobium; species Pararhizobium sp. PWRC1-1. Next base: position 215,966 of record NZ_JAFCXE010000001.1, on the reverse strand, counting down.
GTGGCCATCGGCCACGCGCCGGCGGTCGAACTGTTCAAGGACAAGCTGCGCCTGAAGCCGAACGGCTATCTCTGGACGGCGCCGGATTCGACGGCCACGGATGTGGCTGGTGTCTACGCGGCCGGCGATGTGACCGACGATATCTACCGTCAGGCGATCACCGCTGCCGGAATGGGCTGCATGGCCGCTCTTGAAGCTGAAAAATATCTGGCGGGCCATATGCCTGTCGCAATTGCGGCCGAATAGAAGCCGCGAAGAATGGGAGCGGTCAAAGGCCGCTCCTGAGTGGGAACAGACAATCAGCCTTATGGCGGAAAACACCAGGCCGTTTTCCGCCACGAGCACCTTTGGGGGACACCATGCCGCTAGACTGGGACAAATTGCGCATTTTCCATGCGGCGGCGGAAGCGGGATCGTTCACCCATGCGGCCGACAAGCTGCACCTGTCCCAATCGGCCATCAGCCGCCAGGTGAGCTCTCTGGAGCAGGATGTCGGCATCAAGCTGTTTCACCGCCATGCCCGCGGCCTGATCCTCACCGAACAGGGCGAAATCCTCTATCGCACCGCCCATGAAGTGCTGATGAAGCTGGAAAGCGTCAAGGTCCAGCTGACCGAAAACACCGACAAGCCGTCCGGCAAGCTGCGCATCACCACGACGGTGGGTCTCGGCCAGGGCTGGCTGACCGACAAGGTGCAGGAATTCCTGTCACTTTATCCCGACATGCAGGTTCAGCTGATCCTCGACAACGAGGAACTGGATGTGAACATGCGCCATGCCGATTGCGCCATCCGGCTGCGCCAGCCGCAGCAGTCCGACCTTATCCAGCGCAAGCTGTTTACCGTGCACATGCACGTCTATGCGGCGCCCTCCTACATCAACAAGTTCGGCGAGCCGCAGTCGGTCGAGGATCTGGATAACCACCGGATCATCACCTTCGGCGAGCCGGCCCCCAATTATCTTCTCGACGTCAACTGGCTGGAGATCGCCGGACGGGATTCGGACAATCCCCGCCCCTCGCACCTGCAGATCAACAGCCAGACCTCGATCAAACGCGCCTGCCTACTCGGCATCGGCATCGCCATGATGCCGGACTACATCGTCGGCCGCGATCCCGGACTTATTCAACTTCCGATCGGTGCCGAGATTCCGTCCTTCGATACCTATTTCTGCTATCCGGACGAGATGAAGAACGCTGCCAAGCTGAAAGTCTTCCGTGATTTCATCGTCGCGAAGGCCCGTAACTGGGCCTTCTGATGCGTCCTTCGCACTTGCACAAAAAACGTTCTCTACCTTTCCCCTAGACAAACTATTGTTTTAACTGATTTTTTTCCACATCCCCAGCTTTGAGGGGCGTGCAAGGAATTGAAATCGCCTGAAAATTGCGCAGTAGTGCGTCCCACACATGGCTGTCATGCATATTAAATGATTGCGAGTAGCCCAAAAAACCATCATACCGACTGCAGCTGATGCATCTTGGTGGCTTTTTTCCTCCCAGTGCCACCGCAGCAGCTGTTCCCCTCTGGAGGTTTAATTACCTTCATAACTATAAAGGGCCCAAGTTTTTCTTGTGGCCCTCTTTTTTTGCCCAGATTTCAACCGCGTCCCTATGGTTGCAATATTTTCTTGGCATGCGGCATTGAATTTTTCCAACACCCTTCCCACATCCAATTCAGCTGATGCACATGGTGGTCCTTTTCCTCCCAGTGCCACCGCAGCAGCTGTTCCCCTCTGGAGGTTTTATAACCTTCACATCTAAAAGGGCCCTGTCCTCCAGTGGCCCTCTTTTTTTGCCCAAATTTCCCTTCCCAAACATCTTTCACAAAGACGTGACTTGAATATCGGCAAATACCGATCTACATATCGTTATATCGGAATTTAACGATACAGAGTAGACCGATGGACAAAGACGAAATCTTGAAAGCCCTGGCGCATCCCAAGCGCATCGAGATGCTCGGCTGGATGAAAGAGCCCGAAGTGCATTTCTCCAGCCAGCATCATCCACTGGACATGGGTATCTGCGCCAGCCAGTTTGAGCGCTGCGGCCTGTCGCAATCGACTGTCTCGGGCCATCTGTCGATCCTGCAGCGTGCCGATCTGGTCACCACCAAACGTGTCGGCCAATGGATTTTCTACAAGCGGAACGAAGACACAATCGAAGCGTTCCTGAAAGACATCGGCAACACGCTCTGACAAGCAGCCTTGTCCAACGTTTTATCCTCCCAAGATAAACATCCCCCCGCAGAAAACGAAAAGGACTTCCCATGACTTCCCTCTTCGACCCGATCAAGATCGGCGACATCGAGCTTGCCAACCGCATCGTGATGGCGCCGTTGACGCGCAACCGCTCGCCGGGCGCCGTCCCGAACACACTCAACGTCACCTATTACGAACAGCGCGCCTCAGCCGGTCTCCTGATCACCGAGGCGACCGCCATCACCCATCAGGGCCAGGGCTATGCCGACGTTCCCGGCCTCTACACCAAGGAAGCGCTGGATGGCTGGAAACAGGTGACCGCGGCCGTGCACAAGGCCGGCGGCAAGATCGTCGTGCAGATGTGGCATGTCGGCCGTATCTCGCACACGACGCTGCAACCGAACGGCGGCAAGCCGGTGTCGGCATCCGCCATCCAAGCGAAGTCGAAGACCTATCTGATCAACGAAGACGGCACCGGCACGTTTGCCGAGACATCCGAGCCACGTGCGCTCGAACTCTCGGAAATCCCGGGCATCATCGAAGATTACCGCAAGGCCGCCCGCGCGGCGATCGATGCCGGTTTTGACGGCGTCGAGATCCATGCCGCCAACGGCTACCTCATCGACCAGTTCCTGCGCTCAGGCTCCAATGTCCGCACCGATGAATATGGTGGCCCGATCGAAAATCGCGCCCGCTTCCTGTTTGAAGTCGTCGACGCGATCACCAAGGAAATCGGCGAAGGCCGCACCGGCATCCGCATTTCGCCAGTGACGCCTGCCAACGACTCGTCCGATCCCGACGCGCAAACATTGTTCACCTATGTCGCCGAGGGACTGGCCAAGTACAAGCTGTCCTATATCCACATCATCGAGGGCGCGACCGGCGGCCCACGCGACTTCCAGCAGGGCGACAAGCCATTCGACTACGTAGCGCTCCGCGACGCCTATGAAAAGGCCGGTGGCAAGGCCGCTTGGATGACCAACAACGGTTACGACCGCGATCTCGCGATCCAGGCCGTCACGGACGGCAAGACCGACCTCGTCGCCTTCGGAAAGCCGTTCATCGCCAACCCGGATCTGGTCGAGCGCCTCAAGGACAACGCGCCACTCAACACACCGGACCAGGCCACCTTCTACGGCGGCGGCGCCAAGGGCTATACGGATTATCCGGTGCTTGAGCAGCAGGTCGCTTGAACATCCCCCTCCCCTTGAGGGGGAGGGTCGGCACGTAAGTGCCGGGGTGGGGTGATTTTCAGCGTGCTGCAATCCATTATAGCGCTCGCGGCGGTCACCCCCACCCGCCGCGCTGCGGCGACCTCCCCCCTCAAGGGGAGGTAATCGAAAGAAGCGCAATGTTCGACCATTTCATCCAGGCCTGGGCGCTCGTACCGGACGGTACCCCCGTCGTCACCCACTCCAGTCACCTCCTCCCCGTCCGCTGGCAAGGCCTTCCCGCGATACTGAAGGTTGCGACCATAGCCGAGGAATCACGCGGCGGTTTGCTGATGCGATGGTGGGATGGCGAAGGCGCCGCCAAGGTCTATGCCCATGACGGTGATGCGATCCTGCTTGAGCGGGCGCAAGGCAAGCGCTCGCTGCTGACCATGGCGATGAACGGCGACGACGACGCCGCAAGCCGGATGATCTGCGAGACTGTTCGCACACTGCACAGGCCGCCTGCAAAACCCCATCCCGAGCTTGTTTCCCTCGATATCTGGTTCCGTGCACTGGAAGCCGCATCTTCAGCCCATGGCGGCATGTTCAGCACCTCGGACGCTGTCGCAAAAGCGCTGCTTGCGGAGCCCCGCGAAGTCGGCGTGCTGCATGGCGATATCCATCACAGCAATATTCTCAATTTCGAAGACCGGGGCTTTCTGGCGATCGACCCGAAGGGCTTGTTTGGCGAGCGTGGCTACGATTATGCCAACCTGTTCTGCAATCCGGCCCTGCCGAGGACGAAGGACCCCGCAAGACTGCGCCGCCAGCTTCCCATCGTAGCAAAGGAATCCGGCCTTGCGCCCGAACGGCTGCTGCGCTGGATCATCGCCTATGCGGGCCTTTCCGCTGCCTGGTTTCTCGAGGACGGCGGCGATCCGGCACCGGCTCTTCATGTTGCCGAAATCGCTGCTGCGGAGTTGAACAAGGGTGCCTGAACAGTTTCCGCCGATCCTTGATTTACCGACTGTACAACACCGATCTCGCGGCTTAGAGCTTCGGAAAATTGCTGGAGACCCCTGATGCACCTGCGCGACGCCGAAGAGACCGACCTGCTTGCCATCCGCGACATCTACAATGATGCCGTGCTCAACACGACGGCGATCTGGAACGACACGCAGGTGGACCTCGAAAATCGCGCCACATGGTTCACTGAGCGCAGGCGTCTCGGCTATCCGGTGCTGGTGGCGGTGACCGATGACGGCACGATTGCCGGTTATGCCTCCTTCGGCGACTGGCGCGCCTTCGACGGTTATCGCCATACGGTCGAGCATTCGGTCTATGTCGAGAAGAACCAGCGCGGCGGCGGTATCGGCAAGCTCCTGATGCAGGCCCTGATCGAGCGGGCTGCGGCTTGCGACAAGCACGTGATGGTCGCCGGCATCGAGGCCAACAATGCAGCCTCCATCCGCCTGCATGAAAAGCTCGGCTTCGAGATCACCGGCCAGATGAAGGAAGTCGGCACCAAGTTCGGTCGCTGGCTGGACCTAACCTTCATGCAACTGACCCTGCCCGAGAAAACAAAAGCGTCTCCCGAAACCGCCTGATCGATGCTATCAAGGGCCGTCGAAGCGAATGGTCCCCGAGCGGATGAAGCACAAAAGACGGCGGTACGAACGGGCTTGGTGGGCAACGCTGATTGCCGCCTTCTTGCTCGTCGGGACGTTTTCGCACGCTCCGAGCGCCATCGCGCAGCCGGAGTGGCGCGCGCCGCCCTGTGTCTATTCTACAAATACCGGGACGGCGACGCTCTGCGTCCGCGCCCGCAGCTATAGCCGTGACATCTGCACCGCACTTGGCCATTTCGCCGAAACCAATGCGCTGCCGCCCGATTTCTTTGCCCGGCTGATCTGGAAGGAAAGCCTGTTCCGGCCGGATGCGGTGAGCCCGAAGGGTGCCGAGGGTATCGCACAGTTCATTCCCTCGACCGCCAAGCTGAGAGGCCTCAATAACAGCTTCGACGCGCTGGAAGCCTTGGGGAAATCGGCCGAGTATCTCGATGTGTTGCGCGACCGCTTCGGCAATCTCGGCTTTGCCGCCGCCGCTTACAATGCCGGTGAAGGCGGGCTGAGCAGCTTTCTGGCAACCGGCAATCTGCCGTCTGAAACCCGCGCCTATGTGCTCGCCATCACCGCCCATCCGATCGAGGAATGGAAGGACAATCCGCCGGCAGCGCTTGATCTCAGGCTCGACAAGGGTAAATCCTTCTACGATGCCTGCACGGCCCTTGCCGACAAGCGGCGCCTCAAGGAGGTAGAATTCGAGGAGGAAGGCACCTGGGCACCCTGGGGCGCGCAATTGTCAGCGCATTTCCAGAAGTCCGTGGCGCAGCGGCTGTTTCTCACCACCGTCAGCCGCATGCCCTCACCGCTCAATGCGGAGAAGCCGCTGATCCAACGCGAGCGCAACCGGGCTTTTGGCAACCGGCTGCGCTATACCGCCCGCATCGGCCGCCAGACGCGGGCCGACGCCGACGCCGTGTGCACGCAAATCCGTACGACCGGCGGCGCCTGCATCGTCTTCAAGAACTGACTTGCCTTTCAGGCAACAGCCCGCCCCGCGCGGCAAGACCGGCGGGGTGCAGCGCAAGCGCTCATGCCGTCACCTCGCCCGTCTCGCCCTGACGAGGCGCCGGCAAAGCCCTTTGCGGTATCGCCAGTTCCGGCGGCAGGCAGCCAAGGGCGGCCAGCGAGGCGCGGACGGCCTCGTCGATCGGGGTCCAGGGTTCGGCGCCGATGGCGGCAACCAGCCGGTCATTGGGCATGCGCAACGGCTCCTGCCAGATGTAGCGCATCTCCCGCAGCTCTTTCAGCAACGGCACGAAAGGTGCTGCGAACGGCATCATCCACCAGGGGAACGCCTTGACCTTCATGTTCGGGTTGCCGCTGGCGCGGCGGATCGCGGCGACCAGACGTGTGCCGTCCTCATCCCAGAAACCCTGCATGTGATAGACGGCGAAGGGTGCCAGCGTTTCGCGGCGGTCGATGAGGCGCGCCATCGTCTCGGCCACATCAGGCAGATAGGCCCATTGATGGCCGGTGCCCTTGCGGCCCGGATAGGTGACGCTGGCCACCGGTTTGCCGGGTGTGACCATCCCTTGCGAAAACCAGCTATTGGCAGCGCCCGGACCAACGAAATCCCCTGCCCTGACGATGATGACGCGAACGCCCTCTTGCGATGCGGTTTCCAGGCGCCGCTCCATCTCGGCGCGGATCTTTCCCTTGGCGGTTACGGGGTTCTGTGGCGATTTTTCGTGGAGCAGTGGAAAGGCGTCGGGGCCGAAATTGTAGATCGTGCCGGGCAGCAGAACCGTGGCACCGGTTGCCTTGGCCACCGCGATCGTATTGTCGATCATCGGCAGGACCAGCGTGCCCCAATTACGGTAGCCCGGCGGGTTGACGGCATGGACGATCAGGCTTGCTCCACGGGCTGCGGCAAGCACATCGTCCGCCCGCATCGCATCGCCCTGCACCCAATCGAAATGCTCGCTTTTTGCGGCCGCCTTGGCGGGATCGCGATGGAGCGCACGGATCGCCCAGCCACGGGCCTTCAAGTTACGGGCAACCGCGCCTCCGATACCGCCGGTGGCGCCGAGGATAAGAGCAATCTGTTTTGCATCCTCAATCATATCTGATCTCCTTGTTCGACGGAGATCATCCTGAACTCTTTCCAATTAAACGGAATTGCCGAAAAATATTTAGATGATATACAAAAATAGATGAGCAACAGTGAACCCAGCTGGGATTTCTACCGCACCTTCCTGACCGTGCTGCAGGAAGGATCGCTGTCCGCTGCCGCGCGCGAACTGGGGCTGACGCAGCCGACCATTGGCCGGCATATCGATGCGCTGGAAACCATCATGGGCTTCCAGCTGTTCATCCGCTCGCCGCAGGGGCTGATTCCGACGGAGGCGGCGATCGATCTGAGATCGCATGCCGAACAGCTGGCCTCGAACGCGGCCGCTCTGCTGAGGGCCGCGACCGGACAGGGCAGCGGTGTGCGCGGCACCGTGCGGATCAGCGCCAGTGAAGTGATCGGCATCGAGGTGCTGCCACCGATGCTGACCGCGCTCAGTGAGCGGTATCCGGACCTCGTCATCGAGCTGTCGCTGTCGGATGCCGTCGAAGACCTGTTGCGCCAGGAAGCCGATATCGCCGTGCGCATGGTCGAGCCGCAACAGGACGCCTTGATCACTCGCCGGATCGGCGGCATTCCGCTGGGACTGCACGCCCACCGTCGCTATCTCGACAAACACGGTATGCCGGACAAGCTGGAAGACCTGTTTGATCACCGGACCATCGGCTTTGACCGCGAAAGCGCATTTGTCCGGGCCATCCGCAGGCGCGTGCCGCTGATCGAGCTGATGCGTCCCTCGTTTCGCGCCGACAGCAATCTGGCCCAGCTGGCGGCCATCCGCGCCGGCTTCGGCATCGGCGTCTGTCAGGTTCAGCTCGCCAGGCGTGATCCGGATATCGTGCGCGTGTTCGAACAGGAGTTCGAACTGCCGCTCGAAACCTTCGTCGTCATGCACGAAAACCTGAAAACCACGCCACGATGCCGCGCCACCTTCGATGCGCTGGTGGAGGGATTACTGGCCTACATCGGCAGATGATCGGACGGCACGCCGCCGGCTGGAGCCTGCACCAGCCCTTGCGATCCCCGCCGCGGTGCCAGCGCCTTCACCGAAAACAGCGCATAGATGATCAACGGCAGGCAGACGAGATAGGATGTGCGGATGCCGGCATGTTCAGCAATGAAGCCGAGCAGAGGAGGCGCGAGGAAGAAGACGATGAACGTCACCTGCCCGAGCGCTGCGACATTCACCTGTGCTGGCCTGTCGGTGCGCTGGGCAGCGGCCGAGACCGCCAGTGGATAGACCGCACTGCAGCCGCCGCCCATCAGGGCGAAACCGAACAGCGCGATATAGGCATGTGGCGCCAGCCAGACGGCGGTGAGACCGATGGCCGACAGGACCAGCAAGACCGAGGCGACGTTGCGGGCGCCGAACCGGTCGACGACCGGATCGATGAACAGCCGGGCGATCGCCATGAAGAAGGTGAACAGCGTCAGCCCGAGACCGCCAATGAACGGCTCGACGGCAAAGACGTCGCGCATGTAGATCGCCGACCAATCGATGCCCGCGCCTTCGACGAGGAAGGCGGCGATGCCGATGATGCAGAGCGGCAAGAGGCCAAGGGTCGGCACGGCAAACAGCGGCGCCTTTGCCTCATGCGACACGGCGCGGGCCGGCGCATTGCGGATGCCCGATATGGCAAAGAGGCCGACGGCCAGCACGACGGCGAACGTCACCGCGAGATGAAGCTGCATCGGGATTTCGCCCTGGCGCACGAAAGAGGCAATCAGCGCGGTAACGAAAAACCCGAGGCTCCAGAAACCATGCGCCCTGTTCATGATGCCACGCCCGAGCCGCGCTTCGAGCCGGTCGATCTCGACATTGAGATTGATTTCAAGCGCGCCGGCAAGCAGACCGGCGACAAAAAGCACACAGAACACCAGCGGCGCGGCACCGACCCAGGGAACGATCGCAAACGAAGCGGCCGTGCCGAGAATGGTGATGAAGGCCGTGGTCCGCGCGCCAAGGTGTGCGATCAGCGGCGAGGAGAATGTCAGCGAAATCAGCGCCCCGATCGCCATGCCGATCAGCGTCAGCCCGAGCTCAGATTTATTGACCCCAAGCGCCACCTGCAGATCCGGCATGCGGGCGAGCAACGCGCCGAGCGACACGGCAAACAGGAAGAAACAGGTATAGATCCTGTGATGCGGCGCAATGGTCATGACGGGGCTCCTCGATAGGCCGTTGTGTACCGGGAATTGGGCTGAAGCGGAAGCCGCTTGGCCTGTTCGGTGCCCCGATTTTCCGCTCGGTGGCTAGATGTTGCTACTTGAGGCAAAGTTTCCCGAGTGTGCGTATATTTCGCATTATCTGCTTGGTTTGTAACAGCTTGCGCGAAGCCGCACACCCTCTCCGCCTCTGCCACCTTTCACCCGGTCATCCCAATTTTCCCCTCATTACCGGGCTTGTCCCGGTAATCCAGCCACGCGACGTCCGTCGTGTGAGAGGAATCTTTAAGCACCGCAGACGCCGTGCTGCTGGATTACCGCCACAAGGGCGGTAATGAGGGGTACGGGGGTATCTTGAAAAATTGCTGCAATTAGCCATGATACACGCAGGAAGGGTTACGTCTACATTCTCGCATCCCAACGCAACGGAACGATTTATACCGGCGTCACCCGGGACCTGCCCGGCCGGATTTTCGAACATCAAAACAACCTGACGCCCGGATTTACATCCCGGTATGGCGTGAAAACGCTGGTTTGGTTTGAGGAGTATGATCTTTTGATTGACGCGATCCAGCGCGAAAAGAGCATCAAGAAATTTACCCGGAAATGGAAGCTCAACTTGATTGACGCAATGAACCCGAATTGGGCGGATATTTCGCACTATCCGCACGGGTTGTGACAGCCTGAGCGAAGGGCTCCCACAACATCTTCTGTTTTCAAACAAAGAATCCCCACTCCCTCATTACCGGGCTTGTCCCGGTAATCCAGCCACGCGACGTCCGTCGCGTGAAAGGAGTCTTTCAGCACCGCAGACGCGGTGCTGCTGGATTACCACCACAAGGGCGGTAATGAGGGAGTTTGGTGTTTGGCCATCACCACCGTTGAAAACCCAACAAAAAACCCGCCGTTTCCGGCGGGCCCGTTGTCGTTCAGTGGAGCTGCTTACTTGCAGGCGCCGCAGAAGCGCTGGATGCGCTTGCAGGCTTCCTCAAGCAGTTCTTCCGAGGTCGCGTAGGAGATACGGAAGTTGGGACCGAGGCCGAAGGCCGATCCGTGAACGACGGCGACGCCTTCGGATTCGAGCAGTTCGGAGACGAAGTCTTCGTCGGTCTCGATGACCTTGCCCGACGGCGCAGTCTTGCCGATCAGGCCCTTGCAGGACGGATAGACGTAGAACGCACCTTCCGGCGACGGGCACTCGATGCCCTTGGCCTGGTTGAGCATCGACACGACGAGGTCGCGGCGGCCTTCGAAGATTTTCTTGTTTTCCGGAATGAAGTCCTGCGTACCGTTGAGCGCCTCGACGGCAGCCCACTGGGCGATCGAGCAGGCGCCCGAGGTCTGCTGGCCTTGGATCATGTCCATCGCCTTGATCAGCGACAGCGGCCCGGCCGCATAGCCGATGCGCCAGCCGGTCATGGCATAGGCCTTGGAGACGCCATTCATGGTCAGCGTCCGGTCATAGAGTTTCGGCTCGACTTCAACCGGAGTGGCGAACTTGAAGTCGCCATAGGTCAGGTGCTCGTACATGTCGTCGGTCAGGACCCAGACATGCGGGTGCTTCAAGAGCACGTCGGTCAGGGCCTTCAGTTCGGCATGGCTATAGGCCGCGCCCGACGGGTTGGACGGCGAGTTGAAGATGAACCACTTGGTCTTGTCGGTGATCGCCTTGTCGAGGTCTTCGGCGGTCAGCTTGAAATTGTTGGCCTGGGTCGCTTCGACGAACACCGGCGTGCCGCCGCAGATCGACACCATCTCGGGATAGGAAACCCAGTAAGGTGCCGGGATAACGACTTCATCGCCCGGATTCATCGTCGCCATGAAGGCGTTGAAAAGAATCTGCTTTCCGCCGGTGCCGACGATCGTCTGGGCAGCCGAATATTCGAGGTTGTTTTCGCGCTTGAACTTCTTGGCGATCGCCTCGCGCAGTTCGGGGATGCCGGAAACCGGCGTGTACTTCGTCTCACCGCGGTTGATCGCGTCGATCGCAGCCTTCTTGATATTATCAGGCGTATCGAAATCCGGCTCTCCGGCGCCAAGCCCGATCACATCGCGGCCCTTGGCTTTCAGTTCCCGGGCTTTTTGGGAAACGGCGATGGTGGCGGATGGCTTTACACGGGAAAGGGCGTCGGCAAGAAAGGCCATGATATGTTTATCCTGATCAGGTTGAAACAGCATGCGGCCAATGGAGCGGCTCTGCCAGGCTCCATAGCGGTTAGGTGTATGTCGAAAGACCGCCCCGGTTTCAAGCGCAAATGCCCTTAAAAATCGGCAAAATGCGTAACCATGACAATGTTTCATCAGTGACATCACCGGTTTCTATGAATCACTTTGTCGGCTCAGCCGCGCAGAGGCCTGAAACGACTCTGCTTTTTGAACCCGGCTAAAGCGAAATGCCGGACCCCAGCGGCGGCGGGAACATGAGAATCAAGAACGTTTCTCCACTGAGATTTATTCATCAAAAACAATCGCTTTCGCCGATTTCCACAACGCCTTGATTTGGTCACAACAAATGCCTTGGCCTGCCGCAATTCCGTCCTTGTGCAGCCGATTTCGGAGCCTTTTCTGGAGGTAGACGAATCCATGTGCGCCGAGGGGGCCTGCAATGCTTCTGAACACCGAAAACACGGCCAAGCCGCCGAGCCGCATGACCGGGCGGCAAATCGAGTATCTGATCGTGGCGATGCTTGTTGCCGTCACACTCGCTCTGCTGTTCGTGATGGGATTTTTCTCGCATGCCATGGCCGAGACGAACGGAAGCAAGCCGCAGCGCTTTGCCGGCTATGTGCGCCCCAACGACATGGGCACGGGCGCCCTGCTCTTCCCGTCCAAGGAACCGGGATCGTTCGTCGAGGCACCGCGGCTTGCGAGCGATGTGGTCATCGACGTCAACGGCCCGATCGTCCGCACCCGTGTCACCCAACGCTTCCAGAACCCGAGCAAAGGCTGGGTCGAGGGCACCTATGTCTTTCCGCTGCCGGAAAATTCCGCCGTCGATACGCTGAAAATGCAGATCGGCGACCGCTTCATCGAGGGTGAGATCAAAGCCCGCGAAGAGGCCCGCAGGGTCTACGAGGAAGCCAAGGCGGAAGGCAAGAAGACCGCCCTTCTCGAGCAGCAGCGTCCCAACATCTTTACCAACCAGGTGGCCAATATCGGTCCCGGCGAAACCATCGTCGTGCAGATCGAGTACCAGAGCAGCGTCGACCAGTCGGGCGGCGAATTCTGGCTGAGGTTCCCGATGGTGGTGGCGCCGCGCTACAATCCCGATCCGATCGTGCAGACGGTCGATCTCGATCCGAAGTCCGGCTATGCCGTCAACGATCCCGTTCCGGACCGCGACAAGATCACGGCCCCTGTGCTTGATCCCGCTGAAAATGCCAGGATCAATCCGGTGACATTGACGGTCAATCTCAATGCCGGATTCCCGCTCGGCACTGTCACCTCGCCTTTCCATCAGACCGAGATGCAGACGGTCGATGACATGGCCCGCAAGATTTCGCTGAAGGGCGGCAGCGTACCGGCCGACAAGGATTTCGAACTGAGCTGGAATGCCATCGCCGGCAAGACGCCGAATGCGGGCCTGTTCCGCGAAACGCAGAACGGCAAGACCTATCTGCTCGGTTTCGTCACGCCTCCCACCGCATCCGCTGCAACGGAAACCCCAGCGAAACGTGAAGTCGTCTTCGTCATCGACAATTCCGGATCGATGGCCGGGCCATCGATCGAGCAGGCGCGTGACAGCCTGGCGCTAGCGATCTCGAAACTGCGGCCGGAAGACAAGTTCAACGTCGTCCGCTTCGACGACACGATGGAGGTGCATTTCCCCTCGCTCGTCCAGGCAACGCCGGACGAGCGCGAGAATGCCATCGCCTTCGTTCGCGGCCTGACCGCCGATGGCGGCACCGAAATGCTGCCGGCACTGGAAGCTGCTCTTCGCACCCAGGGCCCAGTCGAGCCCGGCGCCCTGCGGCAGGTGGTGTTCCTTACCGATGGCGCGATCGGCAACGAGGCGCAGCTGTTCGAGGAGATTTCGAAGAACCGGGGCGATGCCCGCGTCTTCACCGTCGGCATCGGCTCGGCGCCCAACACGCATTTCATGACCAAGGCCGCAGAACTCGGCCGTGGCACCTTCACGCTGATCGGCTCGGAAGACCAGGTCGCAGCGCGCATGGGTGAGCTGTTCGCCAAGCTCGAAAATCCTGTGATGACCGACATTGCCGTCAGCTTCGATGGCGCCAATGCGCAGGATATCACCCCGAACCCGATGCCGGATCTCTATCGCGGCGAGCCGGTGGTGTTGACGGCGCAGCTGGACGGCGCCACGCCTGCAGGAAAGCTGCAGATCACCGGCAAGACCGGCAACCAGCCCTGGCGGATCGAAATGGATGTCGCCAAGGCCTCCGAAGGAAATGGCATCGCCAAGCTCTGGGCCCGCCGCAAGATCGACGATCTGGAAGCCAATGCCTATGCGGTGAACGATGCGGCCGCGCTCGACAGAGAGATCGAGAGGGTGGCGCTGGCCAATCACCTGGTCTCCCGCGTCACCAGCCTTGTCGCCGTTGATGTCACGCCGTCACGTCCGGCCAACGAGCCTGTCGCCAGCACCGACATGCCGCTCAACCTGCCCGAGGGCTGGGATTTCGAGAAGGTCTTTGGCGAAAAGCCAGAACAGGCCATTCCGGAAGGCCAGCGCAAGGCATCGCTGGAACAGGGCGAACAGCAGGCAATGATGGTCGCCGACCGGATGGCCGCAGCCCCGACGGCGCGTGCCGCCAGCATGATTGCCGACGCGGGCAAACAGGTAGACCTGCCGCAAACGGCAACGCTGGCCGACCGGCATATCCTGATCGGCCTGATGCTGCTTGCCTTCGCCCTGATGGCAGCGACAACCTTCAGCCTGTGGCGCTGGCAGCTGCGTGGCCTGGTTTCGGAGGCGCGTGACCGTGTACGATAAGCCCGGCAACGATGCAAGCCCAGAGCAAGGACAGGGCAAGGAAGGGGGCGCCAGCTTTCTGGCGCGCCTCAATCCGCTGGAGACCGTGGTTCTGGCCGGGATCCTGCTGATCGCGCTCGCCGGCCTGATGCTGGTCGGCAAAGGCTTTTACATGAAGGCCAAGTCGGAGTTTTCCCAGGTTCTCCTCAAACGCAGCTTCGAGGCGCAGCTACAGGGTGAAACCAATGCCAAACCCTGGCCCTGGGCCGACTTCTCCACCGAAGCGGAAATCACTGCCCTTCGGATCGGTAAAACGGCGGTCGTGCTTTCCGGCGCCAGCGGCGAGGCTCTGGCCTTTGGTCCGGCGCGACTGGCCAATACCCCGGCGCCGGGTGAACTTGGCACATCGGTCATCGCCGCCCATCGCGATACGCATTTCCGCTGGCTGAAAGACGTCAAGCAGGGCGACCTTCTGGTCATTACCCGCAAGGATGGAACCAACCTCACCTTCCGCGCCGGCGCCAGCCGCATCGCCCGCTGGGACGAGAGCGGCATTAACGCCGATGCGCCCGGCCGCAATCTGGCGCTCGCCACCTGCTGGCCGTTCGATGCCACCGAGCAAGGCCCCCTTCGCTATATCGTCAATGCCGAACTTGTTGCAGATGCCGTTGAAGCGAAAGGTTCGATGGCGGAAGGCCTCCCCCTTTCGCCGGCACGATCCTTCTGATTGTGACCTGCGCGAGTGGTCTTCGTGCCCTTGCCTGTTTTTGATGCAAATGCTAGCCGGAACGTCATCACAACCTGACACGCATGCCTGAAATCGTTCCGATGCGAGGCCTTCCGTGCCGAGCCATCCGGAACCGATATCGTGACCCGCATCCAGGCCAATCTCTTCCTGCTCGTGTCCGGCGCCATCTGGGGTGCCGGTTTCGTGGCGCAATCGACAGCGATGGATTCGATTGGTCCGATGTGGTTCATCGGCCTTCGATTTGCCATTGCAACCGCAGTCGCGGCACCGTTGGCTTTGTGGGAGCACCGCAAAGCACAACAGCCGATACCGGGATCCGGCATCCGCAATTTCCTCTGGATCGGACTGGCGCTGTTTGCCGGCGCGATGACCCAGCAGCTTGGCCTCCTGACGACCAGCGTCACCAATTCCGGCTTCCTGACTGGGCTCTACGTCGTGTTCGTGCCAATCCTGACGGTCGTGTTCCTGCGCCGCAAGCCGCACTGGATCATCTGGCCGGCTGCCGGATTGGCGCTATTGGGCATCTTCCTTCTCAGCGGCGGCACGCTTGCCGGCCTCAACAATGGTGATTTCCTGACGATCATCTGCGCTGCCTTCTGGGCACTTCAGGTCATGCTGGTCGGCATTTTCGTCGGCAGTACCGGCCGGCCTATGCCGCTGTGCGTGGTACAATTTGCCGTTTGTGCCGTTCTCGGCTGCTTGGCCGGGGCGATTTTCGAACCGCTCGATATGGCCGCCATCACCAACGCCCTGCCCGAAATCCTCTATGCCGGTTTCTTTTCCAGCGGCATCGGTTTCATCTGCCAAGTCGTCGGCCAGCGCTACACGACGGCGCCGCAGGCAGCGATCTTCCTGTCGAGCGAAGCATTGTTTGCCGCGCTGCTCGGCGTTCTGCTGCTCGGGGAGACCATTACCACGATTGGTTACATCGGTTGCGCGACGATCTTTGCCGCCATGTTGATCGCCGAGATCGTCCCCGAATTGACCAAAGCGAAGCGCGCCACAGCCGGCGCATGATACCTCGTCAGCGGTAAGGGCGCGGTTTTCTCGACACCGGGTATATTTCACTGGTAGCAGGCAAGTACCACGTTTTATCAAACGGTTAATATTTAAAATCCCGAAGGGATTGGCTGGCGTTGCCTTGGCCTTCTGCGACCCTCTCCGTCGCAAACAGCTCAAAAAATTCGCACTACCAGCCAAATGACAATATTTTCAATAGCTTGCAGTATATCAGCCGAAGAACCGCATTTTTCGGCAGTTGATTGCTTTTTAAACAAACCAAAACGGCACACTTGCTTCAAAAAACTTTTGCTTGCCAATTTAAAATAAACACAGCAAGCTTACTGTGTTCGGGCAATTTGCGAACACGGGAAGACCTTTATATTAACGCGCGCCGGAGACGCACAATGTTCCGGGCAGTCGGGCAAAGACGGAGTTTTTCGATGACTGGCTGCAATAACAGGACCCTTTCCTCATAATCGAGAACTGCCTGCCGCACGCCCTTTTGGGGCAAAACACTGTAATGCTGCCCGCCGCATCCGGGCAGAGGAAAAAGGACCTGACGCATGGCCGAGACTGGCATTGTTAAATTCTTCAACACCGACAAGGGCTTTGGTTTCATCAAGCCGGACAATGGTGGCGCAGACATCTTCGTGCATATTTCCGCAGTCCAGGCTTCGGGCCTGAACGGACTGTCCGAGAACCAGAAGGTCAGCTTCGACACAGAACCGGATCGCCGCGGCAAAGGTCCGAAGGCGGTCAACCTGCAGGTCTCGGGCTAAACAGCCCGCTTGCTGCAAACAGATTCACGTTGAAGCCCGGCCTCGTTGCCGGGTTTTTTCATTCAGCCTGCATTCAGTTTCGCCGTATTAATCTGTCTCCATCATCAAGGACTGAATTGTCCGGCCGAAAACAGGATCGAATCAATGAACAAGGTTATCAAAGCTGCCGTTCTTGCCCTCGCCACCGCAGCGACGGTCATCCCGACAGTGTCGTCCGCCCAAGCTGAAGACTGGGGCCGCCGCGGCTACCGTCATGGCGGCTACGACAGGGACTATCGCCGTCACAACAATGGCGACGCCGTAGCGCTGGGCGCACTCGGTCTTGCCACCGGCGTGATCATTGGCGGCGCGATTGCCAGCCAGCCGCGTTATCAGGAACGGGTCTATATCGATCCGGAGCCCGAATATTACGAGCCGCGCCGGGTCTATCGCCGCCCTCGCCCCGTCGTTGTTCAGAACTACGGTGGACTGGAGCCTTGGACACCCGGCTGGTACCGGTATTGCTCGCAGCGTTACCGCTCGTTCGATTCGCAGTCGGGCACGTTCCGCGGCTATGACGGCCGGGATTATTTCTGCCAGGCCGGCTGAGACTAACAGTAATACTTCAATGAAAAAGGCACGTGCTGATCTGCACGTGCCTTTTTTGCTGTCTCTGCCTACGGCACAGTGTCGATGCTGGCCGTTACAAACCGCGCAGATAGGGGTTGGTCCGGCGCTCCTCGCCGATCTGGCCGCCCGGGCCATGACCGCAAATGAAGCCGACATTATCGCCGAGCGGCAGTATCTTGTCGCGAATGGAATCGAGCAACTGCTGGTGGTTGCCACCCGGCAGATCGGTACGGCCGATGGAGCCGCGAAACAGCACATCGCCGACATGGGCAAAACCCTGCTCGCGATTGTAATAGACCACATGGCCGGGCGCATGGCCGGGGCAATGCAGCACCTCGAAGACATGCTCGCCGAAGGAGACGGTGTCGCCATCCTCCAGCCATTGATCCGGCAGGATATTCTCGACCTTCATCGCCAATCCGAACTTTTCAGCCTGCGTCTCCAGCTTTTCGAGCAGGGGCAGATCGTCCTTGTGCGGGCCGATAATATCGAGGTTCAGGGCTTCTTTCAGTTCCTTGGCGCCGCCGGCATGGTCGATATGGCCATGGGTCAGCCAGATCGCCTTCAGCGTGATGCCGTTTTCCTTGATGGTCTGCAGGATGAGATCGACATCGCCACCCGGATCGACGACAACGCCTTCCTTGGTTTCGGTATCGAACAAAACCGTGCAATTCTGCTGGAAATGGGTAACCGGGATAATGCCCGCCTGTAACATGGAGCCGTGCCTCGCTGTCTCACTCGTAGGACAGCATATAGGATGGACGCGCTGCAATGAAAACGGCAAAGACGGGTGTTAAGGCACATCGCAGCTGCGAAACGCGGGCTGCCCAAAGATGCCGGGCAAATCGCCCTAGCGCATGTCTGCCAGTTCAACGGCTGCCGGCAGCGGCGCCTGGACATTGATCGTCGTCATCAGCAGCGCGAAAACCGCGAGCTTGGCGGCAATGACGGTGATGACGACCGGACGCAGCTGACGCGCGGCCGAATACGGCTCCTCGGAAATGTTCGGCTGCATGTTCATACCCTCTCCTGTTGGCGTCTAAACACCGGAATTCCCCAAAAGTTCCGGTAAAGCGGAACGAATTCAGTATTTTACAATCTGGGGATATTCGCAGTTCCCATGGGAACAGCAGAATGGGCAAAGACGCGAACAAAAGAGCCCGTCTGCATTTCACTGGGAAGTGATTGCGCGGGAGATCGGCTATGGGAAAATTCTGTCGTCGATGGCAGGGCGAAACACGCGTCATCCTTCGCTATCGCGCGCTCATGACACAGTCATGAACATGGCGGCTTTCCTCTCCACCTGAAGGCGATTTTCAGCAAAAATCTCATTTCGCAGCTGCGAAATTGACTCGTGCGGATTTTCGCCTCAACCTGCACATGCCGGATCGACGGCGTGCCAGGTGAGTCCGGGGGGCCGGACGCCAATGGCTGAAACGGGAGCAGCGAACAATGGAAGCATTATTGCCTATCATTACGCAGTTGATTGCCGGTGCTGCGGGTGGAAACGCGGCGGGCGCGGTTCTCAAGCAACAGGCGCTCAGCGTCGTCGTACGCACGATTGTCGGCGCGATCGGCGGCCTTGGCGGCGGTTTTCTCGTTCAGATGCTGGGTGGCGAAGCCGCAGCCGCCGGGCTGATCACGCAAGCCATCGGTGGACTTGTCGGCGGTGGCGTCCTGACCGGGCTTGCTGGCTTGGTCATGGGCAAAAGCCGAGCCTGAAACGCGGATCGCGATCCGTACCCGGTCGCGTCAACGAACCAAATCTCAACGAAAAAAGGCGGCTCATCTGCCGCCTTTTCTTAATGCGTATCGAAGACGCGAATTATTCCGCAGCGGCAGCGACCGGATAAACTTCCTTCATGTAGTCGTTCATCAACGTCTCGGAAATCGTCGCCGGCTTGAACGCATAGGGGCCGATCTCGGAGACCGGCGTGACCTCGGCTGCGGAACCGGTGAGGAAGCATTCCGAGAAATCTGCAAGCTCTTCCGGCATGATCACCCGTTCAACAACCTGATAGCCCCGGCGCTTGGCAAGCTCGATGACCGTCTGGCGGGTAATCCCGTTGAGGAAGCAGTCCGGCACCGGCGTATGGATGACGCCATCCTTGACGAAGAAGATGTTGGCGCCGGTCGCTTCAGCCACCTGGCCGCGATAATCCAGCATCATCGCATCGGCATAGCCCTTGGCTTCTGCCGCATGCTTGGAAATCGTGCAGATCATGTAGAGACCGGCGGCCTTGGAGGCGCAAGGCGCCGTCTTCGGATCCGGCCGGCGGTACTCGGCAATGTCGAGGCGGATGCCCTTCAACTTTTCGGCCGGATTGAAATAGCTGCCCCACTGCCAGATGGCGATGGCGACATTGATGCGGTTGCTCTGGGCCGAAACGCCCATCATTTCCGATCCTCGCCACGCGATCGGGCGGGCATAGGCTTCGGAGAATCCCTGACGCTTCAAAAGTTCAACCGTTGCCGCATCCAGCTCTTCAACCGAATAAGGGATCGTGAAACCGAGAATTTCGGCCGACTTGTGCAGACGCTTGTTGTGTTCGGTGAGCTTGAAGATGCGGCCACCATAGGCGCGCTCGCCTTCGAAGACTGCGCTGGCATAGTGGAGCCCGTGGGTCAGCACATGGATCTTGGCGTCTTTCCAATCGACGAATTCGCCATTGAACCAGATCTGCCCGTCCAACTGATCAAAAGGAACTGTTGCCATCGTCTCATCCCTCGGCGTCCACGCGCCATTCTTTGTGTTGATTGTCTTCCCTGATTCAATTTATCGGCAAACGCGAGCCAGGGAAATCCATTATGATGAATTTGGATTGGCGATCGGCGCGGCGCGGCCTATCTTCAGAGATAGAGCAAGCGCCGGAAGTTCGCCCTTCTGCGGTCAAAGGCTTACCAATGACGAAAAAATATGTCAATATGACTGACATATTTTTTCAAATGTTTCGTAGAATGCACTGTAATTGAAAGGAAACGACTGCGTGGCAGGACAGCCGAACCAGAAAGCCGAAAATGACATGCCATCGGCTGGGGCAGACAACACGGACGCGGTTGATTTTGAAATCATCGAGCTGTTCTTCTTTGCCTATCGGGATTTCACCTCCGATCCCGATGTGATTCTCGAAAAGCGCGGTTTCGGGCGCGCGCACCACCGTGTCCTGCACTTCGTTGATCGCGAACCCGGAATGACCGTCGCCGATCTGCTTGAGACGCTGCGGATCACCAAGCAGAGCCTGGCGCGTGTTTTGAAACAACTCATTGATTCAGGGTATATTCATCAAGTTGCCGGACCGGAGGATCGCAGGCAACGCAAGCTCTATACAACGAAGGAAGGCAAGACGTTCGCAAGAGCCTTGGCCGAGCCACAATCACGGCGCATCGCCGAGGCCATGGAAAAAACCGGTCCCGGCGCACGCGAACTGGTCAAACGCTTCCTGGCCGGCATGAAAAATGCCGACGACAAATGACACCCGGCAGACACAGCCGGCCTATGCGAGATGACAGGGCTCAAGACAAATGACAAAGACGATCAGGATCGACGACGATGCCGCCCATCTGCTGGTCGTGGATGACGACCGCCGGATTCGCGATCTTCTCAACCGCTACCTGATGGAAAAAGGATTTCGCGTCACCACGGCTGCGGATGCCGACCAGGCGCGCCGCAAGCTCGAAGGCATCGACTACGACCTGTTGATCGTCGATGTGATGATGCCCGGCGAGACTGGCATTTCGCTGACCCAGAGCCTGCGCAAGATCAAGACCGTGCCGGTGATCATGCTGACGGCACTTGCCGAATCCAATGCCCGCATCGAGGGCCTTGAGGCAGGCGCCGACGACTACCTGCCAAAACCGTTCGACCCGCGCGAACTGGTGCTGCGCATCAACAATATCCTGCGGCGCAACGCCCCCGCAAAAGCCCCCAAGGTCGAACAGGTCATCTTCGGCCCGTTCACCTTCTCGGTGGTGCGCAAGGAGTTGCGGCGCGGCGCCGACCATATTCGGCTGACCGACCGCGAGCAGGAGATCATGATGCTGTTTTCGCAGCGCGCCGGCGAGACCATTCCGCGCCATGAACTGGTCAGCGACGAGGCGGAGGTCGGCGAACGGACAATCGACGTGCAGATCAACCGCCTGCGCCGGAAGATCGAAGACGATCCGTCCAATCCCGTCTGGCTGCAGACGGTACGCGGCATTGGCTACCGGCTAAGCGTGGACTAGGCGAATGAACCGGTTAGGCTTCCATGGCAAGCTTTGACATCCTGCGGCGTCCCCGCACGCAAACCGGCGAAACACCCTTGAAGCGCAGCACCCGCTGGCTGCGGCGACGGCTGCCGATGGGGCTCTATGCCCGTTCGCTGCTGATCGTCATCATCCCGATGGTGCTGCTGCAGTCGGTGGTTGCCTTTGTCTTTATGGAACGGCACTGGCAACTGGTCACCCAACGGCTGTCGGCAGCCGTCACCGGCGATATCGCCGCCGTCATCGACCTGATCGAAGCGATGCCCGCCAGCGATTATGCCGATATCATCCAGATCGCCCGGGACCGGCTCAACCTGCGTATCTCAATCGAGCCGGATGGCGAATTGCCGGCGCCGCGTCCAAAACCATTTTTCGAAATCCTTGACCAGATCCTCAGCGAGGAGATTTCCGACCAGATCCGCAAGCCGTTCTGGATCGATACGGTCGGCAATTCCGATCTCGTCGAAGTGCGCATCAAGCTCGACGACAAGCGTATCCTGCGGGTCTACGCACGCCGCAGCCAGGCCTATGCCTCCAACACCCATATCTTCATCGTCTGGATGGTCGGCGCCTCGCTGGTGCTCCTGACCATCGCCATCCTGTTCCTGCGCGGACAGATCCGGCCGATCCTGGCGCTCGCCAATGCGGCCGAGAGCTTTGGCAAGGGGCAGAAGATCGACGATTTCTCCCCGCGAGGCGCCGAGGAAGTCCGCCGGGCAGGCCTTGCCTTCATCCAGATGCGCGAGCGCATCGAGCGCCAGATGGAACAGCGCACGGCGATGCTGACCGGCGTCAGTCACGACCTCAGAACCATCCTCACCCGCTTCAAGCTGCAACTGGCGCTGGCCGGCGACAGCGCCGATCTCGACAACCTCAACCAGGATGTCGAGGACATGCAGAGCATGCTGGAAGGATACCTCGCCTTCGCGCGCGGTGAGGCGGAGGAAGATGTCGGGCAGCTGAAACTCAGCGACTTGATGAACCGGCTGACGCTCGAGGGTGAACTGCACGACAAGACGGTCACGACCTCGGTGGAAGGCGACGACAATATCCGTGTGCGGCCGAATGCCTTTACCCGGCTGGTCGCCAATCTGGCATCCAACGCCTACCGCTACGCCAACACCGTCCATATCGATGCCAAGCACAGCAGCAAATGGCTGACGATCACCGTCGACGATGACGGTCCCGGCATTCCTGAGCGCTCGCGCGAAGACGTCTTCAAGCCATTCTTCCGGCTCGACGAGGCCCGCAATCTCGACAGTTCAGGAACTGGCCTCGGCCTCGCCATTGCGCTGGACATCGCCAGAAGCCATGGCGGCAATGTCACGCTGTCAGATAGTCCGATGGGTGGATTGAGAGCTGTGGTTCGGGTTCCGGTATGATCACCGCGAATATGTGCCGATCAGATCAGCTCGAAACGTATTTATGAATTATAGAGTTAATCAGGGTTTGGTACGGAATACCTTCCTGCAGCGCGCGAGACTTCAACTGGGCAAGATCAGCCTTGGAGACCCGCAGGGAAATCTTCTCCCGATCCTCGCTGAATGTTATCCGCGCGGTTGCTTCCAATTCAGCGCGGCGAGCAGGCGTCAGCCCGCTCTTGAGAGGCAAACTGCTATTTTCAAGTGCCTCGATCAGCGACGCTTCTTCTTCGTCGAGATAACCGCCGATTTCAGGCTTCTTGGACATCATCTTCTCCCGGCAAATAACCCTGTCTAAGCCGTCGGCTTGGAAACGCGGTCTTCAGGAACAGGTTACCATCCGCATCCTGCACATAGGGAACCGCATACACATACCCCGAGAACAACACGCCGAGCATCCGTTGCTTCGGATACTTTTCGGCATTCGGATGCTCTATGTCATCCAACAAACCACCGGCATCGATCGCGGCAACAATATCTTCAAAACAGACATGCCGATCCGAATGCTCCTTTAGGGCTCGGTTTTTATCGATGCTCCAAAGAAATCTCGCCATAGTACTATTGCATGGACAGAGTATGGCTTGTCAAATCCGTCGTAGATGAAGTTGCGGCGGGCAGATTCTCACCGCGAATAGGTGCCGATCATCCCGCGCCGTTCATTGAACCGGTGCCAAGCGTCGATACGTTTTGGGTGCTTTGCCCGCATCACGTCGAGCGGGGCGAGAAGCCGCCCTTGCCTTTGCCAGTGCGCGTCGAAAATCTCGATGATGCGGCGGTTCGGCCAGGGTTTGTTGACGATCGACAGGAGAGCTGCAAAAGCCTCCTCCTCGCGGCCAGCGCCAAAGCGGTGGGCGAGGATGCCGTAGGCGAAAGCGGTGGAGCGGCTGACGCCCGCGTGGCAGTGGACGAGAATGCGGCTGCCCTGCTGTTCGATCGCCGGAAGGACGACATCGAAGAACGCCGTGACCGCATCCGGAAAATGACCGGTTGCCAGCGCGTTTTCCTGGTCACGCAACCGCACGACATGGTGCTTTGCATTGGAGATGCGCGGAACGTGCTCTTCAGCCAGTTCCGGATCGAGCAGCGAAACGACATGCGAGGCCGACCAGTCTCCAGCGACCATGGCCGCATCGCGCAGGCAGGTGACACGGACGAAGTCTCGAACGGCACTGAGGTCCATCAGCAATATCCTTAGAAGAAATTCCTTACAGCAGCCGTTTGCCGTTCGGCACCGGCTTGTCGGTGGCGGCAAGCACGATCGCGCCGGCCTCGTCTTCGAAGCCCAATGTCAGGACTTCAGAGCGAAACGGGCCGATCTGGCGCGGCGGGAAATTGACAACGCCGAGCACCTGGCGGCCGATCAGGCTTTCCGGCGTGTAGTGCGTGGTAATCTGCGCCGACGATTTCTTGAGGCCGATCTCCGGACCGAAATCGATGACGATCTTGATCGCCGGCTTGCGTGCTTCGGGAAAGGGCGACGCCTCGATGATCGTGCCGGTACGAATATCGACGCGCTCGAAATCGGCGTAGGTGATGGTGTCGGTCATGGAAAACGTCCCGAATTACCCGGCCAGTTCTTCCGCCCGCTTGCGGGCTGCGGCAATCGCTCTGTCGAACAGAGGCTGCATGCCGTCATCGGCCATGAGAATGTTGAGTGCCGCCGCCGTGGTGCCGCCGGGAGACGTCACGTTCTGGCGAAGTTTTGAGGCGTCATCGGGGGACTGGTGCAAAAGCTCACCAGCCCCCGCGACGGTTTCCCGTGCGAGCCGCATGGCAAGGTCCGCCTGAAGACCGGCCTTGCGGCCAGCCTCCGCCATGCACTCGACGAGATAAAAGACATAGGCCGGGCCGCTGCCGGACACGGCGGTAACCGCATCGATATCGGCTTCGGTTTCGACCCATTCGACCGGGCCGGACACTTTGAGAAGATTATGGACGAGATCGCGCTGCGCGCTCGATACCGCGCCATTGGCAAAGGCGCCGGTGACGCCACGGCCGATCATTGCCGGTGTGTTCGGCATGGCCCGCACCATGGCTGCATCGCCGAGATGCGATTGCATGAAGGATAGCGTCGTACCGGCAGCGACCGACACGACCACCGTTTCAGGGCCGACAAGCCCCTTCAATGGCGGCAGCACCGTGCCCATCATCTGCGGCTTGACTGCGAGGAAGAGAACGCCAGCCTTGAGCTCCGCAGGTGCCGTTGTCACATGACGCGCGCCGTTGTCGGCGATCAGCTTGGCCATGGCAGGCGGCGGACCGGGATCGATAACCAGCAGATCGGCACCGGAGATGCCACTTTTCAGCCAGCCGGCGAGCATTGCGCCGCCCATATTGCCTGCACCGATCAGAACGATCGGACCCGACGTATGCACAGTCATCGTCACGCCTCTCCGACGGTTTCGAACATCACGGCCTCGACGGCACTCTGTGCATCGACACCTGACCAAACCACAAACTGGAAGGCCTGGAAATAGGATTCGCAAGCTTCAAGCGCGCTGGACAGCAGCACCTCGACCTGCTGGTTGGTCGGCTCGGCACCGCCGGCAAGCAGCAGCGACTGGCGGAAGATCACCACGTCTTCCTGACGCCAGAGATCGAAGTGACCCATCAGTACCTGGCCGTTGATATGGGAGAGCAGCCGGATCACTTCGTTGACGCGGCTTTCGGGAACCTTGATGTCGAAGGCGCAGGCGAGATGCAGCGCCTCGAATTCTTCCATCCAGGAGAAGGAGACGTGGTAATCGGTCCACTTCCCTTCCACAGTCATGGCGATTTCGTCCTCACCAGAGCGCTCGAAGGACCAATCATTATTGGCAGCGACGAACTCGATCATATCGACCGGGTTCGATTGGCGCTCAAATTCCAGTTCCATCAGGCTCATACATCACCCCAAAAGTCCTGATGCAGACATGCGACATCGTGTTCACACACGATGACTGCAAACTCAAACACCAGAAACAAACATTTATGATTACCGGAAACACGACCATCCTGGCTGACATACCCTGCCTGGAGCTTGCGTGATCCGTTTCGAATCATCATTTAAAATCAGTGTATAATGCCGGAGTCCGCATGAAAGCCCCCCGGGTGAAAAATAGCGCCGGTGGTTGTGGATAGGCTCTCTTAAATTGATTCAGCACCCGTTCTTAAACGACTCTGCCATAAGCGTTTTTCGGCAGTGTCCACAGGGTGAAAGATTTATGAAAAATGCCGTGCGGGCGGCCCTGAAAACGAGCGCCCCTGTACCGTCCCGGGACACCTGCCCCAGAAATCGATCAGACGCGATGGCGCAGCGAGCGCCACCGCGTTGATTCTCCTTATTTGCCAGCGTCTGAAAGGCGCGCTTCGAGTGCTGCGATGCGGGCGAGAAGCGCGTCGTTTTCGTCACGTGCCTTCAGCGCCATTTCCCGCACGGCTTCGAACTCCTCACGCTTGACAATATCCATGGAATTGAGGAGCCGTTCGCCCTGGGCGCGAAAAACCGTTTCCATCTCCTTGCGTACGCCCTGGGCTGCACCCGCCGCGTCCGTCATCAACTTGGCAAAATCATCCAGAATGCGGTTTGCACCTGTGCTCATTGTCTCGGTCTCCGGTCTCTAGCGTCCATTGCCCGCATGGCGGGCTTGAAGAGGAGGTAGGAGCACATGGGGGCCGATGCAAGGAAAAATACCGGTGATGTCAGCCTTTCGTGAACGCGGCTTGCCTTGACCCTGCCTTGCCGCAGGGCCATGTTCCGGCAAAACAACCGGCGGAAATGAAGCAAGACCTTGGAAACAATAGCGACACTCTTCTCGATCATGCCCTTTCCGGAAATCGATCCGGTACTCATTTCCATTGGCCCGCTGCAGATCCATTGGTACGGCCTCGCTTACGTCGCAGGCATCCTGATCGGCTGGCAATATGCCCGCAGGCTGGCGCGCAACACAGCACTTTGGCGTAACGGCGCCCCCGCCGTCACTGAAACGCAGCTCGATGATTTCCTGCTCTGGGTTGCGGCGGGCATCGTCGGCGGCGGACGCATTGGCTATATCCTGTTCTACGATCTGCAAAGCGTGCTTGCCAACCCGCTCCGGGCACTGGAAATCTGGAATGGCGGCATGTCCTTCCATGGCGGCCTGATCGGCACGATGATCGCCATGATCCTGTTTGCCAAGCGCAATAGGATTGCCGTCTGGAGCCTGTTCGATATCGTCGCCGCCGTTGTGCCGATCGGGCTTTTCTTCGGCCGCATCGCCAATTTCATCAATGCCGAACTGTGGGGCCGGTTATCGTCCGCCCCTTGGGCCGTCGTCTTTCCGACAGGTGGCCCTTTCGCCCGCCACCCGAGCCAGCTTTATGAGGCAGCGCTCGAAGGCCTCGTGCTGCTGACCGTCCTTGCCGTGATGATCTACTACCGCCACGCGCTGAAAACCCCTGGCCTCGTCTGCGGCGTGTTCGTCACCGGCTATGGTCTGGCACGCATCTTCGTGGAATTCTTCCGCGAGCCGGACGCGCAACTCGGCTATCTGCTCGGCGGCTGGCTGACCATGGGCATGCTGCTGTCGGTGCCGATGGTGCTGATCGGTCTCTGGGCCATCCTGCGGGCCTGCCGCGCCACTGTCGCGACCGCGTGAAGGGGCCGACATGACCACCCCGCTTGCGGAAAAGATCAAGGCCATCATCCTTACCAACGGCCCGATCAGCGTCACCGACTATTTTTCGCTTTGCCTGGCCGATCCGGAACATGGCTACTACAGGACGCGCGAACCCTTCGGCCAATCCGGCGATTTCATCACGGCGCCGGAGATCAGCCAGCTGTTCGGCGAGATGATCGGCATCTTCCTCGTCCAGGCCTGGCAGCGGCACGGTGAACCCGTACCGGTCAATCTTGTCGAGATCGGTCCTGGCCGTGGCACGATGATGGCCGACATCCTGCGGGTTATCCGCAAACTCTCCCCGGCCCTCTACGAGGCAGCCGACGTGCATCTCGTCGAAACCAGCGAGCGCTTGCAGAAGGTTCAGCAACAGACGCTGGTCGCCCACAAATTCAAGGTGGCGTGGCATGACGGTTTCGACACCGTGCCGGCCGGCTTCCTGCTTTTGGCGGCCAACGAACTGTTCGACGCCATCCCCATCCGCCAGTTCGTCAAGACAGCGCAAGGATTCAAAGAGCGGCTTGTCGGTCTTGATGCCGCCGGAGAGCTGGCGTTTGCGGCCGGCGTGGCCAGCATCGATCCCGATCTATTGCCGCCTGCCGCCCAGACAGCACCGTTGGGAACCGCCTTCGAGACCGCCCCTGCCCGCGACGCGGTGATGGCGGCACTCAGCGAGCGCATCCGCACCAGTGGCGGAACAGCGGTGATCATCGATTACGGCCACATGGCAACGGGCCTCGGCGACACGCTGCAGGCGGTGCACGACCACCAGTTCGACCCGCCGCTCGCGCATCCAGGCCAAGCCGACATTACCAGCCATGTCGATTTCGAACAGCTTGCCCGCAGGGCGGTGACCGAGGGCTTGCAGATCAACGGACTGACCTATCAGGGCGATTTTCTGATTGCGCTTGGCCTTGCCGAACGCGCCGCAGCCCTTGGCCGTGACAAGAGTG
The DNA here is from genome assembly GCF_049897905.1 of Pararhizobium sp. PWRC1-1. Lineage (NCBI taxonomy): Bacteria > Pseudomonadati > Pseudomonadota > Alphaproteobacteria > Hyphomicrobiales > Rhizobiaceae > Pararhizobium > Pararhizobium sp. PWRC1-1. The sequence goes on along the minus strand of NZ_JAFCXE010000001.1, from coordinate 187,425 downwards.
TCGAAACCCAGGAAAACATCCGTGCCGACGCCGAACGGCTGGCCGGTGGCGGCGAAGGGAAAATGGGCGAATTGTTCAAAGTTCTGGTGGTCAGTAGCCCGAATGTGGCGCTTGTTCCCTTCCAGAAATAGCGGCTGCCAAGACGCCGCGGCGACGCCCGCTGTCGTTTCGGTGGATTGACAGAGACCGCCCCTTAAGGCCAACATCCGGCCAAATCACTCAGGGCTGACACAGCCGCCATGCCCGGAAAACCCACCGCATTGCAGCATATCGAAAAGGCAAAACAACCGATGAAGGATGATGCCTTGCTCTCCCCTGTGCAAAGCCCGCTTATCGCCTCAAGAGCGGGAAGCGCCATCAGACATGGCTATTTCACCCGCGAAGGCGGCGTTTCGGATGGCATCTATCGCGGCCTCAATGTCGGGCTCGGTTCACGAGACGAGCGCAATCGTGTCGAGGAAAACCGTGCCCGGGTCAGCGCCTGGTTCGGTGCTGAGCCGCAGAAACTGGCGACGGTGCACCAGGTCCATTCGCCCGACGCCGTGATCGTCGATGCCAGCTATGACGGCACCCGCACTGAGGCCGACGCGCTGGTCACCGCGACGCCGGGGCTTGTGATCGGCGTACTTTCGGCCGATTGCGGCCCCGTCCTGTTTGCCGATGCTGAGGCCGGCGTGATCGGTGCTGCGCATGCCGGCTGGAAAGGCGCGCTGACTGGTGTGCTCGAAAGCACGATCGCGGCAATGATCTCGCTCGGCGCCCGCCGCGAGCATATCGCCGCAAGCCTCGGTCCTTCGATCAGCCGCCGGAACTACGAAGTCGGCACCGAATTCGTCGAGCGATTTCTGGAGAAGGACCCCGGCTACGCGGCCTTCTTCACGCCCTCGCCGCGCGAGGGCCACGCCATGTTCGACCTGCCGGGGCTGACCATCAAGCGGCTGACGGACGCCGGCGTCACGGCCGAAAATCTCGACCTTTGCACCTATGCGGACGAGGAGCGTTTCTTCTCCTACCGCCGGACGACCCATCGCAGCGAGCCGGATTATGGCCGGCAGATTTCTGCAATATCCTTACGGGAGGCATGACATGGCACTGCATTTTACGCAGGACGAATTTTCGGCGCGGCTGGAACGGCTGACGGCCAAGATGAAGGAAGAAAAGCTCGCCGCCATGCTGCTGTTTGCACAGGAAAGCATGTACTGGCTGACCGGCTACGACACGTTCGGCTACTGTTTCTTCCAGACGCTGGTGGTCAAGGCCGATGGTTCGATGGTGCTTTTGACCCGCTCAGCCGATCTGCGCCAGGCCAAGCACACGTCGAATATCGAGCGCGTCGAGGTCTGGGTCGACCGGGTCAACGCCGATCCGACAATGGACCTGAAGAACCTCTTGAGCGATCTCGACCTGCTCGGCACCCGCATCGGCATCGAGTATGACACGCATGGCATGACCGGCCGCATTGCCCGGCTGCTGGATCAGCAGCTGACGAGTTTCGGCGAGCTGGTCGATGCATCGCTGCTGGTCAGCCGCCTGCGCCTAGTCAAGAGTGCTGCGGAGATCGTCTATGTCGAAAAGGCAGCAAGCCTTGCCGACGACGCACTGGACGCCGCCATTCCGCTCATTCATGCCGGCGGCAGCGAAGCCGCCATCCTGGCGGCCATGCAGGGCGCCGTCTTTTCCGGCGGCGGCGACTATCCGGCCAACGAGTTCATCATTGGCTCCGGTGCCGATGCCTTGCTCTGCCGTTACAAGGCCGGCCGCCGGACGCTGGATGTGCAGGACCAGCTGACACTGGAATGGGCCGGTGTCAGCGCGCATTATCACGCCGCCATGATGCGTACCGTCGTTATCGGCGAGCCGACCAACCGCCACCGTGAACTGTACAGCGCCTGCCGCGACACCATCCAGGCGATCGAAATGGTCCTTCGCCCCGGTAACACGTTCGGCACGGTCTTCGACGTTCACTCCAAGATCATGGACGAGCGCGGCCTGACCCGGCACCGTCTGAACGCCTGCGGCTATTCGCTCGGCGCCCGCTTCTCGCCGTCTTGGATGGAGCACCAGATGTTCCATATGGGCAATCCGCAGGAGATCACGGCCGACATGTCTCTTTTCGTCCATATGATCATCATGGACAGTGACAGCGGTACGGCAATGACGCTGGGTCAGACCTATCTGACCACGGACGGCGCGCCGAAGGCATTGTCGCGCTATGGGTTAGACTTCATCTCTGCTTAGGAAAATTGATCTATCGTCCTCATGAACGGCGGAAGAAGGTGGGGGCCTTCGCGCATTCCGTCACCGAAGAACCGGACGGTAGGACGATGCACAAGCTGATCATGCTTTTTGCGAGCCTTGGAATGGTTGCAGCTCTGACGGGCTGCAACAGTATGGACGACCTGACCCCGCAGGTCGATGTCGGCGCCGGCACTTTCCGCTCGCCGCCGGTCAATCAATCCGATCTCGACTCCATGCAGACCGTTGACGTCGCGCCGCAGGCGTCGGCGCCCGTGCAAAGCACGCAGCTTGCCTCGCCGGAACAGGAGGGTTTTTCGGAAGGCCCAAGCGGTACGGTGATGGCGCAGGGAGATTCCGACTATACTGATCCGGCCGGATCACTGGATGCGCAGGCCAATCGCTTGCAGCAAGGCCAGATCCCAACACAGGAGCAGAAGGTCTCGCGCAGACCCGTCGCTGCCGAACCGGTGGACACAGCATCGGACAACGACACCGCTCGGAACGAGCAATCCCCTGAGCCTGAACTGCAGCTGGCCGAGCAGGAACCGCAAACCCAGCCGCCGCAGAAGGCTGCGGCCATCGCCCCTGCGGCGGCGGCAGGTACGATCCGCTTCCTGCCGATCATCGGTGCGCCGGTGGAGGTCGTGACACCGCTCTCCAAACAGCTCGGCGCCGAGGCCCGTTCGCACGGCCTGACGATCAAGGCCGCATCCGACACCAGCAGCCAACACATCCTCAAGGGCTATTTCTCGGCGCTGAACGACGGCGGCAAGACGACGGTGGTCTATGTCTGGGACGTGCTTGACGGCACCGGCAACCGGCTGCACCGCATCCAAGGGCAGGACACGGTCAACGCCACCGCCGCCAATCTCTGGTCCGTCGTTCCCGCACAGACGATGCAGGCGATCGCCACGAAGACCATCAACGAGTATCTGAGCTGGCGTGCCGGCAACGCCGGCTAAACGCCGGGCAGGGTCGAAAATTCAACGCTGTGAGGCGAAATGTCGTTACTTCGCCACGTTTGAGCAAATCTTTTTAGGATAAACTACGCTGCAACGCGGCAATCCTCTTGCATTCAAAGTCAAGGGCGTTATGAAGCGCGCATAAGCTTGGGACGATCGAGACCCCGGCTGGCTTACGGAATTTGCGCGGACGACAAACCCGCGCCAGCACAGGCGGACCATCGATGAAGGTTTTCGCAGGCAACTCGAACCGGCTCCTGGCCGAAGCGATCTGCAATTATCTCAACCTGCCCCTGGGCAAAGCAACCGTCAGACGGTTTGCCGACCAGGAAATTTTCGTGGAAATACAGGAAAACGTGCGCGGCGAGGATGTCTTTGTCGTCCAGTCGACCTCGTTTCCGACCAATGACCACCTGATGGAACTGCTGATCATGATCGACGCCATGCGCCGCTCATCAGCCCGCCGCATCACTGCCGTCATTCCCTATTTCGGCTATGCCCGCCAGGACCGCAAACCCGGTCCGCGCACGCCGATCTCGGCCAAGCTGGTCGCCAACCTGATCACCGAAGCCGGTGCCGACCGCGTTCTGACACTCGACCTGCATGCCGGCCAGATCCAGGGCTTCTTCGACATTCCGACGGACAACCTCTACGCCGTGCCGATCCTGTCTCGCGATGTGAAGGAACACTACAATCTCGAAAACGTCATGGTCGTCTCGCCTGACGTCGGCGGCGTGGTGCGCGCCCGTGCGCTGGCCAAGCGCCTCGATTGCCAGCTGGCGATCGTCGACAAGCGCCGCGAACGTGCCGGCGAATCCGAGGTCATGAACGTCATCGGTGATGTCACCGGCAAGGACTGTCTGCTGATCGACGATATCGTTGATTCCGGCGGCACGCTCTGCAACGCTGCCGAGGCTCTGCTGAAGAATGGCGCCACCAGCGTCACGGCCTATATCACCCACGGCGTTCTGTCCGGCGGTGCTGTCGCCCGCGTCACCTCGTCGAAGCTGAAGGAACTGGTGATCACCGATACGATCCAGCCGACCACCGCGGTTCAGTCGGCCCATAATATCCGCGTTATCTCGACGTCCAGCCTGATCGGCGAGGCAATCAACCGCACCAGCCAGGAAGAATCGGTTTCCAGCCTGTTCGATTGATCCGCTCAATCGGCGGAATTGCCCACCTCAAGCTCTTTTAACAATCGGAATAGCGCAGGCCTCGCCGCCTGCAAACAATCGCGACCGCGTGAGAAACCGCCGTTCACGGCCATTGTCGAGCGAGAACATGCCGCCCCTGCCCGGCACGACGTCGATGATCAGTTGCGTATGCTTCCAGACCTCGAACTGGCTGGCGCTGATATAGACGGGCACACCACCAATCTCGCCAAGTTTCACGTCGTTGTCGCCGACGATATAATCGTCGGCCGGATAACACATCGGCGACGAACCATCACAACAGCCGCCGGACTGATGAAACAACACATCGGGATGATCCTGCTGAATCTCCTTGATGAACGCCAGCGCTGCGTCGGTGGCGAGCACGCGTGGTTCGCCGTTGAGTGTGTCGGTCATGAGAAGCATCCTTGAAGACTAGTGGTAGAACGGCGTTTACCCTCCCCTTGAGGGGGAGGGTCGGCACGCAGTGCCGGGGTGGGGTGACCTTTGGAGGTCTGCGGCGATCACCCCTACCCGCAGCTACGCTGCGACCTCCCCCCTCAAGGGGGAGGTAAAGCCAGATCAAAAGAAACCCAGTGCCTTGGGGCTGTAGCTCACCAGCATGTTCTTGGTCTGCTGATAATGATCGAGCATCATCTTGTGGGTTTCGCGGCCGATGCCGGACTGCTTGTAGCCGCCAAAGGCAGCACCAGCCGGATAGGCGTGGTAGCAATTGGTCCAGACGCGGCCGGCCTGGATATTGCGGCCGAAATTGTAGCAGCGATTGGCATCGCGGCTCCAGACGCCGGAACCTAGGCCGTAAAGCGTGTCGTTGGCGATTTCGAGTGCCTCTTCATCGGTCTTGAAGGTGGTCACGGACACGACCGGCCCGAAGATTTCCTCCTGGAAGACGCGCATCTTGTTGTGGCCCTTGAACACCGTCGGCTTGACGTAGAAGCCACCCGAAAGCTCGCCTTCCAGATTGTTGCGCTCGCCGCCGATCAACACCTCGGCGCCTTCCTGTTTGCCGATGTCCATGTAGGACATGATCTTTTCCAGCTGTTCGCTGGAAGCCTGGGCGCCGATCATCGTCGACATGTCGAGCGGGTTGCCCTGCTTGATAGCCGCGACACGCTTGATCGCCTTTTCCATGAATCGGTCGTAAATCTTTTCATGGATCAGCGCACGGCTCGGGCATGTGCAGACCTCGCCCTGGTTGAGCGCGAACATCGCAAAGCCTTCCAGCGCCTTGTCGAGATAGTCGTCGTCCTCGCGCATGACGTCTTCGAAGAAGATGTTCGGCGACTTGCCGCCCAGTTCCAGCGTCACCGGAATGAGGTTCTGGCTGGCATATTGCATGATCAGACGGCCAGTTGAGGTTTCCCCCGTGAAGGCCACTTTGTTGATGCGCGGGTTGGTGGCCAGCGGCTTGCCGGCCTCAAGGCCGAAACCGTTGACGATGTTGAGAACGCCGGGTGGCAGCAGGTCGCCGACGAGCTCGATCCAGACGAGGATCGAGGCCGGTGTCTGTTCGGCTGGCTTCAGGATAACGCAATTGCCGGCGGCGAGCGCCGGTGCAAGCTTCCAGGCGGCCATCAGGATCGGAAAATTCCACGGGATGATCTGGGCGACGACGCCGAGAGGCTCATGGAAGTGATAGGCGACCGTATCGTGGTCGATCTCGCCGATCGAGCCTTCCTGGGCACGGACGCAAGAAGCGAAATAGCGGAAATGGTCGATGGCGAGCGGCATGTCGGCGGCCATGGTTTCACGCAGCGGCTTGCCATTGTCCCAGGTCTCGGCCTTGGCCAGAAGCTCGATATTGTCTTCCATCCGCTGGGCAATCTTCATCAGGATGTTGGCACGCTCCGTCGAGGACGTGCGGCCCCATTTTTCCTTGGCCGCATGGGCGGCATCCAGGGCCAGCTCGACATCGGCAGCCTCGGAACGGGCAATCTGGCACAGCACGCCGCCGGTCACCGGTGTCGTGTTGTCGAAATAACGGCCGCTGACCGGCTCGCGCCAATCACCACCAATATAGTTTCCGTACTTCTGCTTGAACGGATTTTCGACGATCTTTTGATGCAACATGTGATTTCTCCTCCTGAACAGACTCCAACATCTGCTGGGAGGAAAGGTGCGCCCGAACGTTCAGAACGCGTAGGGGCAGCCTGCTTGCGCGGGACGCCAAGTGTTTCAGATGTGCGACAGGTGAATTGCAGCAAACATGCTGCAGCGCGGCAGACGGCGCCGCGCCGAGGCCTGCCGCATCAATTGACCGAGAGTTTCTTCATCTTCCGGTAGAGCGTCGCCCGGCTGATCCCCAGCGTATCGGCGGCCAGCGACACATTGCCGTGCGCTCGCGACAGGACGCGACGAAGAGCGGCGCGCTCCGCATCGAGAAGATCCTCGCCCTGCCCTACCGCTGTCTCGTTCAACAGATCGGCGGCAGGAATGCCATTGGCAATGCGCCGGTCGTCCAGATTAAGCTTGAGTCGGGCGGCGCGGGTTGCGCCGAGCACGAGATCGTCGCGGTCGATGGCAATCAGCGCCGGGCTGCTCTTGCCGTCGGCTGGCACCAACAGGATGCGCGCGCCGTTGAAGGCGCGGTGGAACAGATTGGCCTCGATGCGGGCGGCCGCATCGCGAACCGCCTGCGACAACAGCAGCATGGCCATTTCGCCGGCATCGTCGCGGCAGGTGGAGATATCGATCGCTGCGGCAACCCGTCCGAGATGATCGCGGATAGGCGCAGTGACGCAGGAAAGCCCCGTGTTGCAGCTGAGGAAATGCTGGTCACGCTGGATGACGACGGCGCGCTCGTCGGCGATTGCCGTACCGATGCCGTTGGTGCCGACGCTTGCCTCGCTCCACACCGTTCCGGACCAGAGGCCCAGCCCGCGAAAATCGTGGTCGTCGCCAGGCGCGCCGCGGCGCTCGAGCGCAATTCCGTTCTCATCGGTCAACAGCAGGCAGCACCCTGCCTTGCCGACCGTCGAAAACAGCCGGTCCAACTCGCCCTGCGCTTCCTCGATCAGATGCCCGGATTTTTCCCGCGCCGCCCGGAACTCCTGTTCCGACAGCCTGAGTGGTGAGCGGGCATCCTCCGGAGAAAGTCCATGCACGGTCAGGCAGCGGCGCCAGGAGGCCGCGACGGGCGAACTGGCTGCGGCCGACACGTGATGTGCAACGGCTTGAACGTGATCCGAATGTTTCATCGGCTCTCCTCCCTGAGGGCTGACGCGAACCTCATCATACAGGCAAGGGCAGTAAAACGTCCAGTTGAGCAAAGGTCAAAGACAAAACTGCAGTCGCACCATTTAATGGCCGCGCGAAGCACATGGTATTGCACGAACATGACGATATGATAGGCGAATCTGCCGTCAGGCGCCCGTCCCACAGCCATGGTTCCCGTACAATGTTTCGTGACTTCTCCCTTCAGAGCCTGTTCATGGGCCTGCTCACTGCCTTTGTCGGTTTTGCAAGCTCCTTTGCCGTCGTGCTGCATGGGCTGACGGGCGTCGGCGCAACTGAGGCGCAGGCAGCTTCCGGTCTGATGGCGCTGTCGATCTCGATGGGTGTGTGTGCGATCGTGCTCAGCCTTTCGACGCGACTGCCGGTGAGCATTGCCTGGTCGACGCCGGGAGCAGCACTGCTGGCAAGCTCGGGTGCTGTGGCCGGCGGGTTCAATACGGCAGTCGGCGGCTTCCTGATCTGCGGGGCGCTGATCATCATTGCCGGACTGTGGAAACCGCTGGGGCGAGCGGTCGCCGCAATCCCGGCGGCGCTGGCCAATGCAATGCTCGCCGGTGTGCTGATCGGCCTGTGTTTTGCGCCGGTCAAGGCCATCGCCTTCAATCCGCTGCTCGGCCTGCCTATCGTTGTCGCCTGGGTGATCGTTGGCAGCATCAACCGGCTGTTTGCGGTGCCCGCTGCCCTTCTGGCGTTCGTCCTGGTATTGGCCTTCGGGGTCGAGATGCCAGCCGATGCTATGACGCAGCTTTCGGCAACGCTTGTGCCACATATCGAATGGGTCACCCCAGCGTTTACTGTCGCCGGGCTCGTCAGCATCGCACTGCCGCTGTTCATTGTCACCATGGCCTCGCAGAACATTCCGGGCATCGCCGTCTTGAAGGTCAACGGTTATGAGCCACAGCCGGGGCCGCTGTTTGCAACGACAGGCCTGTTCTCGATGCTGAGCGCCCCGTTCGGCGGCCATGCGGTCAATCTGGCAGCGATCACCGCTGCGATGTGCGCCGGCGAGGATGCGCATCATGATCCCGCCCGGCGTTACTGGTCAGCCATTGTCGCCGGTGCCGGTTACATCGTCTTCGGGCTGATCGCCGCAACCGTGACAGCCTTTGTCAGCCTGGCGCCGCCGATCCTGATTCAGGCGGTTGCCGGCCTTGCCCTGATCGGCGCATTTGCCGGTTCGGCCATGGCCGCCTTCAAGGAACCCGACGGCCGGGAGGCGACGGCCGTCACATTTCTGGTGACAGCGTCCGGCGTCAGTTTCGCCGGTATCTCGGGAGCCTTCTGGGGACTGCTGGCCGGTGGGCTGATGCTCGCGCTCGCGCGCTTCACCAAGTCCCGCAAACGCTGAAGATCGATCAGGCCGCTTCGGACTGATCGTCCTCGTCGCGCACGATGTTTTCCGGCTTTGCCGGGGCTGGAAGCAGCAGCGGCGTATTGTTGACCACGTGGTCGATCTCGCTGAGCGGCATCGGCCGTCCGAACAGGTATCCCTGCACCTGCAGGCAGCCTTCGCTGCGCAGGAAATCCATATGTTCCTCGTTCTCCACCCCTTCGGCCAGCACGGGAATATCGAGGCTCTGGGCGAGGATGATGGTCGAGCGGACGATCGCAGCCGACTGCCGGTTGTTGGTGACGCCATCGATGAAGGCGCGGTCGATCTTGATCTTGTCGAACGGGAAGTTCTGCAGGGTCGAGAGCGATGAATAGCCGGTTCCATAGTCGTCCATGGCGATCTTGACGCCAAGCAGCTTCAGCTGCCGGATGATATGAAGCGCGTGCTGCTGGTCGGCGATGATGCCCGATTCGGTGATTTCCAGTTCAAGGCGGCCGGCGTCGAGACCGGTCTCCTTCAGGATTTCGCTGACGCGGTTGGGGAAATTCGTATCGGCCAGCTGGGCCGGTGCGACATTGACGGCGATCTTGATCGGGTTCTCCCAGGACGCAGCCTGCTGGCAGGCCGTCAATAGAACCCAGTCACCGAGTTCGTGAATGAAGCCGTTCTTCTCGGCGATCGGAATGAATTCCGTCGGCGGCACCATGCCGCGCACCGGATGCTTCCAGCGCAACAGAACTTCAAAACCGATGATGTCACGGGTCAGCGAGTTGTTCTGGTACTGGTAATAAAGTTCGAACTCGTTGCGCTCGATCCCCTGGCGCATATCCATGGCAAGGACGCTGCGGCTGCGTGCGGCATCGTCCATCGAAGGCTCATAGAGCCGGATTGAATTCGAGCCGGCCGCCTTGGCGCGGTACATGGCGAGATCCGCCTGCGCCAGAAGCTCTTCTGGCGTGCGTGCATCGACGGGAAAGAGCGAGATACCAACGCTGCTGCCGACCAGAAGCGTCTTTCCCTGCCATTCGACGGGTTTGCCGATTTCGGCGATCAACCGCGCTGCAAAGGTCTTTGCCTCGCTTTTCATGAAGAAATTGGAGGTCAGCGCAACAAACTCGTCTCCGCCGATGCGCGCGACATATTCCCCTTCCCCCAGAACCTTAGCCATCCGCTCGGAAATCGTCCGCAACACCGCATCACCGGCCGCATGCCCATGCACGTCGTTGACATCCTTGAAGCGGTCAAGATCGAAGGACAGGACAGCGACACGCGCCGTATCGTCCTTCTGCCGCCGGATGATGTCTTCGAGATGCTCGCCGAAGGCAACCCGGTTCGGCAGGGCCGTCAGCGGATCGTGCAGCGACAGGTGACGGAAACGCTCGGCGGCCACCTGGGTGGAATGAAGGTCAATGACATAAGTCGATGCGCCCAGGCCCAGCATCAGGCACATCATCACCATGACCATGACGATCAGCAGATTATCCGGGATGAGAGCCGCCGAGGGCTGGATCATCGGATCTGGAATGATCGTGACCGCAGCCATCCCGGTGAAATGCATGCTGACGATCGCCAGGATCAGCGCGACGACCGCACCATATTTGCAAAAGCGGGTGACCGGGCGGGCAATCCGGCTGGTGGCAAGAGCACCGAAGCTGACACCCAGGATGATCGATGCTGCGTAATAGGTAAAGTCCCACTCCATCCGCCCGGCGATCTGGTAAGCCATCATGCCCATATAGTGCATGATGGCGATACCGGCGCCGACGATCGCGCCGCCAAGCTCGATGGTAGGACCGGTCTTGCGCATGGAAGTGACGAAAAAGCCCAGTATCGTCATGCCGATCGCGGCACCCAAGGAAGCCAAAGTCAGGATCGGTTCATAGGCATGTTCGAGGGACGGCCTGAAGCTCAGCATGGCGATGAAGTGCGTCGTCCAGATCGTCGAGCCGCCGATGACCCCGCCCATGAACAGCCAGTTCAGCTTCTGTATCCCGACAGTCCGCCTCACGCGGGCATAGAGCCGCATGGTCAGGACGGAGCCGAGAACACAGACGAGAGTTGCAAGCGACAGCAAACCGTAGTGATGATCTGTGGCGATGCAGGAAAGAACCTTGAGCATGAAACACCTGTTTTGAACGTGGGCGCAATGTGCCATGCAACAACTAAGAGAGATTAACGCCGTTGGCATTCCGTGATTTGACGGTTATCAAGCTCTGAAAGATATCACGCACTGCGTGCAGGTATGGTTGCAGCGCCACCTCCAAGCGGGTTTTTCGGCAAAACCGGGATTTTGTCGAAAAACAGGCCTTTGCTTGCAATTCCGGGCGTTGTCGGCTATGGACGCGCGTCCGCGCAGACACCCTTGGAGGCAAACGCGGATGAGACGGTCAAACGTCTCAGTTCATCCTGTCTTTATAGATCAAGCGGATGAGCTCTCCAAAAACACCAGAAAGGTACGACCATGAGCCATGCATCCTACGAGCTCAAGGCCGAAACGCGCGAACGGGTTGGTAAGGGGTCCTCCCGTGAACTTCGCCGCAACGGTCTTATTCCTGCAGTCATCTATGGTGACAAGCAGACACCGATTTCCATCGCCCTCTCCACGAAGGAAGTCACCCAGAAGATTCACGCCGGTGGTTTCATGACCACCATCGCCACGATCGACGTTGGCGGCGAGAAGATCCGCGTCCTGCCGAAGGACTACCAGCTGGATCCGGTCCGTGACTTCACCATGCACGTCGATTTCCTTCGCGTTTCGAAGGACAGCGTCGTCACCGTGGAAATCCCGGTTCACTTCGTCAACGAAGAAAAGTCCCCGGGCCTCAAGATCGGCGGCGTTCTGAACATCGTTCGTCACGAAGTCGAACTGGTTGTTCCGGCCGACGACATTCCGGAATTCCTGACGGCTGACCTGTCCGGCCTCAAGATCGGCGACGGCATCCACATCTCGAACATCAAGCTGCCGAAGAACGCAACGCCGGTTATCGGCGATCGCGACTTCACGATCGCTACCATCGCCCAGCCTGCTGGCGGCACGACGGAAGAAGAAGAAACAGCTTCCGAATAAAAAATCGAGGCCTGACGGCCTGGATTGTGAACCCGTCTCACACCGCGTGAGGCGGGTTTTTTGTTGCGCGGTGCACGCCCTACTTTTCCAGCATGGTTGAACCACGCCTTCAGCTTTTATCCTGAGGTTTCAGCAACATTTAAGATTTTCATGATGTGTTGTCGCTGGGGGATTTTTCCGGCTTCAGTGTACGAGAATCCTAATGGGACGTAAGATTGGTAACGCGACCGGGTGCATCCAATGATGCACTCTGTTGAAAATCGTTTTATTGCGATCGTTTGTGGTGCGATGCTTGTCTTTATCGCTCCGCTGATCGTGTTGTTTCTGACCCTGTCGTCAGAGCGCGTTGCGCGTGAAAGCTTGCAGAACACGCAGGTTCTCATGGAGGCAGGTGCTCAGGCGCTTGCCAAGCCCCTCTGGGATTTCGACACGGACGGTGTCGAGCAAATCGCAAAATCGCTGATCGGCGATGCGGCGATCATGTCCGTGCAGGTCAAGGACAGTTCACAATCGATCTCCGTCACTCTTCCCGCTGGCCCAGTGGATGCCAGCCTGCCGCACAAGGTCCTCACCAAGGAAATCCTTTATAATTCGAAGGACGGCCAAAGATCTGTCGGCACGCTGGAGATATGGGTGTCCACGCCCGGCCTCCTGTCGCGCTTCAGCAAGGATGAGCTAAGCATATTCTTCATCCTGATCGTCGCCGTCGGTATTGTCTTTGCCGCGGCCATCCTCGGCAACCGCCTGACCGTCATCCGGCCGCTGATGCGGTTGACGGCAGCAATCGAAGCCACAAGGCGGCTCGGTTCACGCCACCATGTCGACTGGACATCGGACGACGAGATGGGAGCCCTGGCACATAATTTCAACGAGATGCAGAGCAAGCTGGAGTGTGAGGAAACCGAACTGAAGCTCGCCCATAGCCGGGCAACTGACATCTACAACCTCACCCCCTCCATGCTGTTTTCGCTTGATCCGGCCAATTGCCTCACCGCCGTCAGCGACTACTGGCTGACGGCCACGGGCTATGCCCGCAGCGATGTTATCGGACGTGTTTTTACCGATTTCGTCGATGAACATTGGCACGAAACCTACCGGGCACGCCGCCGCAACGGCAACACCACCCATGCCAATATCTGTGAAGTCACTGTGCCGTTCATCAAGGCGAATGGTGACACGATGACTGTCCTCATCCTTGAAATGAAAAGTGCGGCCAGCGGCGAGCGTGGCGGTCTGTCCCTGTCTGTCATGACCGACGTCACGGAACTGAAACAGGCCGAAAGCCGCAACCATGCGCAGGCGATCACCGACCACCTGACAGGTCTTCTCAACCGCCAGGGTTTCGAAGCGGCCCTCGATGAGGGCATCCGCCAGGCCGACGAAAACACGATGCAGCTCGCCTGTATCTTCATCGATCTCGACCGCTTCAAATGGATCAACGATAATTTCGGCCATGCAGCCGGCGACGAAGTATTGCGCCAGGTGGTTGCCCGCATCCGCACCACCCTTCGCCCGGGAGATACGATGTCACGGCTCGGCGGCGACGAATTTGCCATCCTCGTCAGCGCCGAGGATGTCGAGGCTCTGGCAAGCGAGATCGGCGACCGCATCTGCGCCAGCCTGCGTCAGCCGATCCTCGTCGAAGGTGCTGAGCTTTCGGTGAGCGCCAGCGTCGGCATCGCACTGTATCCCAACCACGCGGTAAACGCGGCAGAACTGCTCTTGAAATCCGACATGGCCATGTATGCGCGCAAGCGCGATGGCAAGAACGGCATGCTGCTCTTCGATACCAGCATGCTCGACATCGCCCGCGAACGCCACGAGATGGAACAGAACATCGAAGCCGGCCTCAAGGAAGACTGGTTCGAAGCCTATCTGCAGCCGATCGTCAGCCTCAGCGATGGCCGCATTGCCGGGTTCGAGGCGCTGATGCGCCTGAACCATCCGGAAAAGGGCATCCTGCCGCCCGCCAAGATCATCGGCATTGCCGAGGAAACCGGTACAATCGCCCGCATCGGCGAGCGGGTGCTGGAAAAGGCGATCAGCCACCTTGCCCGGCTGACGCGGATGGAGGGGACAGAGACCACCTACCTCGCGGTCAATTTCTCGCCGCTCCAGTTCGAAGAGACGTTGCCGCACAAGCTGGCAGCACTGCTGCTCAAACACCATATCTCGCCAGCCCGCATCGTCATCGAGATCACCGAAGCGGTGCTGATGGCCGACAATCCCGATATTCATGCCGTCTTGAAGCAGCTCAGCGAATTCGGCTGCCGCATCGCGCTCGACGATTTCGGTACCGGTTATTCCTCGCTCAGCTATCTCAACCGGTTCCCGGTCGATATCGTCAAGGTCGATCAGTCCTTCACGCGGTCTCTGACGACCGGAACTGCAGACGTCCGCCGAAAGAGCCGCATGCTGATCAAGGGCATCCGGACGATCTCGCATCAGATGGGCTGTACCGTGGTTGCTGAAGGCATCGAGACCAAGGAACAGTGGGAACTGCTGCGCAAGCTGGGTCTCGACTATGGCCAGGGCTATCTCTTCAGCCGGCCGATGCCGATCGAAAACATGCTGCTGATGCTGGAAATGGAATCAGAAGCAAAGGCAACCAGCCTTGCATGACGATCATTAAAGGAGAACGGGTATGAGACACGTCGCGTTCGCACTCGCTCTCCTTCTATCAGCCACGGCTGTGTCGGGCACGGCGATCGCGCAGACGCTGAAACTGCTGACGGAGGAATATCCTCCCTACAATTTCAGCAAAAATGGGGTCATCAGCGGTGCTGCCGTGGAGCAGGCCGAACTGATCATGAAGGCCCTCGACACCCCCTATGCACTGGAAATCCTCCCGTGGGCGCGGGCGGTGTCACGTGCGGAAAATGAACCCTGGACCTGCGTCTTCACGACAGGGCATGACGATGAGCGGGACAAACGCTTCAAATGGGTCGAGCCGCTGCTCGTCGATCGCATGGTCATGCTGCGCAAGACGAGTTCGGGCGTCAATCCGGCCACTATTGAAGAAGCCAAGCGCTTCACGGTGGGGACGCAGCGTGGGGATTTTTCCGGCACCTATCTCCAAAACCACGCTTTTCCCAAGATCGATCTCGCCGCCGATATGGAAACGACACTGAAGAAGCTGCTCGTCGGGCGCATCGACTTGATGGTGACTTCCGAAAAGACATTCGAGGCGATGCGCGATCAGGGCACGGCGATTGAACCCGCCCTCACCCTCGAGGGCAAGCTCTATGGTTTCGCCTGCAACCTCAGTCTGCCGGATGCCGTGGTGGAAAAGATGCAGGCGCAGCTCG
This sequence comes from Pararhizobium sp. PWRC1-1, assembly GCF_049897905.1. NCBI lineage: Bacteria > Pseudomonadati > Pseudomonadota > Alphaproteobacteria > Hyphomicrobiales > Rhizobiaceae > Pararhizobium > Pararhizobium sp. PWRC1-1. The sequence continues at coordinate 172,108 of NZ_JAFCXE010000001.1, read as the reverse complement.
AAAGGCTCATCGCCGATGGCACGCAGGACCGGATTTTCGCCAAATATGGAATACGCTTGAATCGCTGACCTCTCCCATCCGGTTTGCCCGCGAGCCGGATACGAGTATAGCCAGACCATAAAAAGGGCCCTCGCGACTGCACACGGTTGACATCCGCTCGCCAACGCGGTGCAAGACAGATCTGTCCGACTGTTAGAGATATATCCATGCTGATTTTCGCAGGTCTTGGTAATCCCGGCTCCGAATATGCCGGCAACCGCCACAACATCGGCTTCATGGCCGTCGACGCGATCCAGCGGCGCCACAGCTTCTCGCCATGGTCGAAGAAGTTCAAGTCGCTGATTTCGGAAGGCGAGGTCGGCGGCGAACGCGTGCTTTTGATGAAGCCGCAGACCTTCATGAACCTGTCGGGCGAGGCAGTCGGCGAAGCCATGCGCTTCTACAAGCTGGAGCCGAAGGACATTCTGGCGATCTACGACGAACTTGATCTCATCCAGGGCAAGGCGCGGATCAAGACCGGCGGCGGCCATGGCGGGCATAACGGCATCAAGTCGCTCGACGGCCATTGCGGCCGGGAATACCGCCGCCTGCGGCTCGGCATCGGTCATCCCGGCTCCAAGGAAAAAGTGCATAACCACGTGCTCGGCGATTTCGCCAAGGCCGACAAGGTCTGGCTGGAGCCGCTTTTGGACGCGCTCGCCGATAATGCCGAGATGCTGACAAAGGCCGAGGATTCGCAATTTCTCAACAAGCTGACGCTGGCAACCAGCGGCAAGCCGGAGCCCGAAGCCGCACCCGCGAAACCGGCTGGAAAATCCCATATCCGCCAGGCCCGCAACAGCGCCCAGCCAAAGATCCTGCCGACAACCGGGCCGATGGCCGACATGCTGAAGAAGCTGTTCGGCAACAAGGACGAATAGCCCCGTGCTGGCTGACGATTTTCGCATCCGCCCTGCTGCACAAGGCGACCTTCCGGCCCTGCTTTTACTCTACCGCCACCTCAACGCGGACGATCCGGATATTGCGCCGGATATCGCAGCCGACCGTTTTGCCGAGATCACCGCCCATCCCGGCATGACGGTGCTGATAGGCCTCTCCGGCGAAGTGTTGACCGCGTCTGTGACGCTGGTGGTGGTTCCGAACCTCACCCGGGGCGGCACGCCCTATGCGCTGATCGAGAATGTCGTCACCCACGCAGGATACCGCAAGCGTGGCCATGCGAGAGCCTTGATGCGGCACGCATTCGCATCGGCCTGGCAACATGGTTGCTACAAGGTCATGCTCCTGACCGGGTCAAAGGACCAGGCGACGCTGAAATTCTATGAGGGATGCGGGTTCACGCAGAACAAGACCGGATTTCAGATCAGGCGTCCGCCCGGGGTTTGACGCTACAGAAGAGCTCCTGCCTATTCCTCCGGCTCCGTCGTGAACATCAGCGGAAAGCCCGCCTCCTTGCCGAAGTCGGTCGCCTCCTTGGCCTTGCTTTCGGCAATATCCCTGGCGCAAACGACGATAACGCAGACGCCCAGCTTGTGGGCGGTCATCATGATCCGGTAGCCGGTCTCCTCGCTCATGTGGAACACCGCCTTCAGCACCATGATGACGAATTCGCGCGGTGTGTAGTCGTCGTTGATCAGAATGACCTTGTAGAGCTTCGGCCTTTCCAGCTTCGGCTTGGTTGTCGTTTTAGGTTTGAGACTGGTGTCGTTGTCCGCCATCGGAAATCCGCCCTTTGATCACAGGGAGTGGTGGAAACCGCTATTGTGCATCGCAAACGGGCTTCAAACAAGATGCACTCGGGCGCCATCTCCCCTATAAAGGCCGCAAAGCCGGTCTGAGACTTGACCTCGGCGCAAGTTTCCGCAAAAGGCACAGCAACAGAATTCGATCGGACAGGTTTCAAGACCATGGGTTTCAAATGCGGTATCGTCGGACTGCCGAATGTCGGCAAGTCCACTCTCTTCAACGCGCTGACCAAGACGGCGCAGGCGCAGGCCGCGAACTATCCGTTCTGCACCATCGAGCCGAACACCGGCGAAGTGGCCGTGCCCGATCCGCGCATGCGCAAGCTGGCCGATATCGCCAAGTCCAAGGAACTGATCCCGACCCGTATCTCCTTCGTCGATATCGCCGGCCTCGTGCGCGGTGCGTCGAAGGGTGAAGGCCTCGGCAACAAGTTCCTCGCCAATATCCGCGAAGTCGATGCGACCGTGCATGTGCTGCGCTGCTTTGAAGACGACGACATCACCCATGTCGAAGGCCGCATCAATCCGGTCGGCGACGCCGAGACGATCGAAACCGAGCTGATGCTCGCCGATCTGGAAAGCCTGGAGCGCCGCACAGAGCAGACACGCAAGCGCGCCGCTTCCAAGGACAAGGAATCGGTCACGCTGCTGCCGGTCATGGATGCCGCCTTGAAGCTGCTTCAGGAGGGCAAGCCGGTGCGCACGCTTTTGCCGACACTGGATGCGGAAGAAAAGCTGCTGCTGCAGAGCCTCAATCTGCTGACCGCCCATCCGGTTCTCTATGTTTGCAACGTCGCCGAGGCCGATGCCGTGTCCGGCAATGCCCACACCAAGGCCGTTGAAGAAATGGCCAAGGCGCAGGGCGCCGAAACCGTGGTCATCTCGGCTGCGATCGAATCCGAAGTTGCGCAGTTGCCGGAAGAAGAAGCCAGGGAATTCCTGGAAGCGCTCGGCCTGCACGAAGCCGGTCTCGACCAGCTGATCCGTGCCGGCTACAAGCTGCTCGACCTGATCACCTATTTCACCGTCGGCCCCAAGGAAACCCGCGCCTGGACCATTCCGCGCGGCACCAAGGCACCGGCTGCAGCCGGCGTCATCCACACCGATTTCGAACGCGGCTTCATCCGCGCCTTCACCATCGCCTATGACGATTATATCGCTTTCGGCGGCGAAAGCGGCGCCAAGGAAGCCGGCAAGGCGCGCGACGAAGGCAAGGAATATGTCGTCCAGGACGGCGACGTCATCCACTTCCGTTTCAACACCTAAACGGAACATCCAGCCAGCCAAACGGCTGCACGTGCGACAGGCAATTCAAGACACGACAACGCCGTTCGTTAACTTTAGCGAACGGCGTTGTCGTCTTTGGTGTTTTGCGGCGGCCATGGCGCTTGCCCTTCGGCCGTTCGGCTATATGTTTGCCTCGCAATCACTTGAGGAGTTTTCGATGCGCCTGATCCCTGCCCTTCTGCTTTCAACCGCCCTCGTCACCCAATCGGTGCAGGCTGCGGATATCAGCCATCAGGGCGCGCAGGAACTTGAGCAGAAATTCACCGCCTACCTGCCGGAGACCCTGGCAAAATCTGGCCTCATCAAGGTCCGGCCCGGCACCGACGACTACGAGGTGACGTTCGATCCAACCGTGCTCCTGAAGGACGTTGATCCAAAGACCTTCAGCATTTCAGGCCTAAAGCCGTTTCTGTCGCTGATCCGGCCGATGGAAGACGGGCTCTGGCACTTCTCCCAGGCAGCCGATCTCGATGTGAAGGGACAGTTCACCGCCGGAACCGAAAAGACCGATTTCACCTACAAGATCGACGCGATGCGGGCCGAAGGCATTGTCGATCCCGATCTGCTCTATTTCAAATCCGCCGACATGTCGGCCGGCGGTATTTCCATGACCTCGACGTCGCCGCAACAATCGGTCGAGGCGCGGTTCGGATCGATGACATCGACGATGAATACGACGCGGGCGACGCCGCAGACCATCGATATCCGCTCCCACATGGCGATGAACGGCTTTACCGAAACGATCATCGACCCTGCCAAGATGAAGGTGGATATATCCGCCGACAGCGTGACGGCGGATGTCGCTTTCAACGGGCTCACCTATCGGCCGGTGCAGGATCTGTTTTTCTTCATCCTCGACAATGTGAAGAAGGAAAAGCTGCTGCCGACCGAGCAAGTCCGCCTCAAGGCTCTGGTGCGGGTCAACCTGCCGATGTTTGAAAACCTTTTGGAATCGATCGAGGTTGCCAATCTCAAGGTCGCTACCCCGACTGGCACCTATGGCGCCGAAACCCTGCGCTACACCATCGATACCAACGGCCTGAAGGATGACGCGAAAGTCGGCTTCGGCGTCACCATCGATAAGCCGTCGCTGCCGCCGGGCCTGGTTCCGGATGCCTTTGCTTCGGCGCTTCCCGAAACCGTGACCACCCGTATTTCGCTGGAAAACCTCAATCTGGCCAGCGGCATCACCTATCTCATCGATCACGCCAATTTCGAGACCGACAAGCCGCTGACCGACGAGCAATCCGCCGAAGCCGGTCGCATCTTCCTGCCGGGTGGTGCCATGACGATCAAGTATGATGAGGTTTCCGCCCGCTCCGCCGTCTACGACTTCAGCCTGTCGGGCACGACAACCGTCTATCCCCAGCAGCAGGGCCGCCAGAACACAGACATTACCCTCTATGCTAAGGATTTCGACAAGACGGTTTCCTATCTGCAGAAAAATGCCGCCACTGTGCCGGAATTCGGCCAGGCCGCCTTCATGCTGTTGATGGTCAAGGGCTTCGCCAAACAGGCGCCCGATGGCCGCGACATGTGGAACATCGTTGTCGACGAGAACAAGAAGGTGAAGATCAACGGCCAGGACTTGCCCTTCCAGCCTTGATCCGGCTGCGCTGGCACATTCTTGTTTTCATTTCCCAGAACACGCACGGATGCTAGAACATGCGTGTTGGAGGACCTTTGCCCATGCTTCATTTCGAGGATTTTCCGGCCGGTAAACGGTTCGATTTCAAACCGATCGAGGTCAGGGCCGACGAGGTCATCGCCTTTGCGTCGGAATTCGATCCGCAGCCGATGCACCTGTCGGAAGACGGCGGCAAGGCCAGCATCCTGGGCGGACTTGCCGCCTCGGGCTGGCATACCAGCGCCATGATGATGCGCATGCTCTGCGACAGCTATATCCGCGAGGCGGCATCGGAAGGCTCTCCCGGTGTCGATAGCATGGAGTGGAAAAAGGCAGTGCTTGCCGGCGATACGCTGTCGGGCAGTTGCACGGTCGTCGAGGCGCGTGTCTCGCGCTCACGGCCCGACATCGGCATCGTGCGGCTGCGAGCCGTCGTCACCAACCAGCGGGGCGAAACCGTAGCGATCTGCGACTATGCCAACATGATCCGCTGCCAAACGGCGGGAGAAGCGGCATGAAGCTGTCGGACCTTCACCCCGAAGGCACACGGGAAACCATCGGCACGGTCATCTTCTCTGCCGAGGACATCGTCCATTTCGCCGAAAAATTCGATCCGCAACCTTTTCACCTCGATGCGGAGCTGGCCAAGCAGTCGCTGTTCGGCGGGCTCTGCGCGTCAGGCTGGCACACCTGCGCCGGCTGGATGAAATGCTTCGTGCCCTACTGGCTGGGGGAGACGAAGCGGTTGGCTGACGAAGGCATTACCGCGCCAAAACTCGGCCCCTCGCCCGGCTTTCGCGACATGCGCTGGCTGAGGCCGGTCTTTGCCGGCGACACGATCACCTACTCCGTCACGTTTGTCGCGGCAAAGGACCTGGAATCGCGGCCGGGATGGCGGATCAACACCATCCTGTGCGAAGGCGAAAACCAGGATGGCCAGCCGGTCATCCGTTTCGAGAGCAAGGTGATCGAGTTTCCCAGAGAAACCTGCCCTAGCGAGCGGGACGGTATACGGGATGCAGGTAGGCGGTGATACTGGCAGGCAGGATCGAGACAATGGCCCGCCGCAGCACCTGCCAGAAAATCCCGATCAGCAGCACGACGACGCCTACCGCAAGGACGGTGACGGAAAAATAATCGCTGAAATCCACACCGCCGCGCTGAAGGATCGTCCAGATCGCCAATCCAAGCGACAGCAGCCCGGAGGTGACGAAGGCGCGCCGGTCGATGATCAGACCGATAACCATGAACACAATGATGATCACAAGCACGGCCACCGCGTCACCTGGCGATGTCGCATCCCCCCACCATTCGCCCGACATATTGCGCAGGAAGATGAACGACAGCATGGCGTAAAGCAGCGCCGGAGCAGCAGCGAGATGCAGCCAGAACGCCACATCGGATTGACGGCTTTTGCGCGCGGGATCGGCGATATCGTAGGACATCGCCGCCGAAAAGATGCCCAGCGCACTGATCAGGAATACGCTCGCAGCCAGTCCGGTATGCTCGACGATGGTGTCGGCAGAGCCCAAGGCCTTTGCAAGCAGCACAAGCACGATATCCATCGCCAGCAGGAACAGCGACAGAAGCGTTGCCGCAAGCGCCAGCGGCACGCGGTATCGCCAGTAAAACACCGCCAGAACGGCGGCAAGGATTGGCAGTACCAGAAGCCAGTTTGTCAGGATGTCGAGACCCTCCGGCGCAGCCACTTCGACGACCAGCAGGGCAAACATGCCGCTCCAATGGGCCAGAGCTACGGTCAGCGCCACGGCCGGAAGCGCCAGACGTTGGCGGCGGATAAGGATTTCGGCGAGAATAACGATGGCCGGGAAGACCGCGAACAGGCTGCCAATACCCCAGAGCCCAACCAGCGCGACGATGACGCCGATGGTGATCAGGATATCGTGAAAGCCGCGAACGAAGCGCGGTTGTTCGCTTTCTTCGGCTTCGAGCGCATCTTCGGCCAGCAGGGCCGAGCCAGCTGCGGCACGCTTTTCGTCACTCGCACCAGTGTCTGTGGCGAGCAGAAACGGCACCAGCTTTTCAGCCTGTGCGGGCGTGATAATCCCCTCGTCAGCGGCGGAGCTGAGCGCATCGCGTATCGAAACCATGTGTGTTTTCCTGGTGTTTCAGTGGCCGTCGAATTCGATCAGCGTCCGAACCTCGACACCGAGGGCCTCAAGCTTCTTGCGGCCGCCGAGTTCCGGCAGGTCGATGATGAAGCAGGCGGCGACGATATCGGCACCCATCTGCTGCAGAAGCTTGGTCGCGCCTTCCGCGGTGCCGCCGGTGGCGATCAGATCATCGACCAGAACGACCTTTTCGCCCGGCTTGATGGCGTCGCGGTGCATTTCCATCTCGTCGACGCCGTATTCGAGGCTGTAGGCGATGCGGACGATATCGTGTGGCAACTTGCCCTTCTTGCGGATCGGCACGAAGCCGGCCGACATCTGGTGCGCCATGGCGCCGCCCATGATGAAGCCGCGCGCTTCCACCCCTGCAACCTTGTCGATCTTTGTACCGGCAAAGGGCTGGATCAACGCATCGATCGCACTGCGAAAAGCGCGCGGATTGCCAAGCAGCGTGGTGATATCGCGGAACATGATGCCGGGCTTCGGATAATCCGCGATGTTGCGGATCGAAGCGATCAATTCCTGCTGAAGAGAAGAGCTCATGATGGTGGGCATGCCTTTGCGGAGGTCTCAGGGAGACGAAGGCATAGCATCAAAGCCCAGGTTTTCTATAGTGCTTTCTGATGGAAATCGGTTCGGGAGCAGGACCGAACCCGCCCTGCTCCACGATGTCAACCCTATTGGGCCGTATCGGTCGTCTTGAGCTTTTCCTGCACCTTCTTGGCGACATCCGGATTGGTCTGCGCGGCCGTGATGATCGTCTTGTATTCGTCAAGCGACATGTCGGGTGATTTTTCAACCGCATTGATCATCTGCTTGTTGGCTTCGTTCTGAAGCTTCTGTTTGTTCGTCGCGTCCTTTTCGGCGCCGATCTTGGCGGCATAGTCCTGGCGCACCTTGTCGACCTGCAGATAGGCGACTGCAAAGGCTTCGATCTTCTGGTCGCTGATGGCGGCGGGTGCCGTGCCCTGCATCGGCTGGGTTGCCTGTGGCTCAGTAGCGCCTTGGGCAAAGGCCGGCGAGTTGATGACGATCAGGCTGAGAGCGGCAGCAGTCAGGGCTGCAACGGGCATGTGGCGAATGGTCATATGCGTGTCCTTCCTTAAGTCAGTCTCAAGACGGTTTTCACCGTCTTTTCCGAAAGGGGCGAACCCCGGCCCCAAGGGTTGAGGATGGATCGGGCGACAATGTGACCCTGAAAAGGAAGCATCAAGGCGATGTCGCGTTCAGAAAACGGGCATTCGCCACAGACGTCCGGTCAACATCGTGAACGCGAACGAGCAATCGGGGGAACTATCCTCCCGCGTTTTCGGTTATAGTCGCACCGTTCCGCCTGGCCGAAATCCAGGCTGGGCGGAATATGCAAACGCAAGGAGGAGCATCATGCGATTGTTTGAGTGCGGGACCCTCGTGCCCGGTTGCGACTGGCACACCCACGCCGACAGCGACGCCGAAGTCGTGCGGCGTGCCGTGGAGCACATGCGCTCGACGCATGGCGAAACGCTGATTCGCGAAAACATGGTCGACAACATCAAGGCGCGGATCGTCGAGGAGGCGAAGGTCGCCTGAGCCTCAGCCGTCAGTTTCAGACCATCGTCAGTCTCAGGTCAGCGATTGAAGCCGGGCAACCAGCGTTGCCCGGTCGTCATTGAAATTTCCGTCCACCCACTTGTCCTCAAGCTGCCCCAGAATTTCCCCAACGCGCGGGCCGGCAGGAATGCCGGTGGAGAGAACATCCTCGCCTGTCAGCGGGAATACCGGCTTTCGCCATTTTTCCGCCCGCGTCAGCAGCCGCTGCAGACGGGCCGTTTCGGGCAGCTGAGACGGATCGTTTTCGGATTTTTGGCGCGCGGAGGCAAGCGACAGCCGCAGCGCAGTCGCCAATCCCTTCTCTCCATTCCGGTAAAGCAGACGGTCGAAGGCGGTATCGGCAATCTCGGCAGGCAGCCGCGGCGCCTTGGTCCAGGCGGCAAAATAGGCCGCTTCCGCTTTCGACAGCCGCAGCCGCTTGGCCATGACATCCAGCCGCTCCGTGTCCGGCGGAACGATCGACGCCAGCCTGAGCAGCGGATCGGGCTGCCAGCCAAAAGTCTGCTCGGCGGCAATCAGACCGGGGATCGCATCGATGCCCCATTTCTCGCTTTCTGGCAGAATTTCGGTCAGCACTCCGGAGGTGCGCATCCAGAGCAATGCCCGGCCCGGATCGCGTGCCGAAAGCAGCTTCTTCAACTCTGAGCAGACCCGCTCGGCCGACAAGCTGGACAATTTCGACCGCGCCTGAGCGCAGGCGCGCAAACCGTCGGCATCTGGGCGGCCGGAGCCGTAATGGGCAAAGAAGCGGAAGAACCGCAACACCCGCAGATAGTCTTCGGCCACCCGCTCGCCAGCATTGCCGATGAAGCGGATCGTGCGCGTCTCGATGTCGGCGAGGCCACCAACAAGGTCGATGACCTCGCCCTTGGCACTAGCATAGAGCGCGTTGATCGTCAGGTCACGCCGCTCGGCATCGACCTTCCAGTCAGTACCGAAGGCGACCTCGGCATGGCGGCCGTCCGTCTCCACGTCGCGGCGCAAGGTCGTCACTTCGTACGGTTTTCCGTCGATGACCAGCGTCACCGTGCCGTGTTCGATCCCGGTGGGCACCGCCTTGATACCGGCCGATTTGGCACGGGCAACCACCACCTCCGGCAGAAGCGTGGTTGCCATGTCGATATCGGCGACGGCAAGGCCCATCAGGCTGTTTCGCACGGCACCACCGACCACGCGAACCTCGCCGCCATCGGCATTGAGAAGATCAAACACGCGCGTCAGCGCGGGCGCCGAAAACCAGGGCTCGGCGGCAACGGAGGTCATGCATAAAGCCTTTCATACAACATGCGGACAATGCCCGCGGTAATGCCCCAGATATGCTGCTCGCCATAGGGCATGCTGTAAAAATGCCGCTCGGCGCCTTTCCAGGTCGCCTGGCCGCGGCCGTGATTATCAGGATTCATGAGGAAGGACAGCGGCACGTCGAAGACGGCGGCGACCTCAGCCGGATTGGGGATGAGGTCATAACCCGGCTGGACCACGGCCAGAACCGGCGTGATGCGAAAACCGGACATCGCCATATAGTAAGGCAACCGGCCGACTGTCTCGACAAAGCGGCGATCGAGACCAATTTCTTCCTCAGTCTCGCGCAAAGCCGCACGTTCGGGCGTGTCATCCTGCGGATCGATGGCGCCGCCCGGAAAGGAAACCTGGCCGGAATGCTTGCGCAGCGTCGCCGTTCGCCGGGTAAAAATCACCCGCGCCTCGTCGCCATCATCGATGACAGGCACGAGAACCGCGGCATCCCTGAGCTTCAGGGTTTCAAGATAGGGAACGGTATCGGGATTGAGCAGAAAATCGCCATGTTCGCGCCAGGCATCCTCAGCAGGACTGCCGGATTGCTGGAGCGCGCGGCGGCGAAAATCATCGGCAGAAAATAACAAATCCGTCATGCCGACAGCGCTTCCAGTTCTTGGGCGGGCATGATGGCGAAGATCACGCCGCCGGAGCGAACGGCAAACATCGCGGTGCCGCCGATCTCGACCGTTTCGCCGAGCGCCACCAGATCATACATCACGGCCCGGGACACCAGCGCCTCCAGCCGGCCACGTACATGCAGATAGGGCTTCAGTTCGCGGTTTTCGCCATGCATGACGAAACGAAGGGCGTGATCCGGGCCTGCCTCGACGACATCGCCGACATTGGTGCGGAAAGTGATGACGGGCGCGCCGTCGCGTTCCGTCACATTCATCTCGACGCCAACAAAAGGCGCATCGACGATGCGGATGCCCAGTTTTTCCACAGGAGTTACCAGATAGGTGTTGCCGTCCTCGTCCTTGCGCAGAACCGTGGAAAACAGCCGAACCAGAGGCTGCCGGCCGATCGGCGTACCCATGTAGAACCAGGTGCCATCGGCGCGGATCTCCATGTCGATATCGCCGCAAAACGGCGGATTCCAGCGCTCGACGGGGGGCAAGCCCTTGGTCTGCCCGTTGGTTTGCCCGGCCGCGCGGGTGATCAGCGCCGCAAGTCCCGCCGCATCGCCCGTTCCATGTATTTCCGCATCCGCCATCGTTCCGTCCCGTTTGGCCCTATTCTTGCTTTTTATCGAGCACTGGCTCACGAGATAGTGCGTTGCCCCCGTCTTGTCAGCCACCGGGCGGAGCATAGATTGAAAATCAGAGACGAAAAGCGCGCTTTTCGCGATTCGGCACCGTTGCCGGCCACTGGAGACAGACAATGGGTGTGATGAAAACCACAGACGGCGCGGTCGATGACAAGGCGATCATCGCCGCCGCCGAAAAGGCGCTGGGCGAGATCGCCCTGATCCGCAAGGAAGTCGGCAAGGTGATCTTCGGCCAGGAAAGCGTCGTCGAGCAGACACTGCTCGCGGTGCTATCCGGTGGCCATGCACTGCTGGTCGGCGTTCCAGGCCTTGCCAAGACCAAGCTGGTCTCGACGCTCGGCACCGTGCTCGGCCTCAATTCCAGCCGCATCCAGTTCACGCCCGACCTGATGCCGTCGGATATTCTCGGTTCCGAAGTCATGGACCAGGACGAGAACGGCCGCCGGTCCTTCCGCTTCGTACCCGGCCCGATCTTCACCCAGCTTCTGATGGCCGACGAAATCAACCGCGCCAGCCCGCGCACCCAGTCGGCACTGCTGCAGGCGATGCAGGAATATCACGTCACCGTTGCCGGACAGCGCAACGACCTGCCGCAGCCGTTCCACGTGCTGGCGACGCAGAACCCGCTTGAGCAGGAAGGCACCTATCCCCTGCCCGAGGCCCAGCTCGACCGCTTCCTGATGCAGGTCGATGTTGGTTACCCAGAGCTTGCCGCCGAACGGCAGATCCTGCTGGAAACCACCGGCATTCATGAATCCGAGGCACGCGACGTCATCGATGCCGCTCAGCTCCGGGCTATCCAGCACCTGATCCGCCAGATGCCGGTAAGCGAGAAAGTCGTCGATGCCATCCTGGCGCTGGTCCGCTCGGCCCGCCCCGGCAACGGCAATGCCGCCACCGACAAGAACGTTGCCTGGGGACCTGGCCCGCGCGCCGGCCAGTCGCTGATGCTGTGCGCCCGTGCCCGTGCTCTTTATGACGGCAGGCTGGCGCCATCCATCGATGACATCATGGCGCTGGCCGAACCGGTGCTGCAGCACCGCATGGCGCTGACATTCGCAGCCCGGGCCGAAGGGATGTCGGTGCGTGACGTGATTACCGGCCTGGTCAAGCAAGCCAAGGGATAATGAATGGCTGCCATAGGCCAAATCGTCGAGCCGACGCCGTCTGGAGACGTTCTGTCCCGTGCGCAGAGCCGTGCCCGGCTGATCCCCGATTGCATGGTCGAGGCAAAGCGCATCGCCAATACGGTGATTTCCGGCTGGCACGGGCGCCGCAAGCGCGGCATCGGCGAAAACTTCTGGCAGTTCCGGCCCTATAGCGACGGCGAAAGCTTGTCGCGCATCGACTGGCGCCGCTCTGCCCGCGACGATCATACCTATGTGCGCGACCGCGAATGGGAGGCTGCCCACACCATCTGGCTCTGGGCCGACCTGTCGCCGTCGATGATGTACAAATCGAAATTCGGCTCGGTCTCCAAGGAGAGCCGGGCACTGGTGCTGATGCTGGCGCTTGCCGAAATTCTGGCCCGTTCCGGCGAGCGGATCGGCTGCCCCGGCGTGATGGAGCCGGTCTCTGCCCGCAACGCCGCCGAACGGCTGGCCAGCGCCTTGATGCATACACCGCTTTCCGGCGGCCTGCCGCAGACGGCGATGATCCGTGGCGCCAGCGATCTGGTATTGGTCGGTGACTTCCTTGATCCGGCCGATACAATCATGGCACAGCTCGGGCCGCTGGCCCGGCGCGGCCTGCGCGGCCATGTCATCGAGATTGCCGACCCGGCCGAGGAAAGCTTTCCCTATGCCGGACGCACCGAATTCACAGATCCGGAAACCGGCGAGAAGCTGACCGCCGGCCGCGCCGAAATCGTCCGCGACGACTATCGCCGCGCCTATATCGCAAGGCGCGACAGTCTTGGCGAAAACCTGCGCCATCTCGGCTGGACGTTCACGCCGCACCGCACCGATCACCTCGCCTCCGAGGCGCTGGTGGCCGTGCACATGTATCTCTCCGGCATGCCCGGACGCGCCACCCATGGAGGCCAGTTGTGAGCTTCCTGCCGTTCATCTTCGCCAATCCGCTGATGCTTGCCGCCCTCGTTGCCTTGCCGGCAATCTGGTGGCTCTTGCGCATGACGCCGCCAAAACCGGTGACAGAGGTGTTTCCGCCGCTGCGCATTCTCGCCAGCGTCCTGAAACGCGAGGAAACGCCGTCGAAAAGCCCGTGGTGGCTTACGCTGCTGCGCATGCTGATGGCCGCCGCCATTATCCTGGCCATTGCCGATCCGGTGTTCAATCCGCGCTCCAACACGCTGGCCGGCAACGGCCCGCTGGCGCTGGTGATCGACAACAGCTGGGCAACATCGACCGACTGGCAGCGAAGGGTCGAGACCGCCGACGCCCTCATCAACGACGCCGAGGAACGCGATCTGCCGGTCTCCGTCGTCTTTACCGCAGATCAGGACCACAATGCCGTTCCGGGATCGGCCTTGAGCGCCCGCAACCGCCTCGCCGCAGCCGCGCCGCAACCCCTGCGTCCCGACCGCGCCGCAGCGGTCAACGCCCTGAAGACTGGGCTTGACGGAACGGCGCCCGGCACGCTGGCTTTCCTGTCGGATGGCATCGCGGCGGCTGACGGCAAGATCACGGCCGAGCTCGCAGCGCTTTCGCCCGAAAATTTCAGGCTGATCGAAGGCAAGGATCAGGCCGTGGCGATCAGCAATTCCGCCAATGATGCCGAGGCGATGGTGGTCAGCGCCACCCGCCTCGACACAACTGCTGCGCGCACGCTGCCAATTACCGCCTATGACACACGCGGCCGGGCGATCGCCAATGGGTCGGTCGCCTTTGCCGCCGGCGAAGGTGTTGCCAGGGGCACGCTCGCCGCCCCCTTCGAACTGCGCAATGATTTTGCCCGCATCGCCATCGATGGCGCGGCCACGGCCGGCGGTACCTTCTTGCTCGATGACGGCTTCCGCCGCCGCCGCGTCGCACTTCTGAGCGGCGAGGCCCGCGACCAGTCGCAGCCGCTGCTCTCGCCGCTCTATTATATCAACCGGGCGCTTGCCCCCTATGCGGATCTAGTCCAGCCGAACGAAGCCGATATGGCGGTCTCGATCCCCGAACTTCTGGCCCAGAAACCGTCCATGCTGATCATGGCCGATATCGGCCGCCTGCCGGAAGAAACTTATGCGCCGATCACCAAATGGATCGAAAATGGCGGCACGCTGGTGCGGTTTGCCGGTCCGCGGCTCGCCGCCGCCCCCGCCGACGATCCACTGGTACCGGTGACGCTGCGGCAAGGCGAACGCGCATTGGGCGGCGCCCTCTCCTGGTCGGAACCGCAGCCGCTCGCCGACTATCCGGCGCTCAGCCCATTTGCCGGCATGCCGAAGCCGCAGGGCATCCTCGTCAAGCGTCAGGTGCTTGCCGAACCGACCGCCGATCTTTCATCGCGCACCTGGGCGAGCCTTGCCGATGGCACGCCGCTGGTAACAACGAAGACCCAAGGCGCTGGCCGCATCATCCTGTTCCATGTCAGCGCCGAGGCGACCTGGTCGAACCTGCCGATCTCGGGCGATTTCGTCGAGATGCTGCGCCGGAGCGTGCAACTGGCGCGCAGCGGCGGCGTGGCAAGCGACGGGACGGCCAAGGGCCAGACGCTGGCGCCGTACCGTCTGCTCAATGCCAATGGCATGCTGATCAGCGAGACCGGCAAGGCGCGGCCGCTGGACATTGCCGCCGGAACCACCCCGGTCTCCAGCGCCGAGCATCCACCCGGTCTCTACGGTTCCGAAGAAGGATTTACCGCGCTGAACCTTTTGCCCCGCGACACAGAGTTGAAGCCAATCGATGCCAGAGGCCTGTCTATTCCGTATACATCGGAGCCCCTCATCGGCGCCGAGGCCTGGTCGCTGAAGCCATGGCTGTTTGCCGCGGCGCTTATAATGTTGCTGATCGATTCCGCCGTGGTTCTGTTCATGGGCGGCGCCTTTGCCCGATTGAGAATGCCTGCAGCACCGGCGATAGCGCTGGCGCTCGCGGCAGGCTTACTGGTCGCGATCCCCGGCCAATCCCTGGCCGATGACAGCAAACCGGGCGACGACATCATCCTGCGGCAATTGGACAAGACCCATCTTGCCTATGTCATCACCGGCGAAGCCGATGTCGATCGTCTTTCCGAACGCGGTCTCGCGGGCCTTACCGAATTCCTGACCTATCGCACCACACTCGAACCCGGCCCGCCGATCGGCCTCGACATCGCCTCGGACGAACTGGCGTTCTACTCGCTGATCTACTGGCCGGTTTCCGCCAATGCCCCGATGCCGAGCCCGGCAGCAATCAGCCGGATCGATGCCTATATGCGCTCCGGCGGCACCGTGCTGTTCGACACGCGCGACCAGTTCTCGTCGCTCGGATCAGATAGCGGCAGCAGCCCCAATTCCGAACGGCTGCAGGCGATCCTTGCCGATCTCGACATTCCTCCGCTGGAACCGGTGCCGACCGACAACGTGCTGACCAAATCCTTCTATCTGTTGTCGAACTTCCCCGGCCGCTACAATGGCAGCCCGCTGTGGATCGAGGCGCAGCCGGACAATGGCTCGCAGCCGACCGGCAGACCGGCGCGTTCGGGTGACGGCGTATCGCCGATCATGATCACCGGCAACGATTTTGCCGGCGCCTGGGCGATCGACACCAATGGCATGCCGCTTCTGCCGACCGTGCCGCCGGACGAGCAGCAGCGCGAACTTGCCTTCCGCTCCGGCGTCAACATCATGATGTATATGCTGACCGGCAACTACAAGGCCGACCAGGTGCACATCCCCGCCCTGCTCGAACGGCTTGGCCAATGAGGGCGCGCGTATGACACTCGATTTCCAGCCGCTATTGCCCTGGCCTTTCATCGCTGTACTCGCGCTTGTCGCGGTGCTGTTGTCGGCGCTCGGCTTCTGGCGCGGTGTCCGTGGCGCAGCCTTCCGGACGGCGGCCCTTGCCGCCCTGTGCCTTGCCATCGCCAATCCGGTATTCTTCCAGGAGGAACGCCAGCCGCTCTCGACCATCGTCGGCGTCGTCGTCGACCGCAGCCAGAGCCAGGACAATGCCGGCCGCCGTGCCATGACCGACGAAGCCCTAGCGACGGTGAAGCAGCGGCTGGCGAAATTCCCGCAGATCGAAGCCCGCATCGCAGAAGCGACCGATGACGACAATACCGAAACGCCGTCGACCAAACTGTTTACGGCGCTACAGACGGCGCTCGCCGATGTGCCGCCCGCCCGCGTCGGCGGCGCGATCTTCATTACCGACGGCCAGATTCACGATGTTCCCGACATCAACCAGCCACTCGGCTTCGATGCCCCGATCCACGGTCTGATCACCGGCAAGCCGGACGAGTTCGACCGCCGCGTTGAGATCATCAGCGGTCCGCGCTTCGGCATTGTCGGTGAAGAACAGAAGGTGACGTTCCGCATCGCCGATGACGGCAAGGCGCCCGGCGGCACCGCGGAAGTGACCATCAGCCTCAACGGCAACGAGATCGCCACGGAAATGGCCGAGCCCGGCACCGATGTGCCCTTCGCTTTTACCGTGCCGCGCGGCGGCAACAACATTCTCGAATTCGCCGTAGCCCCTGTTGCCGGTGAAGTGACGGAGGCCAATAATCGCGCCGTTCACGTCATCGACGGCATCCGCGAAAACCTGCGCGTGCTGCTGGTGTCGGGCGAGCCACATTCGGGTGAACGGGCATGGCGCAACCTCTTGAAGTCCGACGCCGCCGTCGATCTGGTGCACTTCACCATTCTGCGGCCGCCGGAAAAGCAGGACGGCACGCCGATCAATGAATTGTCGCTGATCGCCTTCCCCACCCGCGAGTTGTTCGTCGAGAAGATCAAGGAATTCGACCTGATCATCTTCGACCGCTATCAACATCGCGGCGTGCTGCCGATCCTCTACTATGACAATATCGCGCAGTATGTCGAAAACGGCGGCGCCTTACTGATCGCCGCTGGCCCTGAACATGCGGGCAATGATTCGATCGCAACGACCCCGTTGTCGGCAGTGCTGCCCGCAAGCCCGACCGGCTTCATGAACGAAAAGGCGTTCTATCCGCGCCTGTCGGAAGAAGGAAAGAAACATCCAGTCACCCGCGGGCTGGAAGGTGCCGACAGCGAGCCGCCGCATTGGGGCCGCTGGTTCCGCACGGTCGATGTCGACAAGCCGCTCGGCCAGACCGTCATGCAGGCCGCCGATGGCAAGCCGCTGCTGGTGCTGAACCGCGTTGGCAAGGGCCGCGTCGCCATGTTGCTCTCCGACCAGGGCTGGCTCTGGGCACGCGGCTTTGAAGGCGGCGGCCCGAGCGTGCCGCTCTATCGCCGCACCGCCCACTGGCTGATGCAGGAACCGGCGCTGGAGGAAGAGGCCTTAACGGCACATGCCAGCGGCCGCACACTGGAAATCGCCCGCCAGACCATCGCCGGTGATCCGGGCCTGGCCACGCTGACCTATCCCTCGGGCAAGACAGAGGAAATCACGCTCAACGAAGGCGAACCCGGCCTCTACAAGGCCGGCGTCCGCACCGCCGAGACCGGCCTTTTCGAAGTCACCAATGGCGAACTCAACACGCTGGTGCATGTCGGCAGCGTCGATGCACCTGAATTCAAGGCAACGATCTCGACCACTGACACGCTTGCTCCCTGGGCGGAAAAGACCAAGGGATTGGTGCAACGCCTCGCCAATGCCGAAGGTCTGGTCGATGTGCCGCAGATCCTGCCGGTCCGCGGCACCGTCCGCGTTGCCGACGATCAGCGCATGTCGCTGCGCCTGACCGACGAGACTGTGCTGAAGGGCATCAATTCGCTGTCGCTGTTTGCCGGTTTCCTCGGGCTTGCGGCCCTGCTGTTCGTGCTGTCGGCGACATGGCATCGCGAGGGTCGGTAAATTTATTCGCGGCGGCGGCACTCCACCGCGTGCGTGTCCTTCACCTATATGCACGACAACTGTCTATTTACCGGTAACGGCCCCTCATCCGGCCTATCGGCCACCTTCTCCCCGTGAACGGGGAGAAGGGACAAGCGGCAAACTCCGTCATCCCTCTCCCCGCTCGCGGGGAGAGGGTTAGGGTGAGGGGCGGAAGCGTCATAGCGCTTGGTGTTCTCCTATCCCCTTAAAGCCTCTTCCGGATCGGATCGAATTCCGGTCCCGCTTTGCGCCTGACCGGATCAGGCTTGCCCTCGTCGATGGCCTCCCAGTATTTCCAGTTGACCTTCTGCGAGCCGAGCTCGTAATCCATGCCATCCCAGCTGTCCTCGCGAAAACTGTAGAAGGCCCAGTGCAGCTTGCTGCCGTCGAGCGAGGTCAGCACATCCTCGAGATAGGTCTTGCAGCCCTCCCAACGACGCATGCAGCCAAACTCACCTGCGACCATGCGGTTGCGCGGCACGTTGTGGCTGTCGGCCCAGTCGACCGGCTGCTGCAGATAGGCGGCGACCCGTTCACGGTTCCAGGTTTCTTCCGTCTCGCCGAACGGGACCTTGCCCGGATAGGCATAGGGCTTGTCACGTTTCATGTTCGGCGCGCTGGTGGCGGCGTAAGGTTCGTACATATGGAAGCTGTAGAGCACCTTGTCGTCGGCAAGCGGTTTGGGCCAGTAGCTAAAGGCATCGGCCGCCGCATACCAGCCGGCGTCTGCCATGATCGGGGTCGAGGGATCGGCTTCGCGGATGGCCTTGATCACCGTGTCGTAAAAGGCCGGAAGATCGCGCGCCGTATCGGTCTGCTGGGCATACCAGGTCTTCATCGCATCAGTGCCGCCATGTTCGGCAACGCCGTTGTTCTTTTCCGGCGCCGGTTCGTTGATGATGTTGTAGGCGGCAACGCCCGGGTGGTCCTTGAGGGCTGTGGCGAGGTCCTTCCAGAAGGAAGCCGCCTGCCCCCACCAGACCTTGTCCTGCCAGATCCGGCCATCGAATGTGTTGCCGTTGTTCTGTGCCCAGCGCATTCCCGGCAGGGACAGGGGCGTGATCACCACCTTCAGCCCCGCCTTCCCGGCCCGGTCGAGCGTCGCCTTCAGCGTCGCCACGTCCTGCGCCGGAATACCTTCGTATTTGTCGGCATCACCGATCAGGAAGTCGCGTTTAGCCGGCTTCCACTTGTCGTAGGACAGCCGTACCCAGGTGGCGCCATAGCCTTTCAGGGCATCGAAATAGGCTTGATCCGGTGGCAGCCGGTTGAAACTGTTGCCACCATGCCGCGGCTTGTCCCAGAACTCGATGAGATCGGCAGAAGATGCCGAGGTAGCAAGAAGAAGCGAGGCGAAGAAGGCGGGCAGCAGACGCATAGACAAATATCCCGGTTGCGATGGCCGGGATATTCGCAGTCACTGTGGCGGAATTGGGAAGCCGGCTGCGTTATCCGCCGATAATCCCCGGCGAGGAAATCACGCCCGCCATTGGATCTCGCCCTTCAGGCCCGCATGAACGTCCTCAGTCATCGGTACGACCAGAACCCGATTGGGATCAACCGGCCCCGGAAAGGTCAGCGCGCCACAGGCGACTTTCTCGAAACCGAGCGGCTGATAATAGGGCGGATCGCCGACGAGGATGACGCATTCCGAACCATTGCGCCGCGCGGCCTCAACTGCAATGCGCACGAGCTCGCGGCCGATGCCCCGGTTCTTGTGCGAGGGGCGAACGGCGAGCGGACCGAGCAGATGGCCCTTGATCGTGCCCGCCATTACCGGGGTCATCCGCACGGAGGCAATCGTTTCACCATCGTCGGCGCAGACGAAGGACAGCGCGAGATCATGCGGCCCCTGCTCGCGGATGCGGGCGGCGGCGCGGGCAAAACGGCCGGGGCCGAATGCTTCTTCATTGATAATGTCGATGGCTGCGTCGTGGGAAGCGTCTTCAGTGAGATAGACGAGGTCGTGCTTTTTCATGAACATCGGGAAACCGGGCATACGAGACAAAAATATGATGGCTTCGCCCTCAGGGGCGTTTGCAGCATCAGCGTCGTCGTGGGCTTCCCGGGAAAAACATCAACTTTGATCCGTGTTCAAAAAAATTCTGCATGGCCGGATAGCAGAAAAATACGCCACGTCAAAGCCTAAAACGCACTGTTCAGCTTTTGCGGACTATATGCACGAAATTGATGCGCTATCTATAGATCATGAATTCACAGACAGGTGGCGCTTTCGCCGCAGGAGATTGACGATGGGCATGCTGGTTGATGGCGTCTGGCAGGACGTCTGGTACGATACCAAGGAAACCAAGGGACATTTCAAGCGGGCTGCATCGCAGTTCCGCAACTGGATCACCGCCGACGGCTCGGCTGGCCCGACAGGCGAAGGCGGCTTCAAGGCCGAGGCCGGACGTTACCACCTCTACGTATCGCTTGCCTGCCCCTGGGCGCACCGCACGCTGATCTTCCGCAAGCTGAAGAAGCTGGAAGACCTGATCACCGTCTCGATCGTCGATCCGTTGATGCTGTCGAAGGGCTGGGAGTTCAAGAATGAGATCGGCGGCACCGTCGATCACCTGTTCGGCTCGGACGCGCTCTGGCAGGTCTATGTGAAGGCCGATCCGCATTATTCCGGCCGCGTCACCGTGCCGGTGCTCTGGGACAAACAGCAGAACAAAATGGTGTCCAACGAATCCTCGGAAATCATCCGCATGTTCAACTCCGCCTTCGACGGCTTGACCGGTTCGAACGACGATTTCTATCCGCAAGACCTTCGCGCAGAAATCGACGGCCTGAACGAACGTATCTACGGCGCCGTCAACAACGGCGTCTACAAGGCTGGCTTTGCCACGGCGCAGGACGCCTATGCGGAGAACGTCACGACGCTGTTCGAGGTGCTGGACGAGCTTGAAGTGCGCCTTTCAACGCGGCGCTACCTCAGCGGCGACCGGACCACCGAGGCCGACTGGCGGCTGTTCACCACGCTGGTGCGTTTCGATCCGGTCTATGTCGGCCACTTCAAGTGCAATATCCGCCGCATCGCCGATTACCCGAACCTGCAGGGGTATCTGCAGGATCTCTATCAGGTGGCCGGCGTCGCCGAGACGGTCAACATGCGCCACATCAAGGAGCATTATTACCGCAGCCACACGATGATCAATCCGACCGGGGTCGTGCCCGTTGGACCGGTCCTTGCCCTCGACGCGCCACATGGCCGCGAGAAGCTCGCTGCCTGACCTACCAGAATTCGGCTGGCGGAGCGCTTCCTGAGAGTTCCGCTAAGCGCCGGCGCGTCGCAGGCGTCGTTGCCGCCGGCAGGTCATCCAGCGCAAAGAAGCCGCTCTCGACGATTTCCATATCCGGTTTCTTCGGCGAAACCTGGCGGACATTGCGGCAGCGGTAGAAGATCACGTGGTCGCGATTGCTGGTCTGGCGGTTGAAATAGACGTGGAAAAGCTCGGGCGAGCCGCTCATCTCGAGATTTCCCTCCTCGCGCAATTCCTTCACGAGTGCCTGCAAGGCCGTCTCACGCCGCTCCAGCCCACCACCCGGCATATGCCAGCCGGGCACATAGGAATGCCGGAGAAGAAAAACGCGGCCTTCGGCATCGAAGCAGGCAGCGCGCACGCCTATCGTCATGCCGCGTGCGATCGCGAAATAACTGTGGGCCACGCGTGTCACGAGCCTTGATCTCCAACTGCGCATTTCCGGCGGCGCTTCGCTCATGCCGATCCGGCTCCTTTCGTCATTGTCACGCCGAGGATAAAGCGTCTGGAATGATTCCCCTTTTCGGGAATATGCGCTAGGTACGAAGGATGTTCAAACTCGCCCATATTTCCGACATTCATCTCGGCCCCCTGCCCGATCTATCCTTCCGCGAACTCGCATCGAAACGCATTACCGGCTTCGTCAACTGGCACCGCAACCGGCGCAACCATCTGGTCGGCGATACGCTCAACCTGCTTATGGATGAAATCGAGCGGATCGATCCTGATCATCTGGCAATCACCGGCGATCTGGTCAACCTCGCCTCCTCGCGCGAAATCGAGGTCGTGACGGAATGGCTGCGCGAAGCCGGCACGCCGGAAAACATCTCGATCGTGCCCGGCAATCACGATGCCTATGTACCGGGTGCCTATGAGAAGACCACTAAGGCCTGGTATCCCTATATGCGCGGCGAGCGCGGACCGGCGGAGTGGGACGAGGATTTTCACTGCTATCCCTATCTGCGCGTGCGTGGACCCGTGGCGCTGATCGGCTGCTCGACGGCAGTCGCCACACCGCCCTTTGCCGCCAGCGGCTATTTCGGCAGCCGCCAGGCGCGCGACACCGTCAACCTGCTGCGTGCGGCAGGCGAAGCCGGTCTGTTCCGCGTGGTGATGATCCATCACCCGCCGATCCGTGGCGCCACATCCCTGCACAAGCGCATGCTCGGCATCCGCCGCTTTGCCGCGACGATCACCGCTGGCGGTGCCGAACTGGTGTTGCACGGGCATACGCACCTGAACACGGTCTATTCCCTCAAAGGCCAGGTTAAACCCGTGCCTGTCGTCGGCATCGCATCGGCTTCGCAGGGTCGTGGCGGAAAGAAGCCGCCGGCCGGGTTCAACCTGTTTTCGATCTCCGGCAGTCCGGGACAGTGGAACGTCATCCGCGAGCGGTTCGAGCTGACAATGGACAGCCGCTCGGTGACCCTGGTCGAAACCACCCGGCTCTGATCGCCCTATCGTTACTCGCCAAGCACCGAAAAAAGACTATGCTCGCGAAATAATCGGTGCTGGTCATCCGTCCTACAGGGCTGACCGTAAGAAGGAGAATGCTGACATCGGCAGATGTCATGCGCAATCCGGCTTGCCGGTATCAGTTTCAGCCAGGGAGATGACCATGATCCACAGCAAGACTGCAATGATCGCCTTGTTCTCAGCCGCCTCTGTCTTCGCGCTCGGCCAGGCGGCCTGGGCTGCAGGCGAGGACACGACTGCCCCACCGGAAAAAACCAAGACCTCCACCGAATGCAAGGCCGGTAAGATCTGGGACAAGGACAAGAAGGAATGCGTCAATGCCAAGAAGAGCGGCCTTGACGACGATATCCTGTTCAAGGCGGCCCGCGAACTGGCCTATGCCGGCCAGTATGAAAACTCGCTCAAGGTGCTCGATGCCGTCAAGGACCAGAACAGTGCCCGCATCCTCAACTATCGCGGCTATTCCAACCGCAAGGCGGGACGCATGGAACTCGGCATGAGTTTCTACAAGCGCGCGCTGCAGGCGGACGAAAACTATATCCTTGCGCGGTCCTATATGGGCCAGGCACTGCTTGAACAGGGCAAGGTCGAGGAGGCCAAAGCGCAGCTGATCGAAATCCGCGACCGCGGTGGTGAAAACAGCTGGGCCTATCGTGCGCTGCTCGAATCGCTGGGCGGCGTTCGCCACTATTGATAACAATCGGGCCGGGTTGCGCTAACGCATTGCCCGGCCTGACATTTGACGTTGAGAAACGTCCCCGAAGTGGCAAAATGTGCCCTTCCAATACGCTGCCGACTTGCAGACCATGGGTCAAATGTTTCATATCAACCGGCGTATATTTCGACCGGACGAATAAAACCCCGATCCGGAACGTTTTCTTTGGAAGAGCAATGCGTCCAGCGGCAGAATCGAACGAATTCCGACGGGACTTGGTCAGCGTGCTGCCCAAGTTGCGCCGTTTCGCGATGACGCTGACGCGCAATGCGGCCGATGCCGATGATCTGGTTCAGGAGGTTTGCGAGCGTGCAATCACCCGTTACCACCTGTGGAACGGCGAAGGACGGCTTGAGAGCTGGATATACGCAATGACACGCAACCTTTGGATCGACGAGATCAGAAAGCGCCGGGTGCGCACCGGCAGCGGCACGGTCGATGCCTCCGAGCAGGATGAACTCTCGATCGAGGCCTCCGGCGAAAAGGCTGTCTACGTCAATCAGCTGCAGAAAATGATCCTCTCCATGCCGGAGGGGCTGGCGAGCGTTTTCCTTTTGGTGAACATCGAAGGGCATTGCTACCGGGAAGCGGCCGACATCCTGAAGATACCGATCGGAACGGTGATGAGCAGGCTTTCGACCGCGCGCTTGCGCCTGGCCGCAATGATTACAGAGACGACGGAAAGGAGGGCCTGAACGTTGCAAAGCACGAAAGGGCTCCCGCTCGACGTTCGCCTGTCGGCCTATATCGATGGCGAAGTCAATGAAGCGGAACGCAAGGAACTGGAACAGCTGGTGGCGCGCGATGACGAGGCCCGGCGGATACTTGACATGCTGCAGGCCGGAAATGCCTTCGGCAACAAGGCGTTCGAGGAATTCCTTCACGATCCGGTGCCGTTGTCGCTGGTTCGCCGGATCAAGCAGGGACCGGGCGTCAATCCGAAGATCGAACGCGTCGTGACCGCCGCGCCGCGCCAGGCAAAGCAGCGCCTGTGGCCGCGCGCACTTGCTGCCTCGGTCGCCTTGCTGCTTGTCGGCGGTTCAACCGGTTTCATCATCGGCAAGACCAGCAATGACGATACCCAGCCAGTGAACGTGGCCGCTGCCCGCACATGGCTCGACGATATCGCCGACTATCACCGCGTCTATGCGCGCCAGACGGCAGAACATCTGGTGGAAGTTCCGGCCTCTGCCGAAGGCAAGATCGAGGGCTGGCTGGCTTCGAATGTCGGCGTAAACTTCTCGCTGCCGGACCTGAGCGACAAGGGCCTGACATTCGAAGGCGCCCGCCTGCTGGTCGCGGCCGGCAAGCCGGTGGCTCAGCTGATGTACAAGGACCAGGATGGCGACGTTTTTGCGATCTGTTTTTTGAAGAGCATGCCGGGCGACACCGACGGCAAGATGACCGAAAGCATGCGCGACGATATCGCGATGATTTCATGGCAAAAGGCAGGCGTATCTTATGTCGTGGTCGGCCCCTCATCGGATGCCAATCTCCACCAACTCGCCACCGCTGTCTCGACCGCGATCTGAAGACCTGCCATTATCATTGCAAAGGGCCGCATCCGATGAGGAAGCAGCCCTTTTTTGTTTGAATCAGCTCTTTCAAGGAACCGCGTAAACGGTTGGATTAATTGGATTTCTGCCCATCACCCGGTTGGCTGCCGAAACAATAGCTTCGAGAGATGCTGCGACAATGTTTGTATTGATCCCGACCCCGAACAGCTTTCCGCCGGGATATTCAACTTCGACATAGGCGATAGCCGCCGCATTCGAGCCGTGCTGCAGCGAATGCTCGGAATAGTCGGCAACCGACATGTCGACGCCGAGATAGATCGACAGAGCATTGATGAAGCCATCGATCGGGCCGGTACCCTTGCCTTCGATCCGCTTGGTTTCGCCATTGTCGGTAATTTCGGCTGCAACGACGCGGACGCCCTTGTGTTCGCCGACCGGATAGGTGTGGTGATCGACAAAACGGATGCGCGCATCCGGCTGATCGACATAACGCTCGATGAAGCGGCCGTGGATCGCCTTCGACGGCAGTTCCTTGCCGAATTCGTCGGTAATGCGCTGGATGTCCTCGCGGAACTCGACCTGCAGATTACGCGGCAGGTTGATGCCGTAATCCTGCTGCAGGATATAGGCGATACCGCCCTTGCCCGACTGCGAGTTGATCCGGATGATCGCCTCATAGGAGCGGCCGACATCCTGCGGATCGATCGGCAGATAGGGCACTTCCCACTGCGGCTTGTTGGCAACCTTGATCGCCTTCATGCCTTTGTTGATCGCGTCCTGGTGCGAGCCGGAGAAGGCCGTATAGACCAGTTCGCCGACATAAGGATGGCGCTCGGGGATGACCATCTGGTTTGAATATTCGTAGACTTCCTTGATCCGCTCGATATCGGAGCAATCCAGCTCTGGATCGATGCCTTGGGTGAACATGTTCAGCGCCAAGGTCACCACATCCACATTGCCGGTGCGCTCGCCATTGCCAAACAGTGTGCCTTCAACGCGGTCGGCACCCGCCATCAGCGCCAGTTCGGTGGCGGCGATGCCCGTACCGCGGTCGTTATGCGGGTGCAGCGAGATGATCAGGTTTTCGCGATTGTCGAGATTGCGGCACATCCATTCGATCTGGTCGGCATAGACGTTCGGCGTCGCCATTTCGACGGTCGAGGGCAGGTTGAGGATCAGCTTGTTGTCGGCCGTCGGCTGGATAATCTCGGCAACCGCGTTGCAGATTTCCAAGGCCACCTCCAGCTCGGTGCCGGTAAAGCTCTCCGGCGAATACTCGAACCGGAAACCGCCGCCTGCCTTGGCAGCCATGTCGGCAATCATCTTGGCCGCGTCTGTGGCGATCTGCTTGATGCCCTTGACGTCCTTGGCAAACACCACACGGCGTTGCAACTCGCTGGTAGAATTATAGAAATGCACGATCGGCTTGGTAGCACCCTGCAGCGATTCGAACGTGCGGGTAATCAGCTCGGGGCGGCACTGGACCAGCACTTGCAAGGAAACATCGGCGGGAACATTGCCCTCTTCGACGCACCAGCGGGCAAAGTCAAAATCGGTCTGCGAGGCCGACGGGAAACCGATCTCGATTTCCTTGAAACCCATGTCGAGCAGCAGCTGGAACATCCGGGCCTTGCGGTCGTGACCCATCGGGTCGACCAGCGACTGGTTGCCGTCGCGCAGATCGACCGAGCACCAGATCGGCGCCTTGGTGATGGTATTGCCCGGCCAGGTGCGGTCGGGAATATTGATCTGCGGATAGGGCTGATACTTGACCGCGGCCTCGGGCATGCCCTGCTTTACGGTATGGGACTTCATGATCATTGCGGCTTCTCTTCATCTGTGAGGCGCATAGCCCGCATGCAATAACCGATCGACGGTCGCATTGCGACGGCAAAATGCTGGCTCTCGGGTTCTTTTCGTATCTGGAATTCAAAGGATGCAAGGAGCTGGGGCCGGTGGGCTTTGGGCCACCGGGCGCTCCTTCAAAGAACCCGGCAACCGCGTGTAAGGCCGAGAAGAAGAAGCGAGGTAAAGGCGCGCGAACGCTCCGCAAAGGCGATCTGCCCGCGGGAAGCCTGTTCGACGATGATGGCGCCTGTCTTCAACATGAGGCTTGTATAGCCGCAGATAATTTTCAGGGCAAGGGAGGTGTTTGGAAAAAGGCAAGGACAGGAGCTTTGATCCGATTCAGAGTACGCCAAATGCAGTTATAGTACCCGCATGAGCGAAATCCCGATTAGCATCGCTAAGGACAAGTTTTCCGAGCTTGCTCGCCGTGCCGAAGCCGGGGAGACGATCACGATTACCCGCTTTGGCAAGCCGGTCATGGACCTCGTTCCATTGAAGCCGAGCGTCGGCTCCAACCATCCCGAAGAACCGTTGACAACCTTTTCGACACCAAAGCGTTAAGCGCAGTTTCTTAAGAAAAAACCCCGCCAGGCGACCAGCGGGGTTTAAAATGCTTCGAATATCGAGCAGCCTTAGATATCGGCAGCCGATGTGACGATGCGCGAGACGAGGCCATAGGACTTGGCTTCCTCGGCGGAGAGCCAGTAGTCGCGATCCGTGTCCTTGGCGATCTTTTCGACCGGCTGGCCGGTGGCTTCAGCGAAGATCCGGTTCAGGCGCTCGTTCATCTTGATGATTTCGCGGGCCTGGATCTCGATGTCGGACGCCATGCCGCGCGTACCGCCAGAGGGTTGATGAAGCAGGAAGCGGGTGTTCGGCAGGCAAATGCGTCGTTCCTTCGGAGCCGATACATAGATCAGCGCACCGGCGGAAGCGACCCAGCCGGTTCCGATCATCCAAACCTTCGGCTTGATGAACTTGATCATGTCGTGGATCGAATCGCCGGATTCGACGTGTCCACCCGGCGAGCTGACGAAGATGCGGATATCGTCATCGCTGGCGGCCGCAAGCGCCACGAGCTGCGAGCAGACCTTCTGCGCCAGTTCCTGATTGATCGGGCCATAGATGAAAATCGAGCGCGACTTGAAAAGGTTCGCCTCAGTCTCTTTGCCCAAAGTCAGTTCCTTAACCTTGTCGTCGTCTTCTTCGTTCATGCGAACTCTCCCGCGAAATAAATTCAAATGTCCTGCCGCTGTCAGATAAGGCGACTCGACTGCGAAAACAATGCAACAAAAGCGGATGCCGATGAAAGCCCAATCCGCAACACCCTGCGGCTATGGTAAAGATGCCGTCTAAGGCAATTGCCGTATAGACAGCGATCCATCGCCAAATAAGATGCCCAGGTCATGAATTCGCATCCGGCGGGGGTGCCTCCCACATTCCCTGCCCACCAATGGGGACAACAATGAAAAGACGCCTTCTTCTCGCCGCCTCGGCCTTCGCAGCCTCGACCACACCTGCCTTTGCCCATCTCGATCCAGCCGAACACGGGTCGCTGCTGGCGGGTTTTACCCATCCTCTATCGGGTCTTGACCATATCCTCGTGATGATCGCCGTCGGCCTCTGGGCAGTACAGATCGGTGGACGCGCGCTGTGGGTGGTTCCCTCCGCCTTCGTCGGCACCATGGCCTTCGGCTTTGCGCTGGCGATGGCCGGCGTTCCCCTGCCCTTCGTCGAGCCCGCGATTCTCGCTTCCGTCGTCGCCCTTGGCCTGCTCGTCGCCATGGCCGTTCGCATGGAAACCGCCGCCTGCCCCGCCGTCGTCGGCGTCTTCGCGCTGTTCCACGGCTATGCCCATGGGGGCGAGCTGGGTGCCGCTGTCGCCCTGCCCTTCAGCACCGGCTTTGTGATCGCAACAGCGTTGTTGCATGCCGCCGGTATCGGCCTGGGTCTTGGCATCAGCCGGCTGTCGTCCGGCCGGGTCGTCTCGCGCATTCTCGGTGGCCTCACCGCATTCGCCGGGCTGGCGCTGATCTTCAACTGATCCGCACTTCAGCGGGAAACGGCGGAGCAAAAGCCCGCCGTTTTTTTCGTTTCAGCCGCGTCCGCGATAGGGCTGCACGCCCTGATCCGGCAGCCAAAGCCCTTCCGGCGGGGCGCCCGTCTGCCAGAAGACATCGATCGGGATGCCGCCGCGCGGATACCAGTAGGCGCCGATCCGTAGCCATTTCGGAGCCAGAAGATCGACCAGCCGCTTGGCGATATCGAGCGTGCAGTCCTCATGGAACGCACCATGGTTGCGAAACGAGTGCAGATAGAGTTTCAACGACTTGGATTCGACCAGCCAGCCATCCGGCACGTAATCGATGACGATATGGGCGAAATCCGGCTGGCCGGTCATCGGGCAGAGCGAAGTGAATTCCGGTGCCGTGAAGCGGACGACGAAATCCGTGCCGGCATGGCTGGTCGGAACGCGCTCGAGTACGGCCTCTTCCGGATTCTGAGGTGCCGCTACATTCTGCCCGAGCTGGGACAGACCGGAAACATCGGTTGTTGTCATGATCTCAATCCTTCGATGACTTTGACGCGGATGCCGTGGGCCTTTTCGCCTTCGGGCTCGACATGAATGGCAATCTTGGCGCCGGCGTGAACCTCGCGGATGGCATCTTCAAGGCGGTCGCAGATGTCATGCGCCTCCCGCACGGGCATGGCCGCCGGAACGACCATGTGGAAATCGACGAAAATCACCGCGCCCGCCTCGCGGGTCTTCAGGTCGTGCACACCGAGAGAACCGGTCGCGTTGGCCGCAATCGCCTTTTTGATCGCGTCTTCTTCCTCTGCCGGAACAGCTTTGTCCATCAAACCGTCCACCGAGCGGGCGATGACCTTCCAGCCCTGATAGAGAATGTTGCAGGCAACCAGCACGGCAAGAAGCGGGTCAAGTACCGCATAGCCGGTGAGAATGGCGAGCACCAACCCGATGAGGACGCCAACCGAGGTGACGACATCGGAAAAGATATGATGGCCATCGGCCGTCAGTGCCGGCGAGCGCAAGGCAGCGCCAGCGCGGATCAGCGTATAGGCCCAGATCGCGTTGATGATACCCGCCACAAGGTTGATGGCCAGACCAAGTACCGGCGCTTCCGGCAGCTTTGGCGCCAGAACGGCGGGGATCGCTGCGGCGACGATCAACAGGGCCGCGACAACAATCAGCACGCCCTCGACGACGGCGGAAAAATACTCGGCCTTGTAATGACCGAACGGGTGTCCGGCGTCTGCCGGCTTGGCGGCATAACCGATGACGACGAAGGCGACGATCGCGGCAACGACGTTGACGATCGACTCCAGACCGTCCGAAAGCAGCGCCACCGAGCCCGTCACCCACCAGGCAAGCATCTTCAGACCCAGCACGGCGATTGCCAGCGGAATGCCCCAGAACGCCAGGCGTTGTGCCTTGTTTCCCTGAATTTCAGTCGCCATCGCTTATTCCTTCGTCCCACAAAAAGAACCGCCGCGCCATTTCGGGCGCGGCGGTTTTCAACCTGCGTCCATGCTTGCTCAGGCAGCCTTGATCTTCGCCCGTTTGGCCAGATGCGCCACCACGTTCTCGATCATCCGCATGCCGGCATCGCCGCCTAGCGTCATGATCGATTCCGGGTGGAACTGCACCGCTGCGATCGGTTCCTTGGTATGCTCGATGCCCATGATCGTGCCGTCATCGCTTTCAGCCGTGATCATGAAATCCCGCGGCAAGGTCGAGGGATCGGCAAAGATCGAGTGATAGCGGCCGACTGTGACTTCCTTACCGAGACCGGAAAAGACGATGCCGGGCTCGAGCACGCGAATGCGCGACGGCTTGCCGTGCATCGGCACCGCTAGCTGGCGCAACTCGCCGCCGTAAGCTTCGGCCAATGCCTGCAGCCCGAGGCAGACACCGAAGATCGGCAGATCATGGGCACGCGCCTTCTTGATCGTCGCCTTGCAATCGAAATCCTTCGGCTTGCCCGGACCGGGCGACAAAACAACGAGATCGGGTTTCACCCGATCGAAGACCTCGTCGGAGACCGGCGAGCGGACCGTCGTGACCGTCGCGCCCGTCTGGCGGAAATAGTTGGCCAGCGTATGGACGAAACTGTCCTCGTGATCGACGAGCAGGATCTTGACGCCGGTACCGACAGGGGCGACATCGCGGCCGGTGCCACGGCTGTTGGCTGACTTTGCGTCGCGGATCGCTGCGATCATGGCGGATGCCTTCAGTTCGGTTTCGGCTTCTTCTTCTTCCGGGTTGCTGTCGTTGAGCAGCGTCGCGCCGGCCCGCACCTCGGCTATGCCGTCCTTGATGCGTATGGTGCGCAGCGTCAGTCCCGTGTTCATGTCGCCGTTGAAGCCAACCATGCCGATGGCACCACCGTACCAGAGCCGGGCGCTCTTTTCATGGCTCTCGATGAAGCGCATCGCCCACAGCTTTGGTGCACCGGTGACGGTGACGGCCCAGGCATGCGACAGGAAGCCGTCAAAAGCGTCCATATCGTCGCGCAGGCGGCCCTCGATATGATCGACAGTATGGATCAGGCGCGAATACATCTCGATCTGGCGGCGACCGATCACCTTGACCGAACCGGGCACGCAGACTCTGGACTTGTCGTTGCGATCGACGTCCGAACACATGGTCAGCTCGGATTCGTCCTTCTTCGAATTCAGCAGCTTGAGGATCTGTTCGCTATCGGCGATCGGATCGTCGCCGCGCTTGATCGTGCCGGAAATCGGGCATGTCTCGATGCGGCGGCCGGAGACGCGCACGAACATTTCCGGCGAGGCGCCGACCAGATATTCCTGGTTGCCGAGATTGATGAAGAAGGAATAGGGCGACGGATTGATCGCCTTCAGCCGGTTGGAAATTTCCGACGGCTTGCTTTCGCAGCGCTCGTAGAACTTCTGGCCCGGAACCACCTCGAACAGATCACCGCGGCGGAAGCTTTCCTTGGCCTTGGTGACCAGCTCGGCATATTCGCCGGGACGATGATCGCCATGCGGCGGGATGCTGTCGACGGTCTGGAAGGGTTCGGGAGCGATATCGCCGGCCTTGCCGTCAGTCGTCTTGCCGTCCTTGGCAAAGTCATAGCGGTCGATCCAGGCCTTGGCGGCATAGTGATCGACAACGAGAATTTCGTCCGGCAGGAACAGCACCATGTCGCGCTGGTCGTCAGGACGCTTCAGCTTCAATTCGATCGCGTCGAACTGGAAGGCCAGATCGTAACCGAAAGCACCGTAGAGGCCGAGATTGGCGTCTTCCTGCGAATAGAACAGATTGGTGACCGCGCGCAGGACGGTAAACACCGTCGGCATTTTCGAGCGTTCTTCCTCGGTGAACACCCGGTCCGGCATGTTGATGGTAAGATCGAGACGGCGCGCCGTCGCAGTGCCGAGCGTGATATCGGCAACACCGGCCAGATGCGCCGAGACCATCTCCAGCAAGGCTTCGCCGCGCTCGTTATAGGCTTCGATCCATAGTGCGCGGCCGAAGGAGGAGATGGCGAGGGGCGGATCGACGATCGCCGTGTCCCAGCGCGTGTAGCGGCCCGGATATTCGTAGTTGGAGGAGAAGACCGCGCCCCGGCGCTCGTCGAGCCTGTCGACATAGCTGGAGATCGCTTCACCATAAGGGGCCTCGCGCCGCCGGCGGGTGACGGAAATGCCCCCCTTGGTGGTATAGGCTTCCGCACCGTCTGCAAGAATTGTCGTCGCCATCTGTCGCTCCGTTCAGGCCCGTCATTCCTGCGGCCCGAATACAAAAAAGCCGCCTCGAAACTTCCGGGCGGCTTATCGTCTCAATCACGCATGACTGGTCAAGGCCGCTTTAGCGAGCCCACCACCAGATTGCAATGTTGCGTGCCTGTGTCATGGCGGAATTGTTAGCGTGAGACGCAGAATTGTGCAAGCGGGCGCCGGCGGAAAAATGGAGGCGCGATTTCCGCGGCGCCCTTCTGCATCTTATGCCGGCAGCCGGGTGGACATATGTGCCTGCACGCCCTTCGGGTCGGCAGCAAAGGCCGTTGCGACGGTGCGGGTCAGTTCGCCCGGGAAAACCTCCTCGACGCCCGCCTCGACGGCATCGAGCGTTTCGCTGACGACCTCCAGCGGCTGCAGGCGCGGTTCCGGCAGGCTGCGGCCCATGTCGGTCTCGACCTGCACCGGCATCGTGACGACAACCTGCGTACCTTGGCTGAGCAATTCCGCCCGGATAGAGCGGCTGGCGGCAAGACCTGCGGCCTTCGACGCCGAATAGGTGCCGGCCGATGGCAGCGTCACCAGCGACAGTAAGGACAGGACATTGACGATGCTGCTCTGGGAAGCCTTGGCGAGGATCGGTGCAAACTCCTTCGACAGCGACAGCACGCCGAAATAGTTGACGTCCATTTCCTGCCGGGCGATCGACAGATCCGGCGCGGAGATGACCCCCTGCCCGCCGGCAAAACCGGCATTGTTGATCAGCAGCGTGACATCGGTTGCCACCTTGGCGGCATCGGCGACATCGGCAGCATTGGTCACATCAAGTTTGAGCGGCACGAGGCGAGCGGGATCAAGCGCGACAAAATCTGTGAGCGAAGCCGGATCGCGGGCACCGAGATAGATTTTCTTCGCGCCGCGGCGCAGCAACTCAGTGACGAATTCCCGGCCGATGCCGCGATTGGCACCGGTGACGAGAGCAACAGCATTTTCGATTTTCTGGGGCATCATTTCTTCCTTCTATATGTGCATATGCACTATATTGGCTGTTAAAAAAGCCGGAGACAGTCCGGCTTTGGTTATCACGCAGCTTTCCCGGACGGGATGGCGAGAAGCATCTCGCGCAGATTGTCGGCGCGCTCGACTCCGACTAGCTCGGCATATTCCGCCTGCGCAGCATGCCAGCATTCGACGCCTTCCGACAGTTTCTGCTGCCCGTTGGCCGAGAGCGACAGCAAAAGCTTGCGCGACCCCTTGCCTTCCGGTTCGCTGACCACGTAGCCATCGCGTTCCAGCGGTTTTAAAGCCCGCACCAATGTCGTGCGATCCATGACCATCGCTTCGGCCATCTCCGCCATGCCGGCCTTCCCCACTTCGGCAATATAGACCATCAGCGAGAACTGTGCCGCTGTGATCTCTGCCCGCGCATAATGCCGCTCGTAAAGCTGCGACACGAAACGGGCAGCCTGACGAATGGCGAAACAATTGCAGGCGGCGATGGACGATTGCGTTTTCATGAAGCCAACATATATGTGCATATGCACTTTGTCAATCACTTTCTTAAACAAGAAAAGGAGCGGTCATGATGAACCGCTCCCTGATATTCGTTTGATAGGCAAGCCTGAAGCTTAGAAACGCTGCGTCAGCGAGATCTTGAAGGTCCGGCCCGGCTCGGAATAGAAATCGCGCGGTTGCGAGGCGGAACTCGCAAGATTGACCTCCCGGACACCCAGCGCGTTAAAATACTTCTTATCGAAAATATTATAGACACCGGCCTGAACGCGAAGGCCGGACACGGCTTCCGGCGTCCACCATCCCGTCATATCGACGATACCATAGCCCGG
Source organism: Pararhizobium sp. PWRC1-1 (assembly GCF_049897905.1). Lineage (NCBI taxonomy): Bacteria > Pseudomonadati > Pseudomonadota > Alphaproteobacteria > Hyphomicrobiales > Rhizobiaceae > Pararhizobium > Pararhizobium sp. PWRC1-1. The sequence continues at coordinate 137,815 of NZ_JAFCXE010000001.1, read as the reverse complement.
CGCATCGAATGTCGAAGCGACACCGTCATCCGGCATGGCAGAGGACGCCGTCATCGAAAGGTCCACACCGAACGTATCCTGGCTGTAGCCAGCACCGATGATTGCCTTGAAGGGAGCGACCGAACGCAGACGCTTGTCGGTGTCTCCGTTCTTGCCATAGGCATAGGCCAGCGAACCGTGAATATTGAAGCCATTGTCGAAGGTCTTGACCGCACTGGCCTCGATACCGGAAATCCTGACACTGCGGACGTTGGTGTAGTTGAACTCCATGATCCCTGTCGCGGGATTGGTGGTCGTGACGGTATCGATGAAGTTGTCATAGGTGTTGTGGAATGCAGCAACGCGCCCTGTCAGACCACCGGTGTCGAAGTTTGTACCGATCTCGATACCGTTGCCGGTTTCCGGCTTCAGGTTGGGGTTTCCAAGTTGGGCATAACGGCCACCGGGGTTGTAGAAGCGAGCGTAGAGTTCGTCGACGGTCGGAGCACGGTAGGCCATCGACCATTGTGCGAATAACTCGACTTCAGGTGTCACATCATATGTGGCGAGCAGCTTCGGTGAAATGCGCGCTCCATCACGATCCTTCGGCGCACCGAATAAAACAGCGCCAGAGTTGTTTTGGAAACCACCACCAGCCGACGCATCATAGTCGAACCAGTCGAAGCGCAGCCCAGGTGTAAGCGCGAAGGCGCTCTCGCCCATCGAAATACGATCCTCGATGGTAGCACCGACAGTTGTGCTGGTCACATTCGGGATTTCAGACTGATTGTTCAAAGACGGGCAAGTCGTCGTGCACAGGGCCCAGGTATACTGGTTCCATTTGGAACGGGCCGCATCCAGACCAACGGTCACGGAATGATCGAAACCGCCATATTCGAAGTCTTTGGTAGCACTGCCGCTAAAGCCAAAGGTCTTGTTGCTGATCGAATTGTCGCGGCCGTAGGCCACATTCGCCGTCGTGCGGCCATTCGAGCCGGACGACCGCTCCAGCTCCTGCCAGTAAAGCGTAGCACGCGCAACGCGGAAGGCTTCGTCGGATGACAATGCCTCGTAATCATAATCGAGCGAAACGCGCTTGCGCGAACGGTCTTCAAAACTGTTGTAGTTACCGATGGCATAAGCACGGGGAGCCCCCTGCTCCGTCCTCTGATCGAAATCAGCATCGCGCCGGAAATTTTCTGCCGTCAGACCGATGCGGTGGCCGCCCTCGAGTTGCTGACGTACCTTGAAAAGCAAATTGCTCTGGTCGAAATCGGCCGGGTTCGGTTCGGTACGGGTATTGCCGTAGCTATCGACGGTACCCCGGTTGTCGCGCTCATGACCCTTGCGATAACCGCCCTGGAACAGAACCGAAGTATTGCCGAACTTCTTCGCTCCGGCAATAGAACCGGAAAGGCTTTCGTCTTCGCTGTCGTAGACAGACTTGACGATACCACCCCAATCGCGGCCTTCGCCGATAAGGTCTTCAGGCTCCAGTGTCCGCAGCACAATGGCGCCACCCAGCATGCCCGAACCACCACGGCTCGAATCCGCACCACGGACAACGTCGAGCGCTGACAGAGAGGAGAAATCAAATGTATCGCCGCCGCCGTTCGCGTTGATGGTCGCGAAGGCGCCCTGGCGTGCGCTGTTGGAGAGATAAGGAACTGGAATACCGTCAATGACCGTTACAATGCGCGGGCCGGAAAGACCGCGCAGATTGATACCGGCATCGGCGCGCGAAGCATTGATGCCCGGATCGACGCTGCGGCCGAGGTCATCGAGATCGGTGACCTGCTTCTCCTCAATGGTCTTTTCATCGATTTCGGTCGCCAAAGGCGTATCTGCAATGCTGCCCACGGGCGCGGTCGTTGTGCGGCGGGGACCTTTGACCACGATTTTATTCAGGGTGGTCGCACCGCCGTCCGCGTCGGCAGCCGTTGCCTGGGCGTCTTGTGCGAACGAAATTTTCGGCAGGAGAGCTGCAGAGGAGAACGCCACGCATGCCAAAAGAGCCGCGCAGTGATGCCGGGTAATCATGGATCAATCCTTTGATAAAGTCACCGGGCTGGCTGCTGAGGCATTCTGCTCAAGGGGCTGGCTGGGTATTGGCGTGGAAGCATTGGAGAGCAGCCAATGAGGACTGCCTGTATGCATCGATTAAAAAACATGACTATTATTGTCAACAAATAATTGTCGTATTTTTGTCAGATTTTGATCTGCCCACGCGAAGTGTTTCGATTTGGCAACGATCCGGCGCTCTACAGCTGCAATGCAACCCTTTCCTGCCCAAATGCGTTGTGAATTCGAACCCCTGCCGCCTCCGGCAGAACCGGAGACTTTCCATGCCTCTTCGATTCCTCGGCCCCTACCTCTCCATCCTCCTCCTGGCAGGCGCCGGCCTTCCTGAAAACGGTCCAGTCCCGGAGAAAAAGCCGGCCACAGTTGAAACGGAACAAGGCGGGAAGGTCGCGACGCCGCAGGAAAAACCCGAAGTAAAACCAGAGGTAACGCCAGAGGTCAAACCGGAGAAAAAACCGCAAGTCAAGGAAGACGAGAAGGCGCCCGCAAGCGAGGTAAAGCCTGAAACCCCTGTGGACGCAAAGCCCGCGACGGTTCAACCGGCGCCGGAACCAGAGCCCGTGCTGACCATCAAGCTCGAGGACAGCAAGGAATATGCCGCTTGCCTTGCGGACCTGAAGGCAATCGGCGCCGTCTTCAAAGAAGAATCGCGAATCGACGACGGCAAAGGCTGCGGTATCGACAAGCCGTTGACGCTGTCGACCGTGCTGCCCGGCATCACCCTGAAGCCCGAAGGCAAGATGCGCTGCGAGACGGCGCTGGAACTGGCGCGGTGGACCAAGGATGCGGTTCTGCCTGCAGCCAAGGTCGCATTGGAAAGCGAGGGAGAGCTCACCACCATCAACCAGGCATCGAGCTATATCTGCCGCCTGCGCAACAATGCGGCGACCGGAAAGATTTCCGAACATGCGCGCGGCAATGCCATCGACATCGCCTCGTTTACCTTCAAGAATGGAAAATCGATCGAGATTCAGCCGCGTGACGAGGATTCGACGCTGGCCGGTGCTTTCCAGCGTGCCGTGACGGCAACCGGGTGCCTCTATTTCGAAACGGTACTCGATCCCGGCAGCGACGAAGCCCACGAAAACCATCTGCATTTCGACGTGATTGAGCGCAAGGGTGGGTACCGTTACTGCCGCTAGCGATTTTGATGCGCTGTGGCCGCAGAAAACTATGCCCGCATCTTGCCCAAGGCTCAGTCACGTCCCATCTGCTGAGGACATCCGGACCACCAACGGCTTCCGTTCAAAGGATTTTCCATGTCCGTCTCCATGTTCAAATTGTCGGTCCCCGTCTTTATCCGCGGCCTCAACGTGCTTGCCGGCCTGCTCGACAAGGCCGAATCTCACGCGGCACAGAAAAAGATCCCGCCCGAAGACCTGTTCAACGCCCGTCTCGCTCCGGACATGCTGCCGCTTTTCGGCCAGATCCAGCGCGTCAGCGATACCTCGAAAAACACCATCGGCCGGCTCACCGGCGTCGCGGCACCGAGCTTTCCCGATGACGAGAAGAATTTTTCCGAATTGCGAGAACGCATCGCCAAGACGATCGCCTATCTGGAGACCGTCAAACCGTCCGATCTGGAGGGTAGCGATGTCAGGGAAATCACGGTTACCTTCGGCAAGCTCAGCTTCACGTTTGCCGGCGATGACTACATGCTGAAATTCGCCCTGCCTAATTTCTTCTTCCACGTCACCACAGCCCACGACATCCTGCGCAATCAGGGCGTCGCTGTAGGAAAGATCGATTTTCTCGGCCCCTATAGCTGAGCAGAGGAAAACCCGAAGGATCACGGCGGCAGTTGCCGCGATCCTCCGGATATCCCGCTAGAAAAGCCCCTCGATAAACCCGTCCGCATTGAGGAAGATCTTCTCTGACGACGGCACCCGTGGCAGGCCCGGCATAGTCATGATCTCGCCGGTGATGACGACGATGAAGCCGGCACCGGCCGATAGCCGGACCTCGCGCACCGGCACGGTATGGCCGGTCGGGGCGCCCCGCAGGTTCGGGTCGGTCGAAAACGAGTATTGCGTTTTGGCCATGCAGATCGGCAAATGGCCGTAACCCTGCTTTTCCCATGTGTGCAACTGCTCGCGCACGGTCTTGTCGGCGATCACCTCGCCGGCATGATAAATGTCCTTGGCGATGGTCTCGATCTTGTGGAACAGCGACATGTCGTCGGGATAGAGCGGCGAGAACTGCGAGCGGCCGTTTTCCGCCAGTGCGACGACCTTGCGGGCGAGATCCTCGATGCCGGCGGAGCCTTCCGCCCAATGCTTGCACAGGATCGCTTCAGTACCGAGCGTCGACACATACTCCTTGATCGCCTTGATCTCGGCTTCCGTGTCCCGCGTGAAATGGTTGATCGCCACCACCACCGGAACGCCGAACTTCTTGACGTTCTGGATGTGGCGGCCGAGATTGGCGCAGCCCTTTTTGACGGCCTCGATATTTTCCTGGCCGAGGTCTTCCTTCTTGACGCCGCCATTCATCTTCATCGCCCGGGCGGTTGCCACGATCACCGCGGCATCCGGCTTCAGCCCGGCCTTGCGGCATTTGATATCGAAGAACTTTTCCGCCCCGAGATCGGCGCCGAAGCCGGCTTCAGTGACGACATAATCGGCAAGCTTTAGCGCCGTCGTCGTCGCCACGACCGAGTTGCAGCCATGGGCAATGTTGGCGAACGGGCCGCCATGCACGAAGGCCGGATTGTTCTCCAGCGTCTGGACGATATTCGGCTGCATAGCATCCTTGAGCAGCACGGTCATCGCCCCATCCGCCTTGATGTCGCGGGCGAACACCGGCGTCTTGTCGCGCCGGTAGGCGATGATGATGTCGCCGAGACGTTTTTCCAGATCCTTCAGATCGGTGGCGAGACACAGGATCGCCATCACTTCCGAAGCGACAGTGATGTCAAACCCGGTTTCCCGCGGAAAGCCGTTGGCAACGCCGCCGAGCGAACCGACGATATGGCGAAGGCCACGGTCGTTCATGTCCATCACCCGGCGCCAGGCGACACGGCGGATGTCGATATTCTGCTCGTTGCCCCAATAGATGTGATTGTCGATCAGCGCCGACAGGAGATTGTGGGCAGAGGTGATGGCGTGGAAATCGCCGGTGAAATGCAGGTTGATGTCTTCCATCGGCACGACCTGCGCATAACCGCCGCCGGCTGCTCCGCCTTTGACACCGAAACAGGGTCCGAGCGACGCTTCGCGGATGCAGACCACCGCCTTTTTGCCGATGCGGTTAAGCCCGTCGCCAAGGCCGACCGTGGTGGTCGTCTTGCCCTCGCCGGCCGGCGTCGGATTGATCGCCGTCACCAGGATCAGCCGTCCGTCTGGACGGCCTTTCTGCTGGGCGATGAATTCGGCGCTGATCTTTGCCTTGTCATGACCGTAGGGAAGCAGATGTTCGGCTGGAATTCCAAGCTTGGCGCCAATCTCGAGGATCGGTTTTTTCGTCGCTGCGCGGGCAATTTCGATATCGGACTTCACGTCGGCCATATGGTGTCTCTCCCGTTCCACCTTTTTCTTGGTCTGAGGGCATATGAGCGTGAACCGAAGACGCTTTCCATCATTTTGTTGGGAAATGACGCCGGGAAACTTAGAAATTCGATGATTTTCTGAAAAACCAAAGAAAAAGACGGAAGAACAGCGTTCTCCCGTCTCCATGATGGAAAAAAGGCTTAGCGCGCCAGGATGTCGCGCATTTCGACAAGGTTCGAGCGAACCCTGAGAACGTAGAAGCCGAGTGTTGCCAGATGCGTCGGCATGATCCAGCCATCTTCCTGGCCATTGGAAATGATCAGCGGCTGGATGCGCAGGGCAGCGCGCATCTGCTTGATGCTTTCATTCCAGATCGGCGCCAGGCCGCGCTGGTTGATGACCCCGTCAAAGTCTGCGCCGGTTGCCGACAGGATGCCATAATAGCCGTAGAGCTGGCCGTAGGCGAACCAGAACCGGTCATCCGCACGCGTGTCGAACCAGCCGCCATCGTAGTTTTCCGAGCGCTCGCGCAACATCGCCGACGTACTGCCGATTGAGCTTGAAACGCGGTCCATGAATTCCAGGAAATTGTCGGCGCGCGCATCGAAAGTGGCAGCACAGGTTGCGAGCTGATCGTTGAACGAGCGAAGGTCTACCATGGCCGCGCGATATTGCGTCGGCGTCGGCGTCAGAAACCCGAAGGGCGACAGGCCGAAATACCAGTTGGTTTCCTCGTATTGCATCTTGCTGCGCACGCTCTGCAGCTGCGGATTGATGCCCGACGTGCCGCGCATGCGCACCAGTGAATCGACCAGTTCGACCGTCGTGCGGCGCACCGCTTCATTGACGCCGCGCTGGAAAGAAGCCTTGTTGTCGAGCCATGGCGTACGGTCCCAGTCCATGCCGAACAGACCGGCCTTGTAGAGCACCATCGACGAGATCCAGGCATTCTGGTTGACATTGTAGTCGATGAGATCGGCGGTGACATCGACGATAGCAGAGCGCTCGCAGGCATTGGCTGGCGCCGTCTGGCCGGCAGCGGCCTTGACAGGCAGGCCGGCGTCATTCTTGCGCTCGACAAGATTATACCGGTTTGGATAGTCCGGATCGAAATTGGTCCAGACCTGGGTCTGCCAGATGAAATAGCCATAGAGCGCGACGAGCAGCAGCAGACCAAGGCCAATCGGGCCCTTGATGATCCAGGCGCGCCCTCTGTACCAGTTGGCAACGAGCATGAACGGAAAGAGTATCCAGGACACCACCAGGCCAATGCCCCGGCCGATCGCTGCAAACACACGCTGAAAAAACGCAACGATCGGATCAAGCATTCGTATTATCCTCCTTGAGGCCATAAAGGCGTTTTCGGAACGCCACCTTGTCCCTGAGATATGTGCTGGTTAGTGTCGCCACAACATATTCCCTGAACTTTTCGCTGTAATGTTCATAGGCCGCATAAAACCCCTGCTTGTCAAAGACGAAGCGGGAGACAAAATCGCTCGGGCAAAGTTGCGAGATCAGCCGGTTTGTGAGCCATTGGTCTGGATGATTTGGTGCGGCTCGCACCAGAAGAAAGCGGTTTTCCGGAGCAACGTCCTGCATCTTGATGCTGCCTGACGCCAAAACTGTACGCAACATCGTCTGCAGGAACGGATAGGTGCCATCCGAGGACACCAGTGCCGAATTGCTGTGTATCCAGGTTTGCAGCCAGATTGCATCGATCGCATTGATATCCGTCGTCGGGTCAGCTTGATTGACCAAACTGCGCAGGGCCATGTCGGCGCGATGCTGATAGAGGCCGCTATCCTGCACCCAGGACGCCTGCGGCAATTGCAGCCGGTTGGTCGAAGCGAGAAAGTCATAGATGCGCTGATGGTCGGACAGGCTGATATAGCCGACCTGCCAGGGTCTGGAGCGCCTAAATCCAGGCACCGAGGGGTCGCAGATCACCGTCGTGGTCTTTTCATCCAGAAAGACATAGACGCCACCGAAATGATTGGCCCAGAAGGCATCATGGCGAAACACCAGCTTGTCCGGCACCAAGGCGTTCTCGCGGATATCGCCGGTGACTTTTGCGAGCTCGACCATCCGGTTGAGCAGCGCATCGTCGGCCCAGGCTGTCGGAACCGTCTTCAGCCGATCGACGAGCGAGCGCAGTTCGGCCGCCTTGCCGAGCATGTCTTCGGCCGACAAAACGCGAAACCGCACTTCGTTGATCGACAAAAGGTCGTCGATATCGTTGACGACCGATACAGAATCCTCGATTTCGCCGTAAAGGGCATCCTTGATCGTCACCGCATTGATCGCCCGCCTGTTGGCGCCGAAAAACTCGTGCATCAAGCCGGCGGTGTTGGAAAAGCTGGTATGAACCACCGGCAGTTCTTCCTGATCCGGCGTCATGATGATGAAGCGGCGGTTGACGCGGTTGGGATCGAGATAGTCGCGGTCGCCAAGCTCGTCGGCGATTTCCGGCGAAAACCCGGTCATGTCGATCTGGAAGGACGGCAGCGCCGTCGGGCGCAAGCCAAAACCCTGCAGCGCCTTGTTGTAACGCGCAATCAGATGCGGCTCGGAAATCTCGAGCAGGCGTCCATAGATCAGTTCGGCTTCGAGGAGGAGTTTCATGCGTTTCCTGCGGCTTCCCGTTGATCAGCCATCGTTAGGCTGTGCTTCGTCTCGGGACCAGACCAGATCGTCGAGGTCGATGCGAAGGACCCTGGAGATTGCCTTCAGCACGGAAATACTGCCCTCCTTTTTCCCCGTCTCGATCTCAGAGATATAGGCCGCGCTGATACCCGCTGCAGCCGCCAAATCCTTGGCCGAGAGCCCACGAACCTCCCGCCAGACCCTTACCGGGTTTTCCCCGTCGATCAAACGATCAACGAATTCTGCAGGGATACGGTCCTCTTCTCCAGCAGCCAGCCTGGCCTCGTAGGCCTTTACCGCCAGCAAATCTTCAAGATCGTCGGCAAGTTCTGATTGCCTGAGCAGCAGCTCATAATCGTTACGGCTAAGAACAACCAGCTCCTCGCCATTCGGTGTTGTGAAAGAAACGGGAGTATTCATGGCTCCAACCCCTGGTAGACGTCTCCGCGACCCGCGATCTTGATGACATCGATGACCAATCCGTCCTCCGTGAAAATCACCCGCCAGTCACCGACCCGAAGACGATAATAATCGACACCTTGCAACTTCTTGACATTATTGGCGAGCGATGCCGGGTTTTCGGCATATTGCTGCACCTTCTGCCATATCCGTCTTGCGTCCGTTGCGGGCATGCGCGTCAGGACCTTAATGGCCTGCTTGTCATATATGATACGCATCGCCATCCTAATCCGAGAGACCACCTACAGACAAGAAAATTCGCCAATAGCTAACTTTACCCCTGCCAACGCCCTTCGGCCTTCATCGCCTCGATCTCGCGGATCGCCTTCTCCCGCTGGCGTTCGCGGCGGATGATGTCGGTAACGGCGGCATCGTCGGATTTTTCGGTATAGCGGAATTCGCTGTCGGCGTAGCGGTTGATCTCCTGCATGACCATATCGAGCGTGATCGGCCCGCGCAGGGTCTCGATCATGGCTTTCTTTTCGTCATAGGCCTTGTGCATGAAAGCTTCCGGCGTCGCAAACCAGTCGTCGGGCAGGTCCACGTCCATCGCCCGCATCTTGACCGCATCGGTGATGTTCTTGATCGCCCGGCCGGTGAAGCGCGGCTCCGCTTCCTTGATCATGTGCAGGTAGGAGCCGACATCGGCCAGCGTCTCGATCTTGCCCTCTTCCTTCTCGTGGTGCTCCCAGACGGCGAGCAGCCCCTCTTCCTTCGGCCGGGCGTGTTCGGCATAGGATTGCGAAACGGCTTTTTTGATCTCCTGACCGGCAAACAGCTGGTGTTCTCCCAGCGGAATCTTGTGGTTCTTGCCGACCAGCATGGCGAAGATATCGATATAATCCCCTTCCGACTGCGGCCCATCGACCAGCCAGCGGGCGCCGGCGCGCTGGCGCAGTGCATCGTCGACATTTTCCGGGTAGTTGGAGAACATGCCGAACGTGCAGTTGCCACGGATCACCGTCGAGGCCCCGGCAAAGCTCTCCATCAGCACCGCCGTCACTTCATGCTGCCCGGCCGACGCGCGATCATCTGAGCGCTTGGCAGCGACCTGATCGACATCGTCGATTGTACCGAAACCGATGGCGCGCGGATTGATGACATTGTTGACGAACGCCTTGCAGTTCTGGCCGGATTTCCCCTGGTAGGAGGAAATCTGATCAACACCGAAATTCTCGTAGTGGAAGGCGTAGCCGGCGATCTCACAATAGTCGTTGAGCAGACCGGCCAGCATCTGGATGAGGATGGTCTTGCCGGTGCCCGGCATGCCGTCGCCGATGAAGGTGAACAGAAAGCCGCCAAGCTCGACGAACGGGTTCATCTGCCGGTCGAAATCATAGGCCATCAGCATCTTGGCCAGCTTCAGCGCCTGATACTTGGCGATGTGGTTACCGATGATCTCTTCGGGTTTCTTGAAGGTCATCACCAACGGCTTGCGCTTGGCGCCGGGCGCCACGTCGAAACCGTTCAGCGTAAAATCGTCCTGATCGATGCGGATATGCACGTTCTCAAAGCTGGCAAGTCCGGTGAAGCGTGCCTTGCGGCCGATCAAACCCTCGATGGCAAGCCGGGCAAAGGCGCGGGCGCGGCTGGTCAAGGCGCTGTCATCTGGCGCCCCGGCAATGGTCTTGTCGAGCGCCGAGACCATGCCTTTCAATGCGTCCTGTGGCGTATCGAACAGGAAATCCGGCTCCGTTCCGTCTTCCACCGGTTCGCCTTCGCCAGCAAGTGTCGCGCCGATATAGGCGGCGAAGGTGAACGCGGCGATGTAAGCCGATGCCGACAGAAGCGCCTTGAACTGGCTTGCGTCCTCGCCCGACAGCGGCGCGGTCGCATTGCGAGCCTGCAGGCTTTCCAGACTGGTCTGACGCGCAAAAACATCGGCAACCGCCAGCGCCACCTGAATGCCCCGGCGGGAGCGGTAGAGCAGAGCGTGCTGGGCTGGGGAAAACAGAGGATCTGCAGCGCGGATCGATTGAATGGTCTTCGTCAGCTCCACTTCACGCGTGCGGCGCTGACCGCCGGTCGAAACGGTGGAGACAAAGCGGCGCCCGGTTCCGGCCAAAGCCGTGCCTGCGGAAGGATCATCCGCCTCAAGAATAATCAGCCGGGTGACCAGCCCCTGTGCGACCGCCTGATGCTTGGCGATGTCGTCTTCGTGCAGCGTCGTCAAGCCCGCGTTCAATGACATTGTCTAGACCTCGCTGATGACCTGGTTTCCGGAAATCACGTGCACCTTGTAATCGCCGAAGATTGTTGCTGCGTCGCCGGCGGCATAGAGCGCCTGATAGGCGTCGTGCGGCACCAGCGCGTGTTTCTCGTACGAGCTCACACCCATACGGGTCGCCTCGAGATTGTCGGTGTCGATATGGAATTCTTCCGAGGCTGGCGTCGATGAGAAGAAGCCGCGCTGGGCCGGCCGCTCGGCCTTGGAGAACACCTCCTGCACCGTCCAGGTCAACAGCCAGGCATTTTCTGCCTTGCGGACCTTGGAGAGGATGTCGTTGATCTTGGCATTGTTCTCGGTAATCCCGGCCGAATAGAACGGTCCGAGCACGATACGCCGCACCTGCTTGGGATGCAGTTCCTCGAAATCCTTGTCGAGATTGGTGGCGATCGTCACCGGCGTCAGCGAATAGGCGCTGTTCTTAAGGGCGAAATCGTCGAAACGGCTGGCGAGATCGGGATTGAGCAGACCGCCGATCGGCAGCGGAATATCCGTGTCGGGATTGAGCTTGCCGTCCGGCGTCACCAGAAGCTTGACGATCTTTTCCGACGAATCCTCGATCACCGACATATAGACCATCGGCAAGGTGCTGGCGCCATCGAAGGCGCCCCAGCAGACAACGTAATACGGCCGCTGGGTCTTGGGGTTCACACCAACGCGAATGGTCTCGGGCATGATGAAGGGCGAAAAAATATCACCCTTGCCGATCTGTTCGAGATAGAGCCGTTCGGCCATTCGCGACTGCAATTCAGCCGGAAATGTCTTCTGCCGCAGAATGAAATCGGCCATTTCCTGACGCAGCGCATCGGCAACCGGAATTCCAGCCAGCCGCTTTTCCGCCGATTGCCGGTCGTTTTCCAGCTCCAGCACATTCTGGAACACGGGAAAGCCACTTTCAGCCCGCGAGATGCGGAACTGCTCGATAAAGCCGATACGGTTTTCCCAGCAGGAAAACGATGCCTTCAGCCGCGACAGGTAGGGAATGACGACCTCGCCCACCACCGTATCGCGGTAGAGCGGCGAGTTGCGATCCCCCAAGAAGATTTCCAAACCACCAAGTGCGGCCCGGATCGAGGCAAAGTACTGGCCGACGGCCCCTTCGGATGCGGCGTTCATGGTTTCCACCCTCCCCTAGAGGGGGAGGGTCGGAGCGAAGCTCCGGGGTGGGGTGACCTTGCGGCGCCCCTGACGATCACCCCCACCCGCGTGTTCCGCGCGACCTCCCCCCTCAAGGGGGAGGTATGGACCGCTCGACGGCTATGATAGCCAGGCATATCAACCATTTTGGTGCACGACGGCATCTGGAGCATCACGACTTCACGTAATTCGCCGTATTATGCTTGTCCATGACATCCTTGAATCGCCGTGCAAAGGCATCGTCGGCAAGCTTCTTGCGGCGCTGGATGTCCTGGGTCGAGAGCATGTTCTTCTCGTGCATTTCCAGGAGATCGCCGATGTGGCGCTGCGAGGCCGAGCCGATGCCGGCCATGGTTTCTTCGGCCGCCGTATCGACCTGGCTGCCGAGCGTGTTGATCTTGTGGGCGACATCCTGCTGGGCTGCCGTCTTCAAGGAATCTTCGAGCGCCTTGTAAAGCACGATGCGTTGTTCAGTATCGATGGTCAGCTTGTTGATCAGCGTGTTCTGCGCGGCGATCTGGTTGTTCAGCGAGTCGACGAAGGTCTGGAACATCGAGGTATAGCGCTCGTATGTCTGGCTCTCCGCCAGCAGTTCCTGTTCCTTGGCCTGCTTCTCATTATACTCGGTTGCCAGCACCGAGCGCTCGCCTTCAAGCTGGGTGCGGGAGATCTGGTCGGTCGAGGCGGCGATCCTGTTTTCAATGTCCATCAGCATCGGGTTGAGTTCCTCGATGCGCTTCTGGGTTTCCTGGAGGTTGGCAATCGTCGCCTTCCGCCGCTCGATCACCTGAAGCAGGCTTGCCTCAGAGGTCTTGTAGCGCTGGTCGAGCACGCCCTTCTGTTCCTTCAGGATGCCGACGATGGTGTCGGACTTGGACAGCAGCTCCTGCAGATTGCCGGCAAGCGACATGTTGCGGACACGGTCGGTGCGCATGCGCTGGGCGCTCTGCTTGGAAAAGATGCCGATGAATTTTTCGTAGCCGGTGTAGCTCTTCATGCTCTCAAATTCCGAGCCGAAGGCGTTGGTTGCATCTTCCAGGCCGATGATCAGGTCGGCGATATTGCCTTCCATCACCTTCTGCTGGTTGATGACATCCTGGATGCGGGCATTCTCGATGTCGAAATTCGCATCGCCCAGCTTGGTGTCGGACTTGGCGAACTGATCTAGCACGACGGCCGACTGGTTCATCTTGCCGCGCATCTGTTCGACGATGCCGCGGGTTTTCTCGATTTCGCTCTCAAAATTCTGAAGTGTCGCCATCGGTTTTCCCCCTGGTTGCTCCGGTGCAGACGCGCCGCGTAGCCAAATTATTCAGTCGTGACATCAGCTTATATAATGGGAGCGGTAAAATGAAGCACAAGTGGCCAATCCACGGATTTTAAACCGCCAGTCGCTTCGAGGGATAACTCCAGCCGCAGATGCGCCGCTATTTGGCCACCGCCGTCTTCAGGTAGGCAAGGACGTCTTCGATTTCCTGCGGCTTTTTCAAGCCCGGAAAAGACATCTTGGTGCCGGGAACCATCGCCTTGGGACTCATGAGATACTCCGACAACCTCTCCTCGTCCCAGACCTTGCCATCTTCGCCGAACGCGAGCATCGCGCTCGAATAATTGTAACCCGCAAAAGTCGCAACGGGGCGGCCCATGATGCCTATCAGGCTGGGGCCGACGCGGTTCATCGGCTCGGTCGCGGTATGACAGGCGCCGCATTTTTTAAAAACCTGCGCACCTGCCGCAGCGTCGCCGGCGGCATGGGCAAGACTTGTCCCGAGACAGAGGAAAAGGCTGAATGAAACGAAACACAGAGACAAAGGCAGAGACATAGGCGATTTCCCGGAACGCATTCGCAAGGACACCATCATGGCACGGCGTGCATCCCCGGCGATAGCCTGCCTCACGCTTCGTTCATCTTGTCTTCCCAGTGACGGCGGCAATAGACGACATATTTCTCGTTGCCGCCAACCTCGACCTGCGCGCCTTCGCGCACGATATTGCCGGCCGCATCCATCCGCGCCACCATGGTGGCCTTGCGGCCGCAATGGCAGATCGTGCGGACTTCGCGCATCTCGTCGGCAAGAGCGAGCAGCGCCATCGAGCCGGGAAACAGCTTGCCCTGGAAATCCGTGCGCAAGCCGTAGGCCATCACCGGAATGCCGATGCGGTCGGCGACACGCGCCAGTTGCCAGACCTGGTCTTCACCGAGGAACTGAGCTTCATCGACGAAAACGCAGGCGATCGCCTCTTCAGCGTGCAGCCGCTCGACCAAGGCATAAAGGTCGTCGGCATGCGTAAAGGCGATGCCGTCCTCGCTCAATCCGATGCGCGAGGACACCCGGCCTTGGCCGGCCCGGTCATCAAAGGCGGCGATCAGGATCACCGTGCGCATGCCGCGTTCGCGATAATTGTACGACGCCTGCAGGAGCATGGTCGATTTGCCCGCGTTCATCGTGGCGTAGCTGAAATACAGTTTTGCCATGGCGTCCTCTTCTGTATGCTGTTGCTTGTTCATGAACAGACAAAGCGGGGAAGGCCAGAGCGCAAGCGCGAAAGTCACAGAAAATCGACGGCAGGCGCTAGAACATGAGCAATGCGACATATCACGTCGCTTTAGGCGGGCGTGTCCGGCAAATGTCCCAATACACTCAAGACAACACCAGGGCGCTTGAATTGGCGGACATTTGGTGATTGGCTAAAATCAAAAGGCAGGGGAATAATCAAGATGACCAGACTGACATTGAAATTCATGCTGACGGCAGCCGTATCGCTGAGCGCACTGACATCCGCCTATGCTGCCGAGCCTGAAAGCTGTGGCACCGTCCGCTTCGCCGACGTGGGCTGGACCGACATCACCGCCACCACTGCGACCGTCTCCTCGATCCTCAAGGGCCTTGGCTATCAGACCGATATCAAGGTTCTGTCCGTTCCGGTGACCTATCAATCGCTGAAGAACAAGGACATTGATGTCTTCCTCGGCAACTGGATGCCGACACAGGAAGCCGACGTTCGCCCCTTCCTGAACGACAAGTCGGTCGAATCGTTCGGCCCGAACCTGGAAGGCGCCAAGTACACGCTGGCGACCAATGCCAAGGGTGCCGAACTCGGCATCAAGGACTTCAAGGACATCGCCGCTCACAAGGATGAGCTTGAAGGCAAGATCTACGGTATCGAGCCGGGCAACGACGGCAACCGCCTGATCATCGACATGACGGACAAGGACACGTTCGGCCTGAAGGGCTTCGAAGTCGTCGAATCCTCCGAGCAGGGCATGCTGGCGCAGGTCGCCCGCGCCGAAAAGGACGGCCAGCCGGTCATCTTCCTCGGCTGGGAACCCCACCCGATGAATTCCAACTTCAAGCTGACATACCTCACCGGTGGCGACGACATTTTCGGACCGAACCTTGGCGGAGCCACCATCTTCACCAACGTTCGCGCCGGCTATACGGCGGAGTGCCCGAATGTCGGCAAACTGATCACCAACCTGAAGTTCTCGCTTCCGATGGAAAACGAGATCATGGGCAAGATCTTGAACGACAGCAAGGATCCGGAAGTCGCGGCCAACGAATGGCTGAAGGCAAACCCGACGGCAATCGATCCCTGGCTCGCCGGCGTCACCACCAAGGATGGTGCTGAAGCATTGCCTGCCGTAAAGACCGCGCTCGGTCTTTGACCGGCTGATCAAGGCGGGGCTTAGTCCCCGCCTTTTTTAAGCGCATATCACGCGCTTCCGCTCCTATCATTGGCTCCAAGAACCAGGCGATTTTCCCGTGGAATGGCTAACCAATCCTGATCGACGCATACCCATCGGCGGCTGGGCGAAGAGTTTCTTCACCTGGCTGACCACCAATTTCACCGGCTTTTTCGACCAGGTGTCGGCGATCCTGTCGGGGGTTGTGAATGTGATCCTGTGGGTCCTGCAGACGCCGCATCCGCTGATCGTCGTGGCCATCGTCACCGCCCTCTCCTACTGGTTCCGCCGCTCGATCGGTGTCACCCTGTTCACGCTGCTCGGCCTGCTGCTGATCATCAATCTCGGCTACTGGAAAGCAACGACGGAGACCCTGGCGCTGGTTCTGGCGGCAAGCTTCGTCTCGATGGCTGTCGGCATTCCACTCGGGATCGCCGCTGCCCGGCGTGCCTGGGTCTATGCCGTCATGCGGCCGATCCTGGACCTGATGCAGACCATCCCGACATTCGTCTACCTGATCCCGGCTCTCGTCCTGTTCGGCCTCGGCATGGTGCCGGGCCTGATCGCAACCGTGATCTTCGCCATTCCGGCACCGATCCGGCTGACGCGGCTTGGCATCATCTCCACCCCGCCGTCGCTGGTGGAAGCGGCCGTTTCCTTCGGCGCAACGCCTGCACAGGTGCTCCGCAAGATCGAGCTGCCCTTTGCCATGCCGCAGATCATGGCTGGTCTCACCCAGACCATCATGCTGTCCCTTTCGATGGTGGTCATCTCTGCACTGGTCGGTGCTGCAGGTCTCGGCGTGCCGGTCGTGCGGGCGCTGAACACCGTCAACATCGCCATGGGCTTTGAATCCGGCCTCTGTATCGTCATCCTCGCGATCATTCTCGACCGCCTGTTCCGTTCGTCCG
This sequence comes from Pararhizobium sp. PWRC1-1, assembly GCF_049897905.1. Taxonomy (NCBI): domain Bacteria; kingdom Pseudomonadati; phylum Pseudomonadota; class Alphaproteobacteria; order Hyphomicrobiales; family Rhizobiaceae; genus Pararhizobium; species Pararhizobium sp. PWRC1-1. The sequence goes on along the minus strand of NZ_JAFCXE010000001.1, from coordinate 121,204 downwards.
ATGAAGGAGAAGGCGCATGACCGATGCCGTTATTTTCAAGAATGTCGATATCATCTTCGGCAACAGGCCGGAAGCCGCCATCGCCATGGTCGACCAGGGCAAGACCCGCGACGAAATCGGGGCTGCGACCGGACTGGTGCTGGGTGTCGCCGATGCATCGCTGACCATCACCGAGGGCGAAATCCTCGTTCTGATGGGACTGTCGGGCTCGGGCAAATCGACCCTTCTGCGCGCCGTCAATGGTCTGGCGCCGGTGGTGCGCGGCGAAGTCCAGGTAAAGACCCGCCACGGCGTCATCAATCCGTACAAAACCAGCGCCAAATCGCTGCGCGACTTCCGCATGCACGACGTCTCCATGGTGTTCCAGCAGTTCGCGCTGTTGCCCTGGCGCACGGTGGAAGACAATGTCGGTTTCGGGCTGGAACTCGCCGGTGTGCCGGACAAGGAACGCAAGGACCGTGTTGCCGAACAGCTGGAACTGGTCAACCTGACAAAATGGGCGGGGCGGCAGGTGAAGGAGCTTTCCGGCGGCATGCAGCAGCGGGTGGGCCTGGCCAGAGCCTTTGCGACCGGCGCCCCGATCCTGTTGATGGACGAGCCGTTCTCGGCGCTCGATCCGCTGATCCGCACCCGCCTGCAAGACGAACTGCTGGAATTCCAGCGGCGGCTCAAAAAGACCATCCTGTTCGTCAGCCACGATCTCGACGAGGCTTTCCGCATCGGCAACCGCATCGCCATCATGGAAGGCGGACGCATCATCCAGTGCGGCACCCCGCAGGACATCGTCAAGAACCCGGCCAACCAGTATGTTGCCGACTTCGTCCAGCACATGAACCCGATCACCATGCTGACAGCGATGGATGTGATGAGCCACGGCGTTACCCGCAATGAAGGCCCGGTCGGTGTTTCGGCGACGGCCAAGCCGACGACGCCGCTGATCGACATCCTCGATGCCATGTCACGCCAGCCCGGCAGCATCGGCGTCGTCGATAATGGCGCCATCGTTGGGACCATCAACGCGCAAAACGTCGTGGAAGGCCTGACAAGACATCGCAACAAAAGTTGACTATTACGCTCACGATGTCCTTATAAAAGACGCCCGGACGGCAAGGTTCCGGGCGGATGGCATTCAAGACAAGAGGCAACTTCATGGCCGACAAACCCTCCGTTCTGCGCGAAACCGACGATGATGCGCGCAAGCTTGCCCGCATCATCCTGCGCTCCGCGCGGAGTGCCGCCATCGCGGTGATCGAGCCGGACAGCGACGGTTTTCCCTTTGTCAGCCGCGTGCTCCTCGGCATCGATACCGACGGCACACCGGTCATCCTGGTTTCCGCCTTGTCGGCCCACACGCAGGCTTTGTCCACGGACCAGCGCTGCTCGCTGTTGACGGGTGAAATCGGCAAGGGCGATCCCCTCGCCCATGCCCGGCTGACGGTTCAGTGCGAAGCCGGAAAGGTCGATCGCGACAGCGCCGCCCATACGCGCATCCGCGAACGTTTCATCCGCCGCCATCCGAAAGCCCAGCTCTATGTCGACTTTCCCGATTTCGCGTTTTTCCGGCTGACGCCGCTACGGGCCAGCATGAATGGCGGCTTTGGCCGGGCTTATGTGCTCACCGGCGAGGATCTGATGATCCGTTCTCCCGCGATCGAGGATCTTGCCGCGATGGAGCCGGGCGCCATCGATCACATGAATTCCGACCATGCCGATGCGGCAAGCAAGTACGCCCAGCTCTATTGCAAGGCAAAAGGAAGCGACTGGCGAATCTGTGGTCTTGATGCCGGCGGGGTCGATCTGGCGTCGGGCGATCAACTCAAACGACTGGAATATGATGCACAACTGCAATCAAAAGGGGAATTACGGCCCACACTGGTAAAACTTTACCGTTAAATGCTGGCCCTTTTACCCCGATTTCTTGCAGTAGGTAGTTGTCCTTTTATTCATCACGTCTAATTATATGTCATTCACATTCATAACCAAGCGTGATGTGAACTTCGCATGGAGTATGGAATGCAAACGATCTCTGCTCAGAAACACGGCAAGGCTGAAATAGCTGCGGAGTTTCTGTCGGCTATGGCTAATCCAAAGCGTCTGCTGATTCTCAGTTCACTGGTGAACGAGGAAATGGCTGTCGGCGCCTTGGCAAACCAGGTCGGCCTCAGCCAGTCCGCCTTGTCGCAACATCTCTCGAAATTGCGTGCCCAAAATCTGGTCACCACCCGTAGGGATGCCCAGACTATCTATTATTCAAGTTCTTCAGATGCAGTCCTGAGAGTGCTAAAAACACTCAAGGAAATCTACGGCGAAGAAGCCAGCGCAACCGAACAGGTCGCGCAACGCCGTACAGCCTGATACAGATCGGGGCCGCTTGTCGGCCCCAGTCTTGTTTATTGCCCCGCTGGACGTTCCGCGCGGGATCGATCAGCACGCCCCTTGTTTCGATGCAGGATAACCTCCGTACCAACGGCCATCTGGTCATGGCGCCGCACTCCTTTGGTTTTGCGACAACATCACCCTTGCGGAAATGCAGCGGTTGAAGGCCGCCATGATTCAGGCGGCGGCCCTAACGTTTACGCGTCTTTGAGACTTGGCATGCAGTATCCCCCTCATGACAATGACAGCCAATGATCAGCCGCCCAACGCACCCCTCAGATGGGCTGTACTGGGAACGGGCAGCATCGCCGCTACATTTGCCCAAGATATCATGCTGACCGCCAACGCGAAGCTGGTCGCCGTGTGCTCGCGGACACAGGAAGCCGCCACCGCGTTTTCACAGCGCTTCGGCGGGCTTCGCATCATTGCCGGCATCGATTCCCTCGCCGCCGATCCGTTGATCGACGCGGTCTACCTTGCCACCCCAAATACCGCGCACTTCGATCAGGCCCGCATCTTGATGATGGCGGGAAAGCCTGTCCTCATAGAAAAACCGGTCACCATGACCGCCGCGCAGGCGCGGTCTCTTGCCGGACTTTCAGCGCAGTACCAGTGCTTTGCAATGGAAGGCATGTGGCCGCTCTTTCTGCCGGCGTTCGCCCGGATGAGGGAACTCCTCGCCCGCGATACAATCGGCACCATCACCGCCGTCCACGCCGAACTTGCCTACACAAAGGCAGTCGACGGCAATAGCCGCTTTTTCTCCCAAGCGCTTGGCGGTGGCGCGCTTCTTGATCTCGGCGTCTACCCGATCGCGTTGACGCTGGCGTTATTCGGCTTCCCCCGCAAAGTCACAGGACAGTGGCAAGAAGCATCGACCGGTGTCGATATGTCGGCAACGATCAGTCTTGGCTATGACGGTTTCAAGGCATCGCTCTCCTGCGGCTTCGACCGTATAGGAAGCAATCGTTTCATCATTGAGGGAAAAACCGGATGTCTCGTCATCGATGGGCCATTTCTACGGGCAAACCGCATCGTCCTCACAAGAAACCGGATGGCACACCATCTCGCGCTGCCGCCAGGTTCCAGCCGCCTGTCGCGTGCCTTTGGAAAGATTGCCCGCGCCTTGCCCCTGCCCGGCCTGACGGTTCACAAATACGGATTTCCCGGTGACGGCCTCCAGTTTGAAATAGAAGCTGCAAGCACGGCCATATTGGAAGGCCGGCGCGAAGAAACGCGGATACCACTCAGCGCCAGCGCCGAAGCCCTCGGCATCATCGAAACCATCCTCGACCAGCCGCCGTCATAACACGGCTGGTGTGTGGTCCCGCTTGCCGGCGTTGAGCGCAAGCACGATATCCGTCAGATGCAGCGCGGTCTCGCCGGAAAACAACGGCTGTACGCCGCTCCGGATCGCATCCGCCTGCGCTGCAATTCCGCGAACGAAATCGATCTGCGAAGGATAGGCGGGCAGTGTGTTTTTCCCGGCGTGATGTGGATAGGCGACGGGTTTTCCGGCAGTAAGTCGAAACGGAAACTTCCGCTGAAGCTGCCATTCCAGACGGTCGACCAGCCGATGCAGCAGTGGCCGCTTGGCGCCCGCAAGCTCGACATGGATCGGCGAGCGGTTGTCCCAGAGATCCCGCACCACGAGTGTCCCCTTGTCACCGGCAATCGTCAGGGAACGATCCCGTGGCGCGGCCAGCCCGGTTGTCAGACGTGCGACAAGACCCGAGCGGAACGTGAGACAGCCGACGGAAAAGTCCGGGCCAAGCACAAGGCTCTCTGTCCCCGGTCCTTTGTTTGGAAACGTCAGCGCCGAAAATGCCGCGACATTGGCAACGGGTCCAAACAGCGAGACGAGCCAACTCGCCGCATAGCCGGCATGTTCCAGCGTGCAGCCGATTTCGAACTCATGAACAGCCGGCCATTTTGCACCCGAACGACTACGCCATTCCTGCCACTTGTCATGAAAGACCGGACCATCTTCCATTTCGGCATAGGCAAGGCGCGGCGTGCCGATAATGCCCGAAGCAAGAATATCTGCGCAGTGCGCCCGGGCATCGCTGAGTGCATTGGCTGGCGCTCCTGCCAGGACAAGGGCCTTTTCCGCCGAAAGCGCAACCAGTTCGCGCGCCTCGTCGGCTGTCATCGCCAGCGGTTTTTCGCAGTAGACATGCTTGCCGGCCAGCAGCGCCGCCCTGTTGACGGTATAGTGGCTTTCCGGCGTTGTCAGGTTGACGATGATGGTGACGGCGGGGTCGGAAAGCGATTCCGCTTCCGAGGCATAGGGGCGAATCTTCCAGTAGTTGCAAAACTGCTTTAACCGGATGGGATCGCTATCCCAGACACCTGCCAGCCTAAGCTGCGGATGGTTCGCTAGCGTCGTCATGTAGTAGTCGGCGACAAAACCCGTGCCGATAAAAGCGATGTCCGTCTGCCCGCTCATCGCGAATCCGCCAGGAAGGACGCGATATAGACCAGCGGCGCATTCCAGTTGATCGTCATTTCGTTCGTCCCCCAGGACATGATGTCGTCGGCGTAGCAGGTCTGCGGCCAGCATCCCTTGAGGCGTGTCTTGGCGATATCATCGACCAGCGAGGAATTCGGGCCACCGGCCAAAGTGCCGGCGGGCGGATTAGGCAGCGCATTGTCGACCTGATGCGCATACCAGCGGCTATGCTGGTTCTTTGAAAAGACACTGCCGTAGCCGGTCACATAGGATATGTTCATGGCATTGCGCCCGAACAGATAGTCCATGCTTTCCCGCACGCTGTTGAGAAGCGCCTGCTCACCCGTCAGATCGTACCCGGCCGAAACGACGATCATGTTCTGAAGAATGAGCTGGTTCGAGCCCCAGTCGTAGCGATTGCCGGCCGGACGGTAGATGTGCCCGAACGGTTCCTTCTGCTGCAGGCCGACAAAGTTCTTGGCGGCAGAGACCACCGAGGCCTGGATCATGGCCCTGTCGTCTTCCGGAAGATTGTCGCCATAGAGCGCGAGGTCCAGCCGGGCAAGGCCGGCCACATTGCGCCAGTGAAAAGCGCCAAGGGCGGGAAAGACAGGTTCTGCCCAGAAGGACGAAGATTTTAACGTCGTGAGGTAGCCTGCGTCTCCGGTGGTGATGTAAAGCTCGGCGGCGGCCCAGTAGGTCTCGTCGGTAACATCGGTGTCGCCATAGTCGCCACCGCCCTGCAACCCATCCGAATCCGGCGCAAACAAAACCGGATTGGAGGCTGCGGCCAACCAGGCCTTTTGCGCGGCGGCCAGCAACCGCTTCGAAAACGCTTCGTCATAGGGTGCAAAAAGCCGTGCACCCTGCGCCGCAGCGGCTGCAAGGTTGAGCGTCGCAGCTGTCGATGGGCGATGCAGTGCCCGCAGTTCCGGATCGAGATGCGGCAGCATCGGGACGGCAGTCCACTTGGTATCATGAACCTTGTGATGGACCATGCCCGCGAGCGGCTGCCCGTCGGGCACCATCATCTTCATGAGGAATTCCAGCTCCCAACGCGCTTCGTCGAGAATATCCGGAACACCATTGCCGTTTTCCGGAATGCGCGACAGGCTGTCGCTCATCACCGGCGACGCGCCCTTACCGTATTTCAAACCGCGCTCGAACGTGCCGAGCAGCTGCGCCACCGCAATGCCGCCATTGACCACATATTTTCCCTGATCGCCGGCATCATACCAGCCGCCCGAAACATCCAGCGTGTAGTCGCAGGTCCAGTCCTTGCCATAGAGTTTGGTGGCGACCTTGCCGGTCAGGCAGGTTACCTGCGTATCCCCCCGGTTGGGGCTGTCTTGAACGTGCCCAGCGGGGCGGGCATAGGCATCACCGGCAATATCCCCCTTGATTTCGATACCGCTGCGCTGCGGGTAGAACCATGACAACGCATCGACGCGCAATTTGCCGTAGAGATCATGACCGACGGAGAAGGGATAGCTCGTCTTGCCGCTGACAACGAGCCGATACCCCTCTCCTGCCGTCGCGAAAGCCGAGAAGTCGGCGATCTGCGTCTCGCTGCCAACCGTGGCATCGAAACCCGCCGGTGCCGTCAGCCCTTCGCCGACCATCACGCCATCGGCATCCTCAAGTTTGAACGCCAGAGGCTCAGCCGAATCCGACACGATCGTCGCCCGCTTCGGCCCGTCGAGAAAATAACCAGTCTGGTTAACCAAAGCCGGCAGGTCTCGGCGGACATTTTTTTCCTTCGCCTCGACCTCTTCAGCCGTGGCCTCCCGTACGACGACGTCATCCAGGCAAAGCCGCCAGGACTTCTTAGCCCCGCCGAGCTGCAAGATGATCTGGGCCGGCTCCGCTTCCGACGCTGTAAACACCGAGGAAAATTCGGTTTTTCCTGCCTTGACCGTCGCATCGAAAGACGCCTGCGCCGTCCAGGGCTCTATATTACGCTGGATCAGAACTGGAAACGCATGCTCCCCCCTGGCTTCGAAAATCGCCGACAGACGGTAGGGTTTACCCGCGGAAAATTGCAGATCGTTGACGCCGATCAGCCTGTCCCAGGGCTGTCCGCCCGCCTCGACACCGGCACAGAGCCTGCCGCGCTCACGCGATAGCGCAACCCCACCGGCAGCCCAAAAAACGTCCTGTCCCTTTTCAAAGGAACCATCCGCGATCAGGTCTGCGGCTTTTGCCGGACCGGACAGGCAGACGAAAAACGCAAGCACAAGGCAGTTTGGAAATTTCGGCAAGGTTTCAATCCTGAGCCCATGTTTCGGAAACGCGCGCCACTGTCGTTCAAACAGGTTAAACTTCGAAGAAGACAGGGTTGCAAGTCCTGTTTTTCCTCGCGCGCAAGCCGCGACTTGACCGAAAAAGGCGCGCTGATAGTTTGACCATCAGGTAAAGATTCAACCGGAACCTACTGGACTTGGCCGCCAGCGATAAAAACGCCACGGAGAATATGATGTCGAACCGCCTCAATGCCACACCCAATGACCTCAGCGCCTTCTGGATGCCGTTCACAGCCAACCGGCAGTACAAGAAAGAACCGCGCATGTTCGTCAAGGCGAAGGACATGCACTACAAGACCCATGACGGCCGCCAGGTGCTCGACGGCACGGCCGGCCTCTGGTGCGTCAATGCCGGACACTGCCGGCCGCTGATCACCGAAGCCATTCGCGAGCAGGCCGGCGAACTCGATTATGCGCCGGCGTTCCAGCTCGGCCATCCGAAGGCCTTCGAACTGGCAAACCGCCTGATCGATATCGCGCCTGACGGCATGGAGCATGTGCTCTACACCAATTCCGGCTCGGAATCGGTCGAGACGGCGCTGAAGGTGGCGCTTGCCTATCACAAGGTGAAGGGTCAGGGCTCGCGCACCCGTCTGATCGGCCGCGAACGTGGCTATCACGGTGTCAATTTCGGCGGCATCTCTGTTGGCGGCATCGTTTCCAACCGCAAGATGTTCGGGACGCTGCTCTCCGGCGTCGATCACATGCCGCACACCCATCTGCCGGAAAAGAACGCCTTCACCAAGGGCGAGCCGGAACACGGCGCCGATCTCGCGACCGAATTGGAACGCATCGTCACGCTGCATGACGCCTCGACCATCGCCGCCGTCATCGTCGAGCCGGTTGCCGGATCCACCGGCGTCCTCATCCCGCCGAAGGGCTACCTGCAGAAGCTGCGTGATATCTGCACCAAGCACGGCATCCTGTTGATCTTCGACGAAGTCATCACCGGCTATGGCCGTCTCGGCACGCCGTTCGCAGCCCAGTATTTCGACGTGATGCCGGACATGATCGTCACGGCCAAGGGCCTGACCAACGGTGTCATCCCGATGGGTGCCGTCTTCGTCACCGCAGAAATCCATGATGCCTTCATGAGCGGCCCGGAGCACATGATCGAGTTCTTCCATGGCTACACCTATTCCGGCAACCCGATCGCCTGCGCCGCAGCGCTTGGCACCCTCGACACCTACCGTGATGAAGGCCTGCTCACCCGTGGCGCCGAGCTTGCGTCCTACTGGGGCGATGCGCTGCATTCGCTGCGCGATTGCCCCCACGTGATCGACATCCGCAATATTGGCCTGATTGGCGCGATCGAGCTGGCGCCGATCGCCGGAGAGCCGACAAAACGGGCCTTCTCCGCCTTCCTCAAGGCCTACGAGAGCGGTTACCTGATCCGCACCACCGGCGACATCATCGCCCTTTCACCACCGCTGATCATCACCAAGGCTGAGATCGACGAACTGGTGGATGGTATCCGCAAGGTGCTGATCGCCAACGCATAAACCAACAATTTTCGATCGTGAACAATACTGAAACGGGGCCGGGACCCATGTCCCGGCCCCGTTTGGCGTCATATCTGAACAATTATTTTGCACATTGCCCAAAAAATCACCTTGCGGAATCCTGGTGAGCTTCATAGACGAGAAGCATGGGATCGATCCGTTCACAGAAGACGGACAACTCAACGGAACTGGAGTTGCTTTTCGGCTGGCAGGTTTCACCCTCCCGGCCCGGCAACCGAAGCGCTGGCACTGCGGGGAACCAACCCACCAAAGGAGAAGCAAGATGAACTTCAAGACATTGACGGGCGCTACCTTCGCAGCCTCGCTGGCCTTTGCGCCGCTGGCGCATGCAGAGATCGTGATCGGCCTGATCGCGCCGCTAACCGGCCCCGTCGCCGCCTACGGCGACCAGGTTAAGAACGGTGCACAGGTTGCCGTTGATCAGATCAACAAGAACGGCGGCATTCTCGGCGAACAGGTCGTGCTGAAGCTGGCCGACGACGCCGGCGAACCCAAGCAGGGTGTTTCGGCAGCAAACCAGATCGTTGGCGAAGGCATCCGCTTTGTCGTCGGCCCGGTCACGTCAGGCGTTGCCATGCCGGCATCCGACGTGCTGGCCGAAAACGGCATCCTGATGGTCACGCCGACCGCAACGACACCGGACCTCACCAAGCGTGGCCTCGCCACCATCCTGCGCACCTGCGGCCGTGACGACCAGCAGGCGGAAGTCGCCGCTGCCTATGTCCTGAAGCAGTTCAAGGACAAGCGCATCGGCATCCTCAACGACAAGGGCGCCTACGGCAAGGGTCTCGCCGACGCCTTCAAGGCAACGCTGAATGCCGGTGGCGTCACCGAAGTATTCAACGATTCCCTGACACCGGGCGACAAGGACCTGAGCGCGCTTACCACCCGTCTGAAGGCTGAAAAGGTCGACGTCCTCTATTTCGGCGGCTACCACCCGGAAGCCGGTCTTCTGGTGCGCCAGTTGCATGATATCGGAGCTCCGATCCAGATCATCGGCGGCGACGGCCTCTCCAACACCGAATTCTGGGCCATCGGTGCAGACGCCGGTGCAGGTACGGTCTTCACCAATGCTGCCGACGCTTTGAAGAACGACAGCTCGAAGGCTGCCGTTGCAGCGCTTCAGGCCGCCAACATCCCACCGGAAGCTTTTACGCTCAACGCCTATGCAGCGGTTGAAGTGATCAAGGCCGGCATCGAGAAGGCTGGCAGTGCAGAAGATGCCGCAGCCGTTACCGCCGCCCTGAAATCCGGCGAACCGATCAAGACCGCCATCGGCGACGTCACCTATGGCGAAACCGGCGACCTCACCTCGCAGAGCTTCTCGCTCTACAAGTGGGAAAACGGCAAGATCGTCTCTGCCGAGTAAGCAGAGCGACCCATGACGGATCGGGCGCTTCGGCGCCCGATTTCATTTGTGGTGGCCGGTTCAGATGCGGGTCCGCCACCCACAACGGCGACCATCGATTTTCCGCACCCTGGGTATGCAATGGCGGTAATCAGCCTCTATGCTCCGGGCGAACAACATTTTCAGACAAGCATCCAGAAGGCAGAACCCCGTGAGCGAAAAACTTGAACAGCTGATTGATCAGGGCACTGGCCGCATTCCCGCCGATATCGTGCTCAAGGGCGGACGCTTCTTCGATCTGGTCACCGGCGATCTCGTCGCTTCCGACATCGCTATCTGCGGCGATCGCATCGTCGGCACCTACGGTAACTATAGCGGCACCACCGAAATCGATATTACCGGCAGGATCGTCGTGCCGGGCTTCATCGACACGCATCTGCATATCGAATCGTCGCTGGTCACGCCGCATGAATTCGACCGCTGCGTCCTGCCCTATGGCGTCACCACCGTGATCTGCGATCCGCACGAGATCGCCAATGTGCTGGGCACCGAAGGCATCCAGTACTTCCTCGATTCGGCCCGCGAGACGATCATGGACATCCGCGTGCAGCTCTCGAGCTGCGTGCCGGCGACCCATCTGGAAACCTCCGGCGCCAACCTGCCGATCGAAAAGCTTTTGCCGTTCCGCGACCACGAGAAAGTCATTGGCCTGGCGGAATTCATGAATTTCCCGGGCGTCATCCACAAGGATCCGGTCTGCCTTGCCAAGCTAGAGGCCTTCCAGGGCGGTCATATCGACGGACATGCGCCGCTGTTGAGCGGCCTTGATCTCAATGGCTACCTTTCGGCCGGCATCCGTACCGATCACGAATGCACCACGGCGACTGAGGCGCTGGAAAAGATCCGGAAAGGCATGCACATCCTCGTGCGCGAAGGCTCCGTCTCCAAGGATCTGCACGCGCTGATGCCGATCTTGACCGAGCGCCTGTCGCCGTTCCTGGCGCTCTGCACCGACGACCGCAATCCCCTCGATATCGCCGAGGAAGGCCATCTCGACTACATGATCCGCGAAGCGATCGCTCAAGGGGTCGAGCCGCTCGCCGTCTACCGCGCCGCCTCGATCTCGGCCGCCCGCGCCTTCGGTCTTCGCGACCGTGGCCTGGTCGCACCCGGCTGGCGCGCCGATCTTGTGGTCGTCGATAGCCTCGAAAACTGCAAAGCCGGAATGGTGTTTGCCGGTGGCCGTCTCGTCGATGACGCGCTGTTTGCCACCCGCCGCCCGGTCGCACCGGTTGGCTTGGACAGCGTCAAGGCCGGCCACATCAATGCCGCCGATTTCGGCGTACCCTATGCCGAGGGGGAAACCTCCGTCATCGGCGTGCTGCCCGGCAAGATCATTACCGAACACCGGCGCTACAAGCTGCCGGCATCCGGCAATCAGGCCGGCGTCGATCTTGGCCGCGACATCATCAAGGTCGCCGTCATCGAGCGCCACGGCATCAACGGCAATCATGCCAATGGCTTCGTTCAGGGTTTTGGGCTGAAGACGGGCGCCATTGCCTCCACCGTCGGTCATGACAGCCACAATATCTGCGTCGTCGGCGTCAACGAGGACGACATGGCGCTGGCCGCCAACCGGCTCGGCCAGATCAAGGGCGGCTTCGTCGTCGTCGAGGACGGCAAGATCACCGGCGAAATCTCGCTGCCGGTCGCCGGCCTGATGAGCCTTGAACCGTATGAAAGCGTGCGCGACACGCTGCATCATCTGCGCCAGGCGGCCTTTGCGCTCGGGGCAACGCTGCAGGAGCCATTTTTGCAGCTGGCGTTCCTGCCCCTGCCGGTCATTCCGCATCTGAAGATTTCGGATATGGGGCTGGTGGATGTCGACAAGTTCGTGCTGATCGGATGAGAGCCCGATAACTCTCTAATCCTGCGTTTCGCCGGAAAGCGGCGTCTTTATCATCGACGACCGCTGCGCAAACGCATCGAACCAGCGGGTGAGATTGGCATGCCCGCGAAAGGACGGAAGGTAGCGGAAGGCGAGCCAGTCCAGCGTCGTTGCAATGGCGATATGGCCGATATGCAAGGCCTCGTCGCCCTGGATTTCCCGGTCCAGCCAACGATAGCTTTCGGCGAGCTTTCGCTCATAGCCGGCCTGCAGTTCCGGATAGCGCAGATGCTCGGGGCGGCGTGCCGTTTCCCAGCGAATGCCGATGCCCGCATAGGCCATGTCCTGCGCCAGGGCCTGCAAGCGCAACGCCGCCCATCTGCGCTCGGTGTCTTCGGGGAAAAGCGATGGGCCTTTGTGCAGCGTATCGAAATAAGCGCAGATGACGTCGGAATCAAACAGCGGCGACAGGCCGTCGCGCAGCAGAACCGGCACCTTTCCGAGCGGATTGCTGTTGAAAACCATGGCATTGGCATTTGTCGGACTGGTTTCGTGATGCTCGACAACCAACTGATCGGCAATGCCCACCTCATGAGCAAAGACCAGCGTCTTGCGGGTGAAGGGCGAATGGGTCTGTTAGGGGAGCTTCATTTGCATCAATCCCACGGCACAAAAATAGAACCGGAAGGTCCCGGATCATCCACTCCGGTTATAAGGCACCACAACGCCGTTTCACCGCGATAGGTCATTCCAGATCGCTTTTTTCCCGCGCAATATGCTTGTAATATGCCTGCATGAACCTCGACCGCTTCGACCGACATTTGCTCAACCTGGTGCAGCAAGATGCATCCCAGACCGCCGAACAGCTTGCTGCAACGGTACCGCTCTCCGTTTCCGCGATCCAGCGCCGGCTGAAACGCCTGCGCGAAACGGGGATTATCCAGCGGGACATTGCCGTCGTTGACCCCAAACAGGTGGGGCGGCCGACATTCTTCATCGTCGCTCTGGATGTCGAACGGGAGCGACCGGAACTGCTGGCCCAGTTGCGCCGCTGGCTGGCAAACGAGCCGATGATCCAGCAGGCCTTCTACATCACCGGCGGATCGGACTTCGTGCTGATCGTCACGGCACCCGATGTCGATGCCTATGATGCGCTGATGTCCCGGCTGATCGCCGACAACGCCAATATCCGCCGCTTCACCACCAATGTTGCGCTTGGCGTCATCAAACGCGGACTTGTCATTCCCGTTGCCCTGGACGAGGGCTAGCCACGAAATTGCGGCTTTGCTGCACTTGTCCGGAATTTACGCGGTTTGACCGCAGCGCGACCCGTCATATTTTCCCCCATGACACATTTTCATCTCCCAATTCCCGCCACCGCAACGGCGCTTTCAGATTGCCCGGCACTGGCACGCCGCGCCGGTGTCGGCCGCGTTCTCGTTAAGGTGGAGGGCGGCCGGCCGTTTGGGAACTTCAAGATTCTCGGCGGCATGACGGCAGCGCTGCGCGCTTTGTCCCGCATCACCAGAACGCCTGTTGCGCAATTGCCTACTCACCGCGACCTGCCGCGCCTGATCTGCGCCAGCGACGGAAACCATGGGCTGGCCGTCGCGGCAGCGGCCAAGATCGCCGGCGCGCCCGCGACGATCTATCTGCACCATGGCGTACCCCGGTCGCGGGCAGACCGCATTATTGCCCTTGGCGCGTCGGTCTACTGGATCGCAGGAACCTATGATCATGCGGTGGATGCCGCCCTCGAGGCGGCGCGGATCGACGGTATTCTCGTGCCGGACACCAGTTCGGATATAAATGATCCGATCGTCCGGGATGTGATGTCCGGTTACGCAACGATGACTGACGAAATCGCTGTTCAACTCGCGGAAAGCGCGATCGCCGTCTCCCATCAGTTCATTCAGGCTGGCGTGGGCGGCCTTGCCGCCGCCATGGCGCAAGGCCTACCGAAGGCAAAGCTTGCCATTGTCGAGCCGGAAAATGCGGCCTGCGTCGCCCCTGCCCTCGCGGCCGGTCGCGTGGTTCGCATCGAAAGTTCATTGCACACATGCGCGGAGATGCTCGCCTGCGGCGAGGCGTCAGCACCAGCGTTGGCGATTTTTCAGCGGCACAACCCCTTGCCCGTCCTTGCAAGCGAAGCCGGGCTTTTGCAAGCGGCCGAGATCATGCGTCAGGAGGCCGATATCCACACCACCCCGTCCGGCAGCGCCGGTCTGGCGGGATTGCTGCAAGTGGCGCGCCGCGGCGACCTCAGGGAACTGTCGGGTCTTGACCGTTCCAGCACGGTTTTGCTTGTCGCGACGGAAACGCACCCGGATGCCTTCACCCGCGACGTCGTCATCGAGCTCGAAGCTGCCAGTCGTTTTGCAGCAGGCTTCTTCCCGCAGATGGGGCACTGAACAACCTAACGCCGGAGGTTGATGCATAAACCGATAGTCGCCAGTAAGGGACATTCGACAGGAAAGCGTCCTGGTTCTCAGAGGCAGCCCGTGCCTATCCCAGCCGCCCGCAAAACACGTCCATAGCCTCCAGAACGATTTGGCCGTCGACGGTCTGCGGCGCAAACCCCGGCATCGGCAGAACCTCGGCAATCACCACGCCCTTCGGCAGGTCGACCGTTTGCGGGCCACGGTGCAGGTTGAAGATGAACAGCAGCTTCTCGCCGCCTTTTTCCCGCGTGAAAGCCAGGATGTCCTGATTGGTTTCGAGGAATGTCATCGCGCCGTCGAGCAGCGGCGCATGCGCCTTTCTGAAGGCCAGCGTCTGCCGGTAGTGATCGAGAACTGACCCCGTGCCCGCCTGCTGATCGGCAGCGAACGGCAGATGTTCGGCGGGCACCGGCAACCACGGTTTGGCACTGGAGAAACCGGCATGATCAGCCGCCTTTTCCCAGACCATCGGCGTACGGCATCCATCCCGCCCCTTGAAGGCGGGCCAGAATCGGATGCCGTAGGGATCACGCAAGTCCGCCAGTTCGAGTTCGGCTTCCGGCAGCGCCAGTTCCTCGCCCTGATAGAGGCAGATCGAGCCGCGCAGCGCTGAAAGCACCGAGATCGCCAGTTTGGCAACCCGCTCGCGCTCCTCGGCCGTTTGCGTGAACCGGCTGATATGACGCGTGACGTCGTGGTTGGAAAAAGCCCAGCACACCCAGCCATCGGTGACCGCATCCTGAAAGGCCTGAACGCAGCGGCGAATATGGGTGGCGGTGAAATCCGGCCCCAAAAGGTCGAACGTGTAGCACATATGCAGCTTGTCGCCGCCGCCGGTGTAGGCGGCCACCGTCTTCAGCGAACGTGCGCCATCGCCGACTTCGCCGACCGACGCCCGATCGCCGAACTCGTCGAGCAGGGCGCGAAACCGCTGCAGGAAACCGATATTTTCCGGCTGCGTCTTGTCGTAGAGATGGTTCTGCATGCCGTAGGGATTGACGTCGGGCGCATCCAGGCCGATCGCGTCGGGATCGTAGACCAGCGGCGGATTATCGCGCAGTTCCTTGTCGTGGAAATAGAAATTCACCGTGTCGAGCCGGAAACCATCGACGCCGCGCTTCAACCAGAAACGCACGGTCTCCAGAAGCGCCTCCTGCACATCCGGATTGTGGAAATTGAGGTCCGGCTGCGAGCCCAGGAAATTGTGCATGTAATACTGCTTGCGCACGCCGTCCCATTCCCAGCCCGGCCCGCCGAAGATCGACATCCAGTTGTTCGGCGCCGTTCCATCCGGTTTCGGATCGGCCCAGACATACCAGTCGGCTTTCGGGTTGGTGCGATCCGAGCGGCTCTCCTTGAACCAGGGGTGCTGGTCGGACGTGTGCGAAATCACCTGGTCGATGATGATCTTGATGCCGAGCTGGTGCGCTTTCTTCAGCAGGGCGTCGAAATCGGCAAGTGTGCCGAATATCGGATCGACATCGCAATAATCCGAAACGTCGTAGCCCATGTCGGCCATCGGCGAGGTGAAGAAGGGCGACAGCCAGATGGCGTCGACACCGAGGCCGGCTATATGCGGCAGCCGCTGCGTCACCCCCTTGAGGTCGCCCAGGCCATCCCCCTTGGTGTCCTTGAAAGAGCGCGGATAGACCTGATAGATCACCGCGCCGCGCCACCAATCGGGATTGGACTTCAAGGGAGATGCCATCAAAAAACTCCACGATCACAAGGATATGCTGAAAGATGTATCGTTGCTGCAGGAGCGAGTAAACGCCCTTCCCGGCCGTTTGCGGCGATTGACCGGCTGCGATGCAAAAATGATGATTCAAGGCATGGCTGTAGGCCAGCTTTACTGGGACCCCATATGAACCACCGCGATGACGGCATCCGCTTGCCTTCGGCGCCGGTAAGCCGTATCTCCGCTGTCGCAAGGACGTGAAGAGCGGGGAGAATTTCATGGCGGGCAGGCTGCTTTCGATCGGCGAATGCATGGTGGAACTGATGCAGGCTGAGGGCGATCTCCTGCGCAAGGGTTATGCCGGCGACACGTTCAACACCGCCTATTATGCCCGGCTTTTCCTGCCCAAGGATTGGTCCGTCGATTACCTGACCGCCGTCGGCACCGATACGGTGTCCGGCGAGATGCTGGCCTTCATCGACAAGACCGGCGTCGGCACAGGCTTCATCCGCCGCGTCGAGGGCCGTTCGCCCGGGCTCTACATGATCCACCTGAAGGACGGCGAGCGCAGCTTTTCCTATTGGCGCTCGGTCTCCGCCGCCAAGACCCTCGCCGACGACGCCGCCCATCTGCGCACCGCCATCGAAGCCTCCGATATCATCGTTTTTTCCGGCATCACACTCGCCATTCTGGCACCGTCCGCCGTTGAAACGCTGCTGTCCGAACTGCGCCGCGCCAAAGCCGCGGGCAAGCGCGTCGTCTTCGATCCCAATATCCGCGCGCGCCTGTGGGACGACAGGACCTACATGCTCGAAACAATCTCGGCTGGCGCCCGCGCGGCCAGCCTCGTCATGCCGAGCTTCGACGACGAAGCAGTGCATTTCGGCGATGCCGATATCGCCGCAACGATCGCCCGGTATCGCGGACTTGGCGTCGAAAATATCGTCGTGAAGGACGGACCGAACGGCATGACACTGAGCTTCGGCGATGCGCCGCTCCAGTTTGTCCCCTCCGCCAAGGTCGAGAAGATCGTCGATACGACCAGCGCCGGCGACAGTTTCAACGGTGCCTTCCTTGCCCGCTACGCCGTCGATGGCGACGCCAACACCGCAGCACGGTTCGCAGCGGAAACGGCAGCGGCTGTCATCCAGCATCACGGCGCGCTTGTCTCCAAGGACACGCTGGCCGGGACGCCGTAATACAAATATTGCAATTTCGCGAGATCGGCCTTACCCTTGGTCAACCTTAGCCAAGGGGATTTGTGATGACCACCGTCAATATGCTGGAAGCCAAGACGCGCCTTTCCCAACTTGTCAGCGCAGTTGAAAGCGGCGCCGAAGACGAAATCATCATTGCGCGTGACGGCAAACCGGCGGCAAGGCTGGTGCCTATCGCCGCTGGCGAAAAGCCGCCAAGACGGCTGGGCCTTCTTCAGGGACAGTTTCCGGACATGTCTCTTGAGGACTTCAATGCGTTGGATGAAGAGATTGCCGAACTCTTCGGCGTCAAGCCTGAATGAGGCTGCTTCTCGACACGCATGTGGCCATATGGAGCTTGACCGCCATACATCGGCTACCGGTCGATATAAGACACATGCTGGCGAGCCGAAGCAATGACGTCCTCGTCTCGGCCGCCAGCATCTGGGAAATCGCGATCAAATTCCGGCTCGGCCGAAAGGATAGCCCTCCCTTCAATGCCGAAGAGGCGATCCGGCATTTCACCAATGTCGGATATGATTTCCTGGGCATCTCGGTCGCTCATACCGCCGCCGTCGGGCGTCTGAATACCCCTCACGCCGACCCATTCGACCGTTTGCTGATCGCCCAAGCCATCACCGAGCCGCTGATCCTCGTCACCCGCGACAGCAAGATAGCCGGCTATAGCCCGACCTTCATCACCTGGTAGGCGCGAACGCCAGTCCAGGCCCTACCGCTTCTTCTTGCGGTTCTCGAACGGGTTTTCCGACGCTCTCAGATGAATACGGATCGGCACGCCCGGCATCTCGAAATCGGCGCGCAGGCCGTTGGTCAGATAGCGGATATAGCTTTCCGGAACGGATTCCGGACGCGTGCAGGAAATCATGAAGCCCGGCGGGCGGGCCTTGACCTGGGTCATGTATTTCAGCTTCAGGCGGCGGCCGGAAACGGCCGGCGGCGGATGCTGGATCTGTTGCGATTCCAGCCACTTGTTGAGCTTGGCGGTGGAGATGCGGCGGTTCCAGGTCTTGTCGGTGTCGATGATCGACTGCATTAGCTTGTCGAGACCGTAGCCGGTCTGGCCGGAGATCGGCACGGCGCGGATGCCGCGCACCTGCGGCAGCAGGCGTTCGGTCTTTTCGCGCAGATCGGCCAATAGCGCCTGGGTGTCTTCGACCAGATCCCACTTATTGAACGCAAGGATCGCAGCGCGGCCTTCGCGGGCGACGAGATCGACCAGCTGCAGGTCCTGCTTTTCGAACGGAATGGTCGCATCGAAGACGATGACGACGGATTCGGCAAAGCGGATCGAGCGCAGACTGTCGGCGACGGACAGCTTTTCAAGCTTTTCCTGCACGCGCGCCTTTTTGCGCATGCCGGCGGTGTCGAACATCTTGATGGTGCGGCCACGCCAGTCCCATTCGACGGAAATGCTGTCGCGGGTGATGCCAGCCTCGGGGCCTGTCAAAAGGCGGTCTTCGCCGAGGAAACGGTTGATCAGAGTCGATTTTCCGGCATTCGGACGGCCGATGATCGCCACGCGCAGGGGCTTGGTATCGTCGTACTCCGGTTCATAATCGTCGTCTTCCAGCTCCTCTTCGCCCCGCAGGTCGACATTGGTCGCCGGCTCGTCGATCTCAGGTGGAAAGGCGCGGTCTTCGCCGAGTGCTGCGACGATGGCGTCGCGCAGGTCGATCATGCCCTGGCCGTGTTCGGCGGAAATAGCGACGGGCTCACCCAGTCCCAGCGTAAAGGCGTCATAATAGCCGCCGTCCGAGCCTTTGGCTTCCGACTTGTTGGCAACCAGCACCACAGGCTTGCCGCGGCGGCGCAGCATTTTTCCGAGCGTCTCGTCCGCCGGTGTCAGGCCGTATTTGGCGTCAACGACGAACAGCGTCAGGTCGGCCTCTTCGATGGCCGCTTCGGTCTGCAGCCACATGCGGCCCTGCAAGGTCTCCGGTCCGGACTGCTCAAGGCCGGCGGTATCGATGATGGTGAAACGCAGATCGACGAGCTTGGCGTCGCCCGGGCGACGGTCGCGGGTGACGCCCGGCGTATCGTCGACAAGCGCCAGCTTCTTGCCAACCAGACGGTTGAAAAGCGTAGACTTTCCGACATTGGGGCGCCCAACGATGGCGACGGTGAAGTTCATCGAATAATCCTGTCCTCAGAGCATCCGCAACCGGTCATGCTCCAATGTTGTTTTCTTGGGCGTCCTCTCAGGACGCCTTGCCGCTGGCGGTAATCAGATCGAGCAGCATCTGGGCGCGGTTTGCCAGATTGCGCGGTGTCTCGGCATCATCGGTGATTTGCTGGAACCAGGTCTTGGCCTTGGCCATATCGCCGGCCTTGTAGGCTGCAAGACCGAGAGCCTCGCGAGCCGAATGGCGCATGCCATTGGCAGGAACGGCAAGCTGCTCGGCCTCGGCCGAAACCTGCTCGTAAGTGCCCGTGTCAACCAGAAGATAGGCAGCACGCATGCGGGCAGCATCACGCATCGCCTGCGGCAGGGCGGCATCCTTGGAGATATCGGAGAAGACCTTGACAGCCGCGGCCGTATCGCCCCTCTGCGCCTGCAGGGTTGCAGCCCGCATCTTCGCCAGAACCGGATAGGCGCCGTAGCCGTCCTTTTCGAGCGTGTTCAGCGCTGCGATAGCCTCGTCGGTTTTGTTTTCGCGGGAAAGGGTCAAGGCTGCGAGGAATTCGTCGCCAGACTTGGAGGCAGATGTCTCATGCCAGTATTCATAGCCGACCTTACCGATCGTGCCGAGCACGATGAGAATTGCGAGCCCGATGATCACACTGCCGAACCGCGTCCAGACGGCCTTCACCTGTTCGGAGCGCAGTTCTTCGTTGACTTCGCGGATAAAGCTTTCGTCCTGGTTCGCCATTCCTAAGTTCCGGTTTCCCGGCCTTCCCTGCAAGATGAATGTAAAGATTTCCGCGCTTCTACCGTATTTTGAGGCTGTTGTAAGGGGGCAGCGCGATTTAGGCCTTCTTAACCCATCACAATCGGCGCAACGCCGATCAACAGTTCATGCAACTTCCAGATAAACAGCACATACACAACAAGGGCGATAAGCACGGCAATGGCATCGTATTTGTAGGACACGAACACCGGATGCGTGAGTTCGCCTGCGCGCCAGCGACGCTTCATCGAGATGCGCAAAAGCACGCCCCACACCAGAAACGTACCGAACAGCAGCACAGAATTGACCTCGCCATTGGCCATCAGATGAGCCAGTGCCCAGATCTTGATGGCAAGGATAGCCGGATGTTTTGTCGCGGCCTTGATCTTGCCGGCAGGCAGGAAGGCGGCCGCCAGACAGATGAAGGCAATCAGCATCAAAGTCAGCGCGATATGGGTGAGAAATTTCGGCGGCGTGTAGAGCATGCCGGTCGTTGCCCGCGACACGTCGAAGCCGTAGGCGACCAGACAGAGGCCCAAGAGAGCACAGAAACCATGAATGGCATGCCAAAGCCCGGTGCCGCCCTGCTCGACGACCGCAGCGCGAAGGCCGGCCGCAAAACTTTTGACCAGATGGATGCCGAGGAAGATGACGATACCGAGAATAAGAAAGGCCATGAAGGACACCCGTGACTGTTATGAATTGCGAACTACCGCATATCGGTAACGCGGCCTCTTTTCCAGTCCGATCAAAGGATTGCCGCATTCTTGGCTCAGAGAAACCAATCCCGCATTTGCCGCCCAAGGTTTCCGCATGCCCAGATTTTACGCCGCGCCCGGCCTTGCATTCGCATTGGCACTCGCCCCCGCTGTTGCCCACGCCGTCGAGCCGCCTGTGCCAGCCGAACGCAAGCAGCTCGTCATCATCTCCTTTGACGGTGCGCATGACAACAAGCTCTGGGAAAAGAGCCTGGAGATGGGCAGGCGGACCGGCGCGCATTTTACCTATTTCCTCTCCTGCACCTTCCTGATGACACGCGCGGAAGGCGGCAAGCGCTATCAGGCGCCGGGTCACAAGGCCGGACGTTCCAATGTCGGCTTTGCCCAGAACCGCGAGGAGATCCAGACCCGCGTCCGCCATATCTGGCAGGCGCATCAGGCCGGTCACGACATCGGCAGCCATGCCTGCGGCCATTTCGACGGCAAGGGCTGGAGTGCAGCCGACTGGAAACAGGAATTCACGGCATTCAATACGGCACTTTTCAACGCCTGGAACGCTGGCGGCATCGCCAGCGAGCAGCCGGACGGCTGGGCCGATTTCGCCGCCCATGACATCAAAGGGTTTCGCGCGCCCTATCTGTCGCTGAGCGACGGTCTGCTGCCGGCGCTGAAACAGGATGGCTTTACCTATGACGCCAGCCTCGTCACCAAGGGGCCGGGCTGGCCGTCCGACGCCGATGGGTTGCCACGCTTCGGCCTGCCGCTGATCCCGGAAGGCCCGCAGCAGCGCCGGGTGATCGGCATGGACTACAATCTGTTCGTTCGCCATTCCATGGGTGTCGAAAACCGCAAGGACAGCGCGCTCTTTGAAGAGCGCACGCTCGACGCCTACCGCAAGGCATTTCAAAAGGAATACGACGGCAATCGCATTCCCCTGCAGCTGGGTTTCCATTTCGTCGAAATGAACGGCGGCGCCTATTGGCGGGCGCTTGACCGGTTTCTGACAGAAACCTGCAGCAAACGGGATGTCGCCTGCGTCAGCTATGCTCAGGCGCTGCCGATCATCGCCAAACAGAAAAAGGCGGATCGCTCCGCCTTTTGAATGTTGGTTTCGTGAGCGTCGGGTTTACGGCCGGTCTGCCGCGAGTTCGCCGTCCGATTCCTCGCGCGCGAGATAGCGCTGGTCGATCGCAGGCAGTGGTGCATCGTCGATAGCTGCTTCGAACGCTTTCAGACGTTTGTGGATGGACAGAAGCTCGATGATCGTCGACCAGTAGTTCACCAAATACTGGAACGAATTGCTGACCTCGCCAAAAGCCGTCGAAATCTGCTGCCAGATACCAAGCGTGATCTTGCCCGCAACGAATGTCGGGATAAGGATGAAGTTCAGGAAGATCGCGTCAAGCTGGCCGTAGGAGAAGCGTGCCACGTTGAAATAGGCGTAGTGCCAGTACATGCGGAAATAGTTGCGGCGCACATTGTCGTAAAGTTCCCTGACAGTGACCGGCTGCGCACGGTCGCCGTGGTCCTCACCATAGACAAGTTCCTTACGGTAGGCTGCCTCGACGCGCTGGTTGCGGAAGTTCAACCCGGGCAGCTTGATACCGGCAAACGCCAGGAGGGCGGTGCCGAACAGCGACCACGCGATCGCAAGCCAGAACAGAGCGTGCGGAATGGCACCAATGATCGGTAGATCGGCGACATGCTGCGACATGGCGAAAAGTAGTGGCAAAAAGACGACCAGTGTCATTACCGAGTTGATCAGCGTGACGCCAAGCCCTTCGAGGATATTGGCAAAACGCATCGTGTCTTCCTGGACACGCTGTGAGGCACCTTCGATATGCCTCAGCTTGTCCCACTTCGACATATAGAAATTGTTCATCGCCGTACGCCAGCGGAAGACGTAGTGGTTGGTAAAGAACGCTGTGATGACATTCAGCGCAACGCCGACAAATCCGATTTGCAGAAAGTTCACCTGCAAGACATAAAATTGACTAGCGGTGATCCCGGGTTTTTTCGCAAGTGCGTCCTGCAGCAGATCAAAGAACGGGCCTCGCCAGTTGTTGATTGCGACGGAAGTTTGCACTGAGAAATAGGCGATGAAAATAATGAACGCCGATCCCCAGATGGACCAATTGGCCCATGGATGATCCTTTGCAAGCACCTTCCAAACACCGCCGAAAATCAGAACGAAAATCGTGAAATAGAGATAGAACCAGAGATTGTCAGGCGTAAAGAAAAAGCCGAGCCCGATAGGAGGCTTTTCTCCCGGCGCGAGAGGCGGCAAACCGATCGCTGCGCCGATCTGTGGTCCGACAGTATACCAGACAAGAATGCAGATCAGAGACCAGATTGCGCCAGAGGTAAAAAACAACTTCGGATTGGGAAAAAAGGAATGGAACAAGGCGGGCACTCGCGTTTCTGGAGGGCGCAAACACCCTGCTTCGATGTGCCGAACCTAGGGCAAAAGCCCACCCCTGCCAATCACGTCAAGCTAATGTTACCGTTATTTAATCGCGAGGCCGATCAGACCCCTGTGGCGGCAACGATGCGGCGCATCTCCACTCCGATCAGGGCGGCGCAGAAGAGCAGCGCCCCAGCCGCCACTAAGGTCGGCGCGTTGAAACTGCCGCTACCCTGCGCCAACCAACCGGCCACAAGAGGTCCGATGATCTGGCCGACGCCGAAGGCCGCAGTCATGAAGGCGAGCGCCTTGCGCGGGCTTTGCGGTGCCAGCGCCCGGCCGATCTGCAGGCCATAGGCTGTCACCATGATGAAGGTCGCCCCGAGCATCAGCCCGCCGATCAGCGGCGCATAGGGGGATGGCAGGGCAACGACGAGGATAAGGCCGACGGCTTCGACCAAAAGGCCCGCCAGATAGACACCGGTGATCCCGAGCCGCGGCACGGCACGGCGCCAGAGGTGAACGGAGATCGCAGCAGACAGGCCGGTGATCAGCCAGGCGAGGAATTCAACCGTATGATCGCTCGCCCCTTGCCTCGCCATGGCAACGAGGAACGTCGCGGTAATGACGTAGCCGAAGCCGAACAGGCCATAGGTCAGCGTCACCACGACCAGCGGACGGGTCCAGACCAGCGGTTTTTCCCGCTCAGTGCTTTTGCCGGACGATGGGCCGGATGGCAGCAGGGCCGCCACGATGATCGTGCCAATGCAGGCGATGACAGCGCCGCCGAACCACGCGGCCTGCCAGTTCGCAACGATACCGAAACCTTGGGCTGGCAGGAGAAAGACCATCAGCGAGGACACAGCGATACCGATGCCGACGCCGCCGAAATGGGCGGATTGCACATGCGGATTGCCCGCCGCCAATCCCCTGCTGAGGACAATGGCCGAGGTAAAGATCATCGTGAAGGCGCTGGCGACACCCGCCAGAAACCGGATGATGGAAAACAGGACGATCGACGATGTCAGCCCCATAGCCAGCAGCAGCACCGCCGTCGCAGCGAGCGCCGAAAGGCTAATTGTCCGCTCACGCCCGGCTGCCCAGCCATAACCGGCAGCAACCGCGCCGACGAGATAACCGACAAAATTGGCTGACGCGATCAGACCGGCATCGGCAGGCGAAAGCCCCAGACCGGCCATCATGCCGGGCAGGATCGGCGTGTAGGAAAATCGCCCGAACCCCATAGCAACCGCCATGGCAATCGCTCCGGCAAGAGCGGTAAGGACAAGACTTTGGTTCAACGAATGATTCTGTCTGGTCATGCGCTAGCTATTGCAATGCAACATGGCGATGACAAACGACAAAATCTGATGGTGCCGTTCAACGATATGAATGCAACGGCTCCGTCAGCCCGGCAAGGTGACCACCAGCGGGCCGTTGCGCGTGACGATCACGGTGTGTTCATATTGAACGGTCAGCGCGCGTGGTTCGCTATAGAGCGTCCATTCGTCATCGCCACCCTCGGCCCATTGCGCCCCCAGCGACAGGAAGGGTTCAACGGTAAACACCATGCCCTCGGTCATCCGGCGCTTTTCATGCTTGTCCGGCCAAGTGGCGATCTCGGTCGGCTCCTCGTGCAGCGAGCGGCCGACGCCATGGCTGGCCAGATTGGTGATCAGCGTGTAGCGATTTTTCTTGGCAAAGCTGCCGATGGCATTGCCGATCGCAGCCAGCGGCTTTCCCGATTTGACTTCGTTCAGCCCCACCCACATGGCGCGCTTGCCGTCGCGGCAGAGACGTTCAACCTGCGGCTTGACTGGCGGCACCGCAAAGGACGCGCCGGTATCGGCAAACAGTCCGTTCTTCTCGGCGGACACATCGATATTGACGAGATCGCCAGCCTGAATGATGCGGCTCCCTGGAATACCGTGGGCGACTTCCTCGTTGACGCTGATGCAGGTGGCGCCGGGAAAATTATAGGTCAGTTCCGGCGCAGACCGGGCGCCGGCATCCTCCAGAACCTTGCGGCCGATGGCGTCAAGTTCCGCCGTGGTCATGCCTGGCTCGAGCGCCGTCGCCATGATCTGGATCGCATTGGCACAAATACGGCCGATGTCCTTCAGCCGCTCCAGGTCTTCGTCATTGTTGAGTGTCATCGTCTCTCGCTTTCGGCTGCTTATGTAACAAGCCGAAAGCGGCCAATCCAGACACCCACGATGGGAAAATCGCCGAGGTCAGGCGGTTTCCGCCTGTTTCTTTTGCTCTGCCAGCGCCGCGCGCACCAGCGGCGCGACTTTCGTGCCGTAGAGTTCGATGCCACGCAGGATCTGGTCATGCGGCATCGGGCCGATCGCCATCTGCAGCAGAAAGCGATCGTTTTTGAAGATCGTCTGGTGCCGGATGATCTTTTCCGCCACCGTATCGGGATCGCCGAGGAAGAGATTGCCGTTCGGCCCGATCGACTGGTTGAAATGCGCCCGGTTGGTCGGTCCCCAGCCGCGCTCGCGGCCGATGCGGTTCATCACCTCCGCCTGCGGACCGTAGAACTGGTCGCCGGCCTTGTCATTGGTATCGGCGATGAAGCCATGGACATTGATGCTGGTCTTCAGCTTGGCCGCATCCTGCCCGGCCCGGCGCGCGGCCTCGCGGTAGAGATCAAACAGCGGCGCATAACGCGCCGGCTCGCCACCGATGATCGCCAGCGCCACCGGCAGACCAAAAGCGCCAGCCCGCGCCACCGATTGCGGCGTGCCGCCAACCGCGATCCAGACCGGCAGCGGATCATTCACGGGGCGCGGATAGACGCCACGGCCGTTGATCGGCGCGCGCTTCTCGCCCGACCAGGTGACGACCTCGCCATCGCGGATCGCCAGAAGCAGATCCAGCTTTTCCGAAAACAGCTGATCGTAATCTTCCAGATCATAACCGAACAGCGGGAAGGATTCGATGAAGGAGCCCCGCCCCGCCATGATTTCGGCGCGGCCATTCGAGATCAGGTCGAGCGTTGCAAACTGCTGGAACACCCGGACGGGATCATCCGAACTCAGCACGGTGACGGCGCTGGTCAGCTTGATATTTTTCGTCCGCGCAGCCGCGGCGGCCAGGATCATCGCCGGGGCTGAGGCAACATAATCCGGCCGGTGATGCTCGCCCAGACCAAAGACATCGAGCCCGACCTGATCGGCCAGCTCGATCTCCTCGATCAGATGACGAACCCGCTCCTCCCCCTCCGGCCCACGCCCTTGCGGGGCCTCTGGATGAACGTCGCCGAATGTGTAAAGACCAAGTTCCATGACGTCCTGCCTGTCTGAAAGGCCCTGAATTGGGGCGAAGATATTGTTTGACATCACAAATAGCCACGCATCAGGCTATAGCACAGGCCTTATGCTGAAACGGTGTGTTTCCAACAGCGGTACGGTTGCCGGGACGCATCAGTGAGCACGGATTACGCGCTCAGTGTTCGCCTGACAGCATCCTTCCAGCCCCTGATCTTTGTCTTCCGTGTTGTTTCGTCCATCGCTGGCTCGAAGCGCTGATCTCTAGCCCAGGATTTGGCGAAATCCTTCTGGTTCGGCCAGACCCCTGCCCGGCTGCCGGCAAGCCAGGCAACGCCGAGCGCCGTGGTTTCCAAAATGGTTGGCCGATCGACCGGCGCATCGAGCAGGTCGGACAGGCGCTGCATCGTCCAGTCCGAGGCGACCATGCCGCCATCGACGCGCAGCACGGTTTCCTTGCCGTCGCTCTTCCAGTCCTTGTGCATGGCGTCGAGCAGATCGCGCGTCTGGTAGCAGACGGCCTCAAGGGCGGCGCGGGCGAACTCGGCCGGGCCGGTGTTGCGCGTCATGCCGAATATGGCGCCGCGCGCATCCGGATCCCAATGCGGGGCGCCCAACCCGGTAAAGGCAGGCACCAGATACACCTCCTGCGACGGATCGGCGCTTGCAGCCAGTCTACCGGTATCGGACGCGGCCTTGATGACTTTCAGCCCATCGCGCAGCCATTGCACGGCGGCACCGGCGACGAAGATCGAGCCTTCCAGCGCATATGTGGTTTCCCCGTCGAGGCGATAGGCAATCGTCGTCAGCAGGCGGTTCTTCGAGCGGACGATATCCTTGCCGGTATTCAAGAGCGCAAAGCAGCCGGTACCATAGGTGGATTTCATCATGCCCGGCTGGAAGCAGGCCTGGCCGATGGTGGCGGCCTGCTGATCGCCGGCAACGCCGAGGATCGGGATTTCAGCGCCGAAGATCGACGCATCGGTGACGCCGAAGTCAGCCGCGCAGTCGAGCACCTCAGGCAGCATCGCCTCGGGAACGCGCAGGATGTCGAGCAGTTCGCGATCCCAGTCATTGGTGACGATATTGAACATCAGCGTGCGCGAGGCATTGGTCGCATCGGTGACAAATGATTTGCCGCCGGTCAGCCGCCAGATCAGGAATGTATCGACCGTGCCGAAGCAGAGGTCGCCCTTCGCCCCGCGCGCCCGTGCACCTTTGACGTTGGCGAGCATCCAGGAGAGCTTTGTGCCGGAAAAATAGGGATCGAGCAGCAGGCCGGTCTTCTTGGTAAAGGTCTTTTCCAGCCCCTGGCGTTTCAGCTTGTCGCAATAGGAAGCGGTGCGGCGGTCCTGCCAGACGATGGCATTGTGGATGGCCTTGCCGCTGTCGCGCTCCCAGACGACGACCGTCTCACGCTGGTTGGTGATGCCGATGGCCGAAAGATCACTGGCCTTGATACCGGCCTTGCTGATCGCTTCCTTGATCGCCCAGACAACTGTGTCCCAGATTTCCTCGGGATCATGCTCAACCCAGCCGGACTTGGGAAAATGCTGCTTGAATTCCTTCTGCCCGGACCCGACGATTTTCTGGTTCTTGTCGAAGACGATCGCGCGGCTCGATGTCGTGCCCTGATCGATTGCGAGAACATATCCGCTCATCTTGCCCCTCCCAGTTTTTCTTCTGCCCGCACTCTCCTCAAGACCGCGAACCATTTCAAAAACTTCAATACGATACAAAAACGAATGTCAAACGAAAACAAAACGCAAGCTGACGGGTCTTTTTAACGCGCGAAAAAGCCGGCCGGGAATGGTAGAAACACAATTGTCACGGTGCCGGTTTTGGGCATAGTTTCAAGAGTCGAAATGAAAAGAAGAGACAGCATGACACAGTTCACGGGCAGCATCCGTTTCATCCTGAACGACCGGGAGATTGCGCTGACGTCTTTGTCACCGACCGCGACGCTACTGGATTTCCTGCGCCTCGAAAGACGGCTGACCGGCACCAAGGAAGGTTGCGCCGAAGGGGACTGCGGCGCCTGCACCGTACTGGTCGGGCGGCTTGCCGGCAACGAACTCGTTTATGAAAGCGTCAATGCCTGCATCCGTTTCACCGGCTCGCTGAACGCCACCCATGTCGTCACCGTCGAACATCTGGCGGCGAAAGATGGAACGCTGCACCCGGTTCAGCAGGCGATGGTCGATTATCACGGCTCGCAATGCGGCTTCTGCACGCCCGGCTTCATCATGTCGCTCTATGGCCTTTGGCTGTCGAAGGACAATCCCGGCCGGGCCGATATCGAAAAGACGCTGCAAGGCAATCTCTGTCGGTGCACGGGCTACGAGCCGATCGTCAAGGCGGCGGAAGCCGTGGCAAAGGCAAGGCCCGATGCCGTGTTCGACCCAATCGTCAAGGTCCGCGAAGACATCATTGCCAAGCTGAGCGCGATCCGCTCGACGCAGACGATCCGCATGGGAACCGGCGATACCACCCTGATCGTGCCCGGTACGGCGGCCGATCTTGCCGATGCGCTGGCCGATTATCCGGAGGCGACCATCGTTGCCGGCTCGACCGATGTCGGGCTCTGGGTCACCAAGCAGATGCGCGCCTTGAACCCGGTGATCTTCATCAATGGGTTGGAAGACCTTCAGTTCATCCGTGAGACGGAAGACGGCATCCTGATCGGCGCCGGTGTCAGCTATTCCGCCGCCTTTTCAGCCATTTCCGCCCGCTATCCAGCCTTTGGCCGCAT
The DNA here is from genome assembly GCF_049897905.1 of Pararhizobium sp. PWRC1-1. NCBI lineage: Bacteria > Pseudomonadati > Pseudomonadota > Alphaproteobacteria > Hyphomicrobiales > Rhizobiaceae > Pararhizobium > Pararhizobium sp. PWRC1-1. The sequence continues at coordinate 91,940 of NZ_JAFCXE010000001.1, read as the reverse complement.
GCTCGATCGGCTCGGCGGCGAGCAGGTGCGAAATATGGGCACGATCGGCGGCAATGTCGCCAACGGCTCGCCGATCGGCGATACCCCGCCGCCGCTGATCGCGCTCAGTGCCAGCGTCAATCTGCGTTCGAAAGCCGGACAGCGCACCGTGCCGCTCGAAGCCTATTTCATCGAATACGGCCGTCAGGACCGTAAGCCCGGCGAATTCGTCGAGAGCATCTTCGTGCCGAACCTTCCCAAGGACGATCACTTCGCCGTCTATAAGATTTCCAAACGCCGCGAGGAGGATATCTCCGCGCTTTGTGGCGCTTTCCGCATTGCGCTCAACAGTGACAACACCGTCGCCTCCGCGCAGATCGCATTCGGTGGCATGGCTGGCACACCGAAGCGGGCATCGCATGTCGAAGCGGCGCTGTCAGGCAACCCCTGGACCGAAGAGACGGTCAAGGCGGCGCAGGCGGCATTCGATATGGACTACCAGCCCTTGACCGACTGGCGCGCCACGGCCGCTTATCGCATCCTGACGGCGAAGAACCTGTTGTTGCGGTTTTTCCTGGAGACTTCGGGGCAAAAGGCGGAACTGGTCCGGTTTGAGGTGACGGCATGAGCGCGGGAATTCTGAGGTCGGAACAGCCCCTCACCCTAGCCCTCTCCCCGCAAGCAGGGAGAGGGAACGATGGAGTTTGCCGCAGGTCCCTTCTCCCCGTCCAAACGGGGAGAAGGTGGCCGACAGGCCGGATGAGGGGCATGCGCACCACCAACCGGAGACGGATATAATGGACAACTCCACCTTCGAGGAACGCAAGACCATTGCCGGTTCCATGCATTCGAACCTGCGCCATGACAGCGCCCACAAGCATGTGTCGGGCACGGCCGACTATATCGACGATATTCCGGAACCGGCAGGCACGTTGCACGGCGCCTTGGGGATGACCGATCGCGCCCATGCCGAGATCGTCGCCATGGATCTGTCCGAGGTCGAGGCCACGCCCGGCGTCGTCTGCGTACTGACGGCAAAAGACATGCCGCATTCCAACGATATCAGCCCCAGCCATCTCGACGACGAGCCGGTGCTGGCCGAGGGCCTAGTGCAGTTTCATGGCCAGCCTGCATTTGCCGTGATTGCCGAAACCCGCGACATTGCCAGGCGCGCCGCCCGCAAGGCGAAGATCACCTATCGCGACCTGCCGCATCACACGGATATTCTCGATGCGCTGGAAAACGGTGCCGAAGTGGTCACCAAGCCGCTGACCTTGTCGCGCGGCGATGCCGAGGCCGAACTGGAACTCTCCCCGCGCCGCCTCACTGGCCGGATGCGGATCGGCGGACAGGAGCATTTCTACCTCGAAAGCCATATCGCCATGGCTATTCCCGGCGAGGATGACGACATCACCGTCTGGTCCTCCACCCAGCATCCCAGTGAAGTCCAGCACATGGTTGGCCATGTACTCGGCGTTCCCTCCAATGCGGTCACCGTGCAGGTCCGCCGCATGGGCGGCGGTTTTGGCGGCAAGGAGACGCAGGGCAACCAGTTCGCAGCCCTCGCCGCCGTCGCTGCCAAGAAACTCAACCGCGCCGTAAAATTCCGGCCCGACCGCGACGAGGACATGACCGCGACCGGCAAGCGGCACGATTTCCTGGTCGATTACGATGTCGGCTTCGACGACGACGGCCGCATCCATGCGGTGAAGGCCAACTATGCGGCACGCTGCGGCTATTCTTCGGACCTGTCCGGCCCGGTCACCGACCGCGCGCTGTTCCATGCCGACAGCTCCTATTTCTATCCGCATGTGAAACTGACCTCGCAGCCCCTGAAGACGCACACCGTCTCCAACACCGCCTATCGCGGTTTCGGCGGGCCGCAGGGCATGGTCGGCGGCGAGCGGATCATCGAGGAGATCGCCTACGCGCTGGGCAAGGACCCGCTCGATATCCGCAAGCTGAACTTCTATGGCGAGAAAGGCTCCGGCCGGGACCTGACGCCCTATCACCAGCAGGTGGAAGACAACATCATCCAGCGTATCGTCGCAGAACTCGAAGAGAGCGCCGGCTATCAGGCGCGGCGCAAGGCAATCATCGACTTCAACAGGACCAGCCGCATCATCCGCAAGGGCATTGCGCTGACGCCGGTGAAATTCGGCATCTCCTTCACCATGACCGCCTTCAACCAGGCGGGCGCGCTGGTGCATATCTATCAGGACGGGTCGATCCACCTCAACCATGGCGGTACCGAAATGGGCCAGGGGCTCTATACCAAGGTGGCGCAGGTTCTGGCCGACAGCTTTCAGGTCGATATCACCAACGTCAAGATTACTGCGACCACCACCGGCAAGGTGCCCAACACCTCGGCAACCGCCGCCTCCTCCGGCTCCGACCTCAACGGCATGGCCGCTCATGACGCCGCCCGGCAGATCAAGCAACGCCTCGTCGAGTTCGCCGCCGAGCGCTGGCAGACCGATGCCGCCAACGTCACCTTCGTGCCGAACCATGTGAAAATCGGCGACGAACTGGTGCCCTTCCCTGATTTCATCAAGCAGGCCTATTTCGCCCGCGTGCAACTGTCGGCGGCCGGGTTCTACAAGACGCCGAAAATCCATTGGGACCGCAATACCGGTCGTGGCACCCCGTTCTACTATTTCGCCTATGGCGCCTCCGTCTCCGAGGTCTCCATCGATACGCTGACCGGCGAATATATGGTCGACCGGGTCGATGTGCTGCACGATGTCGGCAAGTCGCTCAATCCGGCGATCGATATCGGCCAGGTCGAAGGCGCCTTCGTCCAGGGCATGGGCTGGCTGACGACCGAGGAATTATGGTGGGACGAAAAGGGCCGTCTGCGCACTCATGCGCCATCGACCTACAAGATCCCGCTTGCCTCCGACCGGCCAAAAATCTTCAACGTCAAGCTGGCGGAATGGGCCGAAAATGCCGAAATGACCATCGGCCGCTCCAAGGCGGTTGGGGAACCCCCCTTCATGCTGCCGATCTCGGTGCTGGAAGCCCTGTCGATGGCCGTTGCCAGCGTCGCCGATTACCGCGAGTGCCCACGGCTCGACACGCCGGCAACGCCGGAACGCGTCCTGATGGCCGTCGAGCGCCTGCGGACCAGACAAGCGTAAAGAGCCATTGAAATGAACTTTGCAATCGACAGCCTCGACGCGTTCCTTGAGCGCGAATACAAACTGGTCATCGTCGAGATCAAACAGACCTTCGGTTCGACGCCGCGCGAAGCCGGCACCTTCATGCTGGTGTCGCCAACCGATGCGCATGGGACGATCGGCGGCGGCCAGATGGAGCATATGGCCATCGACAACGCCCGCGCGCTTCTGGCCGGCGTCAGCGACCAGGTCGAGATGGACATTCCGCTTGGCCCCGATATCGGCCAATGCTGCGGCGGCCGCATCGTCCTGACGTTTAGCATCTGCGATGACGCGACGCGCGCAGAACTCGATCTGAAATTCAGGGAAAGGCTGAAAGCCTTGCCGGAAGTCTGGCTGTTCGGGGCCGGCCATGTCGGGCGGGCGCTGGCCGATGCACTTCTGCTCCTGCCGCTGAAAACCTACGCGGTTGAAACGCGAAAGAGCGAACTCGACCTAATGTCCGCTGGTGCCAAACATCGCCTTGTCGCCATGCCGGAAGCCGTCGTCAAGGATATTGCGCCGGGCTCGGCCGTCGTCATCCTGACGCATGACCATGCGCTGGATTTCCTGATTGCCAGGGAAGCGCTTGCCCGCAACGATCTGGCCTATGTCGGCATGATCGGCTCGAAGACCAAGAGCGCGACCTTTGCAAGCTGGGCAAAGAAGGAAGGTCTGGCTGACGATGCGATCGGCAGGCTCGTTCTGCCTATCGGCGGCAAGACAGTCAGCGACAAGCGCCCCGCAGTGATTGCCGCCATGACCGCGGCCGAAATCCTCGTCGCGCTGCACGGACAGTAACGTCAGATCAGGGGATACTGGCGCGGATCAGCGCATGCGCGGCCTCGCCTGCCGTTTCCATATAGGACGGGTCGCGGTGCAACAGGACGACGGCAAAGGAACCGTCCAAAAGCAGGATCGTCTGCCGGGCAAGCATCCGGGCCTGAGCGCCCATTTCCGCCGCTTCGAAAACACTGTTCAACCAATCCTCGACCCGCCGCTTGTGCGCCGCGCCGATCTTCATCGCCGGATGACCGGGCATATTGGCGAGCTCAGCAGAAGTTCTCAGAAACCCGCAGCCCTTCCAGCGCGGATGCCGGGCCGATAGTGCCAGGTTGAAAAAGACGCCCCGCACCTTATCGGCGACATCGCCTTGCGTTTCCGCAAACCATCGCTTGAACAAAGCGAGGTTGGGCTGATCGCGCATGTCGAGATAGGCGGCGATCAGATCGTCCTTGCTGTCGAAATGATAGTAGAGCGTGCGCTTGGTTACCCCCGCCTTTTTGGCCACCGCATCGACACTGACAGCACGGATACCTTCGCTGTAAAACAGCTTCGAGGCAGCAGAAACGATACGATCGCGGGTGGGAAGAGCGGATGTTGCCATGCTTCAATGTATACCGACCAGTGAATATACACAAGCAAAGCCCTGGCTTACGCTCGTCCCAGCAAAACCGCCGGAGAAAGAGCATGCTGGAGATGAATGGAAAGCCGATCGGGATTGTTTGCGCGGATGGCGTCCGGCTTGGCGGCCATATCTGGAAGTCCTATCGCAATAGCGACTGCGGCAGCGTCATCATCAATCCGGCAACCGGCGTTTTGGCGCGCTACTATCATCCTTATGCGCGGTTTTTGGCCGGTCACGGCTTCACCGTGCTGACCTATGACTATCGCGGCATCGGTCAGTCCCGGCCCGCCGCGCTGCGCGGCTGCAACTATCGCTGGGCGGATTGGGGCGAACAGGATTTTTCCGCAGCCCTTGGCTTTCTCCATGAACATGCTCCGGATGGCCCAAGGCTCGTGGTCGGCCACAGCATCGGTGGATTCCTGCCCGGCTTTGCCTGCAATGCACCGCTGATCGACCGCATGCTCACCGTCGGCGCCCAATATGCCTATTGGCGGGATTACGCCCCTGCCCGGCGCCTGCACCTTCTGCTGAAATGGCACATAGTCATGCCGCTCCTGACAGCACTATGCGGATATTTTCCCGGCAAGGCGCTCGGCTGGCTGGAGGACCTTCCGGCGGGAGTGGCCAGAGACTGGAGCTTTCGCCGGTCACGAATGGAACGCAGCCACCCACGCGAGCACCGGCCGGATATTCTGCGGCGCTTCGTCGATGTCACTGCCGATATTCTCGCCATCGGGGTCACGGATGACGAGATCGGAACCCCGCAAGCCATTCGCCGCGCGCTGCAATATTACCGGAATGCCGAGCCCGTCGAAGTCGCACTATCACCCATCGAGCTCGGCCTGGATCGCATCGGCCATTTCAGCCTCTTCCACACACGCCATGCCGCCGGTTTCTGGCTGGATAGCCTGCTCTGGCTGCGCGACGGCATCAATCCCTGGCCGGGAAAACCGTTCGGCAAAGAGGTTGAGACCAGCAAGGACGCCTCTTTCACCACCCGTTGTTATATTCCCGCCAAGGGCCTGATGTGACGCGGACAAGCCCGCACAAGGCCCTTCCAACTCTTCGAGAGAAACAATGCCCTATGTTCTAATCATCCACGAAGTCGCCGATTATCCTGTCTGGAAAGGCATTTTCGACGCCGCCGCCGGCATTCGCCGCGATGCCGGTGAAATCGCCTATCAAGTGCTGAAATACGACACCGATCCCAATCGGATCGTTCACTATTCGCTCTGGCGCTCGCTGGATGCAGCGAGAGAATTCTTCGAGTCGGAGCGGCTCATCGAAATCCGCGCCCAGGCCGGCGTCAAGGCGCCGGAATTTATCTATCTGGAACAATTGGAACGCGGCGTGCTGGACGCATCCCGCTAAAATCATGCCGCCAGAATATCCGATATGTTCCGGCGAACGGCTTTTATCGCGTCAGATCCGCTTCCTCGCGCGGGTCGCGCCCGTCCAGAAAACCCAGGTCTCTCTTCATGTATTCGGACATGACTTCGAGATCGAGCGGCGGATATCTGGGTTCCAGTCCGCGCAACAGCCCGGCCAGCCAAAAACGCAATCCGGCCTTGCGTGTCTGCGGTATTGGTTGATATCTTTCAATTGCTTGGCAATCCATGACGGCACCTGTTGTTTTCCTGAATGTGATTGCAGCATGCGCGCAAACGTGCTCCAATTCCAATCGAACAACCGTCTGCGTGCATCAAGAGAACTTATCCATGAAAATGTCGAAACAGTTTCCATTGAATGCGCTTCGCGTGTTTGAAGCGGCGGCAAGGCTGGGCAGCTTCACCAAGGCGGGCGCTGAATTGGGCATGACCCAGACGGCGGTAAGCTACCAGATCAAGCTGATCGAGGAGAATGTCGGCGAGCCGCTGTTCCTGCGGCGGCCCCGCCAGATCGTGCTGACCGACGTCGGCCAGCAGCTCGCGCCGCGCGTCAGCGAAGCCTTCGAGATGCTGCAGGAGGCGGTCTCGTCGGCCCGTGGCGACATCAACACCGCTCTCCAGATCAACTCGACACCGACCTTCGCCTCTCAGTGGCTTGCCCGTAATATCGGCAGCTTCCAGCTCGCCCATCCAAACATCGCCGTGCGGCTGACCACCACCGAAAAGTTGATCGATCTCATCGCTGAGTCCACCGATATCGCCATTCGCGCCGGTGTTGGCGTCTGGCCCGGGCTCGACAGCCATCCGTTGATGCGCAGCGAGTTCACGCCGATGCTCAGCCCGACCCTTGCCGAAACGGTCGGCGGTATTCACGAGCCGCGCGATCTTCTGAAACTGAGGATCATCGATGCTGCCGACCCCTGGTGGCGGATCTGGTTTGCCGCCGCCGGCGTTAGCGACCCGGATCTCGAGGGCCGGCCGACCAGCCGGCTCGGGGCGCAGAGCTTTGAGGCACGCGCGGCTGTCGCAGGCCAGGGCGTCGCCATCCTGACCCCCGACTTCTATGCGGATGACGTTGCGCTCGGCAGGCTTTACCAACCGTTCGAACTGCGCTGCAATGATGGCCGCGACTACTGGCTGGCTTATCCGCATGCCCGCCGCAACACGCCGAAAATCCGCGCCTTCCGCGACTGGATTCTGGGGGAACTCAATCCAGAAACCAGCGGCGTCGCCAAATAGCACGTGACGATCACGTCGCCCCCTTCCCCCACCGTGGATTTTTGCGCAAGGTGCGCAGACGAAGCATGAAAAGGGGACCTCAATGTACGAATTCGCCATCGCCTGGGAATGGCTGGCTTTTGCCGTTCGCTGGCTGCATGTGATCACGGCGATCGCCTGGATAGGCTCGTCCTTTTATTTCATCGCGCTCGATCTCGGCCTGGTGAAGCGTGATCATCTGCCCGTTGGTGCCTATGGCGAGGAATGGCAGGTGCATGGCGGCGGCTTCTATCATATCCAGAAATACTTGGTTGCGCCTGCGACGATGCCGGAGCACCTGACCTGGTTCAAATGGGAAAGCTATGCCACCTGGCTGTCCGGCTTTGCCATGCTCTGTCTGGTCTATTATGGCGGTGCCGATCTCTTCCTGATCGACCGGCATGTGCTGGATATCTCTTCCACCACGGCAATTGCCATCTCGATCGGCTCGCTTGCCATCGGCTGGATTTTCTACGATCTTCTGTGCAAATCACCGCTCGGCAAGAACACCTGGACGCTGATGGGCATTCTCTATGTCGCGCTCGTCGTCATGGCCTGGGGCTACACGCAGGTCTTCACCGGCCGCGCCGCCTTCCTGCATCTCGGCGCGTTTACCGCGACGATCATGTCGGCCAACGTGTTCTTCATCATCATGCCGAACCAGCGCGTCGTCGTCGCCGATCTGATCGCCGGGCGCACGCCGGACCCGAAATATGGCGTCATCGCCAAGCAGCGTTCGCTGCACAACAACTACCTCACCCTGCCCGTCATCTTCTTCATGCTGTCAAACCACTATCCGCTGGCCTTCGCCACCGCCTATAACTGGGTAATTGCAGCGCTGGTCTTCCTGATGGGCGTCACCATCCGCCACTGGTTCAACACCACCCATGCCAGAAAGGGACGTCCGACCTGGACCTGGATCGTCACCCTGATCATTTTCATCGTCATCATCTGGCTTTCCACCGTACCGAAAGTGCTGACCGGCGAGGACAAGGCCGAGGTCTCGCCCGCCTTCCAGCAATTTTCCGCCAACGCGCATTTCCCGGCCGTCAAAGACGCGATTTCGACGCGCTGCTCCATGTGCCATTCCGCCGAGCCGGTCTATGAAGGCATCAACCAGCCGCCGAAGGGCGTCGTGCTGGAAAACGACGCGGAGATTGCTTCCCACGCCCGCGAAATCTATATCCAGGCCGGGCGCAGCCATGCGATGCCGCCGGGCAATATCACCGACATGACCAGTGACGAACGCAAGCTTTTGACCGCATGGTTTGAAAGCGCGGTTTCGGAAGGCAAGACAGAATGACCGCTACCCTCATTCGTGGACGCACGCTGAGCTTCAGCCGTGCTCCCTTGAGCATCGACGATACCGGCGCTTATACCTATGAGGCCAACGGCGCGCTGCTGCTCGAGAATGGTCTGATCCTGGCGAACGGCAGCTATGATGCCGTCAAGGCACAGGCAGCGGAAGACGTAATTGAAATCGACCACCGTCCGCATCTGATCCTGCCCGGCTTTATCGATACGCACCTGCATTTCCCGCAGATGCAGGTTATCGGCTCCTATGCAGCCAATCTTCTGGAATGGCTGAACACCTATACGTTTCCGGAGGAATGCCGCTTCGTCGAGACGGCGCATGCGGAGCGCATCGCCGGAAAGTTCTTCGACGAAATGGTTCGCCACGGCACCACGACGGCGGTTGCCTATTGCTCGGTGCACAAGGCCTCTGCTGATGCCTTTTTCGCTGAAGCGCTGAACCGCAACATGCGCATGGTCGCCGGCAAGGTGATGATGGACCGCAACGCGCCGCAGGGCCTGCTCGATACGCCGCAGATGGGTTACGACGAAACCCGCGCTGTCATCGAACAATGGCACGGCAAGGGCCGCAACCACGTCGCCATCACCCCGCGCTTTGCCATCACATCGACGCCGGAACAGATGTCGGCAGCAGAGGCCTTGGTGCGCGAATTCCCGGACCTGCATGTGCAGACACATCTCTCGGAAAACCGGGACGAGATCGATTTCACCTGCGCGCTCTACCCGGACGCCATCGACTACACCGACGTCTACGCCCGCTACGGCCTGCTGGGGCCAAAGACCCTGTTCGGCCATGCGATCCACCTGTCCGACCGCGAAATGGATGCGATGAGCGAGACCGGTTCGATCGCCGTGCACTGCCCGACCTCTAACCTTTTTCTCGGCTCCGGCCTGTTTCCGCTCAGGCGGCTGATGACCAGAGAAAAGCCGGTGCGCGTCTCCTTCGCCACCGATATCGGCGGCGGCACCAGCTATTCGATGCTGCGCACTATGGACGAGGCCTACAAGATCCAGCAATTGCAGGGCGAGCGGCTGAACCCGTTGGAAAGCTATTATTTCATGACGCTCGGCAACGCCGAAGCCCTATCGCTTGCCGACAGGATCGGCACGCTCGACCCCGGCACGGATGCCGACTTCATCGTCCTCAACATGGCAGCAACCCCGGCCATGGCGCTGAAGGCGGAGGTGGTGACCTCACTCGCCGACGAGCTATTCCTGCTGCAAACCATGGGCGACGATCGGGCAATCGTTGAGACCTATGTGGCGGGCATGGCGGCAAAGGCGGGATTAGCCGGTTAAGCCATCCCCTCCACCATCGCCTTGATCTTCACTGCCTTTTCGAAGTGATCGAGCCTGTGCGTCCGGATCCACCATTCGGCCGCCTCCATCAGCAATTCCGGATCGTCGTTCCTGTTTGCGAAGAACGCGTAGAAGGACAGCCCAACGCCGGGGCCATTGTCTGCAATCTTGCGATCGCAAACCTTAATGATTTTTTCTCTCAAGCTGGCTCTCATCCCAAATCCCATTTCGCAAAATACAGCCCCTCTTTTGAGGGAGATCGAATTTTGTGCAAGGGCATGGGCGGACAGGCAGCGAGCAGATACCGATTGAGTCTCTCAAAAAGAGGTAAAAATATTTTACCTCTTTTTGTTTCCGCTCTTAACAAGCATTCTGGAAACATGGTATTGCCGGGCCATCTCTTGAGTTGGAAACCTGCGCCATGTCCAAAATCCTCGAAATCAGCGACCTCAAGGCAATCGCCAAACGCCGTGTGCCAAAAATGTTCTTCGACTATGCCGATAGCGGCGCCTGGACGGAGGGGACGTATCGCGCCAACGAAGAGGATTTCCGCAAGGTGAAGCTGCGCCAGCGGGTTCTGGTCGATATGACCAACCGCTCGCTGGAAAGCACGATGATCGGCCAGAAGGTTTCGATGCCGGTGGCTCTGTCTCCGACCGGTCTGACCGGCATGCAGCACGCCGATGGCGAGATGCTGGCGGCAAAGGCGGCCGAGGAGTTCGGCGTTCCCTTCACCCTATCGACCATGAGCATCTGCTCGATCGAGGACGTCGCTTCGGTGACGACCAAGCCGTTCTGGTTCCAGCTCTACGTTATGCGCGACCGGGAATTCGTCAAGAACCTGATCGACCGCGCCAAGGCGGCAAAGTGCTCGGCACTGGTTTTGACGCTCGATCTGCAGATCCTCGGCCAGCGCCATAAGGACCTGCGCAACGGCCTGTCTGCCCCTCCAAAATTCACTCCGAAACATATCTGGCAGATGGCGACCCGGCCGCTATGGTGCATGCAGATGCTGGGGACCAAGCGCCGCAGCTTCGGCAACATTGTCGGCCACGCCAAGAACGTCTCCGATCTCTCCTCCCTCTCCTCCTGGACCGCCGAACAGTTCGATCCGCAACTGTCCTGGGAAAATGTCGAGGAGATCAAGAAGATGTGGGGCGGTCCGCTGATCCTGAAAGGCATTCTCGATGTCGAGGACGCCAAGATGGCGGCGCGCACTGGCGCTGACGCGATCATCGTTTCCAATCACGGCGGCCGCCAGCTCGACGGCGCCCCCTCGTCGATCAGCGTGCTGCCGAAGATCGTCGATGCCGTCGGCCACCAGATCGAGGTCCATGTCGATGGCGGCATCCGCTCCGGCCAGGACGTGCTGAAGGCCGTCGCGCTCGGCGCCCAGGGCACCTATATCGGCCGCCCGTTCCTCTACGGCCTCGGCGCCGCTGGCAAGGCTGGCGTCACCACCACGCTCGACATCATCCGCAAGGAACTGGACATCACCATGGCGCTGTGCGGCAAACGGGATATCCGCGATATCAACCGGGATGTGATTGCCGAGTGATGAATGGCTAGGCTGCGGTGATCGTCAAGTTGACGCCCAGTGCCTTGACGACGCCAAGAAGGGTCGAAAGCTTGGGGTCGCCCTCTGCACTCAAAGCCTTATAGAGAGCCTCTCTGGTTACGCCGGCGTCCTTTGCAACCTGTGTCATGCCCTTCGCGCGCGCGACGACACCGAAAGCGGCAGCAATATAGGCTGTGTCGCCGGTTTCAAAGGCATCGTTGAGAAGCTCGGCATGGGCTTCCGGGGTATCAAGATACTGCGCCGCATCAAACGGCAGGGTTTCAATTGTCATGATCCATATCCAAATCGTCCGCGATTGCCTTGGCCCTCTTGATATCCTTGCTCTGCGTTGACTTATCACCGCCACACAGAAGGATAACGACAACAGTTCCGCGATGAACGAAATAAACGCGATAACCCGGGCCTTGATCGACGCGAAGCTCGCCAATACCGTCGAAAAACTTTGCATCTCCAAATAGCCCACCCTGCAACCGAACGACACGTTGAGCAATACGCGTCTTGGCTTGCACGTCCTTGAGGTTTTCAAGCCAATCCCGGAAAATCGCAGTCTGGCGCACTTCCATTCTTCAGCTCCAGAATACAGTGAAAACTGTGAACTGCAATTCACAAATACGGGATACTGTGGAACGCCAATCCCGCTCAACTCCCCCGATAGGTCGAATAACTGAAGGGCGAAAGCAAGAGCGGCACATGGTAATGGCTGCCCGCGTCGGCAATGCCGAAGCGCAACGGGATAAGATCGAGGAAGGCTGGCTCTGCCAAGGCGGCGCCAGTCGCGCGCAGATAATCGCCCGCATGGAACAGCAGCTCGTAAGTACCGACCGCAAAGGCTTCGCCCTCGAGCATCGGGCCATCGACGCGGCCGTCGCTGTTGGTCTCGACGGTGCGCAGAAGACGGCGCCCCTCGCCCTCAATCAGGAAAAGATCGATCTTCAAGCCCTTGGCCGGCTTGCCCAGCGCGGTATCGAGGACGTGGGTGGTCAGGCGGCCGGACGTGCTCATGGAACCTCGCTTGGATCAGAAGGGATTGGCGATGACGAAGGGTTCGTCGTAGGAAACCTCTTCCAGATTGTTGCCCGGACCGTTGCGATCGACAACCAGGAAATCGCTGACCGCGCCGACCGCCATCAACGGATGATGCCAGACATTGCGGCCATAGTTGACGCCCTGTGCGCTGGTGGCCAGGAAAACGCGCGGCAAGCCCGGCTTTCCACCAACATCCGGCGCAACGACTGCAAGCCAGGAACCACCACCGATCGGCGAAAAGCTCTGCGAGCCCAGTGGATGGCGTTCCATCATCGTCACGCTGTAGGGAAAGCTGCGCGGCTGGCCGCGGAAGATGTTGATGATGACCCGGGCGTCCTCGCCGCTCACATCGGCCCGGCCGAGCGCATGAAACCGCTCGGTGGAGCCACCGTTGATCAGCCGCATGGTTTCCGGGGCAGGCTCGATAACAGTACCGAATGGCGCGAATGCCGCCTGCGTCAGCGGCTCGATCGTCAGGAACTGTGGCATCAGATCGTCAGTCCCGCCGTGAAATGGCAGGGCGGTGTCGTCTCAGGCATTGTCTTCTCCCGGAAGCAGTGAACGCAAACGCAACAGCGCGATCTTTTCGACCTGCGCTGACGCCGTTTCAAATTCCTCTTCGAGATTATTGTCAATCCGCCTTTCGAAGGCAGCGACAATATCGTCCTTGTTCAGCCCCTTGACCGCGATGATGAAGGGAAAGCCGAATTTCTCCGTGTACGCGGTATTCAGCGCCGTGAACCGTGCATGTTCGGTAGCACTCAGGCGGTCCAGTCCGGCGCCTGCCTGCTCCGCCTTGGAATCCTCCGTCAGTCCCCCGGCGATGGCCAGCTTGCCGGCAAGATCCGGATGGACGCGAAGAACTGCCAGGCGTTCGGCATGCGAGGCGTCACGAAACGGTGCGACCAGCGCTTCATGCACGGCATCGGACGTCAGCGAAATATCCGGGGTCGCGTCGAAAGCACGCTCCGCCACCCAGGACGAATGCTCGAAGATCCCGCCGAACCGTGCGACAAACTCATCCCGCGCCAGCATCACAGGCCACCTTCCGGCTTGTGATGCTCCTGCCAGTGCCGGGCGATGTCGATGCGCTTCGGTGTCCAGACCTTTTCGTGGCTGAGAACGTAATCGAGGAAACGGGCGAGCGCCGCAGCCCGGCCCGGGCGGCCGACAAGGCGGCAATGCAGGCCGACATTCATCATCTTCGGACTGCCGTCCTTACCCTCGGCATAGAGCACGTCGAACGTATCTTTCAGATAGGCAAAGAATTGGTCGCCGGAATTGAACCCTTGCAGGGTTGCAAAGCGCATGTCGTTGGCATCGAGCGTGTACGGAATGATCAGGTGCGGCTTGTCCTTGGTGAGGCCCGGCACCCAATAGGGCAGTTCGTCGGCATAGCTATCGGAGGAATAGACAAAGCCGCCTTCTTCGATCACCAGCTTCAGCGTGTTGTCCGATGGCTTGCCCTGGTACATGCCGAGCGGATGCGATCCCGTCAGTTCGGTGTGCAGGCGCACGGCATCGCGGATATGCTTGCGTTCTTCGTCCTCGGAAAAATCCTTGTATTCCAGCCAGCGGTAACCGTGGCTGGCGATTTCCCAGCCCGCTTCCTTCATGGCGGCGACCGCTTCCGGATTGCGTGCCATGGCAAGCGTCACGCCATAGACGGTGACATCGACATTACGACTGGTAAACATCCGCCAGAGCCGCCAGAAGCCGGCACGCGAGCCATATTCGTAGATCGATTCCATGTTGAGATTACGCTGGCCGGCCCAAGGCTGCGCACCGACAATTTCCGACAGCAGCGATTCGGAGGCCTTGTCGCTGTCGAGAATACAGCTCTCGCCGCCCTCTTCGTAATTGACCACGAATTGCACCGCGATACGAGCATCGCCGGGCCAGCGCACCTGCGGAGGATTGCGGCCATAGCCGACGAGGTCACGTGGATAAGATTGGTCTGTCATCAAATCACCCTTCGAATTTGCCGGAACGGTAGCATCCGGGACCGGAAAATCGAAGTCAAAATGGTGATCGGCAATGCTCTGTCCAAAGCTTGAATAGACTGAACCGCCGATGGTCGAAATAGCCTCTGTCGCTCAGCAGCTTGCCTGCAGCAGACGGGCAGCCACCGCCGCTTTCGATTCGGAAATGCGCTGCGTACTGGCGAGCGCCGAAGCACTGGCTTTTGCGCCCGCAACGACTGGCCTATGCGCCGAGAGTTTGCCGAGCGGGTGCTGCGAATGCACGCGCAACGGCGCACCCGGTTCCGGCTCGATGAACAAGGCAAGGCTGGAAATTTTCAGTGGACCCGCGATCACCGGCTCGAAGAAATCGCGCAAGGCGTTCTCGAAGCGTGCGTTGAGATTGGAATTCACCGGCCCCGTCAACATCATGTGAAAGCGGAACTCGTCCATCACATAGGGATAGCCCCAGCGATGAAGGTTGGAAAACTGCGGTGCTGTCAGCCGGTCCGGATCCCGCCGCTCGATCTCGATATCGCTCAAGGGTGCCCGAAACGCGTCGAATGCCTGAATCACCGAAGCGGCCAGATGGTTCATTTGTTCACAGGGAGCCGAAGGTGCAAGCCCGAAGAATTCGCCCAGCCGCCCGATTTCCATCTTCGGAATTTCGAACGGGGTCATCGTGCTGGCAAAATGCATCAGCGATTTCAGCAGCGCCGGCTCGCTGGTTTCATCATGCAGGCGGAACGGTGCCTTGATTGTTCCGTGAAATCCGTACCGGCGCGGCACGGCCGTGTGAAACGCCAGCTCCTGGCGGCTAAAACCGGCAATGGAGGGCGCCTCCGGGGCTTCGCCGGAATAGACGTTGCGGCCAAGCCAGCTTGCGGCGGCGACCGACAGGGGATCGTAAATCGACGGCGTAAAATAGATAGCGTACCGCATCGGCCCCGCTCCGTTGAAACTCGTTCTGAAGCCGGGGTTAAGTGATTTGCATGACACAATGACGAATGGGGCGGCCGCTGGCCAATGACCGATCCTCTGTTCCTCCTGAAAACGGAATCCTGTCTGCAAATGCCGATTTTCGGACGGAACCAACCGGCTTTTGCTTCGTTTTCTTAACAATAACATTAAAAAACGGAGACGAAACATGACCTACCAGGACAGCACTATCCAGGATGCCAGCATCAAGGAAACGCACGACCTGATCGCCAGTGACAAGGTCGAAGGCACTCGCGTTTATGGCCAGGACGGAAAACACATCGGCACGATCGAACGTGTGATCCTGGAAAAACGCAGCGGCCGCGTCTCCTATGCCGTCCTCGGCTTTGGCGGCTTCCTCGGCATCGGCGAAGATCACTATCCGCTTCCGTGGCAAAAGCTTAGCTACGATGAGAGCCTTGGCGGCTATCGCACCGATATCACCCGCGAACAGGTCGAAAGCGCGCCGAAATATCACGGCGATGACGAATACGACTGGAACAAGGAAAATGGCCGCCGCGTCTACGATTACTACGGCGTGCCCCCGTACTGGATGTAATCCTGCCTGATTTGTGTCCACTAAGCCCTGCTCGCGAAGCAGGGCTTTTTGCGTTGCTGATCAGAACGCAAGCGACAGCCTGACGGCGGGATTCACGACCCCGCAAGACATCAGCCAAAATCCTCCTCCAAGATACGGCATAGCCCGGAAGCGGCCGGCCCGAATGGTCGATCGATTCGGCGGATCGCAAAGAGCGTCAAAGGCTGTATCTCCTGTGCCCCATGTCTCGACAGCGCAACGCGCACCAGCCTGCCGGCTGCAATCTCATCCTCCACCATCCAGAAAGGCAGATATCCCCATCCAACTCCTGCCAGAATTAGCGCTTGTTTGGTGGCGATGTCTCCGACCCGATAGATCCTCTGTGACAGCACCCCGAAATTCCGGCCCTGTGAGCGCAGGGAAGGATCCGATATCACCACCTGCAAATGCTCCGAGAGAGCGACCGTTGTCCATTTCTCTCCATCCTTGGGACGCGCGAGTTCGTGGTCCGAACGGCATACGGCAATCAAACCGGCAATCCTGCCAATCGCCTGGATCACTACATGAGGGTCCTGCTCATCCGCAGCCGTAAAGCCGAGGTCACACTGGCCGTCCAGAACGGTTGCCAAAGCAGCGGTCATCGGGGCAGTCTCGAACTCCAATCTTACCTGCGGAAATGCCTCGCTGAACCGCCGAAACACCCCGGCTATGCGTGGCAACGGAAGAAGGGGATCAAGCGCCACTCTGAGAACGGCTTCAATGCCCTGATGGAAACTGTTTGCACGGGCACGAAGCGCATCGGCTTTAATCAGAAGCGCCCTGGCGTCAGCAAGCAATGTCGCCCCTGCCTCGGTCAGCACAGGACGATGCTGCGAGCGGTCGAACAGGGAGATCTGAAGCTCGGTTTCAAGGTTGGCGACAGCACTGCTCAAGCCGGATTGCGCCCGCCCAAGTAACCTAGATGCCGCGCGGAAGGAGCCAGTATCGGCAATCGACACGAAAACGCGAAGTTGATCGAGTGTCAGCGCATCCAGCATGATCATACATTCCGATCGTTTTGATCTGTTTTTGAGCAATTGCATAGATCAAAAGGCGGTTGCAATCTCTTCGCCATGCGTTTCCTGGAGAGAGAGATGAAAAAGGCAATAATTTATGAAGCCGCTGGCGCTGATCCAGCACGCGACCGCATCGAGCGCGCAGGACTGACAATCGTGGCGATCGGGCGCGTGGACGAGCTTGTCGACATAGCCTCCGGTCTCGCTCTGGAAGGGGTGGAATTGATCGAGCTTTGCGGTGGCATATCGCCCCGTTGGCGGCCGATCGTGCAAGCAGCAGTGGGACCGAACATCCGGGTCAGCTCGGTGACATTCGGCATGGAATCTCTCACCCCTGCCGCTCGCTACAGCGCTGCTTATGACAACGGAGTG
The DNA here is from genome assembly GCF_049897905.1 of Pararhizobium sp. PWRC1-1. Lineage (NCBI taxonomy): Bacteria > Pseudomonadati > Pseudomonadota > Alphaproteobacteria > Hyphomicrobiales > Rhizobiaceae > Pararhizobium > Pararhizobium sp. PWRC1-1. The sequence continues at coordinate 74,628 of NZ_JAFCXE010000001.1, read as the reverse complement.
CCGCCGCCGGGGGCTTTCATTTTCCTGGAGCCGAATGCCGACCCGCAAAAAGACCGGTTCAACCAGGATTTTCCGGCACTGCGTATGACATTTGTTGCCGTTGCGGCTGAAGCGGCGGCGGCTGCCATTGCGCGCACACTTGTCGATGATGGCATCGGGCTGATCGAACTCTATGGTGGTTTCACCAGCGCAGGTGCCGCGGTGGTGATCGATGCCGTTGAGGGGCGCGCACCTGTCGGGATCGGCAGTTTCACACTGGAGGCCACGATCCCGAGGACCTCCACGTCGATTTGGAATCGGGTGAGCGCCCCTCGGAGAGCGCAGATCGGGAAGAACAAATGAGAGTGCCCTCTCAACCCGCGGTCACCTATGCTCCCGCATCGCCACCAGACCGCACACGCGACATTGCCTTGATCATCGCGGTGGTCGAGCGGCTGGAAACGATGCAATGGAATCGCGATGTCGAAGGCTTCACCGGCCTGCTGACGCCACAAGCCGTCTGGGTGACGGCGTTCGGACGCCGTCTTACTGGATGGCCGGAAATCCATGATTTCACGGCAAAAGTGCTCACACCCGCGCTCGGGGAGGAATATGCCAATTACGATGTGGAGCACATCACCTTCCTCAGCCACACTATAGCAGCCGTCAATGTCCGCCAGCGGTCGGTCGGCCCGACAGGGATAGCGCTGGAAGGGCAAGCGGAAGGAAGACCGCTTTATGTGATGAGCAAGCAGCAAGGAGGATGGTTGATCGCAGCCGGTCAGAACACGAAATTTCAGGAAACGCAGATTGCCGCGCAGGCGCGGGCAATGGAGGAACTGCCCCGCTGAAATAGAGGCTATTCCCCGCATTCCAAGAGATCAGGACGCGCGCAGCAGGGAAAAGTGGCTGGCCCAGCGGAACGAGTCCGGGAGTGCCTCGTCCCGCTGCCCGGCCATTTCGCCGATGACACTGGCCGCGAGGCGATGTGCCAATCCGAAGCTGATCTTGAAGCCGCCGGTCAGGGTATAGATCTGGTGATGATCGGGATGACAGCCAACCATCGGATCGCGGCCGATGGCTTTGGGCCGCAAGCCAGCCCAGCGCTCGACCACCGGAGCATCGGCAAGCAAGGGCACCACCGCGCGTGCCCGCGCCAGGAGATCGTCAAGCAGGTGGTCGTTTGACGCAGGATTGGCAAAACTGTTTTCGCTGGTGCTGCCGACCGCGACAAGGCCATTGTCATGCGGCACGACATAGAGCCCGTCCAGGAAAATGACAGGCAAAGCGGAATCAAGATCGGCTTTCAGCACAGCCGCCTGCCCTTTGACGGCCATGCCACTGGACGCTGCTGCCGGTTTATCGGGAAGCGCATCCAGATGCCGGAAGGTATCGACGCCGGCAGCAAGAATGCAGGCACCGAAAGATAGGGAATGTCCGTCTGAAAACGTCGCCTTGCCGGCGACCGGATCGAGACCGGCAAGCGCCCGCCCTTCCTCGATCTTTACATGACGCGACTGGCCGAGCGCCCTAGCCAACAGCGCAAGCAGCAAGCGCGGATCGACGCGGGCGGCCAGCGTATCGAACACGACGCCACTGGCCATGGCTTCGTTTTCCGGCCAGCCGGCCGCCGCCGGACTATCCTGCACATGCCAGAAAAACCGCCGGTCTCCCTGCCGCCAATTGACGAGCGCATCCTGCTCGTGGCGCAGCGCAATGGTGCGCAGATGCGGCTTGGGCAGCGGTATCAGGCGGCCGGAGCGGCGATAACCGGCGGATATCCCGGTTTGTGCTTCAAGCGTGGCAATGTCACGCTCCAGCGACACCAGGGCCTCGAACTGGAACTGCTTCTTGGCGTCCCAGCGATCCGGCATATACGGCATCAAAGCGCCGAGCACGCCGCCGCTCGCACCAGCGCCGATCTTGTCTCGCTCGACGAGCAACGTTTTCAACCCGGCCCGATCGGCCATGACGGCCGCCCAGAGCCCCATGATGCCGCCGCCGACAATCAACAGATCCACCATCGATTGACCTTCTTGAACGTGGAGATTATCGGTTCGCCATGACCCGCAATCATTTGGATGTAACGCCCGCGCCGAACGGGGAAACCCCAAACAGGCAAACGCTTGAATGGCACGAGGGCGATATGCCCTATTCGCAAGAATTTGGCGACCATTTTTATTGCCGCGAAGATGGCCGGCTGGAATGCGGCCATGTCTTTCTCGCCGGCAACGGCCTGCCCGAACGGTGGTGCAGACCCGGCACATTCAGGATCGGTGAACTCGGTTTCGGCACCGGGCTGAATTTTTGCGAGACGTGGCGGCAATGGAAGGAGACGCGCGTTGAAGGGGCAAACCTTCATTTCGTCTCGTTCGAACGGTTTCCGATGCACGCTCCGGACATTGGCCGGGCGCTGTCGCGCTGGCCGCAGATCGAGGCGGAGCGGCTGGCCCTGTGCGCGCAGTGGCCGGATCAACCAGAAGGCCGGATTGACCTCAATTTCGCAGGCGGCCTGCGGCTAACAGTCGTCTGCGGCACCGCCTTTGAAGGAATCAGTAGTTTTTCGGACGACTTCGATGCCTGGTATCTGGATGGCTTCGCGCCCAAACGCAATCCCGACATGTGGTCGCAGGAACTGATGCGGCTTGCCTATGAAAAGACCGCTGATGGCGGTACGTTTGCGACCTATGCCGCCGCCGGTTTCGTCCGCCGCAACCTGCAAGGTGCAGGCTTCACAGTCGAACGCACACCCGGCTTCGGCAGCAAACGCGAAATGCTTTGCGGCGTAAAATCGACATCCGGCGTCGCGGAATAACCAGCCCTCAAAACGCCCTTCTCTTTCAGGGAAATTTGCTGTCGCAAATGGTGGCGCCTTCGGGGCTTCGAATCTGCAACATGAGCCTCTGTCCAAACCGATGGAAAAATCATGAGCGACAACGAACTTCCGCAAACCACCCAGAGCGACACCGAAGCGCCGGTGGAACGCCGCCGCCGAACCGGCGGGCGCGGCGCGGATCGTTCGCGCAAAGGCGGCAGTAGTTCGAAATATCTCAATCTCGTCAACACAATGGCGAAATCTTCCGTGCTGTCCGAAGAGGCGCTTGAGGCCGTTCATGATGCCTCGCTGACCATCCTTGAAGAGATCGGCATGGACGTGATCCTGCCGGAAGCCCGCGACCGGATGAAGGCGGCAGGCGCCGACGTGGCGCCCGGCACCGACCGGGTGCGTTTCGATCGCGGCCTGATCATGGACATGATGGCGTCCGTGCCATCCGGCTTCACCATGCATGCGCGCAATCCGGCCCGCAATGTGCAGATCGGCGGCAACAATCTGGTGTTCGCGCAGATCGCCTCGGCGCCGTTTGTCGCCGACCGCGAGGGCGGACGGCGTGCCGGAAACCAGGAGGATTTCCGCAAGCTGGTCAAGCTCGCTCAATCCTATGACATCATTCATACGACCGGCGGCTATCCGGTTGAACCGATCGATATCCATGCGTCCGTGCGCCATCTCGACTGCCTGTCGGACATGGTGAAGCTGACCGACAAGGTGTTCCACTGCTATTCGCTTGGCCAGCAGCGCAATATAGACGCCATCGAGATCGCCCGCATCGGACGCGGCATTTCGGCAGAGCAGATGGAAACCGAGCCGTCGCTCTTTACCATCATCAACACATCCTCGCCGCTGCGCCTCGACGGGCCGATGCTGCAGGGCATTATCGAAATGTCGTCGCGCAATCAGGTCGTTGTCGTCACGCCGTTCACGCTGGCAGGCGCAATGGCGCCGGTGACGATTGCGGGGGCTGTGGTGCAGCAAAATGCCGAAGCGCTAGCCGGCATCGCGTTTACCCAGATGGTCCGGCGCGGGTCGCCGGTGATGTATGGCGGCTTCACCTCGAATGTGGACATGAAGACCGGAGCGCCCGCCTTCGGTACGCCGGAATATATGAAGGCCGTGATTGCCGGCGGTCAGCTCGCCCGCCGCTATAAGGTGCCTTACCGCACCTCCAACACCAATGCCTCCAACACGCTCGATGCACAGGCCGCCTACGAATCGGCGCTGTCGCTCTGGGCGCTGACGCAGGGCGGCGGCAATTTCATCATGCATTCAGCCGGCTGGAGCGAGGGTGGACTGACCGCATCCTTCGAGAAATTCATCCTCGACGTCGACATGCTGCAGATGGTGGCGGAATTCCTCACCCCCCTCGACGTCAGCGAGGATGCGCTTGGTCTCGACGCCGTGCGCGACGTCGGCCCCGGCGGCCACTATTTCGGTACCGCCCATACGCTCGCCCGCTACGAGACCGCGTTCTATTCGCCGATCCTGTCGGACTGGCGCAATTTCGAGACCTGGACAGAGGCAGGACGGCCGACGACCTACGACCACGCCAATCGTGTCTTCAAGGAAAAGCTCAACGAATACGAGAAGCCGCCACTCGATCCGTCCATCGAGGAAGAGCTTGATTCGTTTGTTGCCCGCCGGAAAGCCGAAGGTGGCGTTCCGACGGATTTTTAACGGAGGATCAGTTCGACATGGCAACGCGAACCGACGAAATCAACTTGTCAGTCGGAAGGTTGCTGTAGTCCTTGCTGATCTCGGCAATGGTCTTTGCCCGCGTTGCCGTTGACAGCATCGAGCGAAGATCGCCAAGCGTCTGGGGTGCTGCGCAGACAACCAGGCGGTCGAATGCCCCCTCCTGTTCGTAGCTGTCGATCTTGCTGGCAACATCAGCGGTAAACCTCTGCTGTTCCTCGCGCACCGGATCACTGGAATATTCCATCGCCGAACGGCCATGTCCGACCGAGGAATGGCTGCGGCCCGGCTTGTCGGCCATGATGTCCTGGACACGCTTGGTATCCATCTGAAAAATCTCCTGCTCGGGGCTCTGGGGTCCATCTTTGAGGAAATTCACGCCCTTCAAAAGGCGGGCCTGGTTTCCGTCAGCGGCAAGAATCCATGTCGTGGTCATTATTCACTCCTCGAGCAATCTTCATCTCGACGGCCATATGTCACTACACCGGCGGCACGATGACTGGGCGTCAAAACGTGCCTCTTGCAAACCAGGCACGTGGAAGATTCAACGCCGCGAGAAAAAGGAAGGTTCCCGAAATAGTTACGGGGAAATCCGTTGCCAGATGCTGATGGCGGAAAACCCGGTCTACATTCCAGGTTGAACTGCGGCTATGGTCTATCGGAATCAAACGCTGGATAGGCGCCATGGCCGAACCGCTGAAAAACCTTTTGCATCCGGCACTCGTGAAGACGATGGCGAACCAGATCGCCGCCCATTCCGCAGGGTTCGACACGGCACGGTTCGTTGATCTTGCAACACATGACATGCCGCAGCTGGAGTTGATGCAACGCGCCACGCAGATTCGCGACGCGCTTGCCGTGACATTGCCGGACGACTTCGAACAGGCAGCCGCCATTCTCTCGGCGAGCCTGCCGCAATCAGGCCGGACCGGCATCAGCGGATGGGCACTGCTGCCGGTCAGCCAGTTCGTGGCGCAGAAAGGTCTTGGCCATTTCGATCTGTCCTTGGCATTGCTGAAGCAGCTGACCCCGCATTTTACCGCCGAGTTCGGCATCCGCCCGTTCATTCTTGCAGAGCAGGACCGCGCGCTGGCAACGATCGGCGAGTGGACCACCGACAGCGATCATCACGTCCGCCGGCTGGCGAGCGAAGGCACCCGCCCGCGCCTGCCCTGGGCCATCCGCCTGCCGGCGCTAATGCGCGACCCGCAACCGATCCTGCCGATCCTCACGGCCCTACTGGACGACCCTGAAGATTACGTGCGCCGCTCCGTCGCCAACAGTCTCAACGATATCGCCAAGGATCATCCCGATCTGGTCGCAGCATTCGTCGGCGAGCAGATTGCAGCGGCCTCCCCGGAGCGACGGCAGCTTCTGCGGCATGCCTCGCGCACGCTGTTGAAAAAGGGACATGCGGCCGCACTGTCGAATTTCGGCTTCGCTCCGCTTTCCGGTATCGGCGCGACTGTGGAGATACGGACCCCGCATGTGGATTTCGGCAATGCCGTCGCCTTCACCCTCACCATCGTCAACGACGGCTCCGCGCCGCAGCAGGTGATGGTCGACTATGCGATCCACCATCGCAAAGCCAATGGCAGCCTTGCTCCAAAAGTCTTCAAGTGGAAGAGCCTTGTGCTTGCTCCTGGCGAAACCACAACAATGACGCGCCAGCATGCGATACGCGCCATCACCACGCGGCAGTATTATCCCGGCGGCCACCGGCTGGAAATTCTCGTCAACGGTGCCGTTCTGGCAGGCGGAGACTTTCAGCTCGTCATACCGTGATCCACCGGTCTCTTCGCACATGCAAAAAACTATCCCTTGACTTTTGACTGCAAAACAACGACATGAGGCCCAGCGTCACCTTCCGGCCGCCGCGTGAGCGAGCCCTGCGGGATCCAACCGATCCGTAACGAAGGATAAGCGCAACACAGAATGTTTTGCCAAACGTGGCAAAATGCATGCGCTAGACGAGTTTAATCAACCCACAAGTTCCCAAATCACGCGGGGTTCTTGACGCGAAGCGAAACCGGAACCGCATGGTGCAGTTCCGGCACTGTTCGTTTTGCGCCCCCGAAAAGGTACTACATTGACCACTTTCAAAGACCTCGGCCTCTCCGAGCACGTGCTTTCGACCCTCACTTCCCTTGGGTTCGATACGCCGACGCCGATCCAGGCCGAAGCCATCCCGCTCGTCATGGAAGGCCATGACCTCATCGGTCTCGCCCAGACCGGCACCGGCAAGACGGCCGCTTTCGGCCTGCCGATGATCGAAAAGATGCTGAAGGACGACAAGCGCCCCGATCCGCGCAACATCCGCGCTCTCGTTCTGGCGCCGACCCGCGAACTGGTGAACCAGATCGCTGCCAACCTGAAGGACTTCGTCAAGAAGACCCCCTTGAAGATCGGCCTTGTCGTCGGCGGCGCATCGATCAACAAGCAGTCCGAACAGCTGGCTCGCGGCGTCGACATCCTCGTCGCCACCCCCGGCCGTCTTCTCGATCTCGTCGCCCGCCGCGCCGTCACCCTGACGCAGGCCCGCTATCTCGTGCTTGACGAAGCCGACCAGATGCTCGACCTCGGCTTCATCCACGACCTGCGCAAGATCTCCAAGTTGGTTCCGAAGAACCGCCAGACCCTGCTGTTTTCGGCCACCATGCCGAAGGCGATTGCCGATCTTTCCAGCGAATACCTGAGCAACCCCAAGCGCGTTGAAGTCACGCCTCCGGGCAAGGCTGCCGACAAAGTCGAGCAGTATGTGCACTTCGTTCAGGGTGCCAGCCAGAAGACCGAGCTGCTGAAGAAGTCGCTGACCGAGAACCCACAGGGCCTGGCTCTCGTCTTCTCGCGCACAAAGCATGGCGCCGAAAAGCTGATGAAGCATCTCGAACACACCGGCTTCTCCGTCGCCTCGATCCACGGCAACAAGAGCCAGGGCCAGCGCGAGCGTGCCTTGAAGAACTTCCGTGACGGCCAGACGCGCGTTCTCGTCGCCACCGACGTTGCCGCCCGCGGCATCGACGTTCCCGGCGTCACCCATGTCTACAACTACGATTTGCCGGAAGTGGCGGATGCCTACGTTCACCGCATCGGCCGTACGGCCCGTGCCGGCCGCGACGGTATCGCCATCGCCTTCTGCGCACCGGACGAAATCCGCCTGCTGCGCGACATCGAGCGCCTGATGAACATCGATATCGCCGTTGCCAGCGGCGAAATTCCCGCCGACCGTGCCCGCCCGAAGGGTGGCCGTGGCGGCAATGGTGCCCGTAACGCCGGACGCCCGGCCGGCAACGGTCATGCCGAGCGCCGTCCGCGTCCGCAGGGTGGCAGCGACAACGTTCACCGCGCTGAACGGTCGGTTCCGAGCCCGTTTGCCGGTGACGATCTTTTGGCAACCGGCGAGCCCAGGAAGCAGCACCGCAAGGGTCAGGGCCCGGCCGCACAGGCAGCCCACGAAACCGCAATTGCCAAACGCCCCGGCGGCAACCGCAACGGACGCCCCGGCCAGAAGCAGGGCGAATGGCGCAACCGCAACCACGGCGGTGGCAATGCCGCTGGTGGTCAGAGCCGCGAAGCCGGTGCCGGTGCCCAGGGTCAGCGGAAGCGCGTCAACACGGCACCACGCCGCGACGAGGCATAAGCTTTTCGCGCTAGTGAATTGAGATGAAGAACGGCGGGCTGGACCCGCCGTTTTTTATGCCGGAACGGCGACGGGTTTGCGATTGGTGAGGTAAACCCCGGCAACCGCGATGACAGTGCCGACAATCATCGGCAGCGTCAGGGCTTCATCGAACAGCAGCCATGCTTGGAAAGCCGCTAGCGGCGGCACCAGATAGATCAGCGAAGCGGCCTTCGAGACCTGCCCGCGCCGGATAAGATAGAGCAGCAGGGCAATTGCCCCCATCGACAGGCCGAGCACTGCCCAGGCCAGCGCCGCAAACAGTTGCACACTCCAGATCACCCGCATGTCTTCCAGCAGAAACGCCGCAGGGATGGTGACGATCAGTGCGCCGACATATTGCAGGGTCGCTGTCGAGCGGATGTCGCCGTCCTGGAGATGCCGCTTTTGGTAGATGGTGCCGTAGGTGACGGCGGCCATTCCCAGAATATTGACGACGACCGGAAACAGGTGGATCGGCGTCATGCCGGTATCGATCGCCAGAACTTTTGGGATGACGGCCAGCGCGATGCCGAGAAAGCCCAGCGTCAGCCCGATCTTCTGCTGGCCCGAGAGGTTTTCACCGATCAATGCGGGGGCGGCAACCGCCGTCATCAACGGCTGCAAACCGGCGATGATGCCGGAAATCGCCGCTGGCACCCCTTGACCGATCGCCCACCAGACGGCGCCGAGATAGAGCCCGTGCAGGAAGATGCCGGAGATCACCGCGTGCCCGGCGCCAGTCCATGTCTTTGGCCAGACGGCACCCGTCGCCAGACAGAAGCCGACGAACAGCAGCGTCGCGAGCAAATAGCGCATCACCAGGAACGTTAGCGGATCGGCATAGATATCGGCATATTTCGCCATCACCCAACCCGTTGACCAGAGCATAACGAAAATGGCCGGGGCCAGGCGGTCGAGGGTCATGGAAATGTCCTAGTGCAATATAAGCGTCATCGGATGCGATAGGGCCGCATCGGATGATGGTCAAAGCAAAATTCCTGATGTTTATCGTCAATCTCCGCAACAACCGTCGGGGATGGCTGCATAAATTTTGGGCGTTACAGACTTCAAAGTCCGGCCGCTTGCCCCAGCAGTTGGGCCAACTCTGCAAGCGGCAGGATTCCATGATGAAAACAGCGCCATGATCCTTCGAAAAGCCCGGTGGAAGGCCCAAAAAAGCGGCGAAATTTCTTTTGTCTTCGATTGAGCATGCTTCTTGCATTGCTCTTGCTGTTGGTCTCAAATGACAAAAAAGGGGATCACACCGTTGGCATTTGACGAAATGATGAATGCGGACAACAGCCCGCGCCAGCCTTACTCGACTTACAATGATTGGTACGCAGCCCAGGACAAGGCCCGCCTGATCGCCAAATCGCGGGAGGCGGAAAACATATTCCGCAAGACCGGCATCACCTTCGCGGTCTATGGACACGCAGATAGCTCCGAAAAGCTCATCCCCTTCGACCTCATCCCGCGCATCATTTCCGGCCGTGAATGGCGCAAGCTCGCCCAGGGCATCGAACAGCGGGTCATCGCCCTCAACGCTTTCCTCGACGACATCTATCACAAGCAGGAAATCATCAAGGCCGGCCGCGTTCCGCGCGAGCTGATCGAGCGCAACGTCGCCTTCCTGCCGCAGATGATCGGTTTTCGCCCGCCGGGCGGCGTCTATACCCATATCGTCGGCACCGACATCGTGCGCACCGGCGAAGACCAGTTCTATGTGCTGGAAGACAATGCCCGCACGCCCTCCGGTGTCAGCTATATGCTGGAAAACCGCGAGACGATGATGCAGATGTTCCCGGAACTCTTTCATCAGAACCGCGTCCGCCCGGTCGAGAACTATCCCTATCTGCTACGCCATTCGCTGGCGTCGCTCGCCCCTCCCGGCTGCGAAGGCAAGCCGCGTGTCGCAGTCCTCACCCCCGGCATCTACAACTCCGCCTATTACGAACATGCGTTCCTGGCCGACATGATGGGTGTTGAACTGGTCGAAGGATCGGACCTGCGCGTCATCGACGGCAAGGTGAAGATGCGCACCACCCGCGGCTACGAGGCGATCGACGTGCTCTACCGCCGCGTCGATGACGATTATCTCGATCCGCTGACCTTCAAGCCCGAATCGGCGCTCGGCGTTCCCGGCATCATGGATGTCTACCGCGCCGGCAATATCACCATCGCCAATGCGCCAGGCACCGGCATCTGCGACGACAAGGCGATCTATTCCTACATGCCCGAGATCGTCGAATTCTATACCGGCCGCAAAGCGCTGCTTGAGAACGTGCCCACATGGCGCTGTTCGGAGGCCGACAGCCTGAAATACGTGCTTGAAAACCTCGCCGATCTCGTCGTCAAGGAAGTGCATGGCTCCGGCGGTTACGGCATGCTGGTCGGCCCGACGGCTTCGAAGAAGGAACGTTCACTGTTTGCCGAAAAGCTCAAGGCGCGCCCTTCCAACTATATCGCCCAACCGACGCTTTCGCTTTCGACAGTGCCGATCCTCGTCAACAAGGGCATCGCGCCACGCCATGTGGATCTTCGCCCTTACGTCCTCGTTTCCGACAAGGTGCAGATCATTCCTGGCGGGCTCACCCGCGTGGCTTTGAAGGCCGGCTCGCTGGTGGTGAATTCCAGCCAGGGCGGCGGCACCAAGGATACCTGGGTTCTGGAGGACTGATGCACATGCTTGGAAGAACCGCAAACGGCCTCTACTGGATGTTCCGCTACATCGAGCGGGCCGAAAACAGCGCCCGGCTGATCGACGCCGGCCTGCGCATGTCGCTGACCCGCTCGGAAGCAACCGAGGACGATTGGGACGGCGTGCTGCAAAGCTCGGGCGTTCGCGATATCTACGATGACCTCTATCCAACGCTGACCAGCGCCGACGCCATCGATTTCCTGCTGCGCGACAAGTCCAATCCGTCCAGCGTGATGTCCTGCATTGATTCGGGCCGCAACAACGCCCGCATGGTGCGCACCGCCCTGACCCGCGAAACCTGGGAAGCCACCAACGAATGCTGGCTGGACCTGAAGACCATGCTGGCCCGGCGCGTCAAGCCGGCGGACCTGCCAGAAGCGATCGACGCGATCAAGCAGAAGACCGCACTGATCCGCGGCGCCTTCCATGGCACGATGCTGCGCAACGAGATTTTCAACTTCTCGCGCATCGGCACGTTCATCGAGCGGGCCGACAACACCGCCCGCATTCTCGATGTGAAATACTACGTGCTGCTTCCGGCAGTGTCGCAGGTCGGCTCCTCGATCGACAACGTCCAATGGGAATCGATCCTGCGCTCGGTTTCGGCGCACCGTTCCTACGGCTGGGTCTACGAGGCGGAATACAGGCCGTCCAACATTGCCGACTTCCTGATCCTCAACGGCCGCATGCCGCGCTCCCTCGCCTACTGCTACGATAAGATCGTCAGCAATCTCGGCTATCTCGCACGTGAATATGGCGAAGGCCACGCGGCCCATGCAACGGCGGAGGGGACGCTGTCTTCCCTGCGCAGCCATTCGATCAAGGATGTCATGGACCAGGGACTGCACGAGTACATCGAGAATTTCATCAACCACAATAACCGCCTGGGACAGGAAATTTCCGATGGCTACCGGTTCAACTGAGATTCGGATGGGAGAGACCACATGCGTCTGAAGATCAGTCACACCACCGAATACACCTATGCTGAACCGGTGCAATATTCGCTTCAGCGCCTGCGGCTGACACCGCTGACGCAGACCGGGCAGACGGTCATCAGCTGGGAAACCTCCGTCGAGGGCGCCAAGATGGAGGTCGGCTATGACGACCATTTCGGCAACCGCGTCAATCTCGTCAGCGTCAACGGCGACCAGACCTTCATCCGCATCGTCGCGTCGGGCGAGGTGGAGACTGATGACCGGGCCGGCGTCTACGGCCCGCATCAGGCCTATGCGCCGCTCTGGCTCTATCTGCGCGAAACGCCGCTGACCAAGATGGCCAAGCCGATCCGCAATCTTGCCAAGGCGATGGCTGGCGATACGGACTTGGCGAAGATGCATGCCCTGATGGGCGAGATCGCCGAAACCGTCGAATACAGGCAAGGCGAGACCGGAACGGAAACGACGGCGGAACAGGCCCTCCTGCAGAAGAGCGGCGTCTGTCAGGATCACGCCCATATCATGATCGCTGCTGCGCGCACGCTAGGCCTGCCCGCCCGCTACATCTCCGGTTACCTGATGATGGAGGATCATCCGGAACAGACGGCAAGCCACGCTTGGGCCGAGGTGCATCTGACCGGCCTCGGCTGGGTGGGCTTCGACGCCGCCAACAAGATGTGCCCCGACGACCGCTATGTCCGCATCGCCTGCGGGCTGGACTATCGCGACGCAGCGCCGATTTCCGGCCTGATCCACGGATCTTCAAGCGAAGCGTTGAAGGTTTCGGTGACGGTGGAGCAGCAGGGTCAGAGCCAGACGCAGAGTCAGTGACCTAACGCGCGGTCATGACGAAGCAGCAAGAGTGCCGACATGACCCTTTGCCCCATAGTCGAGGATCGCCTGGTCTGCCGTCATCAACGGCACCTGATGAAACCGGGCTGTTGCAACGATGATCCTGTCGGCGGGATCGGCGTGAAAATCTCCCGGAAGGCGAACGCTGCCGACAGCGACAGAAGCATCCAGCGGCGCAAGTTGCACACCGGGCAAGGCCAACGCCCGGTCGATCCAACGGCCGACATCGTCGCCGAGCGCAATGCGTCCCTTCTCGGCCAGCATCGCGATCTCCCAAGGCGTAATCGCCGAAACCAGAATGTGACTATGCGCAGTCGTGTGATCAATGATCTGCCGTGCCTTGGACCCCAGTCGGGGATCGTCCTGCACGGCCCAGATCAGCACATGCGTATCGATGACGATCAACGGTTCGCGTCCCATTCGCCGGCCTCGATCACTGATGAAAACGGATCGTCATAGGTCAGAACACTACCGTTCATCGCACCGATGATGCTGGTGCTGGCAGCAACTTCCGGCACCGGCGAGAGTATCGCCACGGGCTTGCCTCGCTTGGTGATAATGATGGGTTCGCCGTCACCCGTCATCTGTTCAATGAGGTTGAGGCACTTTGCCTTGAATTCGGCCGCACCAACTGCCTTTCCATTCATGACCACATCTCCTGTACATATAGATAACTATATAGTCCTTTTCCTTCGTCGCGACAACGCAGGTCCAGAATCAAAAAAGGCGGAGCAAAAGCCCCGCCTCCTCTGATTTCGAATACCGTGCAGATCAGTGGCTGTCCTTGCCAACCGCGCTTCCGCGACACCCCTTGAGGAAGTCGAGGTCGGCGCCGGTATCGGCCCCTTCGACATGCTGCTGGTGCAGGAAGGCATAGCCCGATGTCGGCAGGTCGTGGTTTGGCTGCCATTCGGCAAGCCGGCGCGTCAATTCCGTATCGGAAATGTCGAGATGCAGGCGGCGGTTCGGCACGTCGAGCTCGATAAAGTCACCATTCTTGACGACGGCGAGCGGGCCACCGACGGCGGCTTCCGGCGAAGTGTGCAGCACGACGGTGCCGTAGGCCGTACCGGACATGCGGGCGTCGGAGATGCGCACCATGTCGGTAATGCCCTTCTTCAGCACTTTCGGCGGAAGGCCCATATTGCCGACCTCGGCCATGCCCGGATAACCCTTCGGCCCACAGTTCTTCATGACCATGATGCAGGTCTCGTCGATGTCGAGATTGTCATCATTGATCTTCGCCTTGTAGTCGTCGATGTCCTCAAACACGACAGCCCTGCCCCGATGCGTCAACAGATGCGGTGAAGCGGCAGACGGCTTCAGCACCGCGCCCTTCGGCGCGAGATTGCCGCGCACCACGACGATGCCGCCCGATTGCGTCAGCGCCTTGTCGGTTGGCAGGATGACGTCCTCGTTCCAGTTGACGACGTCCTTGACCTCGTCCCACATGGTTTCACCGGAAACCGTCAGCGCATCCTTGTGCAGCAAGCCTGCCTCGCCGAGGCGCTTGATGACCACCGGCAGGCCACCGGCATAGAAGAACTCCTCCATCAGGTACTTGCCCGACGGCATCAGGTTGACGATGGTCGGCACATCACGTCCGCAGCGATCCCAGTCATCGAGCGTCAGGTCGATGCCTACGCGGCCGGCCATGGCCAACAGGTGGATGACGGCGTTGGTCGATCCGCCGATGGCCGCATTGGTGCGGATAGCGTTCTCGAAGGCCTGCTTGGTCATGATGTCGGACGGCTTCAGGTCGTCCTTGACCATCTGCACGATCCGGCGGCCGGTGAGCTGCGCCATCACCTTACGGCGGCTATCGACGCCCGGGATTGCGGCGTTGCCCGACAGCGCCATGCCAAGTGCTTCGGCCATCGACGCCATGGTGGATGCAGTGCCCATGGTGTTGCAGGTGCCCGACGAACGGCTCATCGAGGCTTCCGCCTCAAGGAACTCTTCCTGCGTCATCTCGCCGGCCTTCACCATTTCGGAGAATTTCCACAGATGCGTGCCGGAGCCGACGCGCTCGCCGCGGAAGTAGCCGTTCAGCATCGGCCCGCCAGTAACGACGATCGACGGCAGATCGACGGAGGCCGCAGCCATTATCAGCGACGGCGTGGTCTTGTCGCAACCGACCAGAAGCACGCAACCGTCCATCGGCTGGCCGCGGATCGTCTCTTCGATCGCGAGAGCCGCCAGATTGCGATACATCATCGCCGTCGGGCGGAAAGTGTTTTCCGATGCCGAGAATACCGGCACTTCCATCGGGAAGCCGCCGGCCTCCCAGACGCCGGCTTTCACCTTTTCGGCAAGCTCGCGCAGATGACCGTTGCACGGTGTCATATCCGACCAGGTGTTGAGGATGCCGATGACCGGGCGTCCGTCGAACAGGTCGTGCGGATAGCCCTGGTTTTTCATCCAGCCGCGATGATAGATCACGTCGCGGCTCGTGCCGCCGTACCATTCCTGCGACCGCAGCCTGCGCGGCCATTCCGCTTTCTTATGCATTGTCCTTGTCCTTTAAGAGGGACCGGACTGGGTCTTGCCCAGTCCGGAAACGTCGTTAAGCCAGCGTGTATGCGGTCTTCACAACGGTGAAGAACTCGGCCGCATATTTGCCCTGCTCGCGCGAGCCGAAGGACGAAGCCTTGCGGCCGCCGAACGGCACGTGGAAATCAACACCGGCGGTCGGCAGGTTGACCATCACCATGCCGGCTTCCGAGTTGCGCTTGAAATGCGTCGCGTGCTTGAGGCTGGTCGTGGCGATCCCGGCCGAAAGACCGAACGGCGTGTCGTTGGCGACGCTGAGGGCCTCCTCGTAATCCTTGACCCGGATGACCGAGGCGACCGGACCGAAAATTTCTTCACGGCTGATGCGCATCTGATTGGTGGCTTCGGTAAACAGCGTCGGCTGCAGGTAGAAGCCCGGATTGTCGCGGGTGATCGTCTCGCCGCCGAAGGCGAGCTTGGCGCCTTCCTGCTTGCCGATGGCAATGTAATCCGTGTCGGTGGCAAGCTGGCGTTCATCGACGACCGGGCCGATATGGGTGCCGGCCTTCAGCGCATCATCGACCACCAGGCCTCTAAGCTTTTCAGTGAGGGCTGCGACGAACTTGTCGTGAATGCCTTCGGCGACGATCAGGCGCGACGATGCCGTGCAGCGCTGGCCGGTCGAGAAGAAGCCGGAGTTTGCAGCCGCCTCGACAGCAACGGTGAGGTCGGCATCATCCAGCACGACCATCGGGTTCTTGCCGCCCATTTCCAGCTGGAACTTGCGGTTATGCTCGATGGAGGCGGCAGCGACGCGCTTGCCTGTGCCGGTCGAGCCGGTAAAGGTGATGCCAGCGAGATCCGGGCTATCGAGCATGGCCTGGCCGACGACCGAGCCCTTGCCCATGACGAGGTTGAGCACGCCCTTAGGAAGGCCGGCGCGGTGCAGGATGTCGGCGATCGCCCACGAGCAGCCCGGCACCAGTTCGGCCGGCTTGAATACAATGGTGTTGCCGTAGCAGAGGGCCGGCGCAATCTTCCAGGCCGGGATGGCGATCGGGAAATTCCATGGCGTGATGATGCCGATGACGCCGATCGGCTCGCGGGTGATCTCGACGCCGATGTTCGGGCGAACCGACGGCAGGACTTCACCAGCCAGGCGCAGGGCTTCGCCAGCAAAGAAATCGAAGATCTGGGCGGCGCGGATGGTTTCGCCGATCGCTTCCGGCAGCGTCTTGCCTTCTTCGCGGGCAAGCAGGTTGCCGAGCTCGTCCTTGCGGGCAAGAATTTCGTCGGCAGTCTTTTTCAGGATCGCATGACGCTCGAGAATACCGGAGCGCGACCACGCCGGAAACGCAGCCTTTGCAGCAGCGATCGCGGTCTTGGCGTCGTCAGCGCTGGCGCTGGCATAAAGGCCGACGATTTCCTTGGTGTTCGACGGATTGATGTTTTCAACACCGTTGCTGCCGACCCATTCGCCGGCGATCAGGTTGTGATGGAGTGTCATGGGCTTAAAGCCTCCTTGGTTTGCGCGAGCGCCGTGGGGTCAGCACTCACAGTCAAATGCTTGAGCGGATCAGAGCTGGCCGATCGTGATCTCGTCTTCGCCGGCGATCGCCAGCGTGTTGCGCAGCGGCAGACCGAATTCGGACGCCTCGATTTCGAAGATGTCGCCCGCCTCGGTCTTGATGCCGTCGCCGAAGGACAGCGTTGCCGTCCCGAACATATGGACATGCACGTCGCCCGGCGCACGGAAAATTCCATACTTGAAGTGGTGATATTCGAGATTTGCGAAGGTATGAGACATGTTGGCTTCGCCCGACAAAAACGGCTTTTCCCAGAACACTGCACCGTCACGGATGATCCGCGACGTACCGCGGATGTCGCTGGGCGCTTCGCCGACCCGGATTTCCGGACCGAAGCTTGCAGGCCGCAGCTTGGAATGGGCGAGATAGAGATAGTTGACGCGCTCGGTCACATGATCGGAAAATTCGTTGGCGACAGCAAAGCCGATGCGGAACGGTGCGCCTTTGTCGGAGATAACATAAATGCCGGCCATTTCCGGCTCTTCGCCACCATCCTGCGCAAACGACGGCGAGACCAGGTCGCCGCCAGGCGCAACCGTCTGTGAGCCGTTGCCCTTGTAGAACCATTCGGGCTGAACGCCCTTTTCGCCGGGCTTCGGCTTGCCGCCTTCCAGCCCCATCTTGAACATCTTCATCGTGTCGGTGGCGCCCTCTTCCACCTTCGAAACGGCTGCGTGCATCGCATCGCGCGTCGATGCCGAGCCCAGATGTGTCAGACCCGTGCCGGTCAGATGCAGATGCGCATCGTCCGGATGAGTGATCGGCGGCAGGAAGTTGCCCTTGGCATGGACGTCCTGAAGATCGACTTCGTCGCCCAGACCATGTGTCTCGACAACAGCCTTCAGGCTCTTGCCTGCGTTGGCCGCTTCCATCGCCAATGCATAGACGCTCGCCGCATTCTTCACCGCGCGTGCGGCCTGTCCCGCTTCACGAAAGGCGACCGTGATCGAGCCGTCATTGTTCTTCACCTGGGAAATCAGCACAGCACTATCCTTTTCTCAATCCGGGCTGTCTTTTCGGCGTCAAGCGGCTGGCTTTCGGCAACAACAACCCGTCGGGAGACATGGCACATGCTCCCGTTGGTGGCGGCAAAGCCGCCGTTCTCGTTATGATGCGTGGGCCGGAGCATCTCGATAAACTTCAGCGCAAGACACGCTCCGGCACCAATTTAACCCGCCGGGCAAAGCCCGGCGCGCGGGACGAACCAGAACCGGTCAGCCCTTGTTCTTGTTGTAGACGTCGAAGAACACGGCAGCCAGAAGCACGAGGCCCTTGACCAGCTGCTGGTAGTCGATGCCGAGACCCATGATCGACATGCCGTTGTTCATCACGCCCATGATCAGAGCACCGATGACAGCGCCGGTGATCTTGCCGACGCCGCCGGATGCCGAGGCACCGCCGATGAAGCAGGCCGCGATGACGTCGAGTTCGAAGCCGACACCGGCTTTCGGGGTTGCCGAATTCAGGCGGGCTGCAATGATCATGCCGGCAAGAGCCGCCAGTACGCCCATGTTGACGAAGGTGTAGAAGGTCAGCCGCTCGGTGTTGATACCGGAGAGCTTTGCCGCCTTCTCGTTACCGCCCATCGCATAGATGCGGCGGCCGATCGTCGAGCGTGTGGTGATGAACGTATAGAGTGCGATCAGCAGTCCCATCACGATCAGGACGTTTGGAAAGCCCTTGTAGGTGGAGAGCTGGAAGCCGAGAAAAATTGCGACGCCGGCAATGATCGCCATCTGGCCGGCAAAGAACGCAAAGGGTTCGTTTTCCGTGCCGTGCTTGTCATTGTTGCGGCGGTCGCGCACACCGTAATAGATGGCCAGAGCAACCAGAGCCACGATGACGACCAGTGAGAAGAAGTTGGTGATCGTTCCCGGCAGCGGATTGAGGAAATACAGGAAGTCAGGGACGAAACCGGTCGATAGTGACTGGAAATCCTTCGGGAATGGGCCGATCGGCCGGTTCTGCAGGATGAGGTAGGTCAGTCCGCGGAAGACAAGCATGCCAGCCAGCGTCACGATGAAGGCCGGGATCTTCTGGTAGGCGACCCAATACCCCTGTGCCGCGCCGACGAGACCGCCGAGGATGAGGCAAACCGGCACCACGATGGAGTAATGAATACCCCACTTCACCAGCATGATCGCCGACAGGCCACCGGTAAAGGCAACAATCGATCCGACCGACAGATCAATGTGGCCGGCAACGATGATCAAAAGCATGCCCAGCGCCATGATGACGATGAAGGAGTTCTGCAGGATCAGGTTGGTGATGTTGACGGGACGGAACAAAACGCCGCCGGTCATGAACTGGAAGAACAGCATGATGACAACGAGGGCGATGAGCAGGCCGTATTCGCGGATATTGCTTTTGAAGTAATCGCCAAGGGATGGTGTGGTTTTCTGAGCGCTTTTGTCGGCGGCCATTAGTGTTTCTCCCCGGAGCGCATGATGGCGCGCATGATGGATTCTTGGCTTGCTTCCGCTTTCGAAAGCTCGGCGACGATGCGTCCATCGTTCATGACGTAGACGCGGTCGCAGGTTCCGAGCAGTTCCGGCATTTCCGACGAGATCATCAGAATGCCTTTCCCTTCGGCCGCAAGCTGGTTGATGATGGAGTAGATTTCATATTTCGCCCCGACGTCGATGCCGCGCGTCGGTTCGTCGAGGATCAGGACCTCCGGGTTGGTGAACAGCCATTTCGACAGGACGACCTTCTGCTGGTTGCCACCGGAAAGATTGACGGCCTCCTGATAGATCGAATGGGAACGGATGCGCAGCTTGGTCCGGTAATCGGTGGCGACCTTGGCTTCCCGGTGCCCATCGATGACGCCGCCGCTGGCCA
The DNA here is from genome assembly GCF_049897905.1 of Pararhizobium sp. PWRC1-1. Classification (NCBI taxonomy): domain Bacteria; kingdom Pseudomonadati; phylum Pseudomonadota; class Alphaproteobacteria; order Hyphomicrobiales; family Rhizobiaceae; genus Pararhizobium; species Pararhizobium sp. PWRC1-1. The sequence continues at coordinate 55,052 of NZ_JAFCXE010000001.1, read as the reverse complement.
CCGCATTGAGGTTGGCGAGCGTCGTGTTGTGCATGATGTTGTTGTTGAGCACCAGGCCGAGATGTTTGCGGTCCTCGGTCACATAGGCAAGCCCGGCATCGATGGCGCGCGGAATGGTGCTGACGTCGACAGGCTTGCCGTGCATCAACACCTCGCCGGTGATCTTGTGACCCCAGGACTTGCCGAAGACGCTCATCGCCGTTTCCGTGCGGCCGGCGCCCATCAGGCCGGCAATGCCGACGACTTCGCCGGCTCGCACATTGAAATTGATATCGTGAAGGAACTGGCGGTCGCGATGGTGCTGGTGGAAGACGTTCCAGTTTTTCACTTCCAGCAGCGTCTCGCCGATCTTGGGCTCGCGCGCCGGGTAGCGGTCTTCCATATCGCGGCCGACCATGCCCTTGATGATCCGGTCTTCGCTGATATCTTCGTTATGACAGTCGAGCGTTTCGACCGTTCCGCCGTCGCGGATGATGGTAATCTTGTCGGCGACCTTCTTGATCTCGTTCAGCTTGTGCGAAATGATGATCGAGGTCATGCCCTGCTTGCGGAACTCCATCAGGAGCTTCAACAGCGCGTCGGAATCGGTTTCGTTGAGCGATGCGGTCGGCTCGTCGAGGATCAGCAGCCTAACCTTCTTGGACAGTGCCTTGGCGATTTCGACCAACTGCTGCTTGCCGATGCCGATATCGGTAATGCGTGCCGTCGGCGGCTCCCGCAAGCCCACCTTATCGAGCAGTTCCTGGGTGCGCGAAAACGTCTGCTTCCAGTCGATGACGCCTTTGGTGGCGAGTTCGTTGCCAAGGAAGATGTTTTCGGCAATCGACAGAAGCGGAACAAGTGCCAGCTCCTGGTGAATGATGATGATGCCGAGATGCTCGCTGTCGGAGATCGTCGAGAAGTTGCGAACTTCATTGTCGTAGTGGATCTCGCCGTCATAGGTTCCGGCGGGATAGACGCCGCTCAGCACCTTCATCAGGGTTGATTTTCCCGCGCCGTTTTCGCCGACAAGTGCGTGAATTTCACCTTCGCGGACCTTGAGGTTGACATTGTCCAGAGCCTTTACACCCGGAAACGTCTTGGTGATGCCCCGCATTTCGAGAATGATGTTGTCCATGTTCAGGTATTCCTGCGGCAGTCCGTGGATGATGAGGCCAGACACAGCGACAATACAAGTCTCTCATCAAGATAAAAGGGCCCGCAAGTGATCGCGGGCCCCGGATGAAAAAGACGGGATCAGTTGTTGATCTGGTCTTCCGTGTAGTAACCGGCGCCGACCAGGACTTCCTTGACGTTGGTCTTGTCAACAGCGACCGGCTTCAGGAGGTAGGACGGGATAACCTTGACGCCGTTGTCGTAGGTCTTGGTGTCGTTGATTTCCGGCTCCTTGCCGCCAATGATGGCGTCCGTCATCGAGACGGCAACCTTGGCAAGCTCGCGGGTATCCTTGAAGATCGAGGAATACTGTTCGCCAGCGAGGATCGACTTGACCGACGGCAGCTCAGCGTCCTGGCCGGTAACGATCGGCATCGGCATATCGCCGGAACCGTAGCCAACACCCTTCAGAGCCGAGATGATGCCGATGGAGAGACCATCGTAAGGCGACAGAACGCCGTCAACCTTGGCATCGGTGTAGGTCGAGGAGAGCAGGTTTTCCATGCGGGCCTGTGCAACAGCACCGTCCCAACGCAGCGTACCGACCTTTTCCATGCCTGTCTGGCCGGACTTGACGACGATCTTCTTGGCGTCGATCAAAGGCTGCAGAACCGACATTGCGCCATCGTAGAAGAAGAAGGCGTTGTTATCGTCCGGCGAACCACCGAACAGTTCAACATTCTTCGGCTCAGTCGCGGCGTCGAGCTTGAGGCCCTGGACGAGCGTCGTTGCCTGCAGAACGCCAACCTGGAAGTTGTCGAACGTTGCGTAATAGTCGACATTGCCGGAATCGCGGATCAGACGGTCGTAAGCGATGACCTTGACGCCAGCTTCGTGAGCCTTTGCCAGGATGTCGGAGAGCGTCGTGCCGTCGATGGCGCCGATGATCAGAACCTTGGCACCCTTGGTGACCATGTTCTCGATCTGGGCGAGCTGGTTCGGAATGTCGTCGTCAGCAAACTGCAGGTCCGCCGTGTAGCCGGCTTCCTTGAACAGCTTTTCCATGGTCTCGCCGTCGGAAATCCAACGGGTCGAGGTCTTGGTGGGCATCGAGATACCAACGGTGCCCTTGTCCTGGGCGATCGCCGGAACGACGAACGACGCCACGCTGAGCGCTGCGGCGGCGAGAAGCGAAGTAACTAATCTCATGTATCTCTCCCTGAGTGTTGATCCAGGCGGCGATCGGCCGGCCTCGATATGTGCAGCGCTTCGCGCGGCCGAGAGATCCAAATCTCTTGGCGGAGGTTTAAGGGGTGAAAGAAAGCCCTCCCAGGCCTTACACGCTCCCGAGCACACTGGCGCACATGGCTGCAAACTGGAATCAAACGTCATAACTGTCAAATACAATATAGGTGTATCCTTATAACAATATGGGTATACTAAGCTGTAACAGTGTGATTTTTCGCATGTGCGAAGGCATTTTTCTCGGAAGGTGGGTAAAATATGGACGATCCGGCGCCACTCTCGTCCACAGCTTTGGATTATTCGGAACGCGGAATTTTTCGCTTAGGCTTAAAAATGAGTCATTTGCAGCTGATTCTGGCCATCGAAGAGCATGGCCAGATCAGTGCGGCCGCCGATTCCCTCAATATTTCGCAGCCAGCCGCTTCACGCATGCTGGGCGAGATCGAGACCATTCTGAAGGCGCCGCTCTGTGCCCGGGTCGCCCGTGGCGTCGAGTTGACGCAATATGGCCGGGCACTGGCACGGCGCGCCCGCACCATTTTCCTGGAACTGCGGGAGACGACGCGCGAGATCAACGAACTGAAGACAGGAAGCGGCGGCTCGGTCTCGCTGGGTTCCGTCACAGGCCCGGCCCTCAATCTTGCCGTTCCTGCCATCCGGCAGGTTTCGACCGCCTATCCCGGCATCGAAATCAATATCCAGATCGAAAACAGCAATGTGTTGGTGCGAGAACTGTTGGCAGCCCGACACGACTTCGTCATTGGCCGGATACCAGACGACATGGACCCGCGACAGTTCAATCTGATTGAACTCGGAGAGGAAGACGTCTGCCTGATCGTCCGGGCGGGTCATCCGCTGCTCGACAAGGACATCGTTAGCTCAGCTGATCTGCCCGGGTACGACTGGGTCTTCCAGCCATCAGGAACGCTGCTGCGGCGTGCGGTCGAGGACAGCTTTCTGTCGGCCGGTACGCCCCTGCCCGCGACCATCATCAACACGTCGTCCACAATATTGACGGTTTCCATCGTCCGCCACACCAATGCCGTGGCTCCCGTTGCCCGCGACGTGGCCACGTTGATCGCCGGAAGTGGCAGCCAGGCCGCCGAAATCCGCGTTCTTCCGACAGACTTCGACATCAAGATCAGGCCCTACAGCCTGATCACTGCGCGCGGCCGGGCGCTACCGCCGAGCGCCAAGCTTCTCTACGACCTGATCCTGAAGCAGAGCTCCGCCTGATCAGGTCCGCAAAACCCTGGCATGCTCTAAAGCCGGCGAAACGGGGCGAAACGCATGTTTGGAATGTCGGTGTTCCAGTCGGTTCTGGAGCGGTTGAAGGCAGAGGAAGACGGGGAAGGCGCGTCTGAGGATGAGCGGGTGGCGCACGCCAATATCCGCGGGCTTAACGGCGGTTTCGTCGGCAATCTTGCTGCATCCCGCATTGCCGACAGCGGCGCGGTTCAGCGCGCTTATTTCGACACGGCCAGCGACGAGATGCTGGCACCGCCGAAACCCCAGCCAAAACCCGTCATGCCAAAGCACCTTGCCCGTATCCTCCCCGAGCAGATCGCCGCCGATCTGGCGCTGACGGAGATCGAAACCCTGAAGACACTGACAGACAAACGCCGCCGCTTTGCCGCCGAAAACCATCCTGACTTGCATCACCCGGAGTTTCGCAGCAACGCGACCATCCGTATGAAGATCGCCAACATGTTGATCGACGAGGCACAACGGCGGTTGCGCCTGATGCAGCGGCGATGATGATGATCAGGCCGGGTCGTCGGTCTTTGCCTCTTCGGCAACCTCGGTCTTCGGCTTGAAGAAGATGATCAAGACGCAGGCGGTATAGGCAGACACAGCAAGGAAGATCATCCCCCAGGTATTCGCTCCGTTCCAGAACTCGACGGCAGTCCACGCAGAACACAGAAGCACGATCAGAAGCCGAACCCAAAGCGGCCTGTAGAACGGATGATCCGGATCGATGAGCTTTATCATGCAAACTGTCCTTGGGGATTTGCCCGGCGATGCGGGCCTCGCAACAAAGACCACAGCTTTATGTCCAAAAGGACATTTGCCGCAAGGGGCTGAAGGCTTTAACAGCTTGACGGCACGGCTCGAAATAGAATAAATATTCTGAAAATTAATGTTGTTACGTTTTTATTCCGATTTTCACATGTGCCGGAGGAGATATACGGCACGCTTATCGGCATGAAAGCAAACAGGGAGAGAGATTGCGCCTGCCCGCAACGTGCGACCGGCAGACGCCTGAAACCAATCTTGATAGCATCAGCGCGGACCTGTCTTCCGCAACGCCTGTCCGGAGTGAGCGTCATCACCCCGTCCCTTCGCGGCGCTTTGCCGCTCGTCAAAAAGAGATGAACATGACCGTCAGATTTGGTCTTCTTGGTGCCGGCCGTATCGGCAAGGTTCACGCAAAAGCTGTCAGCGCCAACCCGGATGCCGTCTTGGTCGCCGTCGCAGACGCCTTTCCCGAGGCAGCCAACGCGATCGCCAAGCAATATGGCTGCGCTGTGCGCACGATCGAAGAGATCGAAAAATCAGCGGATATCGACGCCATCGTCATCTGCACCCCGACGGATACCCATGCCGACCTGATCGAGCGTTTTGCGCGCGCCGGCAAGGCCATCTTCTGCGAAAAGCCGATCGATCTCGACGTCGGCCGTGTGCGCGAATGCATGAAAGTTGTCGAAGAGACCAAGGGCAAGCTGATGGTCGGCTTCAACCGCCGTTTCGACCCGCATTTCATGGCTGTCCGCAAGGCGATCGACGACTGCAAGATCGGCGATGTCGAAATGGTGACGATCATTTCGCGCGACCCCGGCGCCCCGCCGGTGGACTATATCAAGCGTTCCGGCGGCATCTTCCGCGACATGACCATCCATGATTTCGACATGGCCCGCTTCCTGCTCGGCGAAGAGCCGGTTGTCGTCACGGCTCATGCCGCCGTTCTCGTCGATCCGGAAATCGGCAAGGCTGGCGACTATGACAGCGTCTCGGTCATTCTGGAGACCGCATCCGGCAAGCAGGCGATCATCTCCAACTCGCGCCGCGCCACCTATGGCTATGACCAGCGCATCGAAGTGCACGGCTCGAAGGGCGTGGTCTCGGCCGAAAACCAGCGCGCCGTCTCAATCGAGATCGCCAATGGCGATGGCTATACCCGTCCGCCGCTGCATGATTTCTTCATGACCCGCTACACCGAAGCCTATGCCAACGAAATCGCCGGCTTCATTTCCGCGATCGAAAAGGGCACGAAGATCACCCCTTCAGGCGCCGACGGTCTCGCAGCGCTGGCCCTGGCCGACGCGGCAGTCAAATCCGTCGCTGAAAAGCGCCAAATCCGCGTCTGATGCTTAACCGATAAGCACAACGAAGAAAGGCCGGGTTCGCCCGGCCTTCTCTTACATCAGGCTTGGTCTACCGACGGCGGCAGCGGCCGGAAGGCAGCGATGTCATGATCCATATCGGTCAAGGCCCGATCCAGATGACCATCAAAAACCAGTCTCTGTTCATCGAAGATCACCGAAATCTCCGGCCGCCCCTGCAGACGGACCTCATGCGATTGCTCCAGCCCTTCGTCGATACCGCGCTGCAAAAGATCGAAGTAACGCGTTCCCGGCCCGGTGATGGAGATGGGCATACGGTCGTAGAGGCTGAGCAGCCGGGAAAGGCCGTTGCCGAGCGCAATGCCGGCCTGACGGAAAGCATAACCCGCCATGCGGTTTCCCTGACGCGCACTTGCGGCGATCTTGTCCATTTCCGCCAGCGGCACGAACTTGGCCGGGATCGTATCGGGCGGCACTTCAAAGGCGGTGCGCAGAATTCCATAGAACCCCGCCGATGCCTCGATGCAGCCGAAGGAGCCGCACCGGCACAGGCAGCCATTGGCAGCATGCAGCATATGGCCGAAATTGGGAGCCGTCACCTCCAGCTCGCCGAACCTATCTTTGCGGGCAACGCCAAGCCCGATGCTGTGGCCAAGCGACAGAGCGGCAAGCGCGCGGAAAGAACCGGGATGGCTTGCATCCGCCTTCATGCCCAGCGCCTGCGCGACCAGCAAGGTCTCGTTGTTCAGCGTGACTTTAGCCCGCCAGTCCGGCTGCAGCAATGCGACGAAATCGATCTGCTCACCGCCAAAGACCGGCGACCACAACAGCCGCTTGCCATCGGCATCGACGGTGCCCTTGCTGGAGATCGAGACGGCAAGGATCTGCGCCTTGTCCAGCTGCGAGCGGTGAATGAGGCGGGCCAGCGCATCCAGGAACCCCTCGGCAAATGGCTGCGTTCCCACGACCTTGTGATGGCGCGGTTCCTCGAAACGGTCGATCAACCGTCCGGAATAATCAACCAGCGAATACTGTACGATATCCGACGAGATCCGCACGGCGATCAAAAAGCCGCTGTCGCGCCGCTGCGCAAACAGCACGCGCGGCCGTCCGCGTCCCGAAGGCGCCTGCTGTTCCGCCTTCTCGATGACCCCTGCCCGCTCCAGTTCGGCAGTGATCGCCGAAACCGTCGCAGACGCCAAACCGGTATGTTCGGATATGTCGGTATGAGAGAGCGGCCCAAGGCGCCGCAAGGTCGCAAGCACGAGCGCGCTGTTTTGCTGACGCACCAGCTCGGTGCTCGATTTGCTCAGCATTGCGCATCCCTGTGATTCACGAATTCCACAAACACATGCTCCTCCCAAAGCATCTGCCCGATGTCAAACGGCCTTGCCCAAAGCATTGTTGACAGCCCCGAAAAACTCTGACATCTATTTTCTCGACTGTCGAGAAAAAACTCTTTTGGGTTTGCGGCAGGCAAATTTGCTGGCCGGGGGCCGTGCGGGAGGTTCGCACGGACGGTCAGCGGTCACTTGGGAGGACTTCATGAAATCAGTTTTGAAACTGATGGCCGGTGTTGCCATCATCGCATCCTTGCATTCCGTCGCGCACGCCAAGGACCTCGTGGTCGGCGTTTCTTGGTCGAACAAACAGGAAGAGCGCTGGAAAACCGACGAAGCCGCCATCAAGGCTGCTCTCGAAGCATCCGGCGACAAGTACATCCAGGCTGACGCTCAGGCATCCGCCGCAAAGCAGCTGACCGACATCGAATCGCTCATCGCACAGGGCGCCAACGCCCTCATCGTTCTGGCACAGGATTCGGAGGCCATCGGCCCGGCGATCGAAAAGGCCGCCGCCGAAGGCATTCCGGTCGTCGGTTACGACCGCCTGATCGAAAATCCGGCCGCCTACTACATCACCTTCGACAACAAGGAAGTCGGCCGCATGCAGGCCGCCGAAGTGTTCAAGGTGAAGCCGGAAGGCAACTACGTGTTCATCAAGGGCGCCTCGACCGATCCGAACGCAGACTTCCTGTTTTCCGGGCAGATGGAAGTGCTGAAAGCCGCCATGGACGCCGGCAAGGTCAAGAATGTCGGCGAAGCCTATACCGATGGCTGGAAGCCGGAAAACGCTCAGAAGAACATGGAGCAGTTCCTGACCGCCAACGACAACAAGGTCGACGGCGTCGTTTCGTCGAACGACGGCATGGCCGGCGGTGTTGTCGCAGCTCTCGAAGCCCAGGGTCTCGCAGGCTCGGTCCCAGTTTCGGGCCAGGACGGCGACAAGGCCGCTCTGAACCGCGTCGCTCTCGGCACCCAGACCGTATCCGTCTGGAAGGATAGCCGCGAACTCGGCAAGAAGGCCGGCGAAATCGCCGTAGCGCTTGCCGGCGGTGCCTCCATGGATGCGATCCCCGGCACGGTCAAGTTTGCCGGCGGCCCGAAGGGCGTCGAAATGCAGTCGTTCTTCATCGCGCCGCAACCGATCACCAAGGACAACCTGAACGTCGTCATCGACGCCGGCTGGATTTCCAAGGAAGAAACCTGCCAGGGCGTGAAGGCCGGAACCGTTGCGGTCTGCAACTGATCCGATCCTGAACATGGGCAGATAAAGTCCCGTCACGAGCGCCGCAGCGACCACGTTGCGGCGCTTCTCCGATGCGCGGGACTTTGCTGCATAACTCCTTCAATCGGGATCGATTTGAGGAGTTATGCAGCAAGTTTAAAGCGTTACAGCGACCTTTGCGCGTCATGAATGACGCGCGGCGCTGTAAAGACAGAATAAAGGGGGAGTAATCCGGAAATGGCAAACACCACCATTGCCACGCCTTCCAGCAGCGTGCGCCAGACACAGGGAACAGCCTTGCAGCGGTTCCTGCAGGCGACCGAGATCGATACCCGGCTTCTCGGGATGATCGCAGCCCTGCTGTGTATCTGGCTCGGCTTTCAATATTTTACCGGCGGGCTTTTCCTGACACCGCGCAATCTGTGGAACCTTACGGTTCAGGCCGCCTCGGTTTCGGTCATGGCAACGGGCATGGTGCTGGTCATCGTCACCCGCAACATCGACCTCTCGGTCGGCTCGATCCTCGGCTTTGTTGGCATGATCATGGGGATCATACAGGCTCTGGTACTGCCGCCGCTGATCGGCTTCGATAACCCCTTCACCTGGATCATCGCACTCACGGTCGGCATCGCGCTCGGAACCGCTATCGGCGCGTTCCAAGGCATGATTATCGCTTTTCTCAATGTGCCGGCCTTCATCGTCACGCTGGGTGGCCTTCTGATTTGGCGCGCGGGAGCCTTCCTGCTCCTCAGCGGCGCAACGGTCGCCCCCATGGACTCGACGTTTCGCCTGATGGGCGGCGGCGCGGAGGGGTCGATCGGGGCGACTGCAAGCTGGGTCGTCGGGATTATCGCCTGCCTCGTCATAGTCGCGTCGATCATCAACTCTCGCAAGCAACGCAAGCGCTTCGGCTTTCCGCTACGCCCGATGTGGGCGGAATGTTTCCTCTCCACGGTCGGCTGCGTCATGGTGCTGGTCGCCGTCTGGGTGCTCAACAGCTATTACATGCCAGTTAACCTAGCCAAGAAATATGCCGAGGCCAACAACATTCCCTGGCCTGAAGGTGGCTTGCAGATCCCACTCGGCATCGCCATTCCGGTGCTGATGGCTGTCGGCATCGCCATCGCCATGAGCTTCCTCACCACACGCACCCGCTTTGGCCGCTACGTCTTTGCCATCGGCGGCAATCCGGAAGCAGCCGAACTCGCCGGCATCAAGACCCGCTGGGTGACGGTGCGCATCTTTGCGCTGATGGGCGCGCTCTGCGCCATCGCTGCCGCCATCTCGACGGCCCGTCTGAACGCGGCAACGAATGGGCAAGGTACGCTCGACGAGCTGTACACGATCGCCGCCGCCGTCATCGGTGGCACATCGCTTGCCGGCGGCATGGGCACGATCTCCGGGGCGGTTCTCGGCGCCATCGTCATGCAATCACTGCAGTCCGGCATGGTGCTGCTGCGCATCGACACACCGCTGCAAAACATCGTCATCGGCATCGTGCTGGTCATGGCCGTCTGGCTGGATACCGTTTATCGCGGCCGAGCCAAGTAAGAGGAGTTCGAACAATGACGGAACAACGCACTCCGCTGGTGGAAATGAAGAACATTTCCATCTCCTTCGGCGGCATCCACGCCGTCGACAATGCCTCGGTCGATCTGTACCCCGGCGAAGTCGTCGCATTGCTTGGCCATAACGGCGCCGGCAAGTCGACGCTGATCAAGATCCTGTCGGGCGCCTACAAGCGCGATGCCGGCGAAATCCTGATCAACGGCGAACCGGTGCAGATCAACAATCCGCGCGACGCCAAGGGTTACGGTATCGAGACGATCTACCAGACGCTCGCCGTCGCAGACAATGTCGATGCGGCAGCCAACCTCTATCTCGGCCGCGAACTGCGCACCCCCTGGGGCACGCTCGACGACGTGGCGATGGAAGCCAAGGCCCGTGAAGTCATGGGACGGCTAAACCCGAACTTCCGCCGTTTCAAGGAACCGGTGAAAGCGCTTTCGGGCGGCCAGCGCCAGTCGGTCGCCATCGCCCGCGCCATCCTGTTCGATGCCCGCATCCTGATCATGGACGAGCCGACGGCAGCGCTCGGCCCCCAGGAAACCGCACAGGTCGGCGAACTGATCAAGCAGCTGAAGCGCGAAGGCATCGGCATCTTCCTGATCAGCCACGACATCCACGATGTCTTCGACCTCGCCGACCGCGTCTCGGTGATGAAGAACGGCCAGGTGGTCGGCCATGCCCGCACCGAGGATGTCACCAAGGACGAAGTGCTGGGCATGATCATCCTCGGCAAGGTCCCGCCCAAGGCCATCCCCGGCCCAGGCGCCATGCAGACGGCTTGACCTGCCGGAGGCCTGAAATATCCGATGCCGCGCTCCCGGAGCGCGGCATTTTTTGTGTCCGCTCATCGCGCCGGGTGCCCACTCTTGGACCCTGCCAACAACGGTGTACCGGATGGCTGTCAAGGAACGGGAATTTCCTTCCACCGGGTCGCTTTCACCATTGATGCGCCGCCTGTCCTAGGCTATGAACCGGTCACAGCCTGCTTCGACGCCTTGCCGTCGCGGATGCACCCGTAGCTCAGCTGGATAGAGTACTGCCCTCCGAAGGCAGGGGTCACTGGTTCGAATCCAGTCGGGTGCACCAAAATTCCACCAAACCAGAATAAAGCTGGGCACCAAGGCCCGAAGCGGACGCTGAGCGAATCCTGCCGGGGATGACCCCTCATCGCCATGCCAGAGCCAGAAGGCGGCAGCGGTTCGGCGGGCGTAGCAGTGATGGTAATTCCGGTGCGCATCCGCCATACTCGCGCACTAAGCGCCCGACAATATTCCGGTGAGGGGTTCAACGTGTCTTTGATTGCCCCGGAAGAAGGGAACGGCACGCCCATGAACACAGAGGACTATATCCCCGAAGACATCGTCGTCTTCTGGTTCCCCGATGGCGATGCGCCGACGGCAGAAGAGCATATGCGTCTGTGGAACTGGCGTATGCGAGGCGGAGCCCATGAGGAGGTGATCATGCGGTTCTCCGATCTCACGACACGCGCCGCCGCGGGTGATCTGGATCATTGGGCAGCCACGCCCATGGGGCGACTGGCTCTGACTCTGGTCTTCGATCAGTTCACCCGGTCGGTCTGGGCAGGCACACCCCGCGCCTATGCATATGACGAGAGAGCTCGCGACCTTTGCCTTCAAGGGCTGGAGAACGGCCATTTCGACGCGCTGGAGAATGTCTGGCAAAAGGCCGCCTTCAAGATCCCGCTGGAACACTGCGAATGCGCCGATCCGGCCGACCATCTCGCCAACCTCGACATCGCCATCGCTATCGCCGACCGCCTCATCGACGAGGCGCCACCGCACCTGCGGCAGGCTTACGAGTTTGGTGCAGGACAGCCACGCATGCACCGCGCGGTGATCGCCCGCTTCGGCCGTCACCCCCACCGCAATGCTGTTCTCGGGCGCAACAGCACCAATGAGGAACTGGACTACATCGCCACGGGCGATTTTCCGCACACCACGAAGCTTGGAATTCCGTCCCAGGACGCGTGATAGCCATCGCCCTCGCCCGACCCATACTTTTTTGGCCGCCGAATGCCGACCGGTCTCGATTATCGACTCACTGGGACTGGCAACGACAGAATCGCCGCCCAGAAATTATAAAGCCCTTCAATGATGTAGCGGTACCCAGTTTCATCCTGCCCGGTGCACCGTATTCCAGAGCGACTCCTCGCAGGCCTTACCACCAGATTGCATGGCTGTTCTGTCGAGTTCGCCTACCGCGTTACATTAGCGTTTCCTATGACCGCCCGCTCTTTTAGCATGCTCGCATCGCATGGGGCTTCATGGCCAGTTTCAGGCGTTTCACTTTGACCATCCGGGTGCAGCAAACGCACGATTTTACGAGCCTGTTACATCAGAATTCCCGCCTTGTTACCGTAACGTACTTCCGTCCATGCGTTTTTCCGGCAAACTCGCGCCGTCAAAGCGACATCCACGTCAGGGCGGATTCCGGCCTGTCCGACCAGAAGGAGAGCGTAATGTGCAATGACTTTACCCGCCGCATGAGGAGAACGCCGACATGAGTACCACCCTTTCGCGCCGACTGCTTGGCGCTACCGCCGCGGTTGCGATGACGCTGACGGCCGTGCCATTTGCCAGCTCCCCAGCAGTGGCGCAGGACGCCACGGCGGCCAAACCGAACATTCTCGTCATCTTCGGCGACGACATCGGCCAGACCAATATCTCGGCCTACTCGATGGGCGTTATCGGTTACAAGACACCGAATATCGACCGCATCGCCACGGAAGGTATGATGTTCACGGACTATTATGCCGAGAACAGCTGCACGGCCGGACGCTCGACCTTTATTACGGGTCAGGTGTGCCTGCGCACGGGCCTCTGCAAGGTCGGAGCGCCGGGTGCGCCCGTGGGCCTGCAGGCCGGCGACATGACTATCGCCCAAGCGCTGAAGCCGCTGGGATATGCGACAGGACAGTTCGGCAAGAACCACCTCGGTGACAAGGACGAATATCTGCCGACCAAGCATGGCTTCGACGAGTTCTTCGGCAACCTTTACCATCTGAATGCGGAGGAAAAACCGGAAGCTGCTAACTGGCCGGCAGGTGACGAGGAATTCCTCAAAGCCTACTCTCCGCGCGGCGTAATTAAGGCATCAGCGGATGGCAAGGTCGAAGACACCGGTCCGCTGACGGTCAAGCGCATGGAGACCATCGACGACGAGACGACGGCCGCCGCGATCGACTTCATCGACCGACAGGCGAAAGCGAAGAAGCCCTTCTTCACGTGGATGAACACGACACGCATGCATTTGTTCACCCATGTCCGCCCGGAATACAGGGGCAAGAGCGGGATGACAGGCAACGAATATGGCGACGGGATGTGGGAGCACGACCAGGACGTCGGCAAACTCCTGAACAAGCTCGATGAACTCGGCATTGCCGACAACACCATCGTCGTCTACGCAACCGACAACGGCCCGAACCAGTTCTCCTGGCCGGATGCTGCAACAACCCCGTTCCGCTCCGAAAAGGACACCAACTGGGAAGGTGCGTTCCGCGTTCCGGCCCTGGTCCGCTGGCCCGGCCATGTGAAGCCGGGACAAGTTTCCACCGGCATGGTCTCCGGTCTTGACTGGTTCCCAACACTGGTTGCCGCTGCCGGCGATCCTGATGTGAAGAGCCGTCTTCTCAGCGGCTGGAAGCCCGAAGGAAGTGCAACAAGCTTCAAGAACCATCTCGATGGCTACAACCAGCTCGACTACATCACTGGTAAGACTGACAAGAGTGCGCGCAACCAGTTCTACTATTTCGATGATGACGGGAACCTCGTCGCAACCAGGTTTGATGACTGGAAAGTCGTCTTCCACGAACAACGCACACCTGGCGGGTTCGGCGTTTGGCAGGACCCCTTGGTCACCCTTCGTCTTCCCAAGCTGTTCAATCTGCGCATGGACCCTTATGAGCGGGCTGATACAGTCTCCGATCAGTACAACGACTGGCTGGTGCGCAACGATTTCCTACTCGTGAAGGGCCAGCTCCATGGTGCTGCCTTCCTCGAAACCTTCGTGAAGTACCCGCCGAGCCAGCGTGTCGCCAGTTTCAATATCGAGGGCGTACGCGAACAGGTGGACAAGGCGATCGACCAGTCCTTCAAGGACCGCGGTATAGAGAAGTAATTCCGGTCACCGCTCCTATGACAATGACATCCGGACGCACCTTCACCCGTGCGTCCGGTTCACATGAACGGAGTTCGGCATGACGGCACGCGACGATATTCTGGCGCTCGGTAAGAGGATCGGCCAATCCATCATCGGCCAAGAGGAAATGGTCGAGCGCCTCTTGCTCGGCCTGCTAGCCAATGGCCACCTGTTGGTCGAAGGCCTTCCGGGTCTGGCAAAGACCAGGGCAATCAAGAGCCTGGCAAAAAATCTGACTGCGGAACTGTCGCGCGTTCAGTTCACCCCTGATCTGCTTCCGGCCGATATCACCGGCTCGGAAATCTACTTCAGCGAAGGTGGCAAGGGTGAATTCAAGTTCCAGCAGGGGCCGATTTTCGCCAACCTGATCCTCGCCGATGAAATCAACCGCGCACCCGCCAAGGTGCAGTCGGCACTTCTCGAAGCCATGGAGGAGCGGCAGGTCACCGTCGGCGGCAAAAGCTATCCGCTGCCGGAACTGTTCATGGTGATGGCGACGCAGAACCCGATCGAGCAGGAAGGCACCTATCCGCTGCCGGAAGCACAGCTCGACCGTTTCCTGATGCATGTCGAGGTCGGCTATCCCGACGAAGCCTCCGAGGCCGCCATCATGCGGCTGGTGCGCAGCGAGGAAAACGCCGCCGAGCAAAAAGCCAAGTCCACCACCGCCGAAAGGCTGGATCCGCAGGCGGTCTTCGATGCCCGAAGCGAGATTGGCACTGTGACCGTGTCGGAGCCTGTCGAAAAATATATCGTCGCCCTGGTCTTCGCCACGCGCTATCCGGAACGCTACGACAAGGACCTTGCCAAGCTTCTTCAGGTCGGCGTCAGTCCGCGCGGTGTGATCGGGCTCGACAAAGTGTCGCGCTCCTATGCCTGGCTCAAAGGCCGCGACTACGTCACACCGGACGACATCGAGGCGATCGTCCACGACGTCTTCCGTCACAGGCTGATCCTGTCCTACGAGGCGCATGCGTCGAACACGACACCGGACAAGGTCATCGACCGGATCATCGAACTCGTGGCGGTTTCCTGAGGGCGTGAAATGGCCGCAGCCGAAAATCTTCAGGGCGTCTATATTTCGACCGACCAGCTCGTGGCCCTGGAGGCGCGCGCTCGCGACCTGAGCTTTGTGCAGAAATCGCCGAGCCACCAGCAGCTCGCCGGCCGCATGCAGTCGTCGATGCGCGGGCGGGGCCTGACCTTCGAAGAGCTCCGGGACTATCTGCCCGGCGACGACATCCGGTCGATCGACTGGCGGGTGACGGCGCGAACGAACAAGCCCGTCGTGCGCGTCTATAGTGAAGAGAAGGAGCGCCCTGCCCTCATCGTCGTCGATCAGCGTATCAACATGTTCTTCGGCAGCCGGCGCGCGATGAAGTCGGTGACCGCAGCGGAAGTGGCAATGCTGTGCGCATGGCGCATTCTCGGCTCCGGCGACCGGGTCGGAGGTTGCGTCTTCAATGATTCCGATATCGACGAATTGCGTCCACATCGCAGTCGCGAGGCCGTCATCACCTTTGCGGATACAATCGCTAGGCAAAACGGCAGCCTCAGTGCGGCATTTTCGGGCGCGCCGTCGCCCTCCTCTCTGGACGCGGTGGTCGAGCGGATCGCCGGCATTGCCCACCACGATCACCTCGTCGTGGTGATCAGCGACTTCGACGGCCACAGCGATAAGACCCGCAACACCCTGCTCAGGCTTTCGGACCGCAACGACGTCATCTGCATCCTCGTTTATGATCCTTTTCTTCTCGACCTGCCCACAACCAGCAGCATGGTCGTCAGCGCCGGCGGGCTGCAGGCCGAACTGCCGCTGGGAAGGGCCGATGTCCGGCACGCCATCGACAGCTTCGCGCGCGACCGGGGCCGTGAACTGCGCGCCTGGCAACGCGAACTGGGGTTGCCGATGCTTCCGGTGTCGGCTGCGGAAGAGACCGCACCGCAGCTGCGACTGCTCCTCGAGCAGGCCGCATGGCGGCAACGGAGACGCTGATGGCATCACAACAGGCCGCGCCCGATCCCCTGATGGAAGCCGCCCTTCGGTCGCTCAAGGACATCGCCGTTCCTGAGCCGGTCTCATGGATGCCGCAGACATGGGGCTGGGCGCTACTCGCGATCCTGCTGCTGACGGCAGCGGTGGCGGCATTCCTCCTTTGGCTCCGGCGCTACCGGGCCAACGCCTATCGGCGCGAGGCGCTTGAGCTGCTCGATGCCATCGAGCAGGATCTGCAGAGCCCTGCGACACGCGACCGGGCAATCCGTCAACTCACCGAAGTCCTCAAACGTGCGGCTCTTGCCGGTTGGGGCCGGACGGAGGTCGCTTCCCTTTCCGGCGCGGCGTGGGTCCGCTTTCTCGAAGACCACGGCGGCGGCGATGTGGGGCGCCCCCTGAGCACTCTCCTGGATGACGTGGAATATCAAGGCAGAGGTCACGTCGAAGCGTTGGCAGCAAACGGGCTCGTATCGTCCGCGCGAACATGGATCAGGCGTCATCATGTATCAGCTTGACCATCCGTGGCTGCTGCTCCTGGTACCAGCGCCCCTACTCATCTGGTGGCTGCTACCAGCCCATCACGAGACGGCTGCATCCGTCCGGCTTCCCTTCTTCGCGCAGGTGGCGGATGCGGCTGGCATACGCCCAACGGAAGGATCGGTCATCGCCCGCAGGACATGGCCGCAGTTCGTTTGTGAAACGCTGGCCTGGTGCCTCATCGTTCTCGCCCTCGCCCGGCCGCAATTCGTC
Organism: Pararhizobium sp. PWRC1-1; assembly: GCF_049897905.1. Classification (NCBI taxonomy): domain Bacteria; kingdom Pseudomonadati; phylum Pseudomonadota; class Alphaproteobacteria; order Hyphomicrobiales; family Rhizobiaceae; genus Pararhizobium; species Pararhizobium sp. PWRC1-1. The sequence goes on along the minus strand of NZ_JAFCXE010000001.1, from coordinate 38,330 downwards.
GAGCCGCCGATCGAGAAGATAGAGCCGCAGCGCGACCTCATGCTGGCGATCGACCTGTCGCAATCGATGGATACCAAGGATTTCCGTTCATCCGGCGGGACTGTTGAGGCCCGTGTGGAGGCCGTTCGTAAAGTCGTCGCCGACTTTGTCGCGAAACGTCCGGGTGATCGCATCGGGCTGATCGCGTTCGGCGACGCGCCTTATCCGCTGGTGCCTTTCACCATGGATCACAAGACCGTCCAGGCCGTGATTGCCGACACGCTGCCGGGGATTGCCGGGCCGCGCACATCGCTCGGTGATGCCATCGGGCTTGCCATCAAAATGTTCGAAAAGACCACCGTGCCAGAACGGGTCCTGATCGTTCTGACCGATGGCAACGACACGGCCAGCAAAATGCCTCCCGCCAAGGCGGCGCAGATCTCAAAGCTGAAACGGGTCGTAATCCACACCGTCGGCATCGGCGATCCTACCGCGACGGGCGAGGACAAGCTGGATACAGCCGCCCTGCAGCAAATCGCGACGGAAACAGGAGGCCGGTATTTCTTCGGCGGCGACCAGACCCAGCTCGCAGCGATCTACGATACCCTGGACAAGATCACACCGCATGATCAGAAGAACCTCTCCTGGAGGCCGCGGATCGAATTGTTCCACTGGCCGCTTGGGGCGGCGATAGGGTTGCTCTCGGTCTTCTATGTCTTCAGCGGTTTGCTGGGCCTTCTCCGTAGGAGAGCTGCTGCATGATCGAACAGGTCCATTTCCTCCGGCCCTTCTGGTTGCTGGCGCTCTTTGTTCCGGCGGCGGTTATCTGGTTGTCGTCGCATTCAATGGATGTCCGCAAGCAGTGGAAGGGCATGATCGAACCACATCTGCTCGACAGGCTGCTCGTCGATGGTGCGGCCGGTGCCCGCCTTCGCCCGTCATGGGTGCTTGCTGCGGCGCTGTTTCTTTCAATACTTGCAGCATCCGGCCCAACCTGGCAGCGGGAATCGCCACCCTTCGTGGAAGATACCGCACCACTCGTGATCGCAGTGGATCTGTCGCCGACGATGGACGCGATAGATGTCAGTCCTTCGCGGCTCGAACGGGCAAAGCTCAAAATCAAGGATATCATAACGGATCGTACGGACGGGCGCACAGCCGTGATCGCCTATGCGGGCTCTGCCCACCTCGTGCTGCCATTGACCGAGGATGCGGCGCTGATCGAGACTTACGTGGACGCGCTCGCCACACGGATCATGCCGGTTGCGGGCAAGGACACGGCCAAGGCGCTGCAGCTTGCCGAACTTACACTGGCTGGAGAGGACATATCAGGGACGATCCTGTTTCTGACCGATGGCATCGAGCAGAGGGCGTTCGATGTTTTCAAGCGGAACACGAAACATGGCATCGTCGTGCTCGGGTTCGGCACGCCAGAGGGAGGGCCTGTAAAAACAGCGGACGGCGGCTTTCTGACCGACGCGGGTGGTAGCCGTGTCTTTGCTAAGCTGGACCTGGAAGGATTGAAGAACCTGCACGCGCTGACGGGCGCTGACGTCGCGACGGCGACCGACGATGACACCGATGCGCGATGGGTTGTGCAAAGGATCCGCACCAACTTCGCGCAGAAGCAAGCGAGCGAAGGCGAGCGCTGGCGGGATATGGGCTGGTGGGCAATCCTGCCTCTTGTCATCGTCTTTGCACTGTCGTTCAGGAAGGGCTGGGTTGTCCGGACCGGAATGGTTCTCCTGGCCTGCCAGCTGGTTTTGCCGACGGAGGCTCGGGCAGCCGACTTTGCGGATATGTGGCTCACACCCGATCAACAGGGCCGAATCGCCTATGAAATGGGTGACTACGACGGGGCTGCCGCACATTTCATCGATCCCATGTGGAAGGGAACCTCTCTCTACAGAGCCGGGAAATACCAGGAGGCCATCGACGCCTTCGCTGCCGTCGACACGCCGCAAAGCTGGTACGATCAGGGAAACGCCCTCCTCCACGCCGGGAAGCTGGACGAGGCGGTCGCGGCATACAGGAAGGCGCTTGAGAAGCGACCGAACTGGCCGGAAGCAACGGCAAACCAGGCAATCGCGGAAAACCTCGCCAAGCAGAAGAAGGACGACGAACAGGAACAACGGCAGGATCCGAACCAGCCGCCGGATCAAATCCAGTTCGACGACAAGGGCAAGCAGGGTAAGGCGGGCCAGATGAACATCGCCGAACAAACGTCGGAGCTGTGGATGAAGAATATCCAAGTCAGCCCGGCCGACCTGATGGCACGCAAGTTTGCCATCGAAGCCCAGGGGAAGAAGCCATGATGACGCTCCGCGCTGTCATCGCATTCTGGCTGATACTCGGTTCGATGGCCTATGCTGCGGAGCCGTTCACACGCACCGCCATCGAAGACAAAGGCAGGATCGTACCCGGCCAACAGGTCCAGATCACGGTCGATATCTTCGTGCCGGACTTTTTCACATCACCGCCGCAGTTTCCGCTGTTCGATTTGCCCGATGCAATCGTAACCCTGTCCGATGATCGCGCGCAGAACATGGTTGAGACGGTCGATGGTGTGCAATATGCCGGGATCCGGCGGATCTATGCGGTGATCCCCGAAGCCGCAGGTACGTTCACGCTTCCGCCTGCGGTGATCACGCTTGGCTATTCGCAGGACGGCAAGGCCGTCCCTGGCAAGGCAACTCTGCAGACGCTGAGCTTCACCGTGGCGGATCCTCCCGGCGGGCCAGCGTCCACCCCGACGTTCGCAGCGCGTGGTGTGACCATAACCCAGTCCTTCGATCGCGATCCATCGAAGATGAAGGTCGGAGAAGCCGTGGTCCGGACGATTACGGTTTATGCTGAAGACACGCAGTCGATGCTGATCCCGGCCATCCCGGCCGTAGCCGCCAAAGGCATGAAACAGTATTCGAAATCTCCGCAGATCGCTGATGGTGTGGAAGCCGAAGACCGGACGACGGGAAGCACCCGGACGGAAACGATCACCTATGTCGCCGAGACGGCGGGAACGGTCGATATCCCCGCCATTTCCTATCCCTGGTTCGACGTCGATGCGCAGGCCGATGCAACGGCCACGCTTCCAGCGACAACAGTCAAGGTGACACTGCCCGTTTCGGCTCACACCGGCCTGTCACCTCAGCTCGAGCAGGAAGTTCACAACGGTGCACCAGCCTGGCTGACGAGAAAAGTCGTTTTGGTGATGGCTGCCGCCACCATCGGTTTGGGGGCGGCAGGCTATCTTCTCGTCCGGCTGCTGCCGTGGATAACAGGGAAATTGCGAACGCGCAGGAATGCACGCCGCAATTCCGAGCGGCGCAAATTCGAGGATCTGGTCGCGTCCATCCGATCGGGGGATCCTGTCACCATCTACCGTGACCTTGCAATCTGGACACGCTCTACAGGTTACAAATCGATCGCGGACTGGGTTTCGCAATGCGGGGAGCACGATGTCGCCAGGCAGACGCGCAAGCTCGAGCGTGAACTGTTCGGTGCAGATCGCAATCGTCCCGACCTCGACAGGGCGGCGTTGAGACAGTCTATCAAGGCTTGGCGGAAGGCTCAGAAGCCGGTTCAAACCAGGCATGCCTCCACTTTGCCAGGACTGAACCCCATCGGTTGATCTCCGGCAGCCAACACTTCCGCAGTCCGCGCCCGGTGAGATGGTCTTGATCACGCCGCGAAACGGCAAGGACATTACGATAACAGACGCTGCTTCGGACGTGGCCCGTACGGACAGTGGCACTGTTACATTGCCTGTTACCGTAACGTACTCCCGTGCCTGCCATTTTCGTGCTCGGATACCTACCAGGGTTATGGAATGCGCGATGATGAAATCCGACCCCACCGCTCCATGCACAACCGGGCGCTTCACAAGCGCCTAGGAGAAATGAATGAGATTTGTAAATCTGACGATCGCCGCAGCTTTGTCTGTTCAATGCGCCCTATCATTTCCGATCGCAGGCTTCGCTCAGGATGCAAAGAAGCCCATCTCGAACGATGATCTGAATGATACCAACAACCCGCTTAACCCCGCCATCACCCTGAACCTGCACAACTTCTATATTCCGGATCTCGGCGGCCCCTTCGAGCGGGACGCCAACGCCTTCTTCCTCCGGGGGCTTTTCCCGTTTCTGATCGGTGACACGCCCAACCTCGTCCGTTTCTCCATCCCATTCATTACAGAGCCGACGCTTCTTGATCATGGACACACGACTGGCTGGGGCGACTTGGTCGTCTTCGACATCGCAGTGTTCGAGCAGGAAGGTTGGGCCTGGGGTCTCGGCCCGGTTCTGGGAGCCCCGACTGCAAGCGAAGACCGGTTCGGAAATGGCAAGTGGACTGCGGGTCTTGCCGGCGGGCTCGTCGTTCCGACTGACTGGGGATTGGCCGGGGGGCTGGCGACCTATCAGAAATCCTTCGCCGGCGATGACGACCGGAAAGATGTCGAGACGCTGGAATTCCAACCCATCATTTTTTACAATCTCGATCAGGGTTTCTATCTGCAATCGACGGCAAGCACGTTTGTCAATCTTGAGAACGACATCTGGTCAGTCCCCGTCGGCCTGGGCCTGGGCAAGATGTGGCACCTCAATGAAGACATAAAAATGAACGCATTCATCGAGCCGCAATATACGGTGGCGAGCAGCGGCTCAGGCCCGGACTGGCGCATCTTTGCAGGCGTCAACTTCTCCTACAGCCTGGAGAAGTTCATCAAGAACCGCGGCAAGTGAAGCCCTCAAGACGCCAGTCTGGCGGTCTTCACTCCGGAGAGCTTTTCTTCGGGTTGTTCAGCGGCAACGCAATGGTCAGGAATACGGAATCGCCTTCCGCCCGGTTTTCGACGCCGAATTCATGGAAATATTTGATGCGGGCTGAAACGGGCTGGTTCGCCACCTCGAAGTTCCAGCCGATTGTCGCACCAACCGCATAGGCCTTGCCCTTGAACGGCCTTGGCGCACCGTCGCCGCTGTCGCCCGTCGTTTGATGATAGGCGTAGCCGACCAGACCCAGGTCCCACGTCTGCCCGAAATGCTTCAACGCAGCCCACTCGAAATGCAGCTCATTGCCGGACTTGTAGTCCGTCGCCGGGTTTTCCGCGTTGAATGTCATGCCAAGCGCGCCGGACAATTCGTAGCCGCTCGCCGGGTCGAGCCAGGTCAGCGCGCCATTGACGTCCGCGCCCCAGTGATGAAAGGCGATGTTGGAAATCTCACCGTCCTGATAGTCGCCGATCGGCATGTTGATGATGGTGCCCACCTGCCAGTGCAGGTTTCCGGCATCCCAGCCAAGGCTGGCGCTGACCAGCGGATCACCAATCGTGAACACCGTGTCGGTGATCGCGCCGGTCGCCGTGCCCCCGAGTGGACCGGCGATCGTCACATCCGCATCCGTCTTCATCCAGCCATACGGAACGGTCAATCCCAGACCGAGACGGCCGTTCAGCAGTTCCTCCTCCGGCACCCAGAGCAAGGTTGGCGCGAACAGCACAGCTTGTCCCTCGACACCGACCGCAAGCTTGCCACCCGTTGGTAACTGTTTGCCTCCTCCGAGACTGCCGTCGTAGAGCCAGATATCATTTTGGAAATACAGGCCCGGCGGTGGTGCGATACCGGCGGCCGGACCTTTGCTGCCGAGCAGATAGAAGCCAGCACCGCGTTCCGCCGCCATGCCGGAATTCACCGAGGCCAACACAGCGGCAACCGCCAGGGCTCCCATCGATACTTTTCTACGCACAACGATATCCCCCTCATTAAAAGCAATCAGAATCGGTGACCGCAAGTCTAGTCGCCATATTGTCACGACCCCTGCAGACTGCGAATGACCCCAGCGTGAGTATGCGGCCACGGAGCGTCAGGAGATCGAGAAGTGTGTCCATTCTGCCGCACACCCAGGGCTTTGAGAGATCCGGTCTGGCCCCTGCTTGGGAAACGTGCTGGACTGCCCTCGGCAATAAATCACCGAGGGTGTACCGATGATATCCCGTATCACTGCAGCGAGCCTTGTCCTTGGAACCCTGGCAATGAATTCCGCGGCCGCCCAGGAAATTCACCATGATGCAGTCAATGAGGCCAACAACCCGCTGACGCCGAAGATCACAATCAATCTCCAGGATTATTATATTCCGAGCTTCAACGACATCCCCGGAAGCGATCCCCATGCCAATCAGTTCCTGCTGCGCGGCCTTATACCGTCGGACGCCTTCGGACTGCCGCAACTGATGCGCTTCACGTTGCCCATAGCCACGTCACCGGATCCGGCAGGAGGCTACATCACGGGTCTCGGCGATCTGACGCTGATGGACCTCTTCATCCTTCCGAAGGTGGGGGAAACCACTCTTGGCATCGGCCCGATACTCGTTGTGCCCACAGCGACCGACGAATCACTGGGTTCCGGAAAATGGCAGGTCGGTGCGGCTGGCGTCGTGGTTTCACCGCAGTCCTGGGGTCTGCTTGGAGGGCTGGTCACGTACCAGACATCCTTTGCCGGCCAGGACGACCGCGAGGATGTTTCCCTGCTGACCGCTCAGCCCATCCTCAACATCAATCTCGACGATGGCTTTTATCTTCGATCCTCGGCTACCTGGAATTTCGACCTCCACGATGGCGACTGGTACATTCCCGTGGGATTCGGCTTAGGCAAGGTGTTCGCCCTCGAAAATGGCGCTACGATGAATGCGTTCATCGAGCCCCAGTACACCGTGTTCAAGGACGGTCCCGGAAGTCCGAGATGGCAGATCTTCGCCGGTGTGAACTTCCAGTTTCCGATCGGGAAGTGAGGCGATTGGCTAGCCGCGTTTTTGAAGGCATGCCTTCCGCGCTCGCACAGGCCGATTATATGTCGGAAAGGCGCCCGGGCGACCACTCCGGAGCAGAGAGGCCGAGTTGACCGGTCGATGGTCGCGGCAGCTATCATCTTCAGTGCACCTTTCCTGTTTTACCAACGACATCCCTCAACTGACCTAACCAGCCTCCCCTCCCGGCTTCACATTCTGGTTCATGCGGAACAGATTGTCCGGATCGTATCGCCGTTTGATCTCGCCGAGCCGCTGATAGTTGCCGCCATAGGCGGCGGCGACGCGGTCGCCCTCGTCTTCCGGCATGAAATTGATATAGGCCGTTCCGACGGAATAAGGTTTCGCGGCCTCGAAAAGCTGGCGGGCCCAGCCGATGCAGGCCGCGTCCATCGCCGGTTCGCGCCAGCGGGCGTGCACATTCATGACAAAATGCGAACTCCGTTGCGGGAAGGCGGTGGCACCGGCTGCGATGCGGCCCGCAGCGCCGCCGACATGAGCGATGAAGATCTCGCATTCCGGACTTGGAAGGTTGCGGACAGCATCCAACAGGATTGCGATCGTCGCATCGGAAAGCTCCATGAAATCGTGGCTCTTCCAGTAATTGCGCGCGCCGGGCGTCAGCAGCGGATCGAATGCCTGCTGCCAGCCGGCAAAGGGACTAGGGCCGACGACATCGGCGATCGGCTTACCGATCGCGCGCAGCCGCGCCGTGGCTTTTTCAGCCGACGCTGCATCACCGCAATAGCACATGGCGAGAACCAGCACTTCCTTGCGGTGCCACTCCTGAGGCAGAAATGGCAACGGTGGCGCCTGTCTCATAATAGCCCAGCAGGTCAACTCGTCCGGTGCGGTTTCGAGCGCCTGCCGGTATTGTTCGAGAACGTTTTTCGCATCCGCGAATGGATGGACGACGAGACCGGCTGTCACCTGCGGACCGAGATCATGGAGCTTGAATTCGAACGCCGTGACGATACCGAAATTGCCGCCGCCACCCCGCAGCGCCCAGAACAGGTCGCTGTTTTCTGTCTCGCTTGCACGCACCAGATTACCGTCCGCCGTCACCACATCGGCAGACAGGAGACTATCGATCGTCAGGCCGAACTTACGCGTGATCCAGCCGAAACCACCACCCAGCGTCAATCCGGCAATGCCCGTCGTGGAATTGATACCGGTCGGCACCGCAAGTCCGAAGGATTGGGTTTCGCTATCGACATCAGCAAGCGTCGCCCCGGGCTCGACCCAGGCCCGTTTTGCCGCGGCATCGACACGCACAGACTGCATCGGCGATAGATCGATCATCAGACCGCCATCACAGACCGCGTTGCCGGCGATGTTGTGCCCACCGCCGCGCACGGCGACGAGAAGCCGGTTGTCGCGGGCAAAGCGCACGGCTCGAACAACGTCCGCAGCACCGGCGCATCGCACGATCAGCGCGGGCTTGCGGTCGATCATGCCATTCCAGATGGCGCGCACTTCGTCATAAGATGCGTCGCCGGCATCCAGCACATCTCCGCGCTGCTGCCAGGCGAAAGCCTCAATGGCCGCCGCGCTCACGGTCGTCTTTCCTGCTTGCAGGTTCATGAGGCTCATGTCGTTCATGATCCGCTCCTCCCAAGGTGAACCATGCCCCAGCAGGATGAATATTGCGCCTTTCTAATGTACGACACAAGGCGGGTTCGGCAGAGCGCATCAGGCGGTCGCTGTTGGTGCGGAGAAGCCGCGGGCGGACCGGCGCACCAGGCGCCGGATGCCGGCCTCAAGCCATGCTTGCGGCCCGCACGAACCCCTTGCTCGCCACCATCAGGTTCTTGGTATAATCCTCCTTGAGACGGCCTGCGACGAGATCGGCCGATGACAGCCGCTCGACGACCTTGCCGTTCTTCATCACCGCCAGCCGCTCGCACATATGGGTGACGACGCCGAGGTCGTGGCTGACCATGATATAGGTGAGCTTGCGGTCGCGGCGGACCTGTTCGAGCAGGTTGAGGACTTCTGCCTGGACGGAGGCATCGAGTGCCGAGGTCGGCTCATCGAGCAGCATGATCTGCGGCTCGATGATCAGCGCCCTTGCAATGGCGATGCGCTGGCGCTGGCCGCCCGACAGTTGGTGCGAGTAGCGGAAGCGGAAGGATGAGCCGAGACCGACTTCGTCCAGCGCCCGCAGGATGCGCCGTTCGGCGTCGGCAACACCGTGAATGGCAAGAGGTTCCTGCAGCAGCCGGTCGACGGTCTGGCGCGGATGCAGCGAGCCATAGGGGTCCTGGAACACCATCTGCACCTGGCGATAGAATGCCTTGTCCCGGTATTTAACATCAAGAGGCTTGCCGTCGAGCACGATCCTGCCACCGGTGACGGGCGAAAGACCAGCAATGGCGCGCAAAAGCGTCGATTTTCCGGACCCGGATTCGCCGACGAGACCGAAGGATTCACCCGGCGCGACATCGATGCTGACATTGTCCAGCGCCAGGAAGTCGTCATAGGCGACGGTCAGGTTTTCAGCAGAAACGATTGCAGTCATAGCGCCCACTCCGGCTGGCGGTCGAGCACGGGCAGCGGATGCCGGTTGGTGCCGAGCGTCGGCATGCAGTTGAGCAGGCCTTGGGTATAGGGATGTTTGGCGTTGCCGAGATCCGACGCTGCCAGTTCCTCGACGATCTTGCCCGCATACATGACGATGACGCGGTCGCAGAAGGACGAGACCAGCCGCAGGTCGTGCGAGATGAAGATCAGCCCCATGCCGCGGTCGGCAACCAGCTTGTCGAGAATGCCGAGCACTTCGAGCTGCACCGTGACGTCGAGCGCCGAAGTCGGCTCGTCGGCGACCAGCAGTTCCGGCCCGGCAATCAGCATCATGGCGATCATCGCCCGCTGGCCCATACCGCCGGAGACTTCGTGTGGATGAAGATCGAAGACCCGGCCGGCATCGCGGATCTGCACAGCTTCCAGCATGGCAATGGCGCGGTCGCGCGCTTCCCGCTTGCTGACATTTTCATGCGTGCGCAGCGTCTCGACGATCTGGCGGCCGATGCTCATTACCGGGTTGAGCGAATATTTCGGGTCCTGCAGGATCATGGCGATGCGGCTGCCGCGCAGGCTGCGCCTGACCTTGGCCGGCGCCGTCAAGAGGTCGATGCCATCGAAATTCAACGTCTTGGCCGAAATCTTCGCATGCGCCGGCGTCAGGCCCATGATCGCCCTGCCCGTCTGCGATTTTCCAGAACCGCTTTCACCGACAATCCCCAGCCGTTCGCGACCGAGCGTGAAGGAGACGCCGCGCACCGCCTCGATCAGGCCGGTGCGGGTCGGAAACGAGACCCGGAGATCATCGACCGTCAGCATCGTGCTCATTGGCCGCTCTCCCGTGGATCGAGCGCGTCGCGCAGGCCGTCGCCAAGCAGGTTGAAACCGAGGCTGACGATCAGGATGGCGATGCCTGGCATGGTGGCAACCCACCACTGGTCGAGAATAAAGCGGCGGCCGGACGCGATCATCGCACCCCATTCCGGCAGCGGCGGCTGGGCACCGAGACCAAGGAAGCCGAGACCGGCGGCCGTCAGAATAATCCCTGCCATATCCAGCGTCACTCGGACGATCAGCGACGACGTGCACATCGGCATCACATGCCGAAGCACGATGCGGAACGGCGAAGCGCCCATCAGCCGCACGGCAGCGATGTAATCGGAATTCCGCACGCTCAGCGTTTCGGCACGGGCGATACGCGCATAGGGCGGCCAGGAGGTGATGGCGATAGCGATAATCGCATTCTGGATGCCCGGCCCCATGGCGGCGACGAAGGCGAGCGCCAGCACAAGCTTCGGGAACGCGAGGAAGATGTCGGTAATTCGCATCAGCACAGCATCGACCCAGCCTCCGGCATAGCCGGAGATGGCGCCGACCAGAAGGCCGATCGGGGCTGCGATGATTGCCACGAGAACGATAACCAGCAGCGTCAGCCGCGATCCATGTAGCAGGCGCGAGAGAATGTCCCTGCCCTGATCGTCGGTGCCGAGCAGATAGCCCGGGCTTCCCGGCGGCAGCAAGCGCGCACCGCCGAGATTGCCGATGACCGGCGAATGCGGTGCGAGCACATCGGCAAAAATCGCGATCAGGATGAGCAGCAGGATGATGCAGAGACCGGCAACGGCAAGCTTGTTGGCGGAAAACCGCTGCCAGGTCATGTAGGCACGGCCGAGACGCGCCTGCAGGCGCGACTGCGGCCTGTCGGACATCAGCCATTGGCGGCGGGTCATGGGAGTGGTTTGAAGGGTGGACTGGCTCATCGCGCGCGCGTCCTCGGGTCAAGTGTCCGGTAGAGAAGATCGGACAGGATATTGATGGCGATGAAGACGGAACCGATGACGATGGTGCCGCCCAGAACCGCGTTCATGTCAGCATTCTGCAGCGAATTGGTGATGTAGAGCCCAAGCCCCGGCCACGCGAACACCGTCTCCGTCAGCACAGAGCCTTCGAGAAGCCCTGCATAGGAGAGTGCAATCACCGTCACCAGCGGCACCGCGGCATTGCGCAAGGCATGCCCCCATATGATGCGGGTTTCGGACAGACCCTTGGCGCGCGCCGCAACGATATATTCCTGGCCAAGCTCGTTGAGCATGAAGCTGCGGGTCATCCGGCTGATATAGGCGAGCGAGAAATAGCCGAGCAGGCCGGCAGGCAGGATGATGTGGCGGAAGACATCGCGGAACACATCCCACTGCCCCTGCCAGAGCGAATCCAGCAGATAAAGGCCGGTTATCGGGGTAAAACTGTATTCGTAGACGATATCGATGCGGCCAGGATAGGCGACCCAGCGAAGCTTGGCGTAGAAGAACAACAGCGACAGCAGAGCCAGCCAGAAAATCGGCACGGAATAGCCGACAAGCCCGACGACACGGACGATCTGGTCGGCGATCGAGCCGCGCTTGACGGCTGCGAGCACACCAAGCGGCACGCCGAAAAGGCTGCCGATAATGGTGCCAAGCGTCGCAAGTTCGAGCGTAGCGGGGAAGACGCGGCGGATATCGCTCATGACGGGATTGGTTGTTAGCACCGAGGTGCCGAAATTGCCCGTCAGCGCATCGCGCACATAGATGAAGAACTGCTCATAGAGCGGTTTGTTGAAGCCCATCAGCTCACGGGTTCGCTCGACGACGTGCGCCGGCGCCCGGTCACCGAGAACGGCAAGCACCGGATCGATCGGAATGACGCGGCCGATGAAGAAGGTCACGGCCAGAAGACCGAGATAGGTCGTGACGATGATGACCAGGAAGCGCAGGATGCTCTTTGCCCAGCCGTTGGCACGGGCGCGTGAGCGCCCGGCCGTTGGTACTGTTTCGGGAATGCTCACCGGCTATCTCCGGCTCAATCCTTGGAAACCGTGAAGACGTAGTTGGTATCGAAGCTCGGACCGAGCTTGAAACCCTTCACGTTGGCGCGGGTTCCGGCAACTTCAGTCTGCTGGAAGATGAGCACGAACGGGCTCTTCTCAAGCACCTTCTTCTGCAGGTCCTTGTACATGTCGGCGCGCTTGGTTGCATCCTTTTCAAGCAGGGCAGCCTTGCTCTGTTCGGTCCATTCCCTCGGAACGTCCCAGGTGTTGCGCCAGGCGAGCGTCTTGTTCTTGCCTTCGTCGGAATTGTCCGGGTTGACGGTAAAGGTTTCGGCATTCGAGTTCGGATCGAAGTAATCCTGGCCCCACTGGCCGATATAGATGTCATGCGTGCGGGCGCGGTACTTGGTCAGCGTCTGCTTGCCGTCGCCGGGGACGATTTCCATCTTGATGTTGGCCTGGGCCAGTGTCTGTTGGATGGATTCAGCAATACCGGTGATCGGCTGGGTGTTGCGCACGTCCATGGTCACCGTGAAACCATCGGCAAGACCTGCCTTGGCCAGCAATTCCTTGGCCTTGGCAACGTCGAGCTTGTAGGGGTTTTCCGGCAGTTCGCCCAGAACGCCCTTCGGCAGGAAGGTCTGATGGATCTCGCCGATGCCCTTGATCAGGGTCGAACCTATCGCATCGTAGTCGACCAGATACTTGAAGGCTTCTGCCACTTCGGGCTTCGCCAGGTTGGCGTTCTTCTGGTTGAGGCTGAAGTAATAGACCGTGCCCTTCGGCGCGTTGGTGGTGGCAAGCTCGGCATTCTTCGAAACGGCGTCGAAATCGCCCGGCTCGAGATTGCGCGCCACGTCGATGTCGCCGGCTTCCAGCGCCAGGCGCTGGCCGGAGCTTTCCTTCATGTGGCGATAGATCACACGGGCGAGCGGCGTCTTTTCGCCGTAATAGTTGTCATTGCGCTCCATGACGACGACTTCGTTGGCGCGCCATTCGCGCAACTTGAAGGCGCCAGAACCGGCGTAACCGGTCTTCAGCCATTCATTGCCGAAATCGTTGTCATACTTGTATTCGGCCGATGGCGTGACCGCAGCCACATGTTCGAGCACCAGCTTCTTGTCAACGACGGCACCGACCGTTGCTGTCAGGCAGTTCAGCACGAAGCTCGGCGCATAGGCCTTGTCGACGGTGAACGTGAACGTGCCGGCATCCGTCGCCTTCGCCTTTTCCGTGACGTTGTCGCCGGTCAGACCAAACTGCGTGAGAATGAAGGCTGGGCTCTTGTCGAGCTTGACGACGCGTTCGATGGAGTAAGCGACATCTTCGGCCGTCACAGGATTGCCGGAGGCAAATTTGGTGTCGGGCTTCAGCTTGAACGTGTAGGTCAGGCCATCATCGGAAACGGTCCAGCTTTCGGCGAGATCGCCGACGACCTTGGACGTGTCATTGATATCGAGCCGAACGAGATAGCTATAGGTATTGGCGGTGACTTCGGCAGTTGAAAGCTCGAAGGCTTCGCCCGGATCCATGGTGATGATGTCGTCGATCGCCCAGCCTTCGACCAGCGTGTCGGCCGGTGTTTCAGCGAATGCGGGCGCACCTGCCATCAAGATCAGCGACATGGCGGCGCCAGCCGTCAACATGCGGACATGCTTGTTCAGTGAATGCATCATCTCTCTGTTCCCTTTTTTAAGCCCGCAATGGGCCTTTTATTTTTGGTTCAAGCGGCTTCGTGCCATGCTTGAGCCAAAACCCTCAGCCAGTTTTCCCGGCATATTTTTGTCAGTTCAGCGTCACCATATCCGGCGTCCCGCAGGGCAGCAATCAGGTTCTGGTTGCCAGCCGCATCGGTTATGCCTTCCGGGATGGTTGCGCCATCGAAGTCGGATCCGAGCGCCACGCAATCGATGCCCATGCGCTCGACCATGTAATCGACATGACGGACCATGTCGGAGATCGGCGTATTGGCATTTTCCAGCCCGTCGGGCCGCAACATCGTAGTCGCGTAGTTCAGCCCGGCCAGCCCCTTGCTGTCGCGGATGGCGTCCAACTGACGATTGGTCAGGTTGCGGGCAACGGCAGTCAGGGCATGCGCATTGGAATGGCTGGCGATCAGTGGCTGGTCGGTGGTCTTCGCCACGTCCCAGAACCCTTTTTCGGTGATATGGGCGAGATCGATAAGAATGCCGAGGCGGTTGCAATCGCGCACCAGATCGAAGCCGGCGTCGGTCAGGCCCGGCCCGGTATCCGGCCCCATCGGAAAGGCAAAGGGCACGCCGTGGCCAAAGATATTGTTACGGCTCCAGACGGGCCCAAGCGAACGCAATCCGGCGGCGTGGAATGTTTCAAGCGCGGTGAGATCGGCACCGATCGCCTCACAGCCTTCCATGTGCAGCACTGCGGCAAAGATGTCGTTTTCCATCGCGGCGCAAATATCGGCGGTCGAACGGCAAAGCTTCCAGGCACCGGCGCGATCAAGCCGAAGGGCGATGGCGGTGAATTCCAGCGCGATATCGAGAGATGGCTGCCGCTCCAGCGGCTCGGACAATTGCGTCGCATAGTGGCCATTCTCGTCAGGCGTCTTCAAGACGAGATGATCCGAAGGGATGTAGATCGCCGACAGTCCGCCGATGAGACCGCCCTTCCTGGCACGGGGGCCATCGATATGGCCTTCCGTTGTTCCTTCAGAAAACTCAATAACCGGGTCAGCGCCATTTTTGGCATTGCTCCACAGTCTCAGCAACACATCATTGTGGCCGTCGAAAACCGCCTGCATTCAAAAAACCCCGTCCTGCCTGATCCGTCTATTGGCGTCGGCCAATTTTTGTCCGGTTGGTCAAGAACGCGATGCTAGTCAATCATATGACAAATAACAATGCGGCTTCTGCAAATTTCAACAACCGAAAAAACAATGGTGGTATAACGGCTTACCAGCTCGTCTGGCGTCAGGTTTGGACCTGAGGAGCGGGAAGAGCGTGAACACCTGTCTGTTTGAAAAATGCACGAAAACGAAAAATCAAATGTCCTCTGGCTGGAAAATCTGGCATTGCAGGCGGGTGAAACCAAGGAGGCCTTCATGGGCATGGAACCGCGCCAAGAGCTTGCAACGCAGGCTTCCATGATGGTCGCTGACCGATGAGCGAACCTGTTCAACGCCGCCGCTTTCACGTCCTCGGCATCATCATACGGGTGCTATCGGCGCTTGCCATTCTGGGCTTTGCAGTCTGGGGGGCGATGGCACTGTTCTATCAGGCGCCCGGTCCGGCCGCCGTCAAGATCTTGCTCGCAGCGCTCTGGGCCATCCTCTCGCTTGTCGCGCTCTATGCCTATGTGCGCTGGCACTCGCGCATTGCGGCTCTGCTCTATCCCTTGATGATTGCCGCATTGCTGTTCTGGTGGAACGCCATACCGGCGAGCAACAATCGCGATTGGGCCGACGAGGTCGCGCATATCGTCGCAGGCGTCGTCAATGGTCCCGAGGTCACGCTTGCCAATGTCCGCAATTTCGACTGGCTGTCACCGACGGATTATACGGTGCGCTGGGAAAATCGTACCTACGACCTCGATAAGCTCGCCTCGGTCGATCTTCTCCTGTCCTATTGGTCGAGCCCGGCGATTGCCCATACGCTCGTGTCCTTCGGTTTCGAGGATGGCCAGTTCGTCACCTTCTCGGTGGAAATCCGCAAGGAACGGACCGAGAGCTTTTCGGAGATCGGCGGGTTCTTCAAGGAATTCGAGATGAGCGTGATCGCCGCCGACGAGCGCGATATCGTAAGGGTGCGCACCAATATCCGCAAGGAAGACGTCTATCTCTACCGCCTCAACATTCCAAAGCCGGCGAGGCGATCGCTTTTCCTGTCCTATGTCGATACGGCGAACGGCCTCAACGAGACACCGCAATATTACAATACGATCACGGCCAACTGCACGACGATCGTTTTCGCCATGATCAACCATATCGTCTCCGGCGCATTGCCGCTGGATTACCGGTTGATCTTTTCAGGCTACCTGCCCTCCTACATCATCAGCGTGAATGGCTTCATACCTGGTTTTACGCTGGAGCAACTTCAAAGCGGCGGCGCCATCAGCGCGCGGGCGCAGGCCGCAGACAAAGCGCCGGACTTCTCCCGCCGAATTCGCGAGGGCGTGCCCGGCATAGCCCCTTTGCCACAGCCCTAAAGCCGCCTACACTGCGACGGTAGACAACAGGAAATTCCCCATGAACCTCAAGGAGTTCGCAAACCGGCTCGAACTGTCGCAGACGACGGTCAGCCGTGCCTTGAGCGGCTACCCAGAGGTCAAGCAGGCAACCCGCGAACGCGTGCTGAAGGCAGCGCTCGAATATGGCTACCGGCCAAACACCAGCGCATTGGGGCTTGCCACCGGCCGGGTCGGCGCCATCGGGATCGTGCTGAAGGGCGGCGGCGAGTTCGGGCCGCATACCAGCGAGTTCATGGGCGGGCTCGGCGGGCGGTTGCAGCAGGAGGAAATCGACATCCTCGTTTCGACCGTCGATTCGCCCGAGGCTGAACTCGCCACCTATCGCCGTCTTGCAGCCAGCAAGCGCGTCGACGCCGTCATCCTGCACTCACCGTTTCTTGACGACCCACGTATTGCGCTGCTCAATTCGCTGCGCTTACCCTTCATCGTTCATGGCCGCACCAATTCTGACGGCAATTTCGGCTGGCTGGACATCGACAATTTCGGCGCAGTGCGGCAATCGACCAGCCATCTGCTCGATCTCGGCCATCGCCGCATCGCCCTGCT
Source organism: Pararhizobium sp. PWRC1-1 (assembly GCF_049897905.1). Lineage (NCBI taxonomy): Bacteria > Pseudomonadati > Pseudomonadota > Alphaproteobacteria > Hyphomicrobiales > Rhizobiaceae > Pararhizobium > Pararhizobium sp. PWRC1-1. The sequence continues at coordinate 21,450 of NZ_JAFCXE010000001.1, read as the reverse complement.
CAACGGTTACCGTGGACGGATTTTTGCCGAACACCGGCAGGACGGCTACCAGACGGCGCTGAGCGACCGTGGCGTCACGATCGATCCGGCGCTCTGCGGACATGGCGAGTTCACCGACGAGATGGGCTTCCGGCTGATGCAGGGCTTCCTCAAGCTCGAGGACAGGCCAACAGCCGTCGTCGCCGGATCGATGATGTCGGCGCTGGGCGCCATGCGGGCGATCCGCATCGCCGGCCTGACCGTCGGCGAGCATATCTCGCTGATCGCCCATGACGACGTCTTTCCCTATATCAGCCCCGATCACCTCGTGCCGACACTCTCGACAACACGATCATCGATCCGCGCGGCGGGGGCGCGGATCGGCGAAATGGTACTGGAAATGCTGCAGGGAACACCGGCCGAAAACCTGCGCGAGGTCTGGCCGGTGGAACTGGTGATCCGCAACTCGACGGCTGCGGTGAAGAAGGTTTAAACCGAAAGTTCGCGGCGTTCCTTCTCGGTGACCATGGCCAGATCAAGCACCTTCTGCAGATCGGCGGCATGGCGGAAGCCCGGCTCGACTGTCTTGCCGGCCCGGACCGCGTCGATGAAGCGCTGGTAGTTGGTCAATACGGTTCCCGCATCGATGTCCTTCCAGATGCCCTTTTCGATATCGGCACCCAGGCAAGCCTTGAGTGTCGATCCGTCCGGGGTGTGGATCACCTCGATTGCCCCCTTGTCGCCATGCATGCGCAGGCGCAACTCGTTGAGATGGCCGACAGCCCAGCGGCTGGCGTGGACAACACCCATAGCGCCATTGGCAAATTCGGCCGTCATGGTGAAGCTGTCATTGGCATCGAGATCGTATTCGCCGATCCTGTTGCCGGGCGCCTTGTCGAACGTCTTCAGCCGCGCAAAGATATGCTCCACATCGGTCGCTGCGCCATAACCGGCGAAATCGAGGATATGAATACCGACATCGCCGAGCACCCCGTTCGAGCCGTGCTTGGTCGACAGCCGCCAAAGCCATTGCGATTCCGTCGCCCAGTCGCCCCAAGCCTTGGAAACCAGCCAGCTCTGCAGGTAGGACGCCTCGATATGGCGGACCTTGCCAATCTCGCCGGCTAGAACCATGTGCCGCGCCTTCTGCACCTCGGCGACATTGCGGTAGGTGAGGTTGACCATCGTCACCAGACCGGATTTTTCCGCAGCCGTCGCCATCTCGGCGGCCTTGGCATAGTCCTCGGCCAACGGCTTTTCGCAGAGCACGTGCTTGCCAGCGGCCAGCAGTTTGAGTGTTGTCGGATAGTGGATCTTGTCCGGCGTCACATTGGTGACGGCATCGAATTCGCCCCAGGCAATGGCTTCGTCGAGCGAAGTGAATGTCTTGGCGATCTCATGGCGCAACGCAAACGCCTGCACCCGGACCTGATCGACATCGACGGCGGCCACGAGTTCGACGCCACTCATCGTGGCAAAGTTCATTGCATGGGTATTGGCCATACCGCCCGTGCCGAGAACGAGAAGACGGATCGACTTCATCACTTGTACCCCTCTTCGCCGGCCTGATGCAGTTTTCGGCCACGCTCGACGATCGGCTCCAGTGCGTTTTCAACAGGTACGTTCGGCGCATCATGGATGGCGCTGTAGGTGCCTTGTCGGTTGTAGGCCCACTTGACCGAGTTGCGCAGAACCGTGTGGACATTGGCGTCGTGATAGGTCGGGTAAGTCTCATGGCCGGGACGGAAATAGAAGATATTTCCGGCGCCACGGCGCCAGGTGAGACCCGAGCGGAACACCTCGCCACCGGCGAACCAGGAGATAAACACGGTTTCGAGCGGCTCCGGCACAGAAAACTGCTCGCCGTACATTTCCTCGTTTTCCAGCACGAAATTCTCGTCCAGACCTTCGGCGATCGGGTGGCGCGGGTTGATCACCCACAGCCGCTCGCGCTCGCCCGCCTCGCGCCATTTCAGCGCGCAGGGCGTGCCCATCAGCCGCTTGAACGGTTTTGAGAAATGGCCGGAATGCAGAACGATCAGCCCCATGCCTTCCCAGACGCGCTTGGCAACACGCTCGACGATTTCGTCCGACACCGCGCCATGATCCTTGTGTCCCCACCAGAGCAAAACGTCGGTCTTGGCCAGACGCTCGACGCTCAAGCCATGCTCCGGCTCCTGCAATGTCGCCGTGGTCGCTTCGATGGAAGGGTCCGTGTTCAGCGCCGCGGCAATCGTGTTGTGCATGCCGTTCGGATAAATATTTCGCACGACCTCATTGGTCTGCTCATGGATATTCTCGCCCCAGACAACTGCCTTGATGGTCATGACCAATCCTTCTTTCGACGCCGCATTCATCAGCATTCGATAAAATTGAAACCGCTTTCAATTTCCAGCGATAGAATCCGCGAAGCGCTTTTGCAAGTGAAAATCTGGTTACAGGATGGGTTTAATGGAACGTGGATTTGGAGAAGACGTGGAGCACGACAACGCCAGCAATGATCAATCCGAGCCCGAGAATGGCGGCCAGATCAAGCTTCTGCCCAAATACGAAATAACCAACCAGCGAAATCAGCACGATGCCGAGGCCGCTCCAGATCGCATAGGCAATCCCGACAGGAATGACCCGCAATGTATAGGACAGGAAATAGAAGGCGATTGCATAGCAGACCACCATGATCAGCGTCGGCACCAGCTTGGTAAAATGCTGGGCGGCCTGCATGGCCGATGTGCCGAGCACCTCAAAGACGATGGCAATCACGAGCACGGCATAGAGCATTGCGGGATTCATGTGGGGCTCCGATAGCCGGTTGTTGCAAGGCCAGTTATTGTAAGGAAAGTGCGACGAGTTGCACCCGCATCGCCTGACGTGTCGGTTGGTCGACATCATGGCTCTTGAGGAGATCCGCCAGCCACAGGCCATCGGCAGCAAACCGCGCCAACAGGCATCCGGCCGAGGAATCGGTGCCGACGAATTCGTCCGCATGATCCGCCACCCATATCCGCCAGCGTTCGCGCAACTGCGGCTCGGACAGGAGCGCAACAGTCAGGACCTGCCAGCCTTGCACGTCCGCATCTTCCTCTAATGCAAAGACGACGGACAGATAGGCGCGGGTGAAGCGGCCATGCGCAACCGGGTCATTGCGCATTTCCTCCTCGATCGCCCGCTCGAGTTTCCCGGTCAGGTCTTCGAAGAGGCCGTTCAGCAGCGCCGTCTTGTTGGGAAAATGATGCAGCAGACCGCCCTTGCTGACACCTGCCGCCTGCGACACGGCGTCGAGCGTTACACCGGCACTGCCCTGCTCCAACGACAGGCGCGCAGCCACCTCCAGCAGTTGCTGGCGGACCAATTCCGGTTGCTTGCGGCGATGGTGAGCGATAGACATGACGCATTAAGATACCGTCTGGACGGTTTGTCAAGGCAATTCATGCTTTCATGCAGCGACGCGGTCAATCGACGCAACCCTGGCAGCCCTATGAAAAACGGTTGGAACGGCAAAGCGCGGCACGCTAGAACTACCATCAATCGGGGACACGATGATGACGGACGGCCAGACTGAAACACTTTACAACGCCATAGGCGGCGACAACGCTGTACGGGCGCTCACCCACCGTTTCTATGAGTTGATGGATACGCTGCCGCAAGCCGCACGCTGCCGTGCAGTCCATCCGGCCGATCTCTCCGGCAGTGAAGAGAAATTCTACGAATATCTGACCGGCTGGCTCGGCGGACCGCCGCTTTATACCGATAAACGCGGCCATCCGCGGCTCAGAAGCCGCCATTTCGGCGCAGCGATCGGGGCGCAGGAACGCGACGAGTGGCTGCTCTGTTTCACGCAGGCACTGGAAGAGACGGTGCAACATCCGCAACTACGGTCGATCATTCTGGAGCCGGTGACACGGCTTGCCCATCACATGCAGAACAAGGACGAATAGACATGCAGAACGGGCAGTTTCGGCCGGTTACCCTTTTCATTGCCGGTCTGATGGGTCTCTTTGGTGTCATCAGCGCCGCTGCCGCATCGCATGGAGCCGACCCGCGCCTGCTCGGTGGCGCTTCGGCGATGTGCCTGGCGCACGCCCCTGCCCTGATCGCGCTTTATGCCGCCTGGCCTGTCATGCGGACAGCGCCGATTGCAGCCTTGCTGCTTTCAGCAGGAACGGCCCTGTTCGCCGCCGACCTGACGGCACGCCACTTCCTCGGTCACGGACTATTCCCGATGTCGGCACCATCAGGCGGCGTGTTGATGATGCTCGGCTGGCTTTCCGTCGCTGCCGGAGCATTCTTCATGCGCAAGGAAGCTTAAGCGCCTTCGACGACCGAGAAGCCTTCGAATTTCGGCGGCCCGAGATACATTGCCCGATTATCGCCGGCATTTTTATGCGCCGCCCGAAAATTCTCCGACTTCGTCCAAGCGACAAAGGCGTCGCGGCTTTCCCAGCTAGAGCTCGACACGAACAATGTGTAGCCTTCGTCAGCAACGGTCTCGCCGCGCAAAAGCTTGAATTCCTTGAAACCGGGATTTTCCGCAAGGCTGGAATCACGGTTCTTCCAGATATCTTCGAACGCCGTTTCGTGGCCGATGGCGATCCTGAACCTGTTCATGGCAAAAAACATGCGGATATCCTCAAGCTTGATCTTTGGTCTGCACCGTGGCGGCAGCGCCGGGAACGAACGGCAGGATATTGTCTCTCGGCTCAGGCGCAAGCCCCAATGCTGAGCGAGCCGGCGGACGCGCCTGCCAGGCGGGAAATTCGGTAACGTTCGGATTGTCTTCAACCATGCGCGCGCGGCGCGACATCAGCTCGTGAAGTTCCGGAACCAGACCGTCGCCGGACTGCGCGGCCAGCTTGTGCAGTCCGATCATCATATAATGATCGGGACGCTCATTGCTCATGTCGTTATCTCCAGAAAAATCGCGCGCGGACATGCGCCCGCATCTCGGCGCCAACGATCAACTGGCGTTGCCGCGGCTCGCCTTCAGGTCCAGGAAAGCGCGCTCGAGGCTCGATTTGCTGCCATTGCGAAGCGGCACGAAAGCCTTGCCCCATTTCTTGCAGCCGGTCTTTACCCTCAGACACGCATCATGGCTGATACAGTCGATCGGGCAGAAGACGCAGTCGACGGACGGAAGGATATTGTCGATGCGGGATACCGCTTCGCGCAGACCGCCATCATGGTGGATCAGTTCAGCACCGTGGGAACTGGCAATCTGGCGCAGGTGCGCCACCTGGCAATCGCGGCCACCGACATAGAGGAAACTGCGCCCCTCAAGCCGTGTTCCTTGAGTCTTTGCGGAGACCAACGCATTGCGTGGCTCTGCCTCCCGGCTCTGCTTCTGCTTCGGTTTGAGCTGCTGCCGCTTATCACCCATGTCAGTCTCCGCGTGTTTCGGAATCGGCCGTTCGGCAGATCGTGCGGGAACCCTATTTAACCTGATAAAAATAGTAAAGTATAAACATGAGTTTTTTTATCATATTATCTATGGACGTTTCGCCACAGGAGACTTGATGCAAAACAAGCCCGTTCTGTAGCGAAAACGGGCTTTTGCAAATTTACCGGCCGAACTGAAGAGGTATTTGAAAAAGCCAGCTGCTGCGGTTGGCCGCTTCTGGAATCTTGGGAAAAGGCTCCGCTTTCTGTACCGCGCTTAAAGCAGCCTCATCGAGAACCGGCGATCCGGACCCCCTGACGATCCTCAAGCCCGAAACACCACCGTTGGCAGAAACGGTAAAGCTCACCGTCACCGTTCCGCCCAGACCTGCACGATCAGCTGATTTGGGAAAACGGAAATACCGCTGCACTCTCGAGCGGACCTTGCCCTTGTAATTGTTCTCGGCCGCGTTTCCGAAAGCCTGGGCGAATTTGCCGGTCTTACCGGTACTCGTACTTGCAACAGCACCTTCGACGCCGTCAGCTTGACCTTTTGTCACGGTCTCGAGCTGCTTGCCCTCGTCGCCCGCCTTTTTCTTGACCGGCTTCTTCTTCGGTTTTTCCTTTTCAGGCTTTTTCTTCGGCTCCGGCTTCTTTTCCGGTTCAGGCTTCACAATATCTTCCGGATCCGGCTTCTCCTCCGGGACGACCGTCTCGATGGGCGCTACAGATGCCGTGAACTCTGGCTGCTCGGCGGCAGCGGGAGAAATTTCTTCAGCCGGCAGGATCACGTCGGCTTCCGTCGGGACGATATCCGTCTGCTCCTCTGCCATAATCTCAGATTGAACCGGCGTCACTTCCGCCACTTCCTCGACCGGTTGCGGATCGACTTCCTCTGGCTCAACTTCCTCCGGCTCGATCGCTTCATCCGGGTTACCGGCCAGGATCGTTTCCTCGAACGCATTGCCAAGGACAGCAACTTCCATCGCCTCGCCCCCCGCAATCATCGCCGGTTCGGGCGGCTGTTCACCCGGCTGAGACAGCGCTAGTGCCATCCCGTGCGCGAGCAGCGAAAGGACGACAGCCCCGGTCCATTTGATCGTATTGTTCATCACAGACACCGATGGGAAACCCGCATCAGCCCTTCAATTCGACAGACGACTTGGAACCGGTCTTCAATGCTTTCATGCAGGCGTCCTTGGCAACACCCTCGCCTTCGCAGGCCGGCGCATCGTTGATCAACAGGCTTTTGATGGCCTCGCACTGCGTTCCGGCCAGCACAAACTGGCGGACTTTGGTCTTGCCGGCCGGCAGATCACGAAAATCGAATACCGGCATCCGCTCAACCAGCCCCTTTTGATCAAAAAGCACGAATTCGAACGAGGCTTTAGTCAGCGATTGCGGCAGGCCATTTCCGGCGACGAATGTAAGCTTGCAGCCCTTCTCCGATTGCGTGAGATCATTCATCTCGATCGACAGAGCCCCGGGTGTACCGGCCTCCTGAGCCACAGCGGCCGTTGACGAACAAAAGGAAGCCAGAAGAGCCAGAGGCAGCAAGCGATCGAATTTCATCATGGTCTATCCATTCTTAAAGACTGGGTGACGCCGCGGCTCAAACAGCCGCCCGGAACGCTGGACCGCCAACACTCGTTCGGCCCGGCAATTAAACTTGACAACTAAAATCCTGTATTGCGTCCATAATAAAAGATGAGTAATGAAGTCAAGATACTAATCGCAATGACCCGGCTTGAAAAGGGGTACAATCCCCGGATTTCGGCTGCCAAGACTAGGACCTTTTGCCTGTGCCACTGAACGAACACGATACGGTAACGGCTGTGAAGCCGATCAGCCAGACGCAGCGCATCCTTGAGAGCCGCGACCTGTTCCGTGGCCAGACCGAAATCCTGATCTCACATGAAGGCGCCATCTACCGCATGAAGATTACCCGCCAGGGCAAACTTATTCTGAACAAATAGGCAGACACATGACCCAAACAACCCGCCCCACTCCGTCCGAAATCCGCGCCCACCGGGTAGCCAACCCGAAGATGCGCGAACGCGATATCGCCGCTCAGCTGAACATTTCGGAAGCAGCCCTCGTTGCTGCGGAATGTGGGCTGACTGCCATTCGTATCGATGGCAGCGCAAATCGTTTTCTGGAACGGGCAGCTGAACTCGGCGAAGTGATGGCACTGACCCGCAACGAAAGCGCGGTTCACGAAAAGATTGGCGTGTTCGAGAAAATCACGCCCGGCAAACATGCGTCGATCGTGCTCGGCGAGAATATCGACCTGCGCATCTTCCCCGGCGCCTGGGCGCACGGTTTTGCCGTGACCAAGACAGATGGCGAAGACGTGCGCCGCAGCCTGCAGTTCTTCGACAAGCAGGGAACTGCTGTTCACAAGGTGCACCTGCGCCCGGCCTCGAACGTCGATGCCTATAACAGTATCGTAGAGGCCTTCCGACTGGATGACCAGTCGCAGGAATTTGCCGCCGAACCGAAGGTTGAAAGCATTGCCGATTGCGAGGCTGTTCCTGTAGACGTGGCTGCCCTGCGCGACGAGTGGAGCAGGATGACGGATACGCATCAGTTCCACGGATTGCTGCGCAAGCTGAAGGTCGGCCGCCGCGAAGCGCTGCAGTCGGTGGGCGAAGATTACGCCTGGAAACTGCAACCCGAAGCCGTCGAGCAAATGCTGCACGATTCGGTGAAATCCGGCCTCCCGATCATGTGCTTTGTCGGCAACCACGGCATCATCCAGATTCACTCCGGCCCGATTGCCAATATTCAGACGATGGGTCCTTGGCTCAATATCCTCGACCCGACCTTGCATCTCCACCTGCGCAGCGATCACCTCGCCGAGGTCTGGGCTGTGCGCAAACCGACTGCCGATGGCCACGTCACATCGCTTGAAGCGCTTGATGCCAAGGGTGAAATGGTCATCCAGTTCTTCGGCAAGCGCAAGGAAGGCGTTGCAGAACGCGAGGAATGGCGCGCCATCATGGAAAATCTTGCGCGGCTCGATATCACCGAAGCAGCCTGAAGGGTAAAGTCATGAAGACGTCCTATGATTTCCGCCGGCTGCGTTCGTGGGAACTGGCGCTGGCAATTTTCGCAGCTTCCACGCCGTTCGTCCTGCCGGCCGCATTGCCGGATGGGGCGTCTTTCATCCGCACGGCCGTCGCGCAGGAAATGCAGAAGGTCGATACGTCCCGGCTTGTCTCCGTGGGTGGTGACGTAACCGAGATCATCTATGCGCTTGGCGAAGAAGGCAAACTCATTGGCCGCGACTCAACCAGCCTTTATCCGGAAGCAGCGACCAAGCTTCCGGACGTCGGCTACATGCGGCAATTGTCGCCGGAAGGCGTGATCGGCATCAACCCGAGCGCCATCCTCGCCGTAGAAGGCAGCGGCCCGCCCGAAACGCTCGCCGTTCTCAAGAATGCCGGTATCCCCTTTCAGACGGTTCCGGAAAAATTCGATCGCGACGGAATCCTGTTGAAAATCCGCAATGTCGGCGACTTTCTCGGCGTACCGGAAAAAGCATCCGCCCTTGCCGATCAGGTCAAAGCCGATCTCGATGCGGCCGTTGCCGAAACCGCCAAACGTCCGGAAAGCGAGCGCAAACGCGTGATGTTTATCCTGAGCGCGCAGGGCGGAAAGGTCATGGCCTCCGGTAGCGGCACCGCGGCGGACGGCATCATCGCGCTCTCCGGCGCTGTGAATGCGACGGGCGGCTTTCAGGGTTACAAGCCGCTGACCGACGAGGCGATCATCGAAGCCAAGCCCGATGTGGTGTTGATGATGACGCGCCGCGGTAGCCATTCGGCCAGCGACGACGAGCTCTTTGCACACCCCGCACTGAGCCTGACGCCAGCTGCCAAAAATAAGACGGTCATTCGTATGGACGGCTTGCATCTGCTTGGCTTCGGGCCCCGCACCGCGAGCGCCGTGCGCGAGTTGACGAGCGCCATCTATGGAAAACCGAATGCATCCCAGTAACATGACGGCGGATGACGGCCGGTCGCGGTCCTATGCGGCACGCTTGATATCCGACTGGCATATGGGCGACCGGTCAAGGCTCGCACAGCTGTTGATCGTTGTCCTCATCGTGATCGCCGTGCTGATGTTTTCAGCCTCGATCATGACGGGTGCCGCCGATGCCTCGCTCGGTAACGTACTGCGCTGGCTCCTAGGCATGGAGGGCGCCGAGCAGGTCTTGAGCATCCGCGACCGCATCATCATCCTGGATATCCGGCTGCCGCGCGCTGTGCTTGGCATGCTGGTCGGTGCCTCGCTCGCCGTTTCCGGCGCAGTCATGCAAGGTTTGTTCCGCAATCCCCTGGCCGATCCGGGGCTGGTCGGCGTCTCCTCTGGCGCGAGCCTCGGCGCCGTGCTGCTGATCGTACTCGGCAGCACCTTCTTCGGTCCGCTCTTTGCGATCTTCGGATTCTATGCACTGCCGGTCGCGGCTTTTTCGGGCGGCCTCGTCACAACGTTGCTGCTCTACAAGATCGCCACCCGCAGTGGCCAGACATCCGTCGCCACCATGCTGCTTGCCGGCATCGCGCTTGGTGCGCTCGCAGGCGCTGTCACCGGCGTTCTCATCTTCATGGCAGATGACAAGCAGTTGCGCGACCTGACCTTTTGGGGCCTCGGCTCGCTGGCCGGTGCGAACTGGATGAAAATCCTGTCGGCGGGACCGATCATCCTTGTGTCGCTCGCCGTCGTTCCGTTTCTGGCCCGCGGGCTCAATGCGCTAACACTTGGAGAAGCGGCAGCGTTTCACATGGGCATCCCCGTACAGCGGCTGAAAAACATCGCCATTGTCAGCGTCGCTGCCTCGACTGGCGCCTCGGTCGCCGTCAGTGGCGGCATCGGTTTCGTCGGCATTGTCGTGCCGCATGTGCTTCGAATGCTGATCGGCCCGGACCATCGCTATCTGCTGCCGGCCTCTGCCCTTCTCGGTGGCACGCTGCTGATCTTTGCCGATATGATCGCCCGCACCATCGTCCCGCCGGCTGAGTTGCCCATTGGCATCATCACGGCCTTCGCGGGCGCACCGTTCTTCCTGTGGATCCTCCTGCGTGGGCGCTCCCACATGGGGCTTTGAGGACAGACCATGATCAAGGCCACAAATCTATCTGTCCGGCTTTCCGGCAAGCCGGTCCTGCACGGCGTCAGCATCGACGCCGAAGCGGGGCAATTGACGGCCATCGTCGGCCCCAACGGCTCGGGCAAGACCACAAGCCTCAAAGCGATTGCCGGCGAACTGCCCTATGAGGGCACCGTCAGTATCAACGGCCACAATATTGTGACGCTGAAGCCATGGGAACTGGCACTGAAGCGTGCGGTGCTGCCCCAGTCCACCGTCATCTCCTTTCCCTTCACCGTCCGCGAAATCGTCCGCATGGGCCTCTCGGTCGGAGCAAAGGCGGATGCCGGGGAAACGGACCGGATTGCCCGCGACGCATTGGAGGCGGTCGACCTGTCGGGTTTTGCCGGCCGCTTCTACCAGGAGCTTTCCGGCGGCGAGCAGCAGCGCGTGCAGCTTGCTCGCGCCCTGTGTCAGATCTGGGAGCCGGTGCAGCACGGCGAGCCTGCGTTCCTGCTGCTTGACGAGCCGGTGTCGAGCCTCGACATCCGCCACCAGCTGACAATCATGCGGCTCGCCCGCAATTTCTGCGAACGCGGCGGGGGCGTCATCGCCATCATGCACGACCTCAACCTCACTGCTATGTTTGCCGACCGGATGATCATGATGAAGGCCGGACGCGTCCATGCAACAGGGCATCCGAACGACGTCATGACCGATGCCGTGATGGAAGCGGTGTTCGGCTGTGCCATGCGGGTCAACACCACCCCCGTGAGCAACACACCGTTCGTCCTGCCGCATACGGCCGCTCATTAGGTTGTGCCATCTGCGATGGAACCAAACCCGTCCTTGAGCGTTGATGTGGCGAACCGCTGACACGGTGATGATTTCACGTGTCGGTACGACCGCACTCCGGGACGGGCATTGGCCCGCTTCCGCCGCATGAAGGAGCTTTCTCCATGGCTACAGGTCTATTTTCCGGCTCGAGCGCAAAGAAGCGCAATGGCAGCTTGCTCGATGCACCGATCGAAGATCAGATCAGCGACATCCGCGACGAGATCGCAGCGCTCGCAAAACTCCTTTCCCAGCGCGGCGCAGAAACATCGAAAGATTTGCGTGCAAGAGCCTCTGACGCATCCAGAGATGTCCGTGAGCGGGCTCACGATGCACGCGATCAGGCCGAAGCTGGATTGCAGGACCTTCTGGAAAATGGCGAAGCGCTTTTTGCCGAACTGCGCAGCCGCTACTCAGTGACTGAGAAGCAGGTTCGCCGCACCGTTCGTGATCATCCCGTTGCCACCCTTGGTGCCGCCGCAGCGCTTGGCCTTCTCGTCGCGGCCCTTATCCGCCGCTAAAAGCAGGATTGACGAGCCGGCAGCCGGTAGCGGTTGCCATCTCGATAAAAGGCTGGCGATGCAACATTGTTGACGGCCAGCCTTTCCCTTATCTGCTTCTGCCATCTGGAGAAAAAAATGGGTCCCTTGGCCGCAATGCTCTCGGCTCTCGTGGTGACGGACGTCGGTGTCACAGTATCACGCTACAAGCGAAACGGAGCAATGTGGCTCGTTGCATCGCTGTTTTTCCTGACAGCTTATATTTTCGCAGCGGTGGCCGGCGCCATCTATCTGAGTGCCGTTTATACGCCCGTTCTGGCGACGGTTATTCTTGGTGCCGTTTCCCTGGTGATCGGGCTCGTCATCGTTGGCATCATGTATGCTCTCAATGCACGCGACCAGCGCATTGCCGCCGACAAGCGCCGCCGATCGCAGGCGCAGACCACCTTTGCCATTGCCACGGCGCTCACCCTTTTCCGGAGAAAACCGCTACTGGCAGCGGGACTCGCAGTCGGTGTCGGCACCGTTCTAGGATTGATGCGTAAACCCGGCGACAAAGATCATGGTTGACCGGTAAACGGACAAAGACGTCAGAGGGGAAGACGGACAATCGCCGTCAACCCCGCGGGCAAATACTCGACCTTGACCGAGCTGCCCATCACCTTGTCCAGGCTTCGCTCGATCAGGATCGAACCAAACCCGCGGCGCGTTGGTTCTTGAACCGGCGGGCCACCGACCTCTGTCCATGTCAAATGCAGGATGCGGCGACCGTCTTCATCGACACTGCGCGCGGTGAGCACCACCTTGCCTCGCGCAACTGAGAGCGATCCGTATTTAGCGGCATTGGTTGCCAACTCATGCAAGACAAGCCCGAGCCCGACGGCTTGGTCCGGCCCAAGCAAAATCTCGTCCTTGTGAATTTCAATCTGCGTTTCATAGTCGCGTACATGCGGTGCCAATTGTTTGGCCAAGAGCGCCGAAAGACGGATTGCACCCCATTCATGATCCGACAACAACCCATGCGCCTCGGAAATCGCCTGCAGCCTTCCAGCAAATGCCGTCATGAATTCCTGCGGATCGCTGGTCTGGCGCAGCGTCTGGCGCGCCAGAGCCTGCAGCATAGCCAGCGTGTTCTTTACCCGATGATTGAGTTCGCGCAGCAAAAGCCGGGTTCGCTGTGTCGATCCCTGCTCTTCGGTGACATCTATATTGATGCCGAGAAAACGTGTTGGCTTGCCATTGGCGTCGCGTTCGTGGACACGGCCGCGTCCAAGCAGCCAGCGCCCACTTTGAGCAACCCGGAACGTTCCATCATATTCCTCATCCTGCGTCATCGCCGCGCGCAGCTTTGACAGCGTTGCAATGCGGTCTTCGGGATGAATGGCTCCAAAGATATCCCTTGCCTGGACAGTTTTGCCCGGCTTCATACCGAACATGCGCAACATCGGTTCATTGCAGGAAACATTGCCGGAGCGGATATCCCACAGCCAACTGCCGACATTGGCAGCATCAAGCGCCATCGCGTGCCGCTGCTCTTCGCGCGACAATGCCGCTTCCTTCAACGCCCGCTGATGCGCTTCGTGCTTCAGCTTGAACAGAGAAGACGCGACACGCGACAATCGTTGCAGTTGAACGATGAGTTGCGGCTCCATTTGGTGACGCGGCTTGACATCAAAAACGCAGATCGTTCCCACGGGCTGGTCGTCGATGAGCAGCGGGACACCTGCATAGAATCGCAAAAACGGCGCAGCAACCACACGCGGCTGGCTGGAAAAACGCAGATCGGTCGCCGCATCCGCAACGATCAACGCACCGTCGGCAGGTCCAGCGATCGTGTGCAGGCAAAACGAGTCGGCCGCAGGCGCATGTATCTCATCGGTACCCACTGCAGCCTTGAACCACTGATCGGTGGCGCCGATCAGACTTACCAATGCGACCGGCGCTTCGAAGAGGCCGGCTGCGATTTCCGCAATACCCCGAAAATCGGCATCCGGCTTGTCCATATTGGGAACAACGGTGTTCAGAACCTCAAGCCTCTGGGTGGAGGCCAAGATGGTCGTTACCGCAACCTGATCATCGTGTGGTTGGTTCATGAATTTCTACACCCAGCCGGAGGCGCCGTTTGTGCCGGTTTTACCAATCCTCCGCAGCGCCTTCGTCCAGTGTCTGCACGATTGTGGCACGTGACACAATCATGCCGTTCGTCACGATTGCGTCACGCAAAGATCGTCATCCGAATATTGAGAAAAGACATGCGGAAAGCGGCACATTTGCTATCAAGAAACGAATGCCCTCGACGTGATCGGTGCGGATGTAGCGTCAGGGCCGTATTCGTTTTCACCCGTCACCTGAAGAATGTCCTGAAGACGCTGGCGGGCGCGGTTGACACGGCTCTTGATCGTCCCGAGCGCGCAGCCGCAGATTTCCGCTGCTTCCTCATAGGAAAACCCGGAAGCGCCGACGAGAATGATTGCCTCACGCTGATCCGGTGGCAGCGTTTCGAGAGCACGCTTGAAATCCTGAAGATCCAGCGATCCATACTGCGCGGGGTGCTGGGCAAGGGATTCGGTGAAGTAACCGTCGCTGTCCTGAACTTCCCGGCCACGCTTGCGCATCTGGCTGTAGAGTTCGTTGCGAAGGATCGTGAAAAGCCACGCCTTCATATTAGTCCCCATCTCGAAGTGGTCCTGCTTGGCCCACGCCTTCATGATGGTATCCTGGACCAAATCGTCGGCGCGGTCGTGCCGGCCGATCAACGACATGGCAAAGGCGCGCAAGCTCGGGAGGGCTGCGAGCATTTCACGCTTGAAACTGGGCTTTTCGTCCGTCATTCCGCCACTCATTCTGCCACATCCGGCATCGATTGACGCTCGACTGCATCGAGTCTCTCAAGCAGATCGAGGAACCTGTCCGGAACAGCCTCTTCCTGAACGGAAAGATAAAGCGCGCGGAGCTTTGTGGCGATCTGCGCGTTCGGATTATCGGCACGCACAGACATCATAGTCTCGCGCCCTGCCCCAGTTTTGTAGGTCATAAAGTCAAAATACCTTCAGCAGTTCATCTGGCAATAGAATGCACCGCGAAAAAATTTGTTCCACCGGAAGGAACCTTTTTTTTCGGGTCGCGTTTCTAGTCTGTCATGGCCAAAACCACGGCCAGATTGAGGGAGTTATTATATGTCACTTTCCACCCGGATCGCTCCGTTTCTGCCCTATTTGCGCCGGTACTCCCGCGCATTGACTGGATCGCAGACTTCGGGCGACGCCTATGTCGCAGCCGTTCTGGAAGCGCTGATTGCAGATGTCACCATATTTCCTGAGGCAAGCAATGACAGGGTTGCACTCTTTCAGCTATATACCAAGTTGTTCGGCTCATCCTCTGTATTGATCCCGGAACCAGTTTCGCCGTTTGCCTGGGAAAAACGGGCATCGATCAATCTCGCATCCGTTTCGCCGCTCGCCCGGCAGGCATTTCTGCTCGTTTCGGTCGAAGGCTTCCGCACCAGCGAGGCAGCGGAAGTTTTGAGCATCACCGAGAGCGGCATGAACCAGCTGCTTGAACGAGCCTCCGAGGAAATTTCGCGTCAGGTCGCGACCGACATTATGATCATCGAGGACGAACCGCTGATTGCGATCGACATCGAACAGATGGTCGAGAGCCTCGGGCATAAGGTCACCGGCATTGCGCGCACCCGTGACGAGGCGGTGGCCCTGTTCAAGGCGACGCGGCCAAGCATGGTGCTTGCCGATATCCAGCTGGCCGACGGCAGCTCCGGTATTGACGCTGTCAACGACATCCTGAAGAACACGGCCATTCCGGTGATTTTCATTACCGCATTCCCAGAACGCCTTCTTACCGGTGAACGGCCGGAGCCTACGTTCCTCGTCACCAAGCCGTTTAACCCGGATATGGTCAAGGCGCTGATCAGCCAGGCGCTGTTCTTCAACGAATCCACCAAGGCGGCGGCCGCTTGAGATCGGTTTTGCCCGAAATGGCGATTGAACCGTTTCATTGAAAAAGGACACGGGGGTAAACCCGGCGCCCGTGTAAACATACAGGCACGAGAACCGGCCCCATTTCCGGTCAGAATGCCGATCGGATCTGCCCGTGTTTCCTGAGTACGGGAATAATGCGGAGAATCGATCAGAAAATGGAAGGCGCTTCGCGTGGGCAATGCAGGCAATTCAGCCCCGATCAAGACCGGCGCCACGGTAAGCAGGGTCCTGATGGAGCTGGTTTTGAAGAAATCGGGCTCAGGCTATGTCTACCAATCGGACAATCTCGACACGGTTCTATCCGGAAACCTGCCTGACGGACTGAAGCTTCTGGCAATGGCAACTCAGGCAGACGAAACCGTTTTTGGTGCAGATGATGGCGCTCGCCTGATTGCCCTGAAACGCAGCGTCGCTGGCAGTAACACGCCCGCTTCAACGGAAATTGATGTACCGGCCGCTACTGGAGTGCTGACATACCGGATCGATATCGAACGTGTCGACACGTCCGACATGACCGGAATTCTCTCGGTGATAACTGATATCTCGGAGAGCCGGCACCGAGAGCGCATCCTGAAAACCCTGCTGCGCGAACTCAGTCATCGCTCCAAGAACCTGCTCGCCATCATTCAGGGGATTGCAACACAGACGGCCCGCCAAGCCCTGTCGCTCGACTATTTCCTTACCAAATTTCGCGGCCGTATCCAGTCGCTGTCCTATTCGCAGGACCTCGTCACCGATTCCAGCTGGCGCGGCGCCTATCTGTTTTCATTGACCGAGCGGCAGTTTAGCGCCTACTGGCCGGATTCCCAAACACCGATCGCGATCACCGGCATCAATGCGCATCTCTCTCCCAACGCCACACTGCATATTGGCCTTGCACTGCACGAACTCATCGTCAATTCCGCATCCTACGGCGCGATCTCGGCGGGCGTAAACTCTCTGGCGATCGACTGTTTCGAAACGCTGCTTGACGGAAATACGGCCATTGAGCTGGCCTGGGTTGAGCATCTGCCGGCTGCGGCAACAGAGCGGGAAGCGGACGAACATACATTTGCACGCACGGTACTGGAGCGTGTCGTACCCGTGGCGATTGGTGGCAAAGCGATGTATCTGACAGCACCCGATCACATCGAGTATCGCCTGACCATTCCATCACGGGAATACGAAATCATCGACGAGATGTGATGCGGTAAAGCCGGGTATCGCCTGCAAGCTAAACGCACGCCAGAAAAATGATCAAAAAACAGCCAGCGCCGGGGGAGGCACTGGCTGATATTGACAACTCACCGAGGGGGCGTGTGAGCTGAATGCTGGACGTTTATATTGGGGTTCCCATTGGGGGCGATGCGAACCGCTATCCAGACATCACAGAAACGGGCCGGCAAACAAAAAGTTCCGCACCGCTTTCATTTTTTTGAGGCCTATAAATTTCGCCGGTTTTACAGCGCATCCAACTCGGCACGATGCCGGTAAAGGCTAAGGAACTTGCGGTAATCGCGATCGTAAACGTCGCGCAGGTCGGGGTTGGGATAACGCGCATGTCCACCGGGAGACATGGCCGGCCCTGCGGCTCCAAGGTCCGGATAGAGACCGCCTGCCACCGACGCGACCATTGCGGTTCCGAGCAGGACAGCGTCATTGGTTTCTGGCACAACGACCGTGCAGCCCGTTACATCGGAGTAAAGCTCCATCAGCAGCGCGTTGCGGACATGACCGCCGGTCACATGCAGCGTATCGAGGTCGTAACCCGCCTCTTTCATCATTTCGAGAATGTGACGGATTCCGAGCGCTATCGCGACGCAGGTTCGCCAATACAAACGGCAGAGCGCATCGAACGAGCTATCCAGCGTCAGGCCGCTGATGACACCAAGCGCATGCGGATCGGCAAGCGGCGAACGGTTCCCATGAAAATCCGGTAGAACGTGCAGGCGCGCTGCAAACTCGCTGCCGTAAGCTGCGCGCAGTTCCTGGATGCGAAGAACGATCCGCGCATGAACCTCGGCATCCGGCTCGCCACCGGCGCTGTGGCTACGCACCACATGATCAAGCAGCGCGCCGGTTGCCGATTGCCCACCCTCGATCAGCCAGGTATCTGGAAAAGCCGCCTCGAAATAAGGCCCCCACATGCCGAAGCCCGGCTTCATTTCCTTGGAAAAGGCGACGATGCAACTGGAGGTGCCAGCAATCAGGGCAAGCTGCCGCTCCAGCCTATCCGGCTCTCCCGCAAATTCCCCGAGCACACCAATCGCGCCGGCATAGGCGTCAATAAGTCCCGTTGCCACCCTGCAGCTTTCAAGCAGGCCGAGTTCAGCTGCAGCCGCAGCCGTCAAATGCCCAACCGATTGTCCGACCGGTACCGTCTTTGCCGGCAACCCGCCGCGCTCGCGCAGATCCTCAAGCCCGATCCTTTGCAGAAACTCATCCTGCCAGCCGTTTTCCTTATGAGACAGATAGTTCCACTTTGCCGTCAGTGTGCAACGCGAACGGGCCGCATTTCCGGCCGCCCGCCAGGACAGGAAATCAGCCAAATCGAAGAAATATCCTGCCTTTTCCCACTGTTGCGGAAGATTCTGCTTCAGCCACATGAGCTTCGGCATTTCCATTTCGGGCGACATGACCCGGCCGGAGTGATCCAGCACAGGATGCTTGGTGGCCGTGCAGAAATCCGCCTGTTTCAACGCCCGATGATCGAGCCAGACGATCGTGTCCCAGCGCGGATCGCCTTTGCGATTGACGGAGAGAGGCGCGCCATCCTTGTCCCGCACGACCAGCGAGCATGTCGCATCGAAGCCGATCGCGGCGATGGCTTCGGCAGGCACCCCCGCCTTGGCACGGGCCGTCTTGACGGCGATGCAGACGGCAGACCAGATATTCTCGGAATCGTGCTCAGCGTGATTTTCCTCAGGCCGGTTCATCGCGATCGGATAATCCGCGCGGGCCAGCTGCCTGCCATGCCGATCGAAAATACCAGCGCGAGCGCTGCCGGTTCCGACATCGACAGCAACAATCAAATCAGCCATCAGAGCCCTGCGTTCCCATCCCTTTGTTCTTTACGGACAAAATGGATCAATTCCCGCATGTCGTCAAACAGCACGTCAGGCGAAAGCCGCCGCAAGGAATCCAAATGCCGCTCGGACTTTGCATGAGAGGCACCGGCAAAGGCAAAAACCCGCATGCCCGCAGCCTTGGCCGCCTCGATCCCGGCCGGACTATCTTCAACCACAATGCAATTTTCCGGCGGCGTCGCCATTTCGGCTGCGGCATGCAGGAAGAGATCCGGTGCCGGTTTACCGTGCTTGACCATGCTGGAACTGAACAGATAGGGCTCAAGCTTGTCGATCAGTCCGGTGATGGTCAGCGAAAGCCGGATACGCTCCATCTGGCTTGACGAAGCGACGCATCTGGGAAGATCGAGCTGATCAAGCGCCGAGGCGATCCCGGCCACGGGCTGCAATTCCTGACGGAACCGCTGGTAGAGATCAAGGCGCATCTGCTCCAGAAAATGATCGTCCACCGCAAGACCGTAATCCTCATGCAGGATATCCGACATGGTCTGCAGGCTCTTGCCCAGGAACCGCTCGGTTGCCTCTTCGGCATCCATGTCGACACCGGCATTGCGCAACACACGAACCAGCACATCAAGCGACAACGGTTCGCTATCGACCAGAACCCCATCGCAATCGAAAATCACCAGCTTTGGCGGATGCGTATTCATATGCGTCAGACCACCGCTTGCCCGCCAGAGTGGCCGCATGCTGAGGCCACGACGTACCCCGGGGGCTGAAGCGTCATGAGGTCATTCTCCAAGTTTTCCGTCGAGATAGAGCTGCAGCGTTGCCCGCGTGCCCTTGTCCCAGAGTGTGCGCAGTGCATGTGCGAACCGTTTCTGGAACAGCGTTGATTGCGCAACATCGCCGAAGATGTCCGAAAGCGCAAGAAAGGCCTGTGGATCATCCTTTGCTTTTATCGCTGCCCCATGAAGCCGGTCGGCGCTGGCATCGTTGAAGGTGATCGGCTTGCCGCTATCGGTGGTTCCCGCAAAGTACCGGCACCAGAGCGCCGACACCAGCGCAAGGCCGACAACGTCCTCGCCACGCTGCAGCCGGTCAGCCGTCGTCGGCAGAATGAATTTCGGTTGCCGGTTGGAACCGTCCTGCGCCAGGCGCGGGATAGTGTCGGCGATCTTCGGATTGAAAAGCCGCGACTCGACCTTCTTGAAATAGGCAATCAGATCGGTGTTCGGCACCGGCGGGATGACCGGGATGATCTCGTCCTGTTCAAGCTTCGCCAGGAAGGCGCAGACCGTCTTGTCCTCCATCGCCTCATGGACGAAATGGATATCGAGAAGCGCTGCCGGATAGGCGATGGCCGCATGGCCACCGTTCAGGATGCGGATCTTCATATGTTCGTAGGGCGCGACATCCGGCACGAACTGGACACCGACCTTTTCAAGCGCCGGGCGCCCGGCCGGAAAATGATCCTCCAGCACCCACTGCTTGAACTCTTCGCAGAAAACCGGCCAGTTATCGTCAATATCGTAATCATCGGCGACGATGCCGACTTCACGCGAGCTGGTCGCCGGGGTGATGCGATCGACCATGCCGCTTGGAAACGCCACATTGGCCTCGATCCACTCGGCAAACACCGGATCGGACAGCCGTGCAAGACCGGAAACGGCCGCGTGGGTGACTTCGCCGTTGCCTGGAATATTATCGCAGGACATCACCGTGAACGGCACGATGCCTTTCTCCTTGCGGGCTTTCAACCCGGCAATGATCAGGCCGAAAACCGTTTTCGGATCGCCTGAGTTCTGGCTATCGGCGACGATGGCCGGATGTTTTGGGTTGAACAGGCCGGATGCCGGATCGATGAAATACCCGCCCTCGGTGATCGTCAACGACACGATGCGGATCGCCGGATCGGCGAGCACAGCAATCGTCGCTGCACCATTGCCCGGCCGCAGATAGTCGATCATTGGCGCGGTGACGCGCGCAGCACTCTTGTTGTTGTCCTGCTCGACCACCGTCGTCAGGAAATCCTGCTCTTCGAGCTTCGCCCGCATCGCCTCATCGGACGGCAGAACCCCTGCCCCGATAATCGCCCAGTCGTGGTCGCTACCGGTGTTGAACAGATCGTCGAGATAGATTGCCTGATGGGCGCGGTGGAAGTTGCCGACGCCAAAATGGACGATGCCCGCCTTGAGCGCCGAGCGTTCATAGGCCGGGATCGCGGCGGTCGCCTTGATGGCGGTAAGATTGGCGAGCGAGAGTTTGGTCGTCATGTTCATTCCTTTCGACGTGCTGTGAGCTCAGCTCATCCAGTTGCCGCCGTCGACATTGTAGGTCTGCGAAACGACATAGCTGCTGTCTGCGGAGGCAAGGAAGACCGCCATGCCCGTCAAATCGTCGGCCGTGCCCATGCGTCCGAACGGAACTTCGGCACCGACAAGCCTCTTTTTCTCTCCAAGCGGACGGTTTTCGTATTTGGCAAACATCGCATCGACCCCATCCCAATGCTCGCCATCGACGACGCCGGGCGCAATCGCATTGACGTTAATGCCGTGCTTGATGAGGTCCAGTCCTGCCGACTGGGTCAGGCTGATGACCGCCGCCTTGGTGGCGCAATAGACGCCGACAAGAGCTTCGCCCCGCCGCCCCGCCTGACTTGCCATATT